>NZ_BOOU01000064.1 GCF_016863395.1 Sphaerisporangium rufum | reverse complement strand
GGCGCCGCGGGCGCGGGCGCCGCGCACCGGCTCGCCGGCCGCCGCCGACACCAGGCGCCGCCGCCGCCCTCCTGCCTCACTCCGGTCACCTGATGTAGCAGGATGGTCACCTGCGGTCACCGAGCGGGCCGCGGTTGACCGATCGGGCGCGCGGGGCCGCGCGCCCCTGGCCGGGAAGGCGGGCGATGGCAGCGGTGCCGCGGTTCCTGCCGTTCCTGCCGTACCTGCTCCGCCGGCTGGCCGGGTACGCCCTGCTGGTCGCGGTGGCCACCAGCCTGACCTACCTGCTGGCCGCCGCCACGCTGGACCCGAGGTCCAACTACGAGGGACGCAGCCCGCGACCGCCGGCCGCCGTGGTGGACGCCCAGCTCAGCCGGTACAACCTCAACGACCGCACCCCGCTGGCGCAGCGCTACCTGCGCTGGGCCGCCGGGATGCTGCGCGGCGACCCGGGCCGCACCTGGAACGGCGACCGGGTGGCCGCCGAGCTCGGCCGGCGGTTCGGCGTCACGCTGCGGCTGGTCCTGCTCGGCGTGGTGGCCGGCAGCGCGGCGGGCGTCGCGGCCGGGGCCGCCGCGGCCGTCCGGCAGTACCGCGCCTTCGACCGGGTCTCCACCGTGGCGGCGTTCGCCGTGCTCGCCGTGCCGGTGGTGGTGCTCGCCAACATGCTGGTCATCGGCGCCGTCTGGCTCAACGACCGGCTGGGCGCGCAGCTGCTGCTGGTCAGCGGCGAGGCGACCCCAGGGCTCGCCGGCGGGCCCGCCGCCGGCCTGCTCGACCGGGCCCGGCACCTGGCGCTGCCCACCCTGTCGCTCGCCCTGGGGCAGGCCGCCGTCTACAGCCGCTACCAGCGCGGCATGATGCTCGACGTCCTTGGCGCCGACTATGTCCGCACCGCCATGGCCAAGGGGCTGCGCCGGCGCACGGCCCTGGTGCGGCACGCGCTGCGCACCGCCCTGGTGCCGGCGGTCACCTACTTCGCCTTCACCTTCGGCACGCTGCTGGTGGGCGCCACCATCACCGAGACGGTGTTCGGCTGGCACGGCATGGGGGAGGCGCTGGTCGCCGCGATCCGCGGCAACGACGTCAACACCGTCGCGGCCGTCTGCGGCTGCGCGGCGGTCGCCGTGCTGCTCGCCGCGCTGGCCGCCGACGCGCTGCACGTGCTGCTGGACCCCCGGGTCCGGGTGGGCCGATGATCACGCCGGCCGACCGGCGGGCGGCCCGGACCGGATACCCGCGGGCGCCGTCCCGCTCCCGGACGGTGGCCCGCCGGTTCCTGCGCTCCGGGCAGGGCCGGCTCGGCGCCGCCCTGCTGTGCCTGGTGGTGCTGCCCGCGCTCGCCGGGCCGCTGGTGTGCCGGTGGTCGCCCGCCGACCTCGACTTCGGTGCCTTCCTGCGGCCGCCGTCGGCCGCGCACTGGTTCGGCACCACCCAGACCGGCGGCGACGTGTTCGCCCTCACCATGAGCGGCACCCGCCGCTCGCTGGCGGTCGGCCTGCTGGTGGCGGTCCTGGCCACCGCGGTCGCCGCGGTCACCGGGGCGTGCGCGGGCTACTTCCTCGGCTGGACCGACCGCGTGCTGATGCGGGTGGCCGACCTGCTGCTGGTGCTGCCGGCGTTCCTGGTGCTGGCGGTGATGTCCCCGCTGTTCGGCCCGGGCCGCTGGCCGCTGTTCGTGGTCATGCTGACGCTGTTCCTGTGGATGGTGACCGGCAAGGTCGTGCGCGGCATGACGCGGTCGCTCCGCGAGCGCGAGTACATCAGGGCCGCCCGGTACATGGGCGTGCCGGCCGGCACGATCATCTTCCGGCACGTGCTGCCGAACCTGGCCTCGCTGCTGATCGTGGACGCCACGCTGAACGTCAGCGCCGCCATCCTCACCGAGACCAGCCTCTCCTATTTCGGGTTCGGCGTGCAGCCGCCGGAGGTGTCGCTCGGCGGGCTGATCGCCGACGGGGCCCGCACCGCGCTGTACGCGCCGTGGACGTTCTGGTTCGCCGCCGGGACGCTGGTCGGCACCATCCTGTCGGTGAACCTGGCCGGTGACGCGCTGCGCGACGCCTTCGACCCCGGAGGTCGCCGGTGACCGGTCCGGTGCTGCGGGTGCGCGATCTGGTGGTGCGCTTCGGCGGGGTGCCCGCGGTGCGCGGGGTCGGGTTCTCCGTCGAGGCCGGTGAGGTGCTCGGCATCGTCGGCGAGTCCGGCGCGGGCAAGTCGGTGACCGCGCTGGCCGCGATGGGCCTGCTGCCGCGGCACGCCGAGGTGCGCGGCTCGGTGCTGCTGCACGGCCGCGAGCTGGTCGGCGCCCGCGACCGGGAGCTCGCCGCCGTCCGCGGCCGCGCGATGGCCATGGTCTTCCAGGATCCGCTGTCGGCCCTGACGCCCGTCCACCGGGTCGGCCGGCAGATCGCCGAGGCGGTGCGCGTCCACCAGAAGGTGAGCCGCGAGCGGGCCGCGCGGCGCGCCGTCGAGCTGCTCGACCTGGTCGGCATCCCGGATCCGCGCCGGGGTGCCCGCGCGTTCCCGCACGAGCTGTCCGGTGGCATGCGCCAGCGGGTGATGATCGCCATGGCGGTCGCCAACGACCCGGACGTGGTCATCTGCGACGAGCCCACCACCGCCCTGGACGTGACGGTCCAGGCCCAGGTGCTGGAGGTGCTCAAGAAGGCCCAGGGCGAGACCGGCGCCGCCATCGTGCTGATCACCCACGACCTGGGGGTGGTGGCCGGCTTCGCCGACCGGGTGATGGTGATGTACGCCGGGCGCGCGGTGGAGTCCGGGCCGGTGCGTGAGGTGTACCACCGGCCGCGGATGCCCTACACCGCCGGCCTGCTCGGCTCGGTGCCCCGGCTGGACGCCGGCAAGGAGTCGCCGCTGGTGCCGATCGAGGGCGGCCCGCCGGCGCCGGACGCGCTGCCGGCCGGCTGCCCGTTCGGCCCGCGCTGCCCGGTGGCCGCCCCGGTGTGCGCGGCGGCCGAGCCGCCACTGGCACCGGTGGCGCCCGGGCACCACGCGGCCTGCGCGCGGGCCGGCGAGCCGGGCCTGGCCGTCGCCCGCCCGCCCCGCCCGGCGGATCCGGCCCGCCCGCTGCCGCCGCCGCGCGAGCGCCGGGCCGTCGTCCTGGCGGTGCGCGGCCTGGTCCGGCACCACCCGGCGGCCGGCCCGCCGCGCCGGCGCGGCGGCGTGGTGCGCGCCGTCGACGGCGTCGGCTTCGACATCCGCGAGGGGGAGACGCTCGGCCTGGTCGGCGAGTCCGGCTGCGGCAAGACCACCACGCTGATGGAGATCCTGGAACTGGCCCGCCCGCAGGGGGGACGCATCGAGGTCTTCGGCCAGGACACCGCCCTCCTCACCCGCAAGACGCGGCCGGCCGTCCGCCGGAGCCTCCAGGTGGTCTTCCAGGACCCGCTCGCCTCGCTGGACCCGCGGATGACCGTGCACGACATCGTGGCCGAGCCGCTGGCCGCGCACCGGGTCCGCGACGCCGGCCCGCGGGTGCGGGACCTGCTGGCCCTGGTCGGCCTGGACCCGGCGCACGCCGCCCGCCATCCCGGCGAGCTGTCCGGCGGCCAGCGCCAGCGGGTCGCCATCGCCCGCGCGCTGGCCCTGTCGCCCCGGCTGCTCGTGCTGGACGAGCCGGTGTCGGCGCTGGACGTGTCGATCCGGGCCGGCATCGTCAACCTGCTGGCCGACCTCGGCGCGCGCCTCGGGCTGTCCTACCTGTTCGTCGCGCACGACCTGGCCGTGGTCCGGCACATCGCCGACCGGGTCGCGGTGATGTACCTGGGACGGATCGCGGAGATCGGCCGGGTGGAGGAGGTCTACCGGGCCCCGCTGCACCCCTACACCCGCGCGCTGCTGTCCGCGGTGCCGATCCCGGACCCCGACCGGGAGCGCGAGCGCCGCCGGGTGCTGCTGGAGGGGGACGTGCCGAGCCCGGTGGACCCGCCGTCCGGCTGCCGGTTCCGCACCAGGTGCCCGAAGTTCCGGGTGCTGCCGGACGCCCTGCGGCAGGTCTGCGTCCACGAGCCCCCCGAGGTGCGGCCGGTGCGGCCCGACCACGGTGTCGCCTGCCATCACGCGGAGGAGCCGCCCGGCGGGCATCGATGAAGGGGGACCGAACGTGACAACGCTCCAAGCACCCACCCGCCCGGAGCGGCGGCGCCTGGGCCGGGCCGGCCGCGCCCGGCCGCTGGCCGCGGCGGCGCTGGCCGCGGCGCTGGCCTGGCCGGCCGCCGCGGCCTGCGGCGGTGGCGGGGACGGCGGGGCGGGGCCGGGCGCCCGGCCGCGGGTGGCCGCCGTCCGCGCCTACGACATCAACGCGGCGCCGCGGTCCCGGCTCCGGCCGGGCGGCACGCTGCGCTGGGGGATCACCGAGTTCCCGGCGCAGTGGAACCTCAACCACGTGGACGGCAACCTGGCCGACGTCAAGAAGGTCATGGATGCGCTGATGCCCGCGGCCTTCCAAACCGACGAGAAGGCCGTGCCGGCGCCCAATCCCGACTACGTGACCGACGCGCGGGTGACGGCGACCCACCCGCGCCAGGAGGTCACCTACACGCTGAACCGCCGGGCCCGCTGGTCGGACGGCCGGCCGATCACCTGGCAGGACTACCAGGCGCAGTGGAAAGCGATGAGCGGCCGCGACCCCGACTTCCACGTCGCGGCCACCACCGGATACCAGGACATCGCGAGCGTCGCCCGCGGACGGGACGACTTCGAGGTGGTGGTGACCTTCGCCGCGCCCTTCTCCGACTGGCAGTCGCTGTTCTGGCCGCTCTACCCCCGCTCGACCAACGCCACGCCGGACGCCTTCAACACCGCCTGGCTGAACCGCGTCCCGGTCACCGCCGGCCCGTTCCGGTTCGCGGCGTTCGACCAGACCGCCAAGACGGTGACCCTGGTCCGCGACGACCGCTGGTGGGGCGAGCCCGCCCTGCTGGACAAGATCATCTACCGCTCGCTGGCGGCCGACGCGCTGGTGGGGGCGTTCACCAACGGCGAGATCGACGTGTTCGACGTCGGCCCGTCCGCCCCCGACTACGCCCGGGCCAGGAACGCCCGGGGCGCGGTGATCCGGCAGGCGGCCGGCCCGGACTTCCGGCACCTGACCTTCAACGCCGAAAGCCCCGTCCTGTCGGACGTGCGGGTGCGGCGGGCGATCGCGCTCGGCATCGACCGGGAGGCGATCGCCCGGTCGGACCTGCAGGGGCTGGACTGGAAGGCCTCGGTGCTGAACAACCACTTCTTCATGGGCACCCAGGACGGCCACCGGGACAACGCCGGACCGCTCGGCCGCCACGACCCCCGCGCCGCCGAGCGGCTGCTGGACGCCGCGGGCTGGCACCGCTCGGGGCAGGTCCGCCGGCGCGGCGGCACCGAACTGGCCGTGCGGTTCGTCATCCCGGCCGGGCTGCCGCTCGGCAGGTCGGAGGGCGAGCTCGTCCAGGCGATGCTGCGGAAGATCGGCGTGCGGGTGACCGTCCAGCAGGTGCCCAGCGATGACTTCTTCACCAAGTACATCATCCCCGGCAACTTCGACATCGCGCCGTTCTCCTACATCGGCACGCCGTTCCCGGTGTCCAGCAGCTACGGCACCTACGCCGACAAGGTGGTCGGCGCGGACGGCCGGCCACAGTGGAACGCCAACTTCGGGCGGTCCGGCAGCCCGGAGATCGACGCGGCGATGCGCAAAGCCTCCTCCGACCTCAACCCCGAGCGGGCGCGCGCCGACGCCAACGAGGCCGACGCACTCATCTGGCGCCAGGTCAACGTGCTGCCGCTCTACCAGCGGCCGCAGAACTGGGCGGTCAAGGCGAGCGTGGCGAACCTGGGCGCGCCCGGCTTCCACACGCTGCGCTACGCCGACATCGGCTTCCTGCGCTGAACCCGGCCGCCGCCCCTATCGGGGCGGCTCGTCGGGGATGTCGGCGATGTCGTCCAGCGCGGCGGCCAGCTCGTCGGGGTGGTCGCCGATGCGCTCGGCGATCTCCATCAGCACGTGCAGCACCTCGTGCCGGTCGTGGCCGAGGTCCAGCAGCCGCTGCGCCGCCTCCCACATCTGGTCGGGGTCGCCGTCCCACAACCGGGTGGCGATCTCCTCGTGCCAGGCCAGGTGCTCGGCGAAGTCGGGCCGGTCGCGCTCGGCGGCGTGGTCGATCTCCAGCAGCACCCGCCGGTCGGCGTCCTCGGCCGGGTGCAGCGCCGACAGGTCCACCCCGTCGTGCAGTCCCTCCAGGAACGGGAAGGCGAAGGCCCGCCGGGGCAGCGCGGACAGGTCGCCGTCCGGGAGCAGCCGCCGCACCAGGGAGCGGTCCAGGCCGAAGGTCGTCGGATCGCGGTAGGCCTCGGTGAACCGGCCGGTGGCCTCCCAGACGGCGTCCAGCGTCGCCTTCAGCCCTTCCTCCGGCAGGCCGGTGCGCCGCGCGGCGAAGCGCACCCACGACGACAGCACGTGCGGCATGGCCTCCTGCTCGGCCGGGTCGAGCAGCACCTTGCGCGGCAGCCAGTCGAGCAGGAACGTGCGGCACTTGGTGGGGCTGACCCGCAGCGGGCGGTTGAAGTCGCGGTCGCAGCCGTAGTCGATGATGTGGTCGGCGCACCGGGAGGCGGCCGAGGGGTCCGACAGGTGCTCGGCCGCGTCGGAGGCCAGGAACTCAGCGGCCAGCATCGCCCGCCGGTCGCGGCTGTAGGGCGCCTCGCTGAGCAGCGGGGCCGGGCGCTTGCGGCCGGGGGGCAGGGCCTTGATCCGGGCCCGGGCGAAGGCGTGGAAGGCGCTGTAGCCGTCGCTGACCAGCTCCGGGCCCTTGCGCACCAGGGACTCGGTGGTGACCTTCATCGCGAACTCCAGCAGCGCCCTGGCCTGCTGCGGCTCCAGCTCCTGGAAGGCCAGCATCGGGTCGCCGGCCGCCTCCACCCCGGCCTTCTCCAGCAGCCGGTCGACCTCGGAGGAGACCCAGGCGTCTCGCGCCATCCCGCCCATGTTGTAGTCGACCACCACCACCAGGGCGTGCGGGTCGTCCCCGCCGGCGAGCGGTGCCGGATCGGCCGGCCGCGGGCCCGGCGTGCCCCGGTAGGCGAAGGTGCACACCACGGTGTCCTCGTCGCCGTAGGCGTCGCGGGAGACGTAGCAGCCCTGGGGCTTCACCGCGCCCACCCGGTCGGCCCAGCGCGGCCGGGCCACGTCCGACTCCATCAGCGCCAGCGCGGCGCCCTCGGCCTTGGCCGCCTGGCGGGAGGTGCCGAGGTAGGCCACCGCGATCAGCAGCGTCAGCGCGGCCGGGGTGCCGGCCTTGGCGGCGTAGTCGACCAGGCCCTCGCCGAGGACCTCCTCCACGTCGCCCCGGCGCAGCCGGCGACCCCACCAGGCGCCGAGCATGTCGGACACCATGAGCTCCGCGTCCAGCGGCGAGCGCACGGCGAGGAGCTCGCGGGCCGCCAGCAGCATTTCGGCGAACACGTCGTCCGGTGGCTGGGTGCCCCGGGGGTCTCGTCGTCGTCGGCGGCTCACGCCCTTACCCTCTCGCATTCCCGGGCCGAACGATGCACGGAACGCCGGGCGGTGACCCCGCTGTTACCCGAAATCCTCGCCGCTCACCTGCCGGGAGGCGCCCGGCTCACCCGCGGGCGACATCCATGTCACCGGCGGTCACCTTCGCCCGCCCATGATCGCTCCCGGGCGCCGCCGGCGCCGGCCAGCGGCACCGAGGAGGCGAGGGCGCGCAGATGCTCGCGGGCGATGCGCTCGACGGTGGCGGCGGTCGGCTCGACGCCGAGGTGGACCGCGCAGGCGCGCACGTCGGCGACGCAGCGCCGTACGGTCTCGGCGGGAACGGTGGCGAATTCGCCGGACAGTCGCTCACCGACGAGATCGCCCGGCCCGGTCGCTCGCTGGCCGGGCGGGTGCTGTCCGGTCGGCCGCGATTCGGCGGATCCACCGGTGAAACGCATGGCGAGTGCAGGCATGGGCGGTTTCGCATCCTCCATGAGCCAGGAACCGGCAGGGCCCGCGGGCGGTGCCGCGAGCGGAGCGTGCGTACCCCATTCCATCCCGAATCGCGGCCGTGTCAAGCCCCGCCCCGGCGAGTCCGGGGTCGCGCATCCGGCACCCTGGGGCCGCTCCTGTGGGAAGCTGTTACCGTGCGGTCCGGCTCCCCGGGCGCTTTCGGGCGCGCCGTGCCGTGCGGCGCGCGGCGGTGGCGTGCGGGACCGACCAGGCGGAGGCGGAAGGTGAGGGCTTGCCGGAAGTGGCACAGATCCAACGGCCGGGGCGGTGCCGGGCGAGAAAGTCGGCCGATCTCGCTGCGTGTCGCCGTGCCTTTTTGACAGGATGCGTTGACCGCATCGCGGCCGGGGCTTCCGTCCGCGCGTGCCCATCGCCCATGATGTAGTGCAGATTCTGGGCCTACCGATCACAGTTATGGAGATGTGCCTCGTGGGAGACCCTGGCACGCGACGGAGGTGCCGACCATGAGCGCCGAAACCTCCGTGCCCCGTCCCCGGGAGTCGGGTGTGGACATCTCAGACCCCGCCCTGTTCCAGGGCCTGCTCGCCGAGGCGCCGTTCGCGTTCGCGTTCTTCGACACCTCCGGCCGGTTCCGCCGGGTCAACCAAGGGCTTCGCCGACGTCAGCGGGGTGTCCGCCGACGACCATGTGGGCCACACCCCGGCCGAGATCCTTCCGGCCGACCTCTCCGCGCTGATCGACGCCGCGTTGCGCCGGGTCGTCCAGGAGCACCACGCGCTCGCCGGCCGCGACCAGCGCTTCCGCAGCATGTCCCAGACCGGCGAGCTGCGGCACTGGAGCCTGTCGTTCTACCCGATCCACGGCGGCGAGCAGGAGGTCGCCGGGGTCGCGCTGTTCGGCGTGGACGTCACCGAGCGCCAGCTCACCGAGGAGGAGCTGCGCCGCAGCGAGGAGCGCTACCGCTCGCTGGTGGAGTCCCAGCAGCAGCTGGTGTGGATCACCTCGCCCTCCGGGGCGGTGCTGGAGGACGCGCCGCAGTGGCGGGCGATCACCGGTCAGAGCCTGGAGGAGTACCTGGCCTACGGGTGGCTGGAGGCCGTGCATCCCGACGACCGGCCGGCCACCGAGGAGGCCTGGCGCGACGCGCTGCGCGGCCGCACGATGTTCGAGTGGAGCTACCGGGTCCGCACCCGGGCCAGCGGGTACCGGCACTTCGAGGTGCGGGCGGTGCCGATCATCCGGCACGGCCGGGTGGTCGAGTGGGTGGGCGCCAACAGCGACGTCACCCCGCAGCGTGAGGCCGAGGAGATGCGCGGCCGGCTGACCGACCAGCTCGGCGCCGCCGCGCTGCGCACCGCGCGCCTGCAGGGCGCCACCGCCATCCTGGCCGAGGCGCTCACCGTCGAGCAGGTCGTCCAGGTCATCATCGACGTCGGCCGCACCGCGCTGGCCGCCGACCGGTCGGCGGTGGCCTTGCTGGACACCGACCGTGCCGCGCTCAAACTGATCAACAGCGGTGGCATGCCGGATGTTCCCGGCGTGGTCAGCGAGGAGCTTCCGCTCTCCCAGCCCAGCGTGATGACCATGGCGGTGAACAGCCGCCGGCCGGTGTTCGCCGAGTCGCCGGACAGCCTGCGCGACCAGCTGGTGGAGGCCGGCGGTGACGAGTCGGTCATCTCCGGCTTCCTCGGCCACACCGACGAGCGTGCCTGGGTCGGCCTGCCGCTGCTGGCCGCGGGCCGGGCCCTCGGCGCGCTGCGGTTCGCGTTCACCCGCCCGCAGAAGATCTCGCAGGAGGACGGCGTCTTCCTGGAGGCCCTGGCCGGCCAGTGCGCGCTGGCCGTCGAGCGCGCCACGCTGTTCGAGCGCGAGCACCGCACCGCCGAGACGCTGCAGCGCAGCCTGCTGCCCGAGCGGCTGCCGGTGATCCCGGGCGTGACGCTGGCCCAGCGCTTCCGCTCCGGCAGCCGGCACGTCCAGGTCGGCGGCGACTGGTACGACGCGTTCGTGCTGCAGGACGCGCGGGTCGCGGCGGTGGTGGGCGACGTCATGGGCAAGGGCGTCAAGGCTGCGGCGGGCATGGGCCGCATCCGCAACGCCATGCGCGCCCTGGCCCTGACCAACCCGCCGCCCGCCGCGGTGCTGACCGGCCTGGACCGCGTGTTCGACGCCACCGAGGAAGAGGAGCAGGTGACGACGCTGGCGTACATGGTGGTCGAGCCGGGCACCGGCGAGGGCACCCTGGCGCTGGCCGGGCACCCGCCGCCCCTGCTGGTCTCGCCGAGCGGCACCGCCGTGCTGTCGGAGGGTGAGCCGGGCACGCCGCTCGGCTGGCCGACCACCCGCAAGCAGTTCCGGTTCTGCGTGCCGCCGGGGCACACCGCGGTGCTCTACTCCGACGGACTGGTGGAGAACCGGCGGCGCGGACTGGACGCCGGACTCGCAGAACTTTGCTCGGTCGTCGGGGAGGCGCCGGAGGAGGTGCTGGGAAATCCGCACATGTTGCTCGACTTCCTGGTAGATCGAATGCTGGCGGGGTATGAGCAGGATGATGACGTCACAGTGCTCGCCGTCCATGTGCCGGCCGCCACAAAGAGTGACTGAATGAAACAGTCATAAGGGTTGCTTTCGGGTATCGGTGACCCGCTTCCGTACGCACTACTGTTCCGGTCGGCCTAGGGTGGAGGGCAACCGTTGTGAGGCGGCCGTATGGACTGCGGGGTCATGCCAGAATGCTGGGCAGGTGCGTCGCGGTTCGCACGGGCCGCCACCGAGAAGAAGCAAGCGCCCCTAGCGGGTACCTGGGTCCATTCTCACCATGCGTTCGTTCGAGAGGTGTTCGTGTCGCCTGCAAGTTCGACTCGCTCGAAGCCGTCTGAGCTGAACGAGCCCGTCATTCAGCGGCTCATCGAGCGTGGGCGCTCGCAGGGTTTCCTCGAGTCTGAGGATGTCCGCAAGGCCTTCGAAGAGGCGGACATCCCGATGTCGCACGCCGCCGGGTTCCTGCGGAACCTGAGCAAGGAGGGTGTGACCGTCGTGGTGACCGCTGCGGACTCGGCGGCGCCCAAGAAGTCTCGTGGCCCGGCCAAGCGTCGCACCGCCGCCCCCGTCAAGAAGACCAAGACCGCCACCGCGGCGGCCAAGGAGCAGCCCGATACCGTCACGGCCGTGGTGAGCGGTGCCGGGGGAGAGGCCACGGCCGAGGCCGACCGGCCGGCCGTCAAGAAGCCCGCGGCCAAGAAGGCCGCGCCGCCGAAGAAGGCCCAGCCCGCCCCGGACGCTCCCGCCAAGGTCGCCACCCCTGCCGCCCTCGCCAAGAAGGCCAAGCCGGAGGTCGCCGTGCCAGCGTCGCCATCGCCCAAGATCGAAACCAAGCCGAAGGCCTCCAGCGAGGACGACGAGGACCTCGACATCGAGGGCGACCTCGAGCTGGAGGACTTCGACATCGACGTCGACGTGGAGGCCGAAGGCGACTCCGAGACCGACGCCGAGACCGACACCGACACCGAGACCGACGGTGAGGCGGAGCCCGACATCGAGGCCGAGGCCGAGCCGGAGGTCGAGGGGCCCAAGCCGGGCGTCGAGGTCCAGAGCGACGACGAGGTGCTGATCCTCTCCGACGACGACGATGACGCGCCGGTCGCGCAGGTCGCCGCCGCCGGGGCCACCGCCGACCCGGTGAAGGACTACCTCAAGCAGATCGGCAAGGTCCCGCTGCTCAACGCCGAGCAGGAGGTCGAGCTCGCCAAGCGCATCGAGGCCGGCCTGTTCGCCGAGGAGCAGCTGGCCGGCGACGGCGAGCGGCTGCCCGTCGACGTGCGCGCCGAGCTGGAGTGGATCGCCGAGGACGGCCGCCGCGCCAAGAACCACCTGCTGGAGGCCAACCTCCGCCTGGTGGTCTCGCTGGCCAAGCGCTACACCGGCCGCGGCATGCTGTTCCTGGACCTGATCCAGGAGGGCAACCTCGGCCTGATCCGCGCGGTGGAGAAGTTCGACTACACCAAGGGTTACAAGTTCTCCACCTACGCCACCTGGTGGATCCGGCAGGCGATCACCCGGGCCATGGCCGACCAGGCCCGCACCATCCGCATCCCGGTGCACATGGTCGAGGTGATCAACAAGCTGGCCCGGGTGCAGCGGCAGATGCTGCAGGACCTCGGGCGCGAGCCCACCCCGGAGGAGCTGGCCCGCGAGCTCGACATGACCCCGGAGAAGGTCGTCGAGGTGCAGAAGTACGGCCGCGAGCCGATCTCCCTGCACACCCCCCTCGGCGAGGAGGGCGACAGCGAGTTCGGCGACCTGATCGAGGACTCCGAGGCCATCGTCCCGGCGGACGCGGTCAGCTTCACCCTGCTCCAGGAGCAGCTGCACTCGGTGCTCGACACGCTGTCGGAGCGCGAGGCGGGGGTGGTCTCCATGCGCTTCGGCCTGACCGACGGCCAGCCGAAGACCCTGGACGAGATCGGCAAGGTCTACGGGGTGACCCGCGAGCGCATCCGCCAGATCGAGTCGAAGACCATGTCCAAGCTGCGGCACCCCTCGCGTTCCCAGGTGCTGCGCGACTACCTGGACTGACCGCGCCGGCGCCGGCTCCCGCCCCGTGGCGGGAGCCCGGCCATCCTCGAAGCGACCATCCGGGCCGCCCCGCCGGGCGGCACCGGGGGTCGCTTCGCCGCGTTCCGGGGACACCTTCCGCGGCCGGGGGCGCGGCGCCGGCCCTGTGCGCCGCCGGGCCGGCGTCGAGAGCGCTTAACACGGCTGTAACCCGCCGGTAGCGCCGGAGGCGCGGTGGCCTCCTAGACTCGCGCGGCATGAGTGTGATCGCTGCGGATCAGGCTCGTGCTCGGGGGTCACGACCGATCGCGAATCGTCCGTGGACGGATGCGGTGCTCGACGAGGCGGTCCAGGCCCTGGGGCAGGGATACCTCGAGCCGGCCGTTCATGCTCTCCTCGGCTCCCGGGGGGACCCCGAGGTGCGCGCGCTGCGCGCCGAGGCGCTGGGAAAGGCGGCCGCCGGTCTCAGCGGGCACATCGAGACCCTGGTCGCCCGAGATCGCGCCGATCCCGACCTGTGGCTGTGGCTGGCCAGGACCCGGATCGAGGAGGCCTGGCAGATCAGGCCGGACGCCCGGGCGCGTGCCGTGCAGGCGGACCGGCTGGGCATGTTCCGCGGCACGATGGAGTCCGCCCGGGCGCCCCTGCACACCGCGGCCCGGCTCACGCCGGACGATCCGGTGCCGTGGGTCTGCCTGTTATGGCTGGCCACCGGGCTGGAACGGCCGATGGCCGAGCGGGAGGCGATCTACCAGGAGGCGGTGGTCCGCGCGCCGCGGCTGTTCGCCACCGCCGTCGCCCGGCTGGTCAGCCTGTCCCCCGGCCGGGGCGGCACGAGCCAGGAGATGCTGGCGTTCGCCCGCACGGCGGCGGCCCACGCCGCCGCGGGGGACCCGATGTCGGGGTTGCTGCCGATCGCCTACTTCGAGCACATGTCCGGGGAGCAGGTGAGCCGCTCGCGGCTGTGGGACTCGTTCGAGGTGCAGCGGGAGATCGCCGCGGCGTCCGGCCGGTGGCACGACGGGCGCGGCCAGGGCCCGCATCCAAGGACGGTGGAGTTGCACAACGCGTTCGGCGCCGCCTTCTACCTGGCCGACATGCGCCGCCCGGCCCGCGGGCACCTGGCACGGACCGGAGGCCGGTTCAGCGCCATGCCGTGGTCGCATCTGGGGGATGCGCGCAAGGAGTACACCAAGGCCTGCTCCCGGCTGAAGATCGTCAGCTGACGATCACGTCCAGGGTCCAGGGGGCCGGGCCGCGCGGCGGCGGACCGAGCTCGGCGGCGTGGCCGAGATCGGCCAGCAGCCCGGCCAGCGCCCGCGGCGTGCGCGGATTCGCGCCGGACTCCAGCAACGCGCGGGCCACCGCGCCCCGGGTGGCCTTGGCCTGGTGGCTGACAACGGTGCGCCCGCCGGCGGCCTCCCGCAGCACGCGCACCGTCACGGCGGGCGGTCCCGGCCGCCACGCCTGGGCGTACGTCGCGGACCTCAGGTCGACGACCAAGCCCCGCCGGGCGGCGAGCGCCTCGCCCAGCGCCGGCCGCCAGCAGGCCGCCAGCGGCCCGAGCGGCGGCAGCCGGACGCCCATGGACAGCCGGTAGGGCGGCACCCGGTCGGTGAGCCGCAGCGCGCCCCACAGCGCGGAGAACACCACCACCGACCGCTCGGCCCGGCGGCGGGCGTCCGCGTCCAGGGTGTCCAGGCCGAGGTTGTCGTACAGGACGCCGGTGTAGAGCCGACCGGCGGGCAGGGTGGGCGCGGTGCGCAGCTCGCGGTCGGCGGCGAGCTCGCCGGACTGGCCGGGGGACAGGCCGAGCACGGCCAGCGCCGCCGGTTCGGGGCCGGTCGCCACCGCGACCAGCGCGTCGAGCACCTTCTCCCGGGTGGCGGCGAGCTCGGGGAAGCCGAGGGAGCGCGGGCGAAGCGGCGGGCCGTCCCCGCGGGCGGCCTTGCCCTCGGACGGGGGCAGCAGGATGAGCACGGACCCCGATACTAGCCCTTACCCAGGTCAGCGCCGCGTGCGCGGATCCCCTGGCGGGCTTTAGGCTGGCAGGCATGATCGGGACCGATCTCGACTTCGACCGGCTGGTCCACCAGGCGTGGCCGGCTCCGGGCCAGGAGGTGCGGGACGGCTGGGTGCTGCGCCACGCCGGCGGGGTGACCAAGCGGGCCAACTCGGTGCTGCCGCTGGCCGAACCCGCCGATCTCGCGGGCGCGGTGCGGGCCGCGGAGGAGTTCTACGCGGCACGCGGGCTGCCCTGCGTGTTCTCCATCGGCCCGTCCGCGCCGCCGGCGCTGGACGCGCTGCTGGCCCGGCGCGGCTACCGGCCGGTCGATCCGACCGGCTGCCTGGTGGCGCCGCCCGCGGTCCTGGCGGCGGCAGCCCCGGCCCCGGACCCGGACCCGGCGGTGACCATCACCGACCGGCCGGACGATGCGTGGCTGGCGGCCTGGTGGTCGGTGGACGGCCGGTACGACGCGCCCGGCCTGCCGATGGCCGCCCGGATCGTGTCGGGCGTGCCCGCCTGGTACGCGGCCGTGTGGCGGGACGGGCGACCGGTGGCGGTGGGCCGGGGCGTGCCGCAGGGTGACGCCCTCGGCGTCTACTGCATGGCCACGCTGCCCGCCTACCGCCGGCAGGGGCTCGGCCGTGCCGTGCTGCGCGCGCTGCTGGCCCGCGGCCGGCAGCACGGCGCCGCCCGGGCCTACCTGCTGGTCACCGAGGCCAATGCCGCCGCCGGCGCCCTGTACGCCACGGAGGGCTTCGTACGCTCCGGGGGGTACCACTACCGGGTCGGCGGGCCCGCGGACCGCCAGGACGGCCGATGAGGACCCCGCAGCCGGCCGTAACGCGACACGGCGACCTTCGGGACGGCACCGGGACGGGCGCCGGCCGAGATCGCCGCGATCGCTATGAGGTTGACGCTCGGTTATGGGATCAGGAGGGTGAGGCTCAGCTCACCGCTCGCTCGTGTTCGAGTTGGGGGTTTCGCTCAGACGCGCCGACTCGTCCTGGATGTCGGCACCCTTGTCGCGCAGCGCCGCGATGTGCCGACGCCCGTGGTGGGCACAGAACAGCAGCTCCCCGCCCATGGGGAGGGACGCGCGGATGTAGGCCTGGGCACCGCAGCGGTCGCAGCGGTCCCGAGCCGTGAGCGGCTTGGTGGGGGCGAGAGCTCCAGTCACGTATCGCCTTTCGGGTCACCCCACTGACGTGGGGAGTTTGGCGTCAGTCACTTGGCTCAACATCTAACCCGACGCGGACGTTCCCAATCGCCGAACGGATACGCCCAGAGCGGAATGTGTCGTTAAGTGACCTGAGACGGCTCACACATGACGCGGACGGCGCCGGTGATGGCACCCTTAAGCTCGGCGGAACATCGCAAACGGTAGACTACGCACACTTGTTCGATACTCGGTGGGAGTGGGAGTGACCGCAGTCAGCGCGGAGACGGGCTACACGGCCCGTCACCTGTCGGTGCTGGAGGGCCTGGAGGCCGTCCGTAAGCGCCCCGGGATGTACATCGGGTCCACTGACAGCCGCGGGCTCATGCACTGCCTCTGGGAGATCGTGGACAACGCCGTCGACGAGGCGCTGGCCGGGTTCTGCACGCGCATCGAGGTCGAGCTGTTCGCCGACGGCTCCATCGAGGTGCGCGACGACGGCCGCGGCATCCCGGTCGACGTCGAGCCCAAGAGCGGTCTGGCCGGCGTGGAGCTCGTCTACACCAAGCTCCACGCGGGCGGGAAGTTCGGCGGCGGCTCCTACGCCGCCTCCGGCGGCCTGCACGGGGTCGGCGCCTCGGTGGTCAACGCGCTGTCCTCCCGGCTGGACGTGCACGTCGACCGGGCCGGCCGGGTGCACGAGATCAGCTTCCGGCGGGGCGTGCCCGGGGTGTTCGACGGCGACGGCCCGACCGCCCGGTTCAAGAAGAAGTCCGGCCTGCGCGACGGCGGCCCGCTGCCCGCCCCGGTCACCGGCACGCGCGTGCGCTGGTGGGCCGACAAGCAGATCTTCCTGGCCGACGCCGAGGTCTCGCTGGACGAGATCCACGTGCGCGCCCGGCAGACCGCCTTCCTGGTGCCGGGACTGACCATCGTGGTGCTCGACGGCCGCGGCGCCGAGCCGGTGTCGGATGAGTTCCGCTTCGACGGCGGCATCTCGGAGTTCACCGAGTTCCTGGCGCGCGACGAGCCGGTGTGCGACGTCTTCCGCCTGCAGGGCGCCGGCCACTTCCACGAGACCGTGCCGGTCCTGGACGAGCAGGGGCACATGACCTCCACCGAGGTGGAGCGCGAGCTCACCGTGGACGTCGCGGTCCGCTGGGGCAAGGGCTACGAGAGCACCGTCCGCTCGTTCGTGAACGTCGTCTCCACCGCCAAGGGCGGCACGCACGTCACCGGGTTCGAGCGGGCCCTGGTCCGCACGATCAACGAGCAGCTGCGCGAGACCCGGCTGCTGAAGAACGGCGACGACCCGGTGACCAAGGACGACATCGCCGAGGGCCTGACCGCCGTCGTCGCGGTCCGGGTGCCCGAGCCGCAGTTCGAAGGCCAGACCAAGGAGATCCTCGGCACCTCCGCCGCGGCCCGCATCGTCGCGCACGTGGTCTCCCGCGAGCTCAAGGAGCTGTTCGGCACCACCAGGAAGGCGCACCGGCTCCAGCTGCGCGCCGTGCTGGAGAAGATCGTCGCGGCGGCCAAGGCGCGCATCGCGGCCCGCGAGCACCGGGACAATCAGCGCCGCAAGAGCGCCCTGGAGAACTCCGCGCTGCCCGCCAAGCTGGTCGACTGCCGCAGCGACGACGTCGACCGCAGCGAGCTGTTCATCGTCGAGGGCGACTCGGCGCTCGGCACCGCGCGGGCGGCCCGCGACTCGGAGTTCCAGGCGTTGCTGCCCATCCGCGGCAAGATCCTCAACGTGCAGAAGGCCTCGGTGGCCGACATGCTGAAGAACGCCGAGTGCGCGGCGATCATCCAGGTGATCGGCGCCGGGTCGGGCCGCGGCTTCGACCTGGACGCGGCGCGTTACGGCAAGGTCATCCTGATGGCCGACGCCGACGTGGACGGGGCGCACATCCGCTGCCTGCTGCTGACCCTCTTCCACCGCTACATGCGGCCGATGGTGGAGGCCGGGCGGGTGTTCGCCGCGGTGCCGCCGCTGCACCGCATAGAGATCACCAATCCGGGCCGTGGCAAGGAGAGGTTCGTCTACACCTACTCCGACGCCGAGTTGCACCGCACGCTGCGTGACCTGGAGCGCCGCGGCAAGCGCTGGAAGGACCCGATCCAGCGGTACAAGGGCCTGGGTGAGATGGACGCCGACCAGCTCGCCGAGACCACGATGGAGCCCAGGCACCGCACGCTGCGCCGGGTCCGCATCGAGGACGTCGAGGCGGCCGAGCAGATCTTCGCGCTGCTGATGGGCAGCGACGTGGCGCCGCGCCGCGAGTTCATCGTCGGCAGCGCCGCCGAGGTCGACCGCGACCACATCGACGCCTGATCGTCGCCGCCGGCGCCGGGCCCGGGCTCCGGAGCGCCGGGGCCGGACCGGGGGTGACGGGGCGCCGGCCGTGGCCGGCGCCGGGGACGGGTCACATGTCGACGGGCATCAACTTGCCGGAGTGCACGTCGTAGATCGCACCGCCGACGGCCAGCCGCTCCGGCAGGTACGGATAGGTGCGGATACGTGTCAGATCGCGGCGCAGCGCCGCGTCCTGGTCGCCCACCGTGTGGAACTCCAGGCTGCGGGTGTCCACGCCGTACTCCTCGCTGATGAGATCGTGGACCTGTTCGTCGGTCGACTTGGCCATCCGGCAGTCGGTGTGCGGCATCACCAGGACCCGGTCCACGCCGAGCAGGTACACCGCGAGTACCAGGGTGCGCAGCACGTCGTCGGTGACGCGGGCGCCCGCGTTTCGCATGATCTTGGCGTCACCCGGCTGGAGGCCGAGCAGCTTCAACGGGTCGATACGAGAGTCCATGCACGTCACCACCGCCAGCGAGCGCGCGGCGCGTCCGCTGAGGCCGGAGTCCTGGAACGAGCGGGCGTAGTCCTCGTTGGCGGCGATCAGGTCGTGAAAGGCACTGGTCATACCAACGATGTTGCCTGATGCGGTTTTCGCCACACCCGCCGGGGCGGTTGGAATGGGATTCGCAAAGCCCGCGGCGGCATGCGGTCGCGAACAGGGATCATGTCCTGACACAGCGTGACGACCGTGGAAGGATCTCATCGTGGGGACGATCGACTCGCTGGCCGGCCATCTGCGCGCCCGCGCCCGCTGGCGGCTGGACCGGGTGCAGAGCGGAGACGGCGAGTTCAACGCGCGCTGCGCGGTGGCGCTGCTGGACGCGGCCTGCTTCGCCGAGACCCTGCCGGGCGACGACCCGCTGGTCGCCGCGCTGGTGGCGGCGGGCTGTTTCGGGCCGGAGGGGCGCGACGACTTCACGCCGGACCGGGCGGCGGCCACGATCATCGATTTCTGGCACCGGGGCGAGCCCCGGGAGCTGCTGACCGCCATTCCCGCCGCCTCGGCCGGCGCGCCCGAGCCGGATCAGTCGGTGCCGGATTAGTCGTTGCCGGGCTTCCACTTGATGCCGCAGCCCAGGCTGGGGTGCTGCGGCCCGGGCACCGGCAGGCCGGCGAGCACCGCGTCGACGGCCCGGCGCAGCGACGCTCCGGTCACCGGCACCTGGTTGGCCGGCCGGGCGTCGTCGAACTCGCCGCGGTAGGCCAGCCGCCGGCCGGCGTCGTAGAGGAAGAAGTCCGGCGTGCACGCCGCGTGGTAGGCCCGGGCCACCTGCTGCGTCTCGTCGATCAGGTACGGGAAGTCCAGGCCGGCCCGCTTGGCCTGCTCGGCGAGGTGGTCGGCCCCGTCGTCGGGATAGTTCTCCACGTCGTTGCTGCAGATCGCGACGGTGGTCAGCCGCCCGCGGTAGTCGGCGGCCAGCGCGCCGATGCCCTCCTCGATGCGGCGTACGTACGGGCAGTGGTTGGACAGGAAGATCACCAGGGTCGCCGGAGCGGGGTCGAGCGCGGCGAGCGACACCCGGCCGCCGTCGATGGACGGCAGGTCGAACTCGGGGGCGGGGGTACCGAGCGGCACCAGGAACGGGGATGAGGAGGAAGAGACGGCCATGCCGTCATTCTCCCAGGGGCCGCCCGCCTTCGCCCGCCGCCCCGCGGGGGATGCGGCCCGGCCGCCCGGAGCCCCGCCGGGGGAAGCGGCCCGGCCGTTCGGCGGGCGCCGTCCCGGGTAGGCGCCCCGGACGGCGTGCCGCCGGACGGCTCCGGGGGTGCGCCGGCACCGCCGTAGCAGGATGGCCGGTGTCGTGAATCGCGATACGAGGAGTGAGATGGAACCGATCGCCCGGCTGCGCAACATCGTGGTGGACTGCCCCGACCCCAAGGCGCTGGCCGACTTCTACGCCGGGGTCACCGGCTGGGAGATCACCAACGCGGACGACGAGTGGGTGAGCCTGCACGACGGGGGCGCGGTGCGGCTGTGCTTCCAGCGGGCCGAGGACCACCGCCCGCCGGACTGGCCCGGCTCCGAGCGCCCCCAGCAGCTCCACCTGGACTTCCGGGTGGACGACATGGCGGCGGCCGAGGCGCGGGTGCTCGCGCTGGGCGCGGTCAAGCACGACCACCAGCCGGGCGAGGAGGACCCGGACGAGGACTTCCGCGTCTACCTCGACCCGGCCGGCCACCCGTTCTGCCTGTTCGCCGGCTGACCACCCGCGCGCCCAGGCCGTGGCCCGCCGCCGGTGGTTCGATCACCCCCGGGCCCGCTCGCCTGTGGGCCGACCGCCTCGGGGGCCGTCGGCCGTGAGCTCACCGGGCGGGCCGATCCGCCGCCGGCGGCCGCGCCCAGGAACGTCACCCGGTCGGAGCGGGCCCGGCGTCGCCGGCACCGAGGGCGCCGCCGATGGCGGCGACCGGCGCGCTCAGCCGGACCCCGGAGCCGTCCCGGCGGCCGAGCTCGGCCGGCAGCGGGACCGGCTTGCCGGTGGAGGAGACCGCCTTGACCGGTGCCGGTCCGGCCCAGCCCAGCGTCAGGACGTCCTCGCCCTTGAGGAAGCGCTGCGCGCGGACCCCGCCGGTGGCCCGTCCCTTGGCGGGGAACTCCGCGTAGTCCGACATCTTGCCGCCGCCGATCTCCGTGCCGGGCAGCGCGCCCGCCGACCCGGCGATGGTGACCACCCGGGCCTCCCGCGCCGGGTCGACCGCGCCGAACCAGATGACCACCGCGTCGGAATCCAGCCGGATGCCGGTCATGCCGCCGGCCGGGCGGCCCTGCGGGCGCACCACGGCGGCCGGGTAGCGCAGCAGCTGGGCGTTGGAGGTGATGAACACCAGGTCATGGTCCTCGGAGGTCAGCTCCACCGCGCCGACCACGGTGTCGCCCGGTTTCAGGCCGATCACCTCGAACTCGGCGCGGTTGGCCGGATAGTCGGGCACCACGCGTTTCACCGCGCCCTGGGCGGTGCCGAGCGCCAGGCCGGGCCCCTCCGGGTCGAGCGACCCGAGCCCGACCACCCGCTCCCCGGCGCCGAGCGAGACGTATTCGCTGACCGGATGGCCGCCGGACAGCGACGGCGGGCTCGCCGTGGGCGGCAGCGCCGGCAGGTCGACCACCGACACCCGGATCAGCCGGCCGGCCGAGGTGACCACGCCGACCTCGCCGCGCACCGTGGAGCGCACCACCGACACCAGGACGTCGTGCGCCGCGCGTTCCTCGCCGGCGCCGAGCGGCCGGGCGTCCGCCGTGCGGGCCAGCAGGCCGGTGGACGACAGCAGCACCAGGCACGGGTCGTCGGCCACCTGCAGCGGGATGGGCTCGGCGGCGACCGCCGCGCCGCCCTCCAGCAGCACGGTGCGCCGCGGCGTGCCGTACTGCTTGACGACGTCGGCCAGCTCGCCGGACACCACCCGGCGCAGCCGGTCCTCCGAGCCGAGGATCGCGGTCAGCTCGGCGATCTCCTCCCGCAGGGTCTCCCGCTCGCGCTCCAGCTCCAGCCGGTCGTACCTGGTGAGCCGGCGCAGCGGCGTGTCCAGGATGTAGTCGGCCTGGACCTGCGACAACTCGAAGACCTGGGTCAGCCGGGTGCGGGCCTCGGCGGAGTTCTCCGAGGACCTGATGACCTGGATGACCTCGTCGATGTTGAGCAGCGCGACGATCAGGCCGTCCACCAGGTGCAGGCGCTCCTCCCGCCGCCGGCGGCGGTAGGACGAGCGGCGCCGGACCACCTCGATGCGGTGGTCGACGTAGACCTGGAGCAACTCCTTCAGCCCGAGGGTGCGGGGCTGGCCGTCGACCAGCGCCACGTTGTTGATGCCGAAGCTCTCCTCCATCGGAGTGAGGCGGTAGAGCTCGGCGAGGACCGCCTCGGGGTTGAAGCCGTTCTTGACCTCGATGACCAGGCGCAGGCCCTTGTGCCGGTCGGTGAGGTCTTTCAGGTCGGAGATGCCGGCCAGCTTCTTGCTGGTCACCAGCTCCTTGATCTTGGTGATCACCCGCTCGGGCCCCACGTTGAACGGCAGCTCGGTGACCACGATGCCCTTGCGGCGCGGGGTGACCTGCTCGATCGTCGTGCGGGCGCGCATCCGGAAGGTGCCGCGGCCGGTCTGGTAGGCGTCGCGCACCCCGCCGAGCCCGGTGATGATGCCGCCGGTCGGCAGGTCGGGGCCCGGGACGAACCGCATCAGCTCGTCCAGCGTGGCGTCCGGGTGCTTGATCAGGTGGCGGGCGGCGGCGATGACCTCGGCCAGGTTGTGCGGGGCCATGTTGGTGGCCATGCCGACCGCGATGCCGGTGGCGCCGTTCACCAGCAGGTTCGGGAAGGCGCTCGGCAGGACGGTGGGCTCGGTCTCCTGGCCGTCGTAGTTGGGCTTGAAGTCGACGGTCTCCTCGTCGATCGACTGCACCATGAGCATGGCCGCGGCTGCCAGGCGCGCCTCGGTGTACCGCATCGCGGCGGGCAGGTCGTCCGGCGAGCCGAAGTTGCCGTGCCCGTCGACCACCGGGAGCCGCATGGAGAACGGCTGGGCCATCCGGACCAGCGCGTCGTAGATGGCGGTGTCGCCGTGCGGGTGCAGCTTGCCCATGACGTCGCCGACGACCCGGGACGACTTGACGTGCCCCCGGTCGGGGCGCAGCCCCATCTCGCTCATCGAGTACAGGATGCGGCGCTGCACCGGCTTGAGACCGTCGCGCGCGTCGGGCAGCGCGCGCTGGTAGATCACGGAGTAGGCGTACTCCAGGAAGCTGGTGCGCATCTCCGTCGACACGTCGACGTCGATGATCCGCTCCTCGAAATCCTCGTCGGGCGGGGGCGTGGTAGTCCGTCGGGCCATATCGAACATTGTGCCGAAGCCGCACCGTTGCCGCGACCGGACGCCCCGCGCGGCCGGGGCCGTTGCGCCTGGATCACCCGCCCGCGGGTGACCGGCGGACGGAAACGTCACCGGAAGCTGGTACGAAGGGAGGCATGGTTGACGAGAGCGGTCTGCGGGCCGAGGCGGAGGGCCGGCTGCGCGCCCTGGCCGGCGAGCACGCCCGGCTGCGGGATGACCAGTGGACCGCGATCCGGGCGCTGGTGGTCGAGCGGCGGCGCGCCCTGGTCGTGCAGCGCACCGGCTGGGGCAAGTCGGCGGTCTACTTCGTCGCCACCGCGCTGCTGCGCGCCCGGGGCACCGGGCCCACCGTCATCGTCTCCCCGCTGCTCGCGCTGATGCGCAACCAGATCTCCGCCGCCGAGCGGGCCGGGGTGCGCGCCGCCACGATCAACTCCGCCAACGCCGACGAGTGGGACGACGTGCACGCCGCGGTCGAGCGGGGCGAGATCGACGTGCTGCTGGTCAGCCCGGAGCGGCTGAACAACCCCGACTTCCGGGACCTGGTGCTGCCCAAGCTGGCCGCCACCGCGGGCCTGGTGGTGGTGGACGAGGCGCACTGCGTCTCCGACTGGGGTCACGACTTCCGGCCCGACTACCGCAGGCTGCGCACGCTGCTGGCCGGGCTGCCGCCCGGCGTGCCGGTGCTGGCCACCACCGCCACCGCCAATGCCCGGGTCACCCGCGACGTGGCCGAGCAGCTCGGCGGCGGCCCAGAGACGAGCCCAGAGACGAGCCCAGAGACGGGCGCGGAGACGGGCGCGGAGACGCTGGTGCTGCGCGGCTCGCTGGAACGCGAGAGCCTGCACCTGGGCGTGGTGCGGCTGCCCACCGCCGAACAGCGGCTGGCCTGGCTGGCCGAGACGCTGCGCGAACTGCCCGGCTCCGGCATCATCTACACGCTCACCGTCGCCGCCGCCCACGAGATCGCCGGCCACCTGCGCGACCAGGGGCACCAGGTGGCCGCCTACACCGGGCAGACCGACCCGGCCGAGCGGCTGGCCGCCGAGCAGGCGCTGCTCGGCAACCAGGTCAAGGCCCTGGTCGCCACCTCGGCCCTCGGCATGGGCTTCGACAAACCCGATCTCGGCTTCGTGGTGCACGTTGGCGCGCCCGCCTCGCCGGTGGCCTACTACCAGCAGGTCGGCCGGGCCGGCCGCGGGGTGGAACGGGCGGAGGTCATCCTGCTCCCCGGCCCGGAGGACCGCGACATCTGGGCGTATTTCGCCTCGCTGGCCTTCCCGGCGGAGTCCGTCGTCCGCGCCACGCTCGGCGTGCTGGCCGAGGAGGGCACCATGTCCACCGCGGCGCTGGAGACCCGGGTCGACCTGAGCCGTTCCCGGCTGGAGATGATGCTCAAGGTGCTCGACGTGGACGGCGCGGTGCGCCGGGTCCGCGGCGGCTGGCAGGCGACCGGCGTGCCGTGGGCGTACGACGCCGAGAGATACGCCCGGGTGTCGGCCGAGCGGGCCGCCGAGCAGCGGGCCATGCTCGACTACATCGCCACCGGCGAGTGCCGCGAGCGGTTCCTGCGCCGGCACCTGGACGACGAGACGGCCGGGCCGTGCGGCCGATGCGACAACTGCACCGGGTCGCACCGCACGCCGCTGACCGCCGACGGCGCGGTGGCCCGGGCGCGGGCCCGGCTGCGGCGGCCCGGGGTCGAGATCGACCCGCGCCGCCAGTGGCCCACCGGCCTGAAGGAGCTCGGCCTGTCCGGCCGGATCGGCCCGGCGCGCACCGCCGAGCCGGGCCGGGCCCTCGGCCGGCTCACCGACATCGGGTGGGGCACCACCCTGCGCCGGCTGCTGGCCGACGGCGCCCCGGACGCGCCGGTCGGCGACGAGCTGTTCGAGGCGGTGGTGGCGGTGCTGGCCTCCTGGCAGTGGGCCGAGCGGCCGGTGTCGGTGGTCACCCTGCCGTCGGCCACCCGGCCGGTGCTGGTGGGCGGGCTGGGGGAGCGGCTGGCCTCGATCGGGCGGCTGCGGCACCTGGGGGCGCTGGCCTACCGGCACGGCCCGCCCGGCCGCCAGCACAACAGCGCCCAGCGGGTGCGTGCCCTGCGCGCCACGCTGGCCCCACCGCCGGGCGGGCTGCCGGCCGAGCTGGCCGCGGGCCCGGTGCTGCTCGTCGACGACCGGGTCGACACCGGCTGGACGATGGCGATGGGCGCGATGCTGCTGCGCGAGGCCGGCGCGCCGGCGGTGCTGCCCCTGGCCCTGGCGACGACCAGCTGACCCGGCCCGGCCGGGCGGCCCGGGGAGGGTGGCCCCACCATGCCCGGCGGCGTGTCCCGCCGGCACGGGGCACGCGGTGTGAAGGTGGCACCGGGACGAGGGTGCTTCCCGGGTAAGAGTGTCCCGGCGGGACGAGGGCGTCCGCTGGGCCGGCCTGGCGGAGGGGGACGAGGGTGCCGGCCGGGATCGGCCGGCAGGCCGCGGTCAGAGGCGGGGGCGGGCGCCGAGGTTGCTGATCGCCTTTGCGGCCAGGGCGTTGCCCGCCGCCAGCGCGTCGGCCGGCTGCTTGCCCTCCAGCCACGGCTGCAGGAAGCCCGCGGCGAAGGCGTCGCCCGCGCCGGTGCCGTCGATGATCCGCTCGATGTGGTCGGCGGGTGCCCGGACCGGCTCGGCGCGGTTGCCGGAGTACCAGAGCGAGCCCTCCGCGGACATCTTGATCACGACCTGCGGGAACCAGGCCGTCAGCACCTTGGCCGCGGCGGCCGGGTCGTCCCGCCCGGTGAGCACCTTGGCCTGCGCCTCGTTGGCCAGCAGCAGCTTGGCGCTGCCGGTCCACTCCAGGAACGGCTCGGCACCGGTGCGCTCCAGCGGCGCGGCGGAGGCGCAGTCGACCGAGATCGACATGCCGGCCCGGCGGGCGTGCTCCAGCGCGGTGAGGCCGGCGTCCCGCGAGCCGTCGTTGAGCAGGGTGTAGCCCGAGACGTGCAGGTGGCCGCCCTGTATGAACAGGTCGCGCGGCAGGTCGTCGGGGGACAGCGCGGCGTTGGCCCCGGGATCGGACAGCAGGGTGCGCTCGCCCTTGTGGGTGACCAGCACGACGCAGGTGCCGGTCGGCCGCTCCGGATCCATGACCAGGCGGGCGTCCACGCCGTAACCCATGAGCTCCATGTCACGGTTACGGCCGGTGATGTCGGCCCCTCGGCGGCCCACGAAGGCGACCTCGGCGCCCTCGACGGCGAGCCAGGAGGCGATGTTGGCCCCGGAACCGCCACCATGCATGGTGACGACGGCCGGGGTGTCGCTCGCCCTGGCTAGGGGGTAGCGGGCGCGTGCGACCGCGTCGGTCATCAGATCGCCCACCACGACAACCCGCGTCATGATGTCACCACCTTGTTGGCACTGCAGGAGGCTGCTGACAGAAAACCTAACAGCTTCCGGCCGGGACGTGGGGCATACACCGGACACGCCCGCACAGTCGATGCACAAGCGTTGCTCAACATAACGGACATTTGCCCGCTTACTCTCATTTATGTGGAACCTCACTACCCGGCCCACTGGGAGGCCGACGTCGTCCTGGCCGACGGGGGCACCGCCCACCTGCGCCCCATCCGGCCGCAGGACGCCGCCATCCTCCGGGAGTTCTATTCCCGGCTGTCCGACCAGTCGATCTATTTCCGATTTTTCGGCCCACGTCCACGATTGTCGGATCGCGAGGTCGCCTGGTTCACCACCGTCGACTACGTGGACCGGGTGGCACTGATCGCCACCATCGGCAGCGACATGGTGGCGGTCGTCCGCTATGACCGGACGGCCGCGCGGGACGCCGCGGAGGTGGCCTTCCTGGTCGAGGACGCCCACCAGGGCAGGGGAGTGGCCTCGGTGCTCATGGAGCACCTCAGGGCCGCCGCCCGCGAGCGCGGCATCCGCCGGTTCGTCGCCGACGTGCTGCCGTCCAACGCCCGGATGATCGCGTTCTTCCGCCAGGCCGGTTACACCGCGCAGAGCCGGTTCGAGGACGGCGTCGTGCAGATGACGTTGGACCTGTCCGGCACGGTGACCTCGCACGAGGTGACCGCCGCGCGCGAGCACCGCGCCGAGAGCCGGTCGATCCAGCGGCTGCTCACGCCGTCCTCGGTGGTGGTCGTCGGGGCGGGGCGCGAGGCGGGCGGTGTCGGCCAGACCGTCCTGCGCAACCTGCTCGGCGCCGACTTCAACGGCCCGGTGTACCCGGTGCACCGGGAGGTCCGCGCGGTGGCCGGCGTCCGGGCGTACCGGAGCGTCTCGGCGATCGACGGCGACGTGGATCTCGCCGTGGTCGCCGTGCCGGCCGAGGCCGTGCTCGACGTGGTCGAGGAGTGCGCGCGCAAGGGGGTCAAGGGGCTGGTCGTCGTCTCCTCGGGCTTCGGGGAGACGGGCCCCCAGGGCCAGGCGCGCCAGCGGGACCTGGTGCGCATCGCCCGCGCGCACGGCCTGCGCGTGGTCGGGCCGAACTGCCTCGGCATCGCGAACACCGACCCGGCCGTCCGGCTCAACGCCACCCTGGCCGCCCGGCTGCCCTGCCGCGGCCGGGTCGGCTTCTTCAGCCAGTCCGGCGCGCTCGGCACCGCGCTGCTGCAGCGGGTCGACCAGCGCGGCATGGGCATCTCGACCTTCGTCTCGGCCGGCAACCGCGCCGACGTCTCCGGCAACGACCTCCTGCAGTACTGGGAGGAGGATCCGGCCACCGACGTGGTCCTTCTCTACCTGGAGTCCCTCGGCAACCCGCGCAAGTTCGCCCGGTTGGCCCGGCGGACCTCCCGGCGCAAGCCGATCGTCGTGGTCAAGAGCGGCGCCGCCACCCAGGGCGTGCCCACCGGCCACAACGCGCCGGTGCTCGGGCTGCCGGACACCGCGCTGAGCGCGCTGTTCGAGCAGGCCGGAGTGATCCGGGTGGACGACCTCAGCCAGCTCTTCGACGTCGGCCAGCTGCTCGCCTGCCAGCCGCTGCCGGCCGGCCCGCGAGTGGGCGTGGTGAGCAACTCCGACGCGCTCGCCCTGCTGGCCGCCGACGCCTGCGTCGCCGCCGGGCTGGAGCCGCGGCCGCCCGCCAACCTCGGCGCGGCGGCCGGCCCGGCCGGCTACCGCGCCGCGCTGGCCGCCGCCGGACAGGACGCCGACGCGATCGTCGCGATCTACATGCCGCCGATCCCCGGCGACGCGGCCGGCGTCGCGGCGGAGATCGTCCGGGCGGCCCGGGAGACCGGCAAGCCGGTGCTGGCCACCTTCGAGGGACGCCTCGGCCTGCCGGCCGAACTGCGGGTCCCCGGGGAGTGCGGCGGTCCGGGCAAGGGGTCGGTCCCGTCCTATCCGGCGCCGGAGGAGGCGGTGCGCGCCCTGGCCCACGCCGAGCGGTACGCGCGGTACCGCGAGCGCCCGCCCGGCACCGTCCCGGAGCCGGCCGGCGTGGACACCGCGGCCGCCCGGACCGTCGTCGCCCGGATGGTCGCCACGGCCCGATCCGGCGGTTCCACCTCCGCCTCGCCACCGCCCGGTCCCCCCTCGATCTCGCCCTCCTCTGCGACCGCCACCCCGTCTACGACCACGTCGCCCACCCAGACCTCGGCCCCGGCCCAGACCTCGGGCTCGGGGGCTGTGTCGGGCTCGGAGCCGGGCGTGGTTCCGGGCGTGGACTCGGGCGCGGTTCCGGCACCCGGTTCCATGCCGGGTGGCGAGATCGCGGCCGGGCGGGCCGACGCCGCCGCGCTGCTCGCCTGCTACGGCATCGAGGTCTGGCCGGCCGAGCCGGTGGCCTCGGCGGCGGAGGCGGTGGCCGCCGCCGAGCGGCTGGGCGGGCCGGTCGTGGTGCGGTCGGCCGATCCCGAGGTGGCCCACCGGGCCGGCACCGTCCGCCTGGGCCTGTCCGACCCGGCCGGGGTGCGCCAGGCCTACCAGGACCTGGCGGCCCTGCTCGGCCCGGCGGTGCCGCTGGCGGTGCAGCGGATGTCGCCGCAGCCCGCGGTGCCGACGGTCATCCGGCTGGTGGACGATCCCGATTTCGGAGCGGTGGTGTCGTTCGCGCTGGGCGAGGCCACCGCCCGGCTGCTCGGCGACGAGGCGTTCCGCCTGGCCCCGCTGACCGGCGAGGACGCCGCCGCCCTGGTGCGCTCGATCCGGGCCGCACCGCTGCTGTTCGGCGGGCACGGCTATCCGCCGGTGGCGGTCGGCGCGCTGGCCGACCTGCTGGTCCGGGTGGGCCGGCTGGCCGACGAGCTGCCGGAGATCGTCCGGCTGGACCTGGATCCGGTGCTGGCCGGCGAGAAGGGCGTCCACGTCCTCGGCGCCCGCGTGATCGTCCGGGACGCCGTCGGTCCCCGGCCGGACCGCGGCCCGCGCCGGCTCCGCTGACGCACCGGTCCACCGGCCGCCGGGGCGTACCCGAGAGCCGGGCACCCGATGCGGTGGACCGGTGGATGAAAGTTTCCCGCCTCCAGGACGCCGCCGGCCGGGGCGCGGGCACCGGTGAGCGGTGGCGGACGCCCGTCCGGCTCGCCCGTCCGGCGCGTAGACCCACTGCTCGGCGCGGGTCGGGCCGCCGCGGCCCGCCGGGCCGCGGCAGCGGGACCCCGCTGACCTCGCTGACCTCGATGGTCTCGGCGGGCACATCCGTCCCAGATGTCCGGCGGGGTGAAACAGCCCGCCGGGACAGGGCAGGATGGAACCATGAGGGAAACCCGAGTCTCGGCCGCTGGTCTGCGCGAGGCCATCGAACGCAGCGGCTACTACCCCGACCTCGTCGCCGACGCGGCGGAGTCCGCGCTGGGCAAGGAGCCGGTGACGGCGTTCGTCGTCCACCACGAGGCCACGTTCGACCCGGCGATGGAGGTGCGCAGGCACGTCACGGTGGTCGTCCTGTCCCCCACCCGCCTGCTCGTCTGCCACACCGACGAGCACCCTCCCGCCGACGGCATGCCCACATCGCACGCCTCCACGACCACCGAGGCGGTCCGCCTCAGCCGCGTCCAGTCCGTGGCGGTCACCAGGGTCGTCCCCGACCCCGCCTCCTACGTTCCGGGCGTCCCGCCGACCGAGGTGACGCTGACGATCGGCTGGGGCGCGATCTCCCACGTCGACCTGGAGCCTGCCACCTGCGGGGACGAGAACTGCGACGCCGACCACGGCTACACCGGCGCCATCACCGCCGATGACCTCTCGCTGCGGGTCAGCGAGGCCGCCGACGGCCCCGAGGCGGTCGGCAACGTCCTGGCCTTCGCCAAGGCCCTGTCCGAGGCGACCGCCCGCACGGCCGCCGGCTGATCCGCCCGCCCGCGCCGGGGCGCGTGGACATCGCGCCCCGGCATGGGGAAGGCTTCGCCCATGGCTGAACGCACCACGACGACCGGGCCGCTGATCGGTGCCGACGAGCTGAGCGCGATGGCGCCGCAGGTCACGATCCTGGACGTGCGCTGGCGGCTCGCCGGCCCGCCGGGCATGGATCTCTACCGGGCCGGCCATCTGCCGGGCGCGGTGTTCTGCGACCTGGATCACGACCTGGCCGGCCCGCCCGGGGCCGGCGGGCGGCATCCCCTGCCGGAGCCGGCGGACTTCCAGCGGGCGATGCGGCGGCTCGGCGTCTCGGGCGGCCGGCCGGTCGTCGTTCACGACGACGGGGACGCCACGGCCGCCGCGCGCGCCTGGTGGACGCTGCGCTACTTCGGGCACCGCGACGTCCGGGTGCTGGACGGCGGCCTGCGCGCCTGGACCGAGGCCGGCCTGCCGGTCACCGCGGACGAACCGCGGGTCACGCCGGGCGACTTCACCGCACGGCCCGGCGGCATGCCGGTGCTGGACGCCGACCAGGCCGGCGCGCTGGCGCGCGACGGCGTGCTGCTGGACGCCCGGGCCGCCGAGCGCTACCGCGGCGAGACCGAGCCCGTGGACCCGGTCGCCGGGCACATCCCCGGTGCGGTCAGTGCCCCGACGTCGGAGAACGTCGATCCCGCCGGCCGGTTCCACCGGCCGGAGTTCCTGCGCGAGCGGTTCATCTCGCTCGGCGCGGTGCCGGGGGTGCCGGTCGGCGCCTACTGCGGCTCCGGCGTCACCGCCGCCCACCAGGTGCTGGCCCTGGAGCTGGCCGGGGTGCCCGCCGCCCTGTACGCGGGCTCCTGGTCGCACTGGATCACCGATCCCGACCGCCCCACCGCCACCGGCTGACGGGCGCATCCCGGCCGTCGCCCGCGTCAGACCGCGGGCCGCGGTGGTGGGAACAGGGGGCGGCCGAGCGAGCCGAAGCAGGCGAGGCCGCGGACACCGGTCCGCTCGCCGGCGGCGGCCAGGGCCTCCGCCGGGGTGCGGCCGCGCGCCAGCAGCTCGTGGAAGGCGGTCATCAGGGCGAGGGCGTCCTCGTCGCGGATCGGGACCAGCCCGGCGACGACGCAGGCCGCCCCCCGGTCCACCAGGGTGCCGGCCAGGCCGAGCGGCGCCCCGTCGACCGGTGCGTGCGCCATTCCCGCGTCGCAGGCCGACAGCACCACCAGGCGGGGCACCCGGGCCGGTCGCAGCAGGTCGTAGGCCATGAGCGGTCCGTCGTCCAGGGTGATGCCGGACAGTAGCGGGCTGCCGGCGCAGAAGACGCCGTGCGCCGCGACGTGCACGATCTCGGCCCGGCCCAGCGCGCCGAGGACGTCGGCGGTGCGTGCCGGGGCGCGGGCGGCGCCGTGCCGGGCCCGGTGGGTGCGGACGACCATCGCGGCCTCGGCCTCGGCGTGCCGCAGGCCCGGCCCGGCCACCGCGACCACCCGCGGCCCGGCACCCCGGGCCCGCCCGGCGGCCGGCCCTCCGCCCCGATCGCGGAGATCACCGGGCCCGGGGCCGTCGTCCCGGCCGTCGTCGTCTCGCCGGTCGCCGTCCCCGCCGGCACCGCCGCGGCCGGCGTCGGCCTGGGCGCCGGTGACCTCCCCGGCGGAATCCCCGGGCCAGATCGCGCGAGCCGTGGCCGCCCAGGCCTGGGCGCTGGACGCCACGCACACCGGCCGGCCGTGCAGCGGTGGCAGCGCCGGCCAGGGCACGGTGTGCAGGGCGCCGGTCGGCACGATCACGAGCGGCCGGTCGGCGATGTCGGCGGCCAGCGGACGCAGCAGCCGGCTCGCCAGCGCCTCGGCGGCCCCGCGCACGTCGCTCGGACCGCCGGTGTCGCGCAGGCCCGCCCGCCGCATGGCGTACCGCAGCCGGATGGTCGCCTCGGCCGCGGCGGCGCCGGAGCCGAGCGGTCGCAGCACGCACCGGCCGGCCGTGACGACCACGGCCGACAACCGGTCGCCGTGGCGCACGAACTCGACCAGTGCGGCTCCGGCCAGCTCGCCACCCAGCCGGGCCGCCTGCTCCAGCCCGCGCGGTTCGGCGTCCGATCCCGCGTGGGCCGTGCCGGCCGGCCAGGGCGGGGGGCCGTCGCGGTTCGGGCCGGCGGGCGGGTCGAGGTGGCCGCGGGCGACGGCCCGGCAGTGCTCGGCCCAGGCCAGGACGGCCTCCGGGCGGCCGTCGGACAGCGCGAGGGCGAGACCGAACGCGGCGAGCCGTTCCCCGGCCCGGACCGCGTGCGCGCGCACCCCCGGGTCGTCGAACGGTTCGCCACCGGTGGCGGCGGCCCGCAGACCGGCCCGTAGCGCCGTGAAGGCGCCCGAGCGGTCGCCGCGCAGGCTGCGGGTCAGCGCGACCGCGTGGTGCCGGAGCACCCGGTTGGTCCGGCCGGGTGCCCCGGCGGCGGTCAGCGGCCACAGTTCGGCGAGGGCGGCGCCGCGCAGCCCGAGGGCCAGCGCGAGCTCGGCCGCCGCCAGCCGCAGCCCGGCGGCGGCCGTCGCCCACCCCTGGCCCGCCAGCCGCCCGGCCAGCGCCCGTGCCTCGGCCAGCAGCGCCGCCGACGGCGGCCCGGCGGCCAGCCGGGTGCGCAGCACGACCTCCTCCGCCAGCGGCACCCAGGCGGCGCGGCCCTGGGCGGCCAGTTCGCCGGCGGCCAGCTCCGCGCCGGCCCGGGCCCGCCGCGGGTCGCCGACGAGCAGTTCGGCCTGGGCGAGCGACAGCCGGGACTCGGCCAGCGCCACCCGCGCGCCCGCGGCGGCCAGCTCGGGAACGGCCTGAGCGAGCAGGGCGCGGGCCTCGCCCGGCAGGTGGGCGGCGAGCAGCGCGCCCGCGAAGTCGGCGCGCATGGTGGCCAGCCGCTCCGGGTAGCCGGCCAGCGCCCGTTCCGCCGCCTCGTACCCGGCGAAGGCGGCCGGGATGTCGCCGCATCGGGCCGCCACGAACGGCAGGTTGCCGGTCGCCAGGACCGCGATGTGGTCCAGCCCGGCGTCCCGCGCGATCGCCGCGCACGCCGCCAGGTCGGCCCGGGCGGCGTCGTACCGCTCCAGGTAGGTGTGGGCGATGCCGCGGTTGAGCAGCGCCCCGGCCAGGAACCGGACGTCGCCGCCGCCGGTGAGCAGGGCCACCGCGGCGTCGCAGTGCGCGACGGCCTCGGCCGCCCGGCCGAGCTGGACCAGCGCGACGGCGCGCTGCACGCCGAGCCGGGCCGTGTCCAGGCCGGTCAGGTGCCCTTCGGCGAGCCGGGCGATCCGCAACGCGTCCAGCGGGTCGCCCAGCTCGGCGCGGACGGAGACCAGCGACAGCCGGGCCTGCGCCGCCCGCTCCGGGTGCCGGCCGGCGGCGGCGACGGCGCGGTCCAGATGGTCGGCGGCCCGGTGCAGGTGGCCGAACTCCCGCTCGGTCAGCGCCAGGGCCCGGTGGGCGATCGAGACCGCCTCGCCGCAGTCGGCCGCCCGCGCGCGGTCCAGCACGTCCCGGGCCGCGGCGGCCGCCCGGCCCGGGTCGGAGCCGGACATGCGGACGGCCTCCTCGGCCGCCGCCACCAGCTCCGCCGGCGTCCGGGGCACGCGGGCGGTCATGGGCGGACGCACAGCCAGCGGGTCGCCACCGTGGCCTGGCCCGGGCGGTGGCAGGCCACGCTGAGCCAGCCGTGCGGCAGCCCGGTCGCGGCGAACTCGCCGGATCCGGCCGGGAAGCGCACCTCGCTGAGCCGCGGCGTGCGGATCTCGATCCGCGAACCCGCCGGGAGCGCCGGTCGCACCTGGCCCGCGACGTCGAGGTGGCCGTCACAGACGGTGATCTCGACGTCGATGGCCAGCCCGCCGCCGGCGAACGAGACCAGCCGCGGCTCGTTCTCGCCGGCCCGCGGCCGCCCGGGCGGGGCACCGCGCTCGCCGGCCCCGCCGGGCGGCCGGGCCGGCGGCTCCCGGCGGGCGCCGGAGCGGGCGCCGGGCCGGCCGGTGGCGCGGGGAAGCGGGACGGCGGTGACGCCGCCGGGCAGGCGGAGCGCGTAGGCGGCCCGCGCGTCCGCCGCGACCCCGGGGGGCACCGGATCGGTGCCCGCGGCCATCCGCAGCGCCGCGAGCAGGTAGGCCTCATCGGAAGGAGGGTTCATCGGTCGTCCCCCATCAGCGCGCGCAGCCGGCGCAGGCAGCGCATGCGGGTCGGGCCGACGCTGCCGATCGGCATCGCCATCCGCCGGGCGATCTGGGCATATCCGGCCTCCGGCACGGTGACGACGAGCCGCAGCAGCGTGCGGCAGGGTTCGGGCAGCGCGTCGACCGCGGCCCACAGCCGGCGCCCGTCCTCGACGGTGAGCATCGCCGCCGCCGGGTCGGTGTCCGGTGCCGGGATCTCGGCCGGCAGCTCGGCGTGCCGGTCGCCCGAGCGGCGGCGGCCGATGCGTACCGCCTCGTGCCGGGTGGTGGTGGCCAGCCAGGCGCCGACGCGGTCGGGGTCGCGGATCGAGGGCAGGCTCTCGACGAGCCGGAGCCAGGCCGCCTGGACGGCGTCCGCGGCGTCGGCGGTGTCCAGGCCGCAGGCGCGGGCCACCGCCCACATGCGGTGGCCGAACCGGTCGACCAGGTCGCGCCAGGCGGTCTCGTCGAGAAGGTCGAGCTCGTATGGCATGCCATGACTTTGCGTGTCGGTTACATTGCTTTGGGTGAGCACCCTATCGGGGTGGGCCGGTCACCGGCCGTGGAACCGCCGAACACCCGGGGGCCGGCCGCGGCGGGCGGTCCGGATCCGGTCCGCCATCGGCGCCGCCGCCGGTGCGATCGGCCTCGCGGCGTCCGCGCGCTCGCGCGTGGACCCGGTCACCGGCCGCCGCGGACCGCGTTTTGCGGTATACGGAAGGTCACCAAGCATGATTAGGTATGACCCGGCTCTGGTGCCCCGCCACGACGGACGGTAGTCTCTCCCTCAGTCACTTGTGATCATCCCAGTACGAGGACGTTGGGGAAGGCGCACCTCGTACGAAACGGGAGGTCCGGTGTCTGCTCGTGGCGTGCTGTACGTCCACTCGGCTCAGCCCGCGCTGTGCCCGCATATCGAATGGGCGGTCGCGGGTGTCCTTGGCATACCCGTAGATCTGTCGTGGACGCCCCAGCCAGCCCAGCCTGGCACCGTGCGGACCCAGGCGGAATGGGAAGGCCGTCCCGGCACGGCGGCGGCGATCACCTCGTCGCTGATGGGATGGCAGCGCATCCGATTCGAGATCACCGAGGACGCCTCGCCGGGCGTGGACGGGTCGCGGCACGCCTACACCCCGACGCTCGGCGCCTTCACCGCGGTGATCGGGGTGTCCGGTGACATCATGATCCCTGAGGATCGGCTGCGGAACGTCATGCTCATGGCCGAGCAGGGCCGGGCCGTCCTCGCCGAGGAACTGGACCGGCTGCTCGGCAAGCAGTGGGACGAGGAACTGGAACCTTTCCGGTACGCCGGGGACGGCGCCCCCGTCCGCTGGCTGCACGCCGCCGTCTGACGGCCGGCCGCGGCGTGCCCCGGCGCGTCCCGGCCGCCGGTGCTGACGCCACCGACCCGCCCGCCGGGCCGGTGGTGGCGGTGGAACCGCCCTGGGGAGCCCCTGCCGGCTTTCCCGGATCCTGGCCGCCCGATCCGGCCGGCCGGTTGAAGGTGCCGGGGACGCCGGAGAACGGCCGCGGGCCGGGAATCGGATGGCGGGCCGGGTGCGGTGGCGCGGGTGGTCGCGGGGTGGTCAGAGCGGGATGTTGCCGTGCGCGCCGCGGGCGGGGGCGGCCTGCGCGATGACCTTGGCGATGGCGGTGCGCGTCTCGGCCGGCTCGATCACCTCGTCCACCACGCCGGCCTGGATCGCCCGGTCCAGGCCGCCGGCGACCTTCTCATGCTCCTCGGCCAGCCGCTGCTCCAGCGCGGGGCGCTCCTCCTCGGGCGCGGCGGCGATCTCGCGCCGCTTGAGCACCCGCACGGCGGCGAGCGCGCCCATCACGGCCAGCTCCGCGGTCGGCCAGGCGAACACCCGGGTGGCGCCGAGCGCCCGTGAGTTCATCGCCACGTAGGCGCCGCCGTAGGCCTTGCGGGTCACCAGGGTCACCCGGGGCACCGACGCCTCGGCGAAGGCATGCAGCAGCTTGGCGCCGCGGCGTACCACGCCGTCGTGCTCCTGGCCGACGCCGGGCAGGTAGCCGGGGACGTCCACCAGTACCACCAGCGGCACCCCGAAGGAGTCGCACATCCGGACGAACCGCGCGGCCTTCTCCGCCGAGGCGGAGTCCAGGCAGCCGGCCAGCCGGATCGGGTTGTTGGCGATCACCCCGACGGTGCGCCCGCCGAGCCGGCCGAGCGTGGTGACGATGTTGGGCGCCCACTTGGGGTGCAGTTCCAGCCCGGCCTCGTCCAGCAGCCCGTTGACCAGCGGGTGCACCGAGTAAGCGCGGCGTGCCTGCTGCGGCAGCAGCCCGGTGAAGTCGGCGTCCCGCACCGACGCGAGGCGGACCCGGCCCTGGTGACCGAGCAGCACGGCCAGGCGCCGGGCGTCGCGCAGCGCCTCGGTGTCGTCCTTGGCGACCACGTGCACGACGCCGCTGCGCCTGCTGTGCGGCTCGGGGCCGCCCAGCCCGGCCATGTCGATCCGCTCGCCGGTGACGCTGCGCACCACGTCCGGGCCGGTGACGAAGATCCGGCCCTGGTCGGACAGGATCACCAGGTCGGTGAGGGCCGGGCCGTAGGCGGCGCCGCCGGCCGCCGGGCCGAGGACCACCGAGATCTGCGGGACGACGCCGGAGGCCCGGGTCATCGCGGCGAACACCCGGCCCACCGCGTGCAGGGACTCCACGCCCTCGGCCAGCCGGGCGCCGCCGGAGTGCCACAGGCCGACGATCGGCACCCGCTCGCGGACGGCGACGTCGTAGGCGTGCACGATGTGCTCGCAGCCCTCGGTGCCCATGGCGCCGCCCTGGACGCGGGCGTCGCTGCCGAACGCGACCACCGGCACGCCCTGCACCCGCCCGGTGGCGGCCAGCACGCCGCTGCCGTCCTCGACGGAGATCAGCTGGAGCGAGCCCTCGTCGAAGAAGGCGGCGAGGCGGGTGCGCGGATCGCGGGGATCGGCGGGCTCCTCCCCGGAGGCCTCGATCACCGCCCGGTTGTCGAGCACGGTACCGGTCGCCTTCGGATCAGACGCTGGTGAAGGCGACGGCGACGTTGTGGCCGCCGAACCCGAACGAGTTGTTGATCGCGGCGATCTGGCCCTGGGGGAGCGGGCGCGGCTGGTCGAGGACCACGTCCACCTCGACCCCCTCGTCGAGGTTCTCCACGTTGACGGTGGGCGGCACCACGCGCTCCTGCAGCGCCTTGATGGTGAAGATCGACTCGATGCCGCCCGCCCCGCCGAGCAGGTGGCCGGTCATCGACTTGGTGGACGTGACGAGCGGGTGGTCGCCGATGACGTCGCGGATGGCGATGGTCTCCACGACGTCGCCGGCCGGGGTGGAGGTGGAGTGCGCGTTGACGTGCCGGATGTCGGCGCCGGTCAGGCCGGCGTCGGCCAGCACCCGGCGGGCGACGGCCCGCAGCCCGGCACCGGTCGGCTCGGGCTGCGCGATGTGGTGGGCGTCACCGGAGTAGCCGATGCCGGCCGCGGTGGCGTACACCCGTGCGCCGCGCGCCAGGGCGTGCTGCTCGGACTCCAGGACGATGATGCCCGCCCCCTCGCCGAGCACGAACCCGTCCCGGTCGCGGTCCCACGGCCGGGACGCGTGGGCGGGGTCGTCGTTTCGGGTGGACATGGCGCGCATCGCCGCGAACGAGCCGATGTTGAGGGGGTGGATGGCCGCCTCGGTGCCGCCCGCGACCACGACGTCCGCCCGGCCGCTGCGGATCATGTCCATCGCGTAGCCGATGGACTCGGCGCCGGTGGCGCAGGCGCTGACGGTGGCGTGCACGCCCGCGGTGGCGCCGATCTCGATGCCGATCCAGCCGGCCGAGCCGTTCGGCATCAGCATCGGGACGGTGAACGGCGACAGCCGCTGCCAGCCCTTCTCCTTGTAGACGTCGTAGGCCGCCAGGATCGTGGTGATGCCGCCGATGCCGCTGCCGACCACGACGCCCAGCCGGTCCGGCGCGACCTTCGGCGCACCGGCGTCCTGCCAGGCCTCGCGGGCCGCGATCAGGGCGAACTGCTCGGCCCGGTCCAGCCGCCGCGACTCGGGCCTGGGCAGCACCTCGGTGGGCTCCACGGCGGCCCGCGCCGCGAACTTCACCGGCAGGGTGTCGACCCACTCTTCGGTGAGCGAGGCGACGCCGGTCCGTCCGGCCAGGAGCGCCGACCAGGTCGATGCGACGTCTCCACCGAGTGGCGTTGTCGCGCCGAGCCCGGTGACAACGACGCGTACCCGATCCGTACTCACTTGATGCGCTCCTTGTGTTCGACGCGAGGCACGCCCGTGCGTGCCGGCCCGTGGGACGCCCGGCGGGGCCGGACGCCCCCGGGCGGTCAGTTCTGGATGAAGTTGACGACGTCCTTGACGGTCTTCAGGTGCTTGAGCTGGTCGTCGGGGATCTCGACACCGAACTCGTCCTGGGCGGCGACGGCGATCTCGACCATGGACAGCGAGTCGATGTCGAGGTCGTCCACGAAGCTCTTCTCCGGGGTGACCTCGGCGGCCGGAATGCCGGTGATCTCGTTGATGATCTTGCCCAGGCCCGCGAGGATCTCCTGCTCGGTCACTGCCATGTCGCGATTTCTCCTTTATCGGATTCTTCTCTTTGGGTGTACGGCGAGCCGTGCGGGCCTTCCGTACAGGATCAGGGGATCTCGACCACTTGGCCGGCGTAGGTGAGGCCGGCGCCGAAGCCGAGCAGCAGGGCGAGGTCGCCCGACCGCACCTCACCGCGCTCGATCATGCGGCTGAGCGCCAGCGGGATCGACGCCGCGGAGGTGTTGCCGGCCAGCACGATGTCCTTGGCGATCACCGCCTGCTCGGCGCCCAGCCGGCGGGCGATGGCCTCGATGATGCGCAGGTTGGCCTGGTGCGGGACGAAGGCGGCGAGCTCGGAGGGATGCACGCCGGCTCGCTCGCAGGCCTCCTTGGCGACCGGGTGCAGCGCGGTTGTGGCCCAGCGGAACACCGTCTGGCCCTCCTGCTGCAGGAAGGAGTCGCGGTCGCGGACGATGATGGCGTCGGACCGGTCGCCGGAGCTGCCCCACACCACCGGGCCGATGCCCGGCGTCTCGGCCGGGCCGACCACGGCGGCGCCGGCGCCGTCCGCGAAGATCACGCAGGTGGCGCGGTCGGTCCAGTCGACCCACTGCGACAGCTTCTCGGTGCCCACGACCAGCACGTTGGTCGCCGAGCCGGCCCGCACCGCGTCGCCGGCCGCGGCCAGCGCGTAGCAGAAGCCGGCGCAAGCCGCGTTGACGTCGAAGGCGCCGGGCGCGCCGATGCCGAGCCGGTGCGCCACCCGGGCGGCGGCGTTCGGGATCTGCGCCTCGAGCGTGCAGGTGGCCACCACCACCAGGTCGATGTCGCCGGCCGACAGCCCGCTGGCGGCCAGCGCCTTGCCGCCCGCCTGTACCGCGATGTCGACGTCGGTCTCCTCGGGGCCGGCGATCCGGCGCTCCTTGATGCCGACCCGGCTCTGGATCCACTCGTCGCTGGTGTCGATCGTCTTGGCCAGGTCGTCGTTGGTGACGACGCCGGCCGGCTGGTAGCCGCCGAACGCGAGCACCTTGGCGCCGGGGGCGCCGCGCTGGATCCTCACTGGGCGGTCTCCTTGCCGATCGCCGCGCGGGCGGCGTCCAGGTCGTCGGGGGTCTTCAGCGCGACCGTCGCCACGCCGGGCATCGCGCGGCGGGCCAGCCCGGCCAGCGTGCCGCCGGGCAGCAGCTCGATCATCGTGGTGGCGCCGAGCCCGGTCATGGTGGCCATGCACCGATCCCAGCGGACCGGCCGGGCGACCTGGTCGACCAGCCGCTCGACGAACGCGGCCCCGGAGGAGACGGCGGCGCCGTCGGCGTTGGACAGCAGCGTCACCCGCGGGTCGCCCGGGGTGACCGCGGCGGCCTCGGCGCGCAGGTGCTCGACCGCGGGGGCCATGTGGTGGGTGTGGAAGGCGCCGGCGACCGACAGCGGCCGCAGCCGGGCGCGGGCCGGCGGCTCGGCGGCGAACGCCGCCAGCTGCTCCAGCGTGCCCGCGGCGACGATCTGGCCGGCGCCGTTGATGTTGGCCGGGGTCAGTCCGTGCCGCTCGATGGCGGCCAGCACCTCGTCCTCGTCGCCGCCGAGGACGGCGGTCATGCCGGTGCCGGTGACCGCGGCGGCCTTGGCCATGGCGAGCCCGCGCTGGCGGACCAGGGCGACGGCCTCCTCGGGGGCGAGCACTCCGGCGACGGCGGCGGCGGTGAACTCACCGACGCTGTGGCCGGCCGCGAGCCGGAAAGGCGGGGGATCGGCGGGCGCGGCGGCCAGGAGCGCCTCCGCCACCGCGAGCCCGGCGGCTACCAGCAGTGGCTGCGCGACCGCGGTGTCGCGGATCTCCTCCGCGCCCGCGGTGGTGCCGTACGAGATCAGATCGAGGCCGGCGATCTCCGACCACGCCGACAGCCGGTCCCGCAGGCCGGGTATCTCGAGCCATGGGGACAGGAAGCCGGGAGCCTGGGCGCCTTGGCCGGGAGCGACGATGACGAGCACAAAATCCACCATGCCCTGTAGGAGTTCACCACACCGCTAATGATCCGTACGAACTTTGTCAGTCGGTCTTTGTAGGAAACCTCCAGGGGAGATTTCCGGACGGTTACCGAAACCCCGGCGTGCGGTCAGCTGACGCCCGTCTCCGCCAGCCGGCCGAGGATCAACCCGACCTGCAGCGTGAAGGCGGACCGGCCTTCGGTGGGCAGGTAGCCCGTCAGCTCTGTGATCTTCTTCAAACGGTAACGCACCGTGTTCGGATGGACGAACAACAGACGCGCCGTGGCTTCCAAAGATGTCCCCTGTTCCAGGTAGGTGGCGAGCGTGTCGAGCAGCGGGGTGCCCTCCAGCGGGCGGTAGACCGTCTCCACCAGTTGCTGCCGGGCGTCCTCGTCGCCGTCGATGGCCCGCTCGGCCAGCAGGTCCTCGGCCAGGACCGGCCGCGGCGCGTCCGGCCAGCCCACCGCGGCCCGCAGGCCGGCGGTGGCCGCCCGCGCCGAGCGGGCCGCCGCGTGCAGGTCGGGCACCTCCGGGCCGATGACGACCGGGCCGGGCCCGAACCGGGGCACCACGTGCCGGGCGGCGTCCCTGATGCTGTCGGCGCCGCCCACGATGACGATCAGCCGGTCGCCCTGCACGCCGGCCAGCAGGTCCTGGCCGAGGCGGCGGCCCTTGTCGCGCATGCCGTCGATGAGCGTCTGCGGGTCGGCGTCCGGGGCGTACCCGGCGAGCACCACGACGGGGGAGGACGTCCAGCCGAGCGCCGCCGCCCACGAGTGCAGCCCGTCGTCCACCTCGCCGCGCACCAGGGCGTCCACGATGAGCGCCTCCAGCCGGGCGTCCCAGGCGCCGCGCACCTCCGCCTCCCGCGCGTACACGTGGGCGGCGGCGAACGCCACGTCCCGGGTGTAGCGGAGCATGGCCTGGCGCAGCACCTCCTCCCCGCCGGGGGCGGCCAGCTCGGAGACCTTGGCCTCCACGACCTCCACGACGATGCGCACCAGGTCGACGGTCTGCTGCAGCGACACCGAGCGCTTGAGCTCGCGCGGGGCGGTGCCGAATATCTCGATGCTCGGCACCGGCCGGACCTCGTCGGCGTGCTGGAACCACTCCACGAACGCCGCGATGCCCGCCTGGGCCACCAGACCCACCCACGAGCGGTCCTCGGCCGACAGCGCCCGGTACCACGGCAGCCGCTCGTCCATGCGCGCCATGGCGGCGGTGCCCAGGCTGCCCATGGCGCGCTCCAGCCGCCGCGCCGTGTCCTCGCGTACCCGGTCGTTCACCCCCCTAGGGTGCCAGGTCAGCGGGAGTGCGAGCGCCGCGGGCGGCCGGTCGGGGGCTAGATGACCGCGACCGCGGTGATGACGCCGATGGTCAGGTGCGTGACCGACAGCAGGACGGTGCCCGGCTCCAGCTCCGGCTCGGTGACCAGCCGGCGCATCGAGATGCCCGCCACCCGGTCGAACAGCAGCGTGCCGGCCGTCTGCACCGCGATCCCGGTCAGCCCGAACACCAGCGCCGACAGCAGGCCCTCATGGAGCACGCCGCCGGCCGACCAGATCGACGCGGCGACGATGAGGCCGACCGCGGCGGCCCCGGAGCCGGCCAGCAGCGCGGCGTTGGGGTTGCGGTCCTGCTGGATGACCTTGCTGAGCCGTCCGGGCACGGTCAGGTCGACGACGTAGAAGCCGGCGACCAGCAGCGCGACGCCGAGGAGCGCGTAGGCGAGGATGGCCAGGGCGCCCCGGCCGAGCGCCTCGGCGAGCGGGGCGGCGAGCGCGACGGTCATGTGGATCTCCTTGTGCGGGGGGCGGGGACGGCGGCCGGTCAGGACGCGACGCGGTGCGGGACGAACGAGGAGGAGTCATCGGTGATCAGGCCGGCGGTCTCCCGGATGCCCAGGCCGGCCGCCTCGTCGCCCACGACCCAGGCGCCGAGCACCGGGCGGCCGCCGCCGAAGTCGGGCAGCGGGCGGAACTCCTGGTAGACGTGGCCTTCGGCGCCGTACTCGCCGGGAGTGCGCAGCGAGCCGCCGGGGGTGACCACGCTCATGCCGGCGCCCTCCCGGCCGAGCAGCGGCTTGACGATGTAGGAGTCCAGGCCGCGCGGGCCGTCGAGGTGGGCGGGCAGCAGGTTCGGATGGCCGGGGTACATCTCCCAGAGCACGGCGAGCAGCGCCTTGTTCGACAGCAGCATCTTCCACAGCGGCTCGATCCAGGTCATGGAGACCTGCCCGGCCACGGCGCGCGGCCCGAACGGGTCGGCGACCGCCCACTCCCACGGGTACAGCTTGCACAGCGTGCGGACCACCCGGTGCTCCAGGTCGACGAACCGGCCGCCCGCCTCGTCCCAGCCGAGGTCCTCCATCGCGATGGCGACCGTGTCCAGGCCGGCCTGCTCGGCGGTCTCCTGAAGGTAGCCGAGCGTCATCGCCTCCTCGCCGGTCTCGTCCATGTTGGTCCAGGCGAAGTGCGCCGGCCCGGTCGGCAGCCGCAACTCCGCCCAGCGGCCGACCAGCCGCTCGTGCAGGGAGTTCCACTGGTCGTCGCCGGGGTGGACGTCCTTCAGCCAGAACCACTGGACCAGCGAGCTCTCCACCAGGCTGGTCGGGGTGTCGGCGTTGTACTCCAGCAGCTTGGCCGGGCCGGTGCCGTCGTAGCGCAGATCGAACCGGCCGTACACGTGCGGGTCGCGCCGCCGCCAGGAGGCGGCCACCGCGGGCGCCGCCCACCCGGGGATGGCGAAGTCGGCGTACCGCCCGGTGGCGATCACGTGCTCCACCGCGGCCAGGCACATCTCGTGCAGCTCCTCGACCTGGCGTTCCAGGTCCAGGACTTCGGCCATGGTGAAGCTGTAGTGCACGGATTCGTCCCAGTACGGCCGGGACAGCCCTTCGGGGTGCGCGGTGCGGTGGTAGGCCAGCCCCTGCGACTCGATGGTCTTCTCCCAGCCGTCCCGCGGCCGGCCGGCGTTCCGGCGCATCTCAGCCGCCCCCGCGGCCGCGGCCGCCGAAGCCGCCGCGCTGGATGACCTTGCCGGACCGGCTGGTGATCCGGGCGCCGCCGGGGCGCACGGTCGTGCCGGCCGTCACCCGGCCGCCCCGGCGCGCCCCGCCGTAGTACCAGGCGTACGCGCCCCGGGAGCCGTAGTAATGGCCGGTGCGGTCGTCGCAGCGGTCGTCGTCCACCACCAGGTACTCCCCGCCGGAGGTCCGGCTGTCCAGGTCCACGCAGTCGGCGGTGACCCGCTCGGCGAAGGGGTCCTGGACGGCGCAGGCGCCGACCACGAGGGTGGAGAGCAGGCCGATGGTCCCGAGGGTCACCGCGCCGGACGACAGCCGTCGTGGCGGGGCGGGCGGCGGCGAGATGTGGCCGGCACGGCCCGGGGGCCTTTGGTGTGAGGATCGGCCGGGGTCCGGGTCGGGTTTCGCCATCAAGTTCCATCTCTCGCAAAGTCAGCACAGCGTACCGGTTCCGCTGGGGGCCAACGCGGAGATGATCGCCAAAGTTTCCATATGCCGGAATTGATCGCATTGTGACAGGTTTTCCGGCGGTCGCCCGCCGGGCGGCGGCGACCACCCGCGCCGGCCCGGCCGCCGGGGGACGTCCGGTGCCGATCTCGCCGGGCCGCTCGCCCGGCGGCCCGCCGGGACCGCCCGCCGGCCCTCGCCCGGCACGAAAACGCCGTGCCCGCCGGCGAATCGGTGCGCCGCGCGGCGCCGGATCCCCGCCCGCGCGGCGTAACGTCGGGGGGTGAACCGTACCGATCGGCTCAATGCCCTCGTCGAGGAGTTGCGCGCGATCTCCCCCCGGTGCCGGTCCGCCCGCGATCTCGGCGCGCGGTTCGGGGTGAGCGCCCGCACCATCGAGCGGGACGTGGCCGGCCTGCAACGGGCCGGCGTCCCCATCTACGCCGAGGCGGGCCCGCGCGGCGGCTACGCCATCGACCCCGCGGCCCCGGTGCCACCGGTCGCCTTCACCCCCGCCCAGGCGGTGGCCGTCGCGGTCGCGCTCAGCCAGGCGGCCGGGTCGCCGCTGGCCGGCGACGCCCGCGCCGCGCTGTCCGCCCTGCTGGAGGTGCTGCCGGCGGCGGCCGGGCAGCGGGCCCGCGACCTGGCCGGCCGGGTACGGCTGCTCGGCGACGCGGCGGAGGCGGAGGCGGCCGCCGAGGCGCGCGCGGCCATCGCCCGGGTGGTCGCCGAGGCGCTGCGGCACCGGCGGGTGCTGCGGCTCACCTACAACGACCGGTCCGGCGCGGCCACCGAGCGCGACGTGGAACCCGGCGTCTTCGCCGGCGGCCGGGGCGGCTTCTGGTACCTGGTGGGCTGGTGCCGATTACGGCGGGACGTCCGGGTCTTCCGGCTGGACCGGATCACCAGCGCCGGCCTCACCGCCGAGACCGCCGCCGAGCGCCGCGAGCTGGCCGAGGCCGCGATCGACGTGCCCGAGCTGATCGCCCGCGACACCGGGCAGGCCTGAACACGCCGCCGGCCCCCGCGCCGGACGCGCGGGGGCCGGTGATCGCCTTGAGGGTCAGACCCCCATGGACTGCGTCTCGTTGCTCTCCGGGGCCGGCTGGGCGACGACCTCGGTCACACCGTTCTTCAGGTGGTAACGGGCGATGGCCTCGCGCAGCACCTCGGGCTTCAGCTCGCCCCGCCGCACCAGCTCGGTGAGCACGGCCAGCGTGATCGACGCGGCGTCCACGTGGAAGTGGCGGCGCAGCGCCGAGCGGGTGTCGGACAGGCCGAAGCCGTCGGTGCCGAGCGACGCCCAGTCGCCGGGCACCCACCGGGAGATCTGGTCGGGCACCGCGCGCATGTAGTCGCTGACCCCGACGAACGGCCCCGGCACGTCGGTGAGCAGCCGGGTGACGTAGGGCACCCGCCGCTCGGCCTCGGGATTGAGCAGGTTGTGCTCGTCGCACGCGAGGGCGTCGCGGCGCAGCTCCGACCACGACGGCGCCGACCACAGCGTGGCCGCCACCCCCCAGTCCTCGGCGAGCATCCGCTGCGCCTCGATGGCCCAGCGCCCGGCCACGCCGGACGACAGGATGTTCGCCCGCGGGCCGGACACCTCCGGCGCCTCGGCGAAGCGGTAGAGGCCCTTGAGCACGCCCTGCACGTCCAGGCCCTCCGGCTCGGCCGGCTGCTGGTAGGGCTCGTTGTAGACGGTGAGGTAGTAGAAGACGTCCTCGGGCTGCTCGCCGTACATCCGGCGCAGGCCGTCCCGGACGATGTGCGCGATCTCGAACGCCCACGCCGGGTCGTAGGACACCGCCGCCGGGTTGGTGCTGGCGATCAGCGGGGTGTGGCCGTCCTCGTGCTGCAGGCCCTCGCCGTTCAGCGTGGTGCGCCCGGCGGTGGCGCCGAGCAGGAAGCCGCGGCCCATCTGGTCGCCCAGCGCCCACATCTGGTCGGCGGTGCGCTGGAACCCGAACATCGAGTAGAAGATGTAGATCGGGATCATGTGCTCGCCGTGCGTGGCGTACGAGCTGCCCGCGGCGATCATCGATCCCATCGAGCCGGCCTCGCTGATGCCCTCGTGCAGGATCTGGCCCTCGGTCGACTCCTTGTACGACAGCAGCAGGTTGCGGTCGACGGCGTCGTAGGTCTGCCCGTGCGGCGAGTAGATCTTGGCGGTCGGGAACATCGCGTCCAGGCCGAAGGTGCGCGCCTCGTCCGGGATGATCGGTACGAACCGGGCGCCGATCTCCTTGTCCCGCATCAGGTCCTTGAGCAGCCGGACGAACGCCATCGTGGTGGCGACGTTCTGCTTGCCCGACCCCTTGCGCAGGTCGGCGTACACCTTCTCGCCCGGCAGGGCCAGCGGCTTGGCCCGGCTGACGCGCTTGGGCAGGTAACCGCCGAGCGCCGCCCGGCGCTCCCGAAGGTAGGCGATCTCCTCGTCGTTCTCGCCCGGGTGGAAGTAGGGGGGCAGGTCGCCCTCCAGCTCCTTGTCCGGGATCGGCAGGTAGAGGCGGTCGCGGAACTCCTTGAGCTCGGCCTTGGTCATCTTCTTCATCTGGTGTGTGGCGTTGCGCGCCTCGAAGTCCTTGCCCAGCGTCCATCCCTTGATGGTCTGGGCGAGGATGACCGTGGGCTGGCCGACGTGCTCGCGGGCCGCCTTGAACGCCGCGTACACCTTGCGGTAGTCGTGGCCGCCGCGCGACAGCTTGCGGATGTCGTCGTCGGACAGGTGCTCGACCATCTTGCGCAGCCGCGGGTCACCGCCGAAGAAGTTCTCCCGGATGTACTCGCCGGACTCCACCGAGTACGTCTGGAACTGCCCGTCAGGGGTGGTGTTCATCTTGTTGACGAGCACCCCGTCGACGTCGGCGGCGAGCAGCTGGTCCCACTCGCGGCCCCAGACGACCTTGATGACGTTCCAGCCGGCGCCGCGGAAGTACGACTCCAGCTCCTGGATGATCTTCCCGTTGCCGCGGACCGGGCCGTCCAGCCGCTGCAGGTTGCAGTTGATGACGAAGGTGAGGTTGTCCAGCTCCTCGCGGGCGGCCACCCCGATGGCGCCGAGCGACTCGGGCTCGTCCATCTCGCCGTCGCCCAGGAAGCACCACACGTGGCTGCGGCTGGTATCCTTGATCTTCCGGCTGAGCAGGTAGCGGTTGAACCGCGCCTGGTAGATCGCGCCGATCGCCCCGAGGCCCATCGAGACCGTGGGGAACTCCCAGAAGTCGGGCATCAGCCGCGGGTGCGGGTAGGACGGCAGGCCCTTGAACCCGTGCGACAGCTCCTGGCGGAAGGCGTCGAGCTGCGCCTCGTCGAGCCGGCCCTCCAGGAACGCCCGAGCGTAGATGCCCGGCGCGGCGTGACCCTGGATGAAGACCTGGTCGCCGGACTCGCCGTGGTCCTTGCCGCGGAAGAAGTGGTTGAAGCCCACCTCGTACAGCGAGGCCGCCGAGGCGTAGGTGGCGATGTGGCCGCCCACGTTGGTGCGGGCGTTGGCGCGGGTGACCATGACCGCCGCGTTCCACCGGATGTAGGCGCGGATGCGCCGCTCGACGTACTCGTCGCCGGGGAACCACGGCTCCCGCTCGGGCGGGATGGTGTTGATGTAGTCGGTGCTCCGCAGTCCGGGCACCCCGACCTGGTGCTCGCGGGCCCGTTCGAGCAGGCGCAGCATCAGGTAGCGGGCCCGGGTCCGGCCCTCCGTCTTCACGACGGTGTCAAGCGACTCGAGCCATTCCTGGGTCTCGCTGGGATCGACATCAGGCAACTGGCTGGGTAGCCCGTCACTGATGATCGAGAAACGCTGGCGTCCGGAAGCCACTGGGTCTCGCCTTCCGAGGATGGACTGGTAAGCCTCTTCTTCGTTGTCTAGGTCAGCTCCCATCCTGGCTGCTTACACCGGAAAGTGCATCTCTACCGTCCGGTAACCAAGATGTCCCTGCTGGCAGGGGCGTACACATGGCCTAGACAACCGATGGTAGGACGTTTTTCGCGAATGGCAACAATCCGCGGTGATCCGGGGGTCCGGCCGGGCCGAATCGGGGTGCCTCCGGGGTCGTCCCCGCCCCCTTCGGCCTCCCCCGGCCGGCGGCATGCCAACCGCTCCGCCGGGCCGGTGCCCGCACGAGGATAAGGGGTGGCGCCCTCGCCGGGGACGCCCGGCACCGCCGCGTCCGGCGCAGGTAACGTTTCGGTGTTGTTTTCCCCATCCTCCGGCCGAGGTTCGCCGCCGGCTCTTCTCGCCGCCGGGCCCGCGGGACGAGTCTGGAGGGAACGCGACGAAGGAGGATCCGTTTCCCTGGCCGGATGCGATTGTCCTCCCAGTTCAGCGGGGATCATAAGATCCGTTGGATGAGAACCCAGACGTTCGAGGTGACCACCGGGGCAAAGGAACGGGTGCACGACATCACCCGGCAGTGCGCGGAGTTCGCGCGGTCGTGCGGAGGAGACGGCCTGCTGCATGTCTTCGTCCCGCACGCCACCGCGGGGATCGCCCTGCTGGAGCTGGGCTCCGGCAGCGAAGAGGACCTGCTCGCGGCGCTGGGCGACCTGCTGCCGGCCGACGACCGTTGGCGGCACGCGCACGGGTCGCGCGGCCACGGCCGGTCGCACGTGATGCCGGCGCTGATCCCGCCCTACGCCACCGTCCCGGTACTGGACGGACGGCCGGCGCTGGGGACGTGGCAGTCCATCGCTGTCATCGACCTCAACGTCGACAACCCGGAACGCCATGTACGTTTGTCTTTTTTGTCCAACTAGCAGATAACGGTGCGGAGCACCGCTCGTGGCGACCGTTGACGACGAAGGGTCACAGCGTGTGGACTGTGCCGAAGCGGTCCCGCGAGGGGCCGGCAAGCCGCCCTAGGCGGGTCATCCAAGCAGGAGGGACAAACGTGAGCGCGACCGCGGGTCAGGCGCAGGGCGAGCGCGGCCTGGCCGAGCGACTCGGTCTCAAGCCGGGTCAGGTGGTGCAGGAGATCGGCTGGGACGAGGACTCCGACGAGGAACTCCGCCAGTCGATCGAGGAGCTCACCGGCAACGAGATGGTCGACGAGGACTCCGAGGACGTGGTGGACGTCGTGCTGCTGTGGTGGCGCGACGGCGACGGAGACCTGTTCGACGCCTTGAGCGACGCCATGACCGGGCTGGCCGACGGCGGCCAGATCTGGCTGCTGACTCCCAAGGTGGGCCGGGACGGCCACGTCGAGCCCAGCGACATCGGGGAGGACGCCGCGACGGCGGGCCTCTCGCAGACCAGCAGCGTCAGCGCGGCCCGTGACTGGTCGGGCACGCGCCTGGTGACGCCCAAGGGACGCCGTTAGGCGCCGCTCCTTCTCCTTCGCGCCGCCGTACGGCCGCATCCAGCCGTACGGCCGGACGGTGCGCGCTCGCTCGGCTGAAAGGATCGGCATGGCCGTCGAGGTGGGGGACCGCGCCCCCGACTTCGAACTTCGCGACCAGCACGGCGCCCCGGTACGGCTGTCGGACCTGCGAGGCGGGCCGGTCCTGCTCGTCTTCTATCCGCTCGCCTTCAGCGGCGTCTGCCAGGGCGAGCTGCGCGATGTCCGCGACGGGCTCGCCGCCCCGCTGCCGGGCGGCGTCCGGGTGCTGACCGTCTCGGTCGACTCGATGTTCGCCCAGCGGGCCTGGGCCGACCGGGAGGGCTTCGACTTCCCGATGCTGTCGGACTTCTGGCCGCACGGCGAGGTGGCCCGGGCCTACGGTGTCCTCGACGAGGACCGGGGCGTCGCGGTGCGCGGCACCTTCGTGATCGACGGCGAGGGAGTGGTCCGCTGGAAGGCGGTCCACCCGATACCCTCGGCGCGCGACATCCCCGAGTACCGCCAGGTGCTCGCCGAAATCTTCCAGTGACGTACTGAGGTACGCCGGGCGCCCGCCCGGCGGACGACGGAGGCGGTGGCGACGATGCCCTGCTATCGGTGCGGTGTCCGGCAGACGGACCCGGTACGCGGCGCCAGCCCCTGGCGGCGCGGAGTGCGGCACGAGGCACAGGTGCTGATCTGCCCGTCCTGCCAGCGCGAGCACGACCTCGATCTCGACCTCGACCGGTGCCGGACCTGCGGCTCCAGCAGGCTCATCTGCCGGCTGGGCGAGGTGGAGTGCCGCTCGTGCGGCGCGGTCCGGCCGGCGCGCGTCGCCGACGCCCGGCCCTCGTCGCTGGTGGGCGCCGGCGCGCCGGGCCTTTCGGAGGAGGTCGAGGCGGCGCTCGGCCGGCTGTTCGGCCGCCACCCGGCCCGCTGATCTTTTGACTCCTGCCGATATATCCGGAAAACTGCGCCAGAATGCGCGTGGCGCCCGTAATTACGGCGGACAGCGGCAGGATGTGAGAGGGGAAGGGGGCTCCCCGTGCGGCACTCCACCCACCACGGTCACGTGGTCGCGCTGGACGTCGGCGGCACCACCATGAAGGGTGGGCTGGTGTCGGCCACCGGCCAGGTGCTCATCGCCGAACGGCGGCCCACCCCGCGGGCCGACGGCCCGCTGCGCGTCATCGAGGCCATCCGGGCCTTCACCGGCGAGTTGGCCGCCGCCGGCCCGGGCACCCCGGCCGGCGTCGGCATCGCCGTCCCCGGCCTGGTCACCGCGGACACCGCGGTCTACTCGGCCAACATCGGCTGGAAGGACGTGCCCGCCGCCGACCTCACCGCCCTGCCCCTGCCGGTCCGGCTCGGCCACGACGTGCGTACCGGAGGGCTTGCCGAGAGCGTGCTCGGCGCCGGCCGCGCCGAACGCGACTTCCTCTTCCTGCCCATCGGCACCGGCATCGCCGGCGCCGTCGTGATCGCCGGCGAGCCGTACGGCGGTTCGTCCAGCCGCGGCGGCGAGATCGGCCACGTCCCGGTCTTCCCCGCCGGCGAGCGATGCGCCTGCGGGCAGACCGGCTGCCTGGAGACCTACGCCTCGGCCGCCTCGGTCGCCCGCCGCTACACCGAGCGCCTCAGCCGCGCCACCTCCCTCCACCAGCCCGCCGCCACCTGGGACGCTTACCCGGCCGCCCAGAGCCCCATGGCGCCCGAGACGATGACCGCGGAGCAGGTGGTCGACCTGGCCATGCGCGGCGACCCGGACGCCGCCGCCGTCTGGGACGACGCGCTGGAGGCGCTGTCCATCGCCCTGGCCTCGTACACCCTGCTGCTGGACCCGGCCGCGATCGTCATCGGCGGCGGCCTGGCCGAGGCCGGGGAGGCGCTGTTCGAGCCGCTCGCCGAACGCCTCACCGCCCGGCTGGCCTTCCGCACCGCCCCGCCGCTGCGCCGCGCCGCCCTCGGCGTGCACGCCGGCATGCTCGGCGCCGCGCTCCTCGGCTGGCAGGCCGCCGGCGTCCCCGACGCGGGGTCCACCTGGACCGTCGATGTGCTCAGATCCCCTTCGGTACCGTAGGGTGTAGGCCGACCCGGGCGCTTAGCTCAGCGGTAGAGCACTCGCCTTACAAGCGAGGGGTCACTGGTTCGAACCCAGTAGCGCCCACCAGCCAAAACACCCCCGCCAGAGATCTTCTGACGGGGGTTCCGTGCCATTAGCGTGCCATTAGCTTCGGGATCTCGACGTGTCTCGGAGATCACTCGCCGCCACCGGCTTCCTCGATCATGCTGTTCATCGCATTGGCGATCTTCCGGTCAGCCTGGGCCGTACTGTGCTGATAGATCATCGCGGCCCGTACGCTGTCGTGGCCCATCCGCTCCATGAGATCGCGAAGACTCGCCCCGGACGCCGCCGCGATCGTGTTCCCCGTATGCCGCAGATCATGGAAGTGGAGCCCCGCTAAACCGATCTTGCGGGTGGCGTTCGCCCAGCCGGCCGCGCGGCGGAAGTTGCTCCGCCGGAAGACACCGCCCCGAGCACCGGTGAAGATCAGCGAATCATCGTCCGGACCGGTGTGGTTCGCGAGGTGATGCTCCAGGGCCGGAATGATCACCGAGGGGATCGCGACGGTACGGACGCCTGCCCGCGACTTGGGCGGCCCGATGAGCAGTTCGCCGGAGTCCAGTTCGACGTGCTGTTGCCGAACACTGACGGTTCCCGCCTTCAGGTCCAGGTCCATCCGCCGGAGCGCCGCCACCTCGCCCCATCGCAGGCTCGCGAACGTGGCCAGCAGGACCAGGGCGCGGAGGCGTTCGGGCATCAGGTCGGCGAGCTGGAACACCTGGGGGACCGTGAGCACCGGCCGTTCGTCCGGGTTCTCTTCGCCGGCACCTCGGATCCGACACGGGTTACGCGGGATGATCCGGTCATCGGCCGCGGTCATCAGCACGGCCCGCAGGAACCGGTACGACTTCGCCACCTCGGACGCGCCCACGCCCTTGCCGACGAGGGTCGCCCGCCACTCGCGGACCGTAGCCGTATCGATCTTGCCGAGCGGCACATTGCCGAGATACGGCACGATGAACCGCCGCAGCAGTCCCCGGTAGATCTCGACCGTACGGGGCCGCAGGTTCGTCCGCTCGGTGATCCACTTCTCGGCGTAGTCGACAGTCTTGACCTTGGACCGCTGGGGGTCGGTCCAGTCGCCCGTGACGAGCTTCGCCTCCACCAGCGAAAGCGCCTTGTCCGCGTCGCGCTCGGTGGCGTAGGTGGACTCACCGGTACGTAGACGCCCGTCCGGTCCCGGGTAGCGGATCTGGAAACGGCCGGACGGCAGCTTGCGGATACTGCCGAAGCGCCGGCGTCCTTCCTTGTTCGCCATCAGGCGGCCACCCCCGTTGCCGAAAGATCGTGGATGGGTCGTCCGTCCGCTCGTGCTTGGGCTTGCTGTAGTGCGATGCGCCATCGCTGCCGGTTGGCGATCTCGGTGAGCAGCCGTTCGGCCAGAGATGGCACATCGTCATCGACGGGGGTGACGACGCGCCACAGATACCGGTGCGGGTCGGCGGGGGCCGGCTCGTCGTCGGTTGCCGAAAGGCCGAGCTGTTCGAGCACCCAGGCCCGGCGATCCTGCTTGTGCTCTGAAAGGGTCTTGCCGGACCACTTGCGCGGAGGAGACCGGGTGTGTCAATTTAACGGCTGATCTTGGTTGGCGAGTGGTCAGTTGTTGCCTGGGGTCAGGCGGCCTTCGAAGGCGATCTGGAACGCGTTCAGGGGTGCCTTCCAGCGCATCGTCCACCTTTTGTGGCCCTTGCCCGTCGGGTCCAGGCTCATCAGCGCCATGTAGATGCACTTGAGGGCGGCGGCCTCGTTCGGGAAATGTCCGCGGGCCCGGACGGCCTTGCGGATGCGGGCGTTGACGCTCTCGATCGCGTTCGTGGAGCAGATGACCTTGCGTATCTCGACGTCGAACGACAGGAAGGGCACGAACTCGGCCCAGGCGTCCGACCACAGCTTCACGATCGCCGGATACTTCGTGCCCCAAGACTCCTGGAACTCCAAGAACCGCTCCGTCGCCGCATCCTCGCTGGGTGCGGTGTAGACCGGCCTCAGGGCCCCGGCGACCTTGTCCCAGTCCTGCCGGGCCGCGTAGCGGAACGAATTCCGCAGCAGGTGAACTACGCATGTCTGGACGATTGTGCGAGGCCAGACGTTCTCGACGGCCTGGGGAAGGCCCTTGAGTCCGTCGCAGACCAACATGAGCACGTCGCCCAGGCCGCGGTTCTTCAGCTCGGTGAACACCTGCAGCCAGTACTTCGCGCCCTCGCCGCCGTCGCCGGCCCAGATGCCGAGAATGTCCCGGGTGCCCTCCACGGTCACTGCCATCACGACGTAGATCGGACGGTTCGCGACCTGCCCGTCCCTGATCTTGACGTTGATGGCGTCGACGAACAGGACAGGGTAGACGGGGTCCAAGGGCCGGTTCTGCCACTCGGCCATGCCGTCCATGACCTTGTCGGTGATGGTGGAGATGGTCTGTCTGGACACCTGCGCCCCATAGACCTCGGCCAGGTGCGCGGAGATCTCCCCGTGGGTGAGTCCCTTCGCCGACAGCGACAGCACCATCTCATCGACGCCGGTCAGGCGGCGTTGCCGCTTCTTGACGAGCTGCGGCTCGAAGGTGCCGGCGGTGTCGCGGGGCACCCTCACCTCAACGGGGCCGACATCGGTCAGCACGGTCTTGGCCCGGGTGCCGTTGCGGCTGTTGCCGTTGTTCTTCCCGGCCGGATCATGCTTTTCATAGCCGACGTGGTCGGTGATCTCGCCCTCCAGGGCGGACTCCAGCACCCGCTTGGTCAGCTGCTGCAACAGCCCGCCCTCGCCGGTCAGTTGCAGCCCCTCGTTCCGGGCCCGGTCCACCAGCATCGCAACGAGCTGCTCGTCCGACACCGCACTCGATGGTGCCTGAACCTGCCCGGTCTGCTCGTTCTCCACGGCGGTCTCCGTCATCAGAGGTATCTCCTTGATCATCAGATCCGCCGTTAATTAGACACTCCCGCCACGGTCGAGATCCGAGCTGCTAATGCGGATTGGGTGCGGACGTGCCATGTGCGTGCCAGGGGCCGTGCCATTTCGTGCCAGAAGACGTGATCGAATCGCAGTTCACCGCCATGATCACCGTGCCATTAGCGTGCCATTAGCCCTCGCCCGCACCGCTCGGTCATGATCATGAGCCGGGCGCTGACGCAGGTCATGGACCTGTCCAGCGGATCATGGCTCCTTACAAGCGAGGGGTCACTGGTTCGAACCCAGTAGCGCCCACCTTCGAAAACGCCCCGCCCCCAAGATCGGGGACGGGGCCTGAGTGTCAAACTGCTTGACTAAGCCTCCGGTTTCGTCGGCGGGAAGATGGCGTCCATCGCGGTCGCGCCCTCTGGATCACCGGCCTGATCTGGTGCCGGTAGCCGGTCTCGGTGACCACCGTGTTGGAGTGCCCGACCAGCCGTGAGATGTCTTCGAGCGGGATGTCGTGGTCGGACGGCAGGGATACGAAGCTGTGCCGCAGTTCCCTGGGCGCCCACTCGCGGCCAGAGCCGCCGACATCTTCGCGCTGATTCTGCCGTCGACCAAGGGCTGCAGGCCGGAGCTCGCGTGGCCAGCCGGCGGGACCTCGGCGTGCCGCAGGGCAGGCCGAGGTCCCACCGGTGACCCGATATTCCGTCAGGAAATGGCGCAGCTGACGCCGTTGAGGACGAACTGGTTAGGCTTGCCGGTATTGCCGGTATGGATGGCCTGGAAGCCGATGTCGGTGGATCCGCCTGGTGCGAGCGTCCCGTTGTACGAGACGTTGCGTGCGGAGATCTGACCGCTGGACCCGGTGTAGGTGGCGTTCCAGCCGCTGGTGATGGTCTGCCCGCCAGGAAGTGTGAACGCCAAAGTCCAATTGTTGATCGTTGATGTGCCACGGTTGGTGATGTGGATGCTGGCGGTGAACCCGTCGTTCCAGGAGTTCATCGTGTAGCCCACCTCGCAGGCACCTGACTGGCTCGGCGAAGGTGTGGGCCTCGGCGACGGTGTAGGGGTCGGTGACGGTGTGAGTGACGGTGTGGGCGACGGTGACGGCGACGGTGTGGGGGTCGGGGCCGTGGAGAAGGTGATGTTGGAGACGTAGGAATTGATGTTCCAGCTCGCGTCCGCGTCGGTCGAACTGGTGACGGGCTTGCCCTGGACGGTGAAGTTGGTGAAATGTACGCCGTTGATGTTCACGGTCGACGAACGACCGTGCAGGTTGACGACCTTCTTGACGTCGGAAGAGACGTTGGTGAAGTAGGCGTCGCGGATCGTCGCGGTGTTCTTCACGGTTCGCCAGGAAGGCGGCCGGTCCTCCTGCAGGTCGATCAGGCTGTCGGTGTTCTCCACCCTGACGTTCTCCCACCGGGTGTTCGAGACGACGGCCGTGTCGACCGCGTCGATCACCATTGAGCGTCCCGCCTTCACCACGTCGATGTCGCGGAACACGACCCCGTCCATCGACCGCCCTTCCGTCTTGGTGCCGATCTTCGCGCAGCCGGAATTGCTGTAGCAGACGACATGCTCGTGGACGACGTTCTTGGTGTCGATCGCACCGGCGGTGGTGTCCTCGTTCTTGGTCGCCATGTTGTCGTCCCCGGTGTAGAGGAAGGCGTTGGACAGCAGGCTGTTGGTCGACTCGTCGAAATCCACACCGTCGGTGTTGTTATAACCCGTCGTGGGCCGACAGTTGATCAGCTTGTAGTTCTTGATGGTGATCTTGTCGCTGCGGTAGATGAGCGTGTTCCAGTAGCTGGAGTCACGGACGACCGGGCCGTCGACCTCGATGTTCGAGCTCTGCTCGATCTTCAGCAAGGCCAGATTCAGGCCCTGCGCCCGCAGCGATTTCCCGTTGCCGTCGATGACACCGCGGCCCAGCACTTTCGCGTTGCTGACCTGGTACACCCGCAGGGAGGCGTGCTGCATGCCCTCGATGTTCACCCCGCCGCCGCCGGTGTTGAAGTCCGCCTTGTTGTTCGAGCCGTAGAGGACGGCACCGGCGGCCAGATACAACGTCATGTTGCTTTTCAGCCAGAGCTCGCCGACCAGGTACTTGCCCGCCGGCACGTACAGGATGTTGCGGGTCGCTCCCGACGCGGCGTTGATGGCACTTTGGATGTTGGTCGTGACGAGTGTCCCTCCGGTGTTGTCGACCCCGTAGTCGGCCAGGCTCTTGACGTCGGCGTCTCCCAGGTGCGGCGGATCGGACTCGGGTGCGTCAATAAGGATGAACAGCAGCTCTGCGGAGTCGAACTGGACGATCAAGTAGTTCGGGCCGCTGTCGAAGGTGATGGAGTTGCCGCTTCGGGTGACCGCCAGCTTCCGGCTCTTGGGGCTGACGGTGTAGGAGTTGAAGTTCTGAGCGACGGTGACGGAGAACCTGGCGGTGCCCGCCGCCGCCATCGAGCAGTGCGCGTAGTGCACCTGCATCTCGGGAGCGAACTTGGTCATCTTCTCGACGAACAGCGGGGAGCCGTCCGCCGTGACGGTGTAGAGAGAACTCTTCGTGGCGCCCGGCAGCGAGGGATCGGCGACGCAGCCGCCGGCTGCCAGGCCGGCCGAGTCGTTGCCGGCCGGGCCGCTCGCCGCACTCGCGCCGTATTCCGGCGCCACGAAGGCGGTCGCGCCGACGCCGACGCCGACGGCGAGCAGTGTGCTGATCAATAGCTTCGCCAGAGGTTTGATCTTCACGGGGATTCCTTGTCGTGCGGAAGGCATGGTCTTCGGTCAGGGACCAGTCGACGACCTGGCGGACGCGGTTCAGCCACGCGGAGTCGATGGTGTAGTCGGGCGCCGGGCCGTAGTGGTGCTCCAGGTGATCGGGATCCGGATGCTCTTGTAGCCCCGGGACCGCACCTGGTGGAGCATGGCCTGCGCTCCCGCCGCTGAACCAGCTTGGGCGTAGAAAGTTCCTAGCCGAATAGCTTGAAACATAAAGTAAGAGTTGACCATGTCTCCGTCCACTCGCCAGCGGCGCCGTCAGCCTGCAAGAGTGACTCCGAACCCTGAATCCTGCACCGCACCGGGCCGTTGGTCGGTCGGCGCGACTCGATGACCATTGCCTTTAAGGTCGTTGCCGGGCTGAGGGCCGTTGGATGTATAGAAAGTTTTCTAGTAAACGGCCATGAATGTTTCAAAGCACTTGCGTGCATGATGGTCGCTCCGCGTCCCATCTCGCCCCGGGCCGGCCGACCGGGTCGATCCTCGACCTGAACGCGCAAGATGCCGTCGCGGGCGACGAGTTATTCTTGCGCCGTGAACGGGCCTCCGCGCGGTGCTGACCGCGGGGGCGATGATGAAAGGGGCCAGGTTGTCCTACGCCGAGTCAGGCGGAACCGTCAGTGACCCGGAGCACCCGAAAGGCGACCCGACCCGCCCCGTCACCATCTCCTACATCGCGGAGACGGCCGGAGTGTCGATCCCGACCGTGTCCAAAGTCGTCAACGGCCGTCCCGGCGTGGCCGCTGACACCCGCGCCCGCGTCGAGGCGCTGATCAGCGAGTATGGCTACCGCAAGACCAACCGCAAGAACGTGATGGAGCTCGTCTTCGGTGAGCTTGAGGACATGTGGGGCATGGAGATCATCCGCGGCGTCGAGCGGGTGGCCCGTGAACAGCGCGTCGGAGTCGTGCTGACCGAGTTCGGGCCGCCGCAGGATTCGGTGGGACATCCGATCGGTGACATGCTGGCCCGTCGCCCGGCCTGCGTCGTCACGGTCGCCCAACTGTCGCAGGAGCAGCGTGATGAGTTGCAGGCCAAGGACATCCCGTTCGTGGTCTTCGACCCCACCACCGAACTGCCGGACGGCGTCCCGTACGTCGGCGCGACCAACTGGGCGGGAGGCCGGTCGGCGACCCGCCATCTCGCACAACTGGGACACCGCCGTATAGCGATGATCGCCGGACCTGACCGGATTCTGGGTTGCCGGGCCCGGCTGGACGGCTATCGCTCGGCCCTTGAGGTCGCGGGCCTGTCCGTGGACACCGACCTCGTCGTACGCGCCGAGCTGACCACACAGGGCGGACGGGTGGCTGCGCTCGACCTGCTGAGCGGGCCTGAACGACCCACTGCGATCTTCGCCTGCAATGACCTGCAGGCGCTCGGCGTCTACCAGGCCGCCCGGGAGCTGGGGTTGCGGATACCGGCGGATGTGAGCGTGGTGGGCTTCGACGACCTGCCCGTTGCCGCGCTCGTCGACCCTCCGCTGACCACCGTCCACCAGCCGCTCAACCAGATGGCCGCCGCCGCCACCGAGATGGCGCTCGCCCTGGGGCGTGGTGAGAGGCCACAGATCGGCCTCGAACTGGCCACGACTCTGACGGTTCGAGAGAGCACCTCCTCGCCTGCCGATCAGTGACCGGCGGGCCACCCTCACCGTTTTCAGAATGCACCCGAAATTTTCAAGTACTGATCACGAAACTTTTGGTCGAAGCAAGGGGCTCCGATCGTCCCTTAGCCGTGGAATGCCGCTGTGACGCGTCACGTCGGTCGGACAGGGCGACGACCTCACCGCGCCGGGACTCCTCGACATCATGGCGGTTCACGGCTGTGATGGGACGGCGCCCCGACCGGCCGCAACCAGCCCTACAACTTGAGGAACTGGGCCACCATGTTCTGCACGCTGCGGCCCAACGCGGTCATGGAGAACGACGGCGGGCCGGACGTGCGCTGGGTCGGCAACGAGAACGGCTACGCGCGACCCTCGGAATGGTCGGTCGTTCCGGCCACCGGCGACGCCGCGACCGGCGCCGATTCGATGCTGGTATGGGAGCTTGCCCGCGGGACATCTGGAACGGGTGCGCGCCCCTCGGGAGGTGGATCTCGCAGGTCAGCCGGAGAACGGGTCGTACCGGGTGCTCGGCGGCGGTTCTTCGGCCAGACGGGACTGGTAGCCCGCGATGACGAGCTGGGCGCGGTCCCGGGCGTCGAGTTTGGCCAGCAGCCGTCCGATGTGCGTCTTGAGGGTGGACCGGCTGATGTGCAGGGCGGCCTGGATCTCGCTGTTCGACAGGCCGCGGGTGATGAGCGTCAGGATCTCCCGTTCGCGGGGTGTCACTCCCTCGAGGGATCGGATGGCGGCCGGCCGGCCGGTGAAGGCGGCGATGAGGCGGCGGGTGACGGTGGGAGCGAGCAGTGCCTCACCGGCGGCCACGGTGTGGATCGCGTCGAGCAGCCGGGGCGGGGTGATGTCCTTGAGGAGGAAACCGCTGGCGCCGGCGTGCAGCGCCCGGTAGACGTGGTCATCCAGGTCGAAGGCGGTGAGGACGAGGACCCGGGGCGGGTGCGGGCCGGCGATGAGCTGTGCGGTCGCCGAGATGCCGTCGACGTCGGGCATCCGGACGTCCATGAGAGCGACGTCGGGACGGTGGCCCGCGGCCAGCGCCACGGCCTCGCGTCCGGTGCCCGCCTCGGCGACGACCGTGATGCCGGGGCAGGCGTCGAGCAGGCGGCGTACGGTGGCCCGGTACAGCGGGTCGTCGTCCGCCAGCAGGACGCGGACGTCGTCGCCGGCCGTTCCGGGAAGGGGGGCGCCGGTCATGTCGGGAAGGGCAGGGTGACCCGTACGGCGAAGCCGCCGGTCGGCTCCGGGCCGGTGGTCAGCGTGCCGCCGTGCAGGCCGACGCGTTCCCGCATGCCCACCAGCCCGTGTCCGGCCGCGGTGTCGGCTCGGGGGGCGGTGCCGTCGTCGACCACGCTCAGCGTAAGGGCCTGGTGCGTCGCGGCCACGGTGACGTGGCAGTGCCGTGCGCCGGCGTGCCGGCGCACGTTGGTGAGGGCCTCCTGCAGGATGCGGTAGGCGGATGCCTGCACTGCGGCCGGGACGGCCGGCGGATACGGCCCGTCCACGGTGACCTCCACGCCCGCGGCCCGGGTCGCGTCGACCAGCGCGTCCACGGCGGCCAGGTCGCGCGAGCCGTCCTCGGGGTCACCGGGCGGGGACGGCTCGCGCAGCCCGCCCAGGACGGTCCGGATGTCGGCCAGTGCGCCGCGGCTCACCCGTTCGATGGTGCGCAGCGCGGCGTCCTGCTCGGTGCCCAGGTGGCGAGCCACGGCGGCGTTCATGGCGATGAGGCTGAGGTTGTGCCCGACGACGTCGTGGACGTCCCGGGCGATGCGCAGCCGTTCCTCGGTGACGGCCTGGGCGGTGCGCAGCCGCGAGAGTTCGGCGGCGTGCCGGCGGCGGGTCCGTACCACCCAGGCCAGCGACCACGAGCCCGCGAGGACGACGACGCTGGCCACGCTCACCAGCACCGGAGCGGTGCTGAACGACTCCTCTCCCGGCGCGGCGGGGATGAGGGGGAGCCGGCTCGCGGCGGCTGCGGCGAGCCCGGGAACCAGGATCGCCGCCAGTGCGGCCGCCAGGCCGCGGCCCGCGGCCTGCGCCGATATGAGCGCCACCGGGTACAGCGCGGCGGCGACGGCCCACAGCGTGACCTCCGCCCCCACTCCGGCGAGCGCCGAGACGGCCGCGGCCGCCGCCACGATCGCCAGGACGGGTACCGGCCACCTGCGACGCGCCGCGAGCGGCAGGCCGACGATCCCGGACAGCGCGCAGATCGCCACGCCGGACGCCGGGGTCCGCAGCACCGCGGCGCCGGTCACGGCGACCGCGAGCAGCACGTCGGCCGTGAGCAGGACCCGGCGGGAGATCAGCACGGATGCCACTGTAGCGACGGCCATCTCGCGGGGACGTCGGACGGTGGTCCGATGCGTCGGCGGCCGGCCGCCGCGCAGACTGGCGCGGTGCTGATCCGAATCCTGACCGCGCTGGCCCTCGCCATCCCGGCCGCTCCCACCGCCCCCGTCCGGGATATCACCCCGGCCGCCATCGACGCCGTGGTCCGGTCCTACCGGGAGGCGACCGGCGTGCCGGGGGTCGCGGTCGCGGTCACGCGGGGCCGCACCGTGCTCCATACCGCGGGTTACGGGCGTACCGGGCACGGCGCGGCCGTGACCGACCGCACCGTCATGGCCGTGGCGTCGCTCAGCAAGTCCATGACGGCGCTGGCCGTGCTGCAGCTTGCCGACGCCGGCCGGGTGGCCTTGGACGCACCCGTGCGCGGGTATCTGCCGGAGTTCACGCCGGCGGACGAGCGCGCGGGACGGGTCACCGTGCGACAGTTGCTCAACCACACCTCGGGCCTGTCGGATCGGACGAACCCGTCGTTCAGCGCTCCTGCGGTGCGCAGCCTGCGCGAGGCGGTCGCCGCCATGCGCACCGCTCGCCTGGCCGCCGAGCCGGGCAGCAGGTTCGAGTACCACAATCCGAACTTCCAGCTGGCCGCACGCCTGGTGGAGGTCGTCAGCGGCCGGCCGTTCGACGCCTACCTGCGCGAGCGTCTGTTCAGGCCACTCGGTATGACGGACAGCCGGAGCATCGACACCGCCGACGAACTGCCACCGAGCAGCCGCGGCCACCTGATGGTCGCCGGAACGCCGCTCGCGCTGCCCGAACCGCCGGCCTTCGGCGCCGGATCCGGCGCGGTCCTCAGCACCGCACGCGACATGGCGGCCTGGCTCATCGCCCACAACGACGAGGGCCGCGGACCCGACGGCACACCGGTGGTGTCCGCCGCCGCCATCGCCGAGGTGCACCGGTCGGCCGCCGATGGTCACGGCCTGGGCTGGCAGGCCGACACCAGCGCGTCCGGGACGCCGCTCATCGAGCACGACGGCGACATGATGACGTTCACCGCCTACCAGGCCCTTCTGCCAGGGACCGGGTACGGCGTCGCCGTCATGGCCAACACGGGAACCCTGCACCGCGACGCCCAGACCATCGGCGCCGGCCTCATCGACCTCATCGAAGGACGCACTCCGGCGCGCCCTGGCACTCCTCTGGTCTGGATGGACCTGACGACCTTGGCGCTCGTGCTCGCCGCCGTACCGCTGGGTGCGCGCGGAATCGGCCGGGCCCGCCGCTGGGCCGCCCGCCGCCGCCCCGCCTGGCAGAGCGTCGCCCGGCTCCTGCCCTACCTGCTGCCGCCGGCCCTGCTCGTCGAACTTCACCGCCTGGTGAGCCTGCTCTACCGCGGCCGGGACATCTCCTGGCTGCAGACGGCCTACCTGTATCCGGCGTTCACGCTGCTGCTCGCGGTGACGTCCGGCGCCGGTGTCGCGGTCGTGGCGTGCCGGGTGACGTTTCTCCTGCGGGCCCGGCGCGGTAGGCCCGGACCTGGCGTGGATCCCGCTCGGGCGTACCCGCCGGCCGACGGAGCCCCGTCTCCGGCCTCGGAGAGCGGGGCTCGTGCCACTACCGTGCCGTCGGCCGTCACCGACGGTCCTTGATCGGCCGGTGGTGCCGCCGCGGCGGCACCACCGGGAGGTGGG
>NZ_BOOU01000063.1 GCF_016863395.1 Sphaerisporangium rufum | reverse complement strand
AAAGGCGTTGCGCGAGGCTGCCAACAGATGTCCTTCCGAGGGCTCGCGGACTGACTACACGCACGCCAGACGACCATGCATCGAAGTTACCTAGAGAAGCGGGTCGTCAAAGGGCAGCGCAAAGGGGCAGTGTAGCCGATGGGCATACACCTGTCCACTGCGGTCTCGCTCTGCGCTCCACGTTGGACGCAGCATCGCCCGTCAGCGCCGAAACGTCAAGCCCATGACGCCCGCTTCCGCGGAACTCATGGCCGTCACGCTGGGTTTCCTTCCCCGGCGAGACCATGCGGGCCAGCCGGATCCAGACGATACCCGCGAGGCGGATCCGCTAACACTCAGTCACACCCAGGGTCGAAAGCTTGCCGGCCATCGACACTGTCGTGCCTTAAGGCATGCCCGCTGCGACCTTTGCCAAACCAAGCCTTTGCTAACGATTCAATAACGCGACACGCCGGTCCGGTACACGCATCGTCCCACGTCAGAGCGGTAGGCGCTCAGCCATTCGGGGCGTTGCCGATCAACGTTGACAGTTCGGACACGAGCCAGCGACCCTCACTTCTGACCAGGACGAACCGGGCGCGGTTCTGGACGACCTGCTTCTGGGGCTGCTTCTCGCCCGGCAACACCTTGGTCGTTCCCATGTTCATGAAGAGCAACACCTGTACCCGGTCGGCCGCGGCCGACTCGACCGCCGCCGCGGCGACCACCGCCTGCTGCACGGTCTGCTGGCGGCGCACCGTCGGCGCGAGTTTCCCGGCCAGTTCCCGGTAGTGCTCGGCCAGCCCTCCGGTGGCATAGCCGCGGGCGCGGCCCAGATCGGCGTCGATCGTCCGGTAGTCATAGGACAGCATGTCCGGCGCATAGGCGCGCGCGGCCGCCAGGGCCTCCTCGCCGGCCGCCCGGCCCGCGCGCAGCTCGCGGAGCCGGAGCGCCTCCAGGCCCGCCAGAACGGCCAGCAGGGCCGCCAGGAGCGCCAGCACGGTCACCATGACCAGGCGGCCGGTCGACCGCGGACGGCGGCGGGCACGGCGCCCCGGATGGGTCGCGGCCGGAGCGCTCACGAGACCTGCTCCAGCCGGGAGACCCACCAGGAACCGCCCACCTTGGTCACCTCGATGCTCCAGCGGTGGAATCGCTCCTGCGGCGCCGTCCTGGCGCCGTCCCAGCGGATCACCGAGTCCGCCACCACCAGCACCCGGGCGGTTCGCCGGGCACCGTCCATCGCGGCCAGACCGGCGGCGCGCACCACGCCGGTCTGGATGGCCTTGTGCCGCACCGTCACCGACTTGAGCCGGCCGGCCTCGCCGGCGTATTCCTGCCTGGCCTGACCGGTGGAGGTGTCCAGCACGCGCCGCACGTCGCGGTCGATCGTGCGGTAGTCGACGGCCATCAGGCCGAGGGCGTACCGCTCGGCCGCGCGCACGGCGGCCCGCCGGTCACCGGCCTCGGCCCGGGCCGCCGCCAGCTCGCCGCCGACCCGCAGCCAGACGAAGCCGAGGACGACCACCAGCACGGCCAGCACGGCGGGCACGACGCGGCGGGACCGGCGCGGACCGCGGGCCGCGTGCGACACCACCTGCCCGCCCCCTCCCGTCCGCGCTGCGCTACGCGACCAATCATCGGATCGACTCCGGGAGCGCGGCAACCCACATCCGGAAATGAGCGGCCCTGGCCGGGAACGCGAGAAGGGGCGGCCACCCGGCACCAGGGTGAACCGCCCCTTCTCATGGAGCGTCAGAAGCCCGCGGGCTTCGGAGCGCGGAACGTCACTTGACGGTGACGGTGGCGCCGGCGCCCTCCAGGGCGGCCTTGGCCTTCTCCGCGGCCTCCTTGTTGACCTTCTCGAGCAGCGGCTTGGGCGCGCCGTCGACGAGGTCCTTGGCCTCCTTGAGGCCGAGGCTGGTGAGCGCGCGGACCTCCTTGATGACCTGGATCTTCTTGTCGCCGGCGGCCTCGAGGATGACGTCGAACTCGTCCTGCTCCTCGGCCTCCTCGGCGGCACCGCCGGCGCCGCCGGCGGCCGGGGCCGCGGCGACCGCGACCGGCGCGGCGGCCTTGACGTCGAAGGTGTCCTCGAACAGCTTCACGAAGTCGGACAGCTCGAGGAGGGTCATCTCCTTGAACGCGTCGAGCAGCTCGTCGGTGCTGAGCTTCGCCATGGTGGTGGTTCCTCCGTATTGGTACAAAACTTGGAAACGGACCGCGGTGTGCGCCTGAATCCCCTGCTGTCGGTCGCTTTCGCGTCCGGACTACTCGCCGGCGTCCCCGCCGGTCTCGGCCCCGCCGGCCTCGTCGCGCTTGGCGCGCAGGGCCTCCACGAGCCGGGCCATGGTGGTCGGCAGCGCGTTGAACGTGGCGGCGGCCTGAGACTGCTTGGCCTTGAGCGCGCCGGCCAGCTTCGCGAGCAGGACCTCGCGCGACTCCAGGTCGGCGAGCGTCGTGATCTCGGCCGGGGTCATCGACTTGCCGTCGACGACACCGCCCTTGATGACCAGGAGGGGATTGGCCTTGGCGAAGTCACGCAGCCCCTTCGCGGCCTCGACCACGTCGCCGGTGACGAACGCGATCGCGGTCGGGCCCTGGAACAGGTCGTCCAGCGCGCTGACCCCGGCCTCGTTGGCCGCGATCTTCGACAGCGTGTTCTTCGCCACGGCGAACTTCGCATTCCCACCGAGCGTGGTGCGCAGCTCCTTGAGCTGCGCCACGGTGAGACCGCGGTACTCGGTCAGGACGGCGGCGCTCGAGCTCTCGAAGCGATCCTTGAGCTCGGCGACCGCGGTCGCCTTTTCCGCCCTCGCCATGGGCCTCCTTCCAGATGTGCCGCCGGCGATGGGCTTGGAGGGGTCCTGAAAAAGCGGAAAGGCCCCGGCGTAGGCGCACGGGGCTCACATTCGGATCATGTCGGCGCGAACGCGCGACGACCCGAGAGGAAACTCGCATCACCTACGCTGGCCACCCACTCCCGTGGATCCTTAAGCCACCAGGCGCATGGCGCGCCCGGCGACGACCGGCGGTCTTCGGCAAACAACACTGTACGCGTTCGCGGCGGAGCCGCCAAATCGGCGGGCACCGGCCCGGAGACGCCGCGGCGCACCCCGCGGTCCCGCGGGGTGCGCCTGCCGGCCGCCCGATCGACGCCGGTGCCGGCGCCGATGCCTGCGTCGTCAGCGGGTCGGCTCCGGGGTGGCCGGCACGGCCGCGCCGGTGGCACCGTCGCCGCCGGCACCGTCCCGGCCCAGCTCGCCGAGGTTACGCGGCAGGTCGCCCACCTGGTCGGCGGGCGGCGCGGTGACCTCGGCCGACTCGTTGAAGGCGGAGAACAGCGAGGTCAGTTTGAAGGTGCCCTCGGTCGCGCCGCCGTTCATCTCCACCTTGCGCGGCAGGTTGTCCGCGTCGATCCAGGCGTCGAACTTCATGTCCTTGACGCTGTCGAGCCGGCCCTGAACCTTCTGCTGCACATCCGGCGCCAGGGCCTTGACCGCCTCGGCGACGGTGAAGGTGCCCTTGTAGTGGGTGGTCTCCACCCCGCCGACCGTCTCGGTGCCCACCTTCTGGGCGTCCTTGGAGCTGGTCAGCATCTTGACGCTGGTCTGCAGGTCCACCTGCTGCGCCTGCGAGAGGTACTGGTCGACGTTCACGCCGGCGTGCTGCCCGGCCTCGGTCAGGTCGATCTTGATCCACGGCTTGGCCGCGCCGACCAGCCGGTTCAGCATGTCCACCTTGAGGTAGGCGGTGTCGCCCACCAGGATCACCCGGGCACCGCCGGCCACGTTCTGCCCACCCACGTTGATCTGGTCGAGCGTCACGTCCGAGGCCAGCTGAGGCTTCTGCCGGTAGACCATCGTGCCGCCGATCGATCCGGACCCCTCCTGCTTGGAGCTGAAGTCCAGCGCAAGCTTGGCGGTGTAGGAGGTCACGCTCTCGGCCTGCCGGGCACTCTGCTGCAGCGTCTCGGCGGCCGTCAGCTGGACGGCGCCGAGGGCGGTGGCGGAGCGCTGCGGGGCCTGGCCGCATGCCGATACCGCGATGAGCATGGCCGAGCCCGTGGCCACGACCGCGGATGTCATTCGCCGCTTCACTTCGTATCCCTTCGTGTCCCCCAGAACCTGTTTTCGAGCCTACGCCGGGGCACTACCCACCGTGCGGGGATATGTGCCTCGATTCCCGGCGGGACACCGCTCCGGCCCCGAGAAGAGGGGCATCGACCAGGGGAAAAGGCCAGATGTGAAGAAAATGGAAAGATCCCGCGCATGCCCCGGGAGACGGTGACCGGCACCGAATAACCGCCCGGAAAACGACATGAAGCGAAGGAATGTCCGGACATGCCGAGGGCCGGGCACGTCATGCGTGCCCGGCCCTCGGTGCCGTTCGATCAGGCGTCGAGCTCGGCGGTGATGCCACGCGTCACGTTCGGGTCGACCGGGATGCCCGGGCCCATGGACGTGGAGAAGGTGACCTTCTTCAGGTAGCGGCCCTTGGCCGCCGACGGCTTGAGCCGGACGATCTCGTCCAGCGCGGCGGCGTAGTTCTCCAGCAGCTGACGCTCGGGGAAGGACACCTTGCCGATGATGAAGTGCAGGTTCGCGTGCCGGTCGACCCGGAACTCGATCTTGCCGCCCTTGATGTCGGACACGGCCTTGGCCACGTCCGGCGTCACGGTGCCGGTCTTGGGGTTGGGCATCAGGCCGCGCGGGCCGAGCACCCGCCCGAGGCGGCCCACCTTGCCCATCAGGTCGGGCGTGGCCACCACGGCGTCGAACTCGTTGAGCCGGTTGCCCTTGGAGATCTCGTCGATCAGCTCGTCGGCGCCGACGATGTCGGCGCCCGCGGCGCGGGCCTCCTCGGCACGGTTACCGGTCGCGAAGACCAGGACCCGGGCGGTCTTGCCGGTGCCGTGCGGAAGGTTGACGGTGCCGCGGACCATCTGGTCGGCCTTGCGGGGGTCGACGCCCAGCCGCAGGGCCACCTCGACGGTGGCGTCGAACTTGGTGACCGAGGTGGACTTGGCCAGCTTGGCGGCCTCGGCCGGGCTGTGGAGCTGCTCTGCGTCGAACTGCGCGACGGCATTGCGGTAGGTCTTGCTGCGCTTCACTTCATCTCCTCGTGGAGTCTGTGGTCGCGGGCCGCGCCGGCCCTCCCACGGGTGTCTTCAGGTAGGCCGGCTCAGTCGGCGATCGTGATGCCCATGGACCGGGCGGTGCCGGCGATGATCTTCTCGGCCGCCTCGATGTCGTTGGCGTTGAGATCGGGCATCTTCGTCTCGGCGATCTGCCGCAGCTGGTCCTTGGTGAGCTTGCCCACCTTGTCGCGTGCGGGGTTGGCGCTCGCCTTGTCGACGCCCGCGGCCTTCTTGATCAGCTCAGGCGCCGGCGGCGTCTTGGTGACGAAGGTGAAGCTGCGGTCTTCGAAGATGGTGATCTCGACGGGGATGATGTTGCCCCGCTGGGCCTCGGTCGCAGCGTTGTACTGCTTGACGAAGTCCATGATGTTGACGCCGTGCGGGCCGAGGGCGGTACCGACCGGCGGCGCGGGCGTGGCCTGGCCGGCGGGCAGCTGGACCTTGACCAGGGCCGCGATCTTCTTCTTTGGAGGCATTCTCTACTCCGGGTCCTTGACTTCTCAGGCGCCCCCACCGGGCGTGGAAGCGCCGCCCCGGGCATGCCACGGCCGGGAGCCGGGCCGCTCGGGATGCACCCGCGGGCGGTGGAAGTCCGATCCGCGGGGACGATTCATCAGTGTATGCGCGCGGCCGCGGCGCGGCCGCCGGTCGGGCTCAGATCTTGGAGACCTGGTTGAACGACAGCTCGACCGGAGTCTCGCGGCCGAAGATCGAGACCAGGACCTTGAGCTTCTGCGACTCGGCGCTGATCTCGCTGACCGTGGCGGGCAGCGTGGCGAACGGGCCGTCCATGACGGTGACCGACTCGCCGACCTCGAAGTCGACGGTCGCCGCGGTGGTCTTGGCCGCGGTGGTCTTCGCCTGTTCGGTCGGCTCGGGCGCCAGCAGCTTGGCCACCTCGTCCAGGCTCAGCGGGCTGGGCCGGTTGGACAGGCCGACGAACCCGGTGACGCCGGGGGTGTTGCGGACCGCCGACCACGACTCGTCGGTGAGCTCCATGCGCACCAGCACGTAACCGGGCAGCACGCGCTCCTTGACCGGGGTGCGCTTTCCGCCCTTGATCTCGGTGACGGTGTGCGTCGGCACCTCGACCTGGAAGAGGTAGTCCTCCATGTTGAGCGACTGGGTGCGGGTCTCGATGTTGGACTTCACCCGGTTCTCGTAGCCCGCGTAGGAGTGGATGACGTACCACTCGCCGGGCAGGCCGCGCATGGAGCGCTTGAACTCCTCGACCGGGTCGACGTCGGGCATGACGTCACCGTCGGCGTCGACGACACCGGCCGGCGCGGCGGCGTCCTCGCCCTCCGCGCCTTCTTCGCCCTCTTCGCCGCCCTCCGCGGGCTCGGCGAGCTCCGCGGACTCGGCGGTCAGGTCGGCGGCGTCGTTCGCGCCGGGCACGCCGGCCGTGCCGGGAACCCCGGATTCACCGGACTCCTCGGTGCTCTCGATCGCCTCTTCCGGCGCGCCCTCCCACTCTTCGCGGGATGCGCCGGCCGACAGTGGGGACTCGGACACGGTGACTCTTTCTTCTCTCGTCGATGGTGCGGTCTTGTGCCCTCGATGCCGAGGGCGGCGGTCGCGCGGTGGCCGGCTCGATCAGCCGAAGACCGCGAGCACACCCTTGGTGAGCAGGTAGTCCAGCCCGGACACGATGCCGACCATGATCAAGACAAAGACGAGGACGATCGTGGTGTAGCTGATCAGATCCTTGCGCGTGGGCCAGATGACCTTGCGCAGCTCGGCGACGACCTGCCGATAGAAGAGAGCGGGAGACGTGCGCTTCTTAGCGGGCCGGCCAGTGCTCGGCCTGTCCGCGGCCTCGCCGCGAGTGTCGATCGCCACAGTCCTCACCTGCTCCGTCGTTCCTACGCAACTTTCGGCGGCATACACGCCATCGGTGCGCGGACCGCACTCCGCAGGGCACGAGGGACTCGAACCCCCAACCGCCGGTTTTGGAGACCGGTGCGCTACCAATTGCGCTAGTGCCCTCTGCCGTGACCCAGCTTACCCGTCCGCACGATCCGGGGGCGCGCCGCTCACTAGTTGCAGAAGTGTACGGGGGAATGCCGCCCACGTCGAACCGACTCAGCCGGCACGTCCCGCCTTTTCTCCACCGTCCCACATCATGGATGCGCGGCGGTGACGGCACGGCCGGTCTGGAAACATGGAACACATGACCCGTTCTCGCATCTCAGCGCGCATCTCCGCGATTTCCGAGTCCGCCACGCTGGCGGTGGACGCGAAGGCCAAGGCGATGAAGGCCGCCGGGCGCCCGGTCATCGGCTTCGGCGCCGGAGAGCCGGACTTCCCGACGCCCGACTACATCGTCGCGGCCGCGGTCGAGGCGTGCGGGAACCCCAGGTTCCACAAGTACACCCCGGCCGGCGGCCTGCCCGAGCTGAGGCAGGCGATCGCCGACAAGACCCTGCGCGACTCCGGATACCAGGTGGACGCCGCGCAGGTGCTGGTCACCAACGGCGGCAAGCAGGCGGTCTACGAGGCCTTCGCGACCCTGCTCGACCCGGGCGACGAGGTGCTGGTCGTGGCGCCCTACTGGACGACCTACCCCGAGGCGATCAAGTTGGCCGGCGGCGTCCAGGTCGACGTGGTGACCGACGAGACCACCGGCTACCTCGCCTCGGTCGAGCAGTTGGAGGCGGCGCGCACCGAGCGCACCAAGGTGCTGCTGTTCGTCTCCCCGTCCAATCCGACCGGCGCGGTGTACCCGCCCGAGCAGGTGGCCGAGATCGGCCGCTGGGCGGCCGGGCACGGCCTGTGGGTGGTCACCGACGAGATCTACGAGCATCTCGTCTACGGGGACACCGCCTTCACCAGCATCGCGACCGCCACGCCGGAGCTGGGCGACCGCGTCGTCGTACTGAACGGCGTGGCCAAGACCTACGCGATGACCGGCTGGCGGGTGGGCTGGCTGATCGGCCCGAAGGACGTGGTGAAGGCGGCCACCAACCTGCAGTCGCACGCCACGTCCAACGTCTCCAACGTCGCGCAGGCGGCGGCGCTGGCCGCGGTCTCCGGCGACCTGTCGGCGGTGGCCCGCATGCGCGAGGCGTTCGACCGCCGCCGGCGGACCATGGTGCGGATGCTCAACGAGATCCCCGGCGTGGTCTGCCCAGAGCCGCACGGCGCGTTCTACGTCTACCCGTCGGTCAAGGCGCTGCTCGGCAAGGAGATCCGCGGCCGGCGGCCCGCGACGTCCGCCGAGCTGGCCGAGGTGATCCTGGAGGAGGCCGAGGTGGCGCTGGTGCCGGGTGAGGCGTTCGGCACCCCCGGCTACTTCCGGCTCTCCTACGCGCTGGGCGACGACGATCTGGCCGAGGGCGTCGGCCGGCTGGCCAAGCTGCTCGCCGAGGCCCGCTGAACGGCGGCGTCCGCGAGGGCGCGGCGCCTCAGGGCGCCGCGCCGGGTCAGGACACCGTGAGCCTCTCGATGACCACCGGGCGCCGGGGGGCGTTGGAGCCCTCGCCGCGGGCATCGGCCATGGGGTCGCCGCGGAACGGGATGAAACCGCCCCTGGCGATCCGGTCGACCACGTCCATGCCCCGCACGACCTTCCCGAACGGCGTGTACGCGGCTCCGCCCGCCGCCAGCTGGTCGTTGTCGTCGGCGAAGGAGATCCAGAACTGGCTGCCGTTGGAGTTGGCCTGCTCGGGTCCCTGGGCCATGGCGACCGTGCCCCGGGTGTAGCGCATGCCGCCCAGATTCTCGTCGTCGAACAGGTAGCCGGGGCCGCCGGTGCCGTCCGCGGCGGACCTGCCGTCGCCCTTGGCCAGCGGGTCGCCGCACTGCAGCATGCCGAGTCCGGTGGCCTCCGGGGTGGCCAGGCGGTGGCAGCGGGTGCCGTCGAAGTAGTGCTCGGCCGCCAGGAAGCGGAACGAGTTGACCGTGCACGGCGCCTGCGCGGCGGCCAGCTCGATCACGATGGTCCCCCGGTTGGTGACGATCTTCATGGTGCCGGGCCGGCCGTCGGGCCGGGCCGGCGGCAGCCCCACCTTCTTGACCCGTCCGCCGTCGTCCCGGCGGTAGCGGCAGGTCACGGCCGGTACGGGTGGGGGGACCGCGGCCGGGCCGGTCGCGCCTGTGGTGGCGGTGGTCGCGGTGGTGGCGGGTCCGGCCATCACCGCCGGCTCGTCCGGCCCGCCGCGCTGCAGGGTGGTGGAGATCGGAAACCCGGCGGCGACCACCGCGGTGAGGACTCCGGCACCGGCGGTGCGTGCCCGGACCGTCCGCCGCCGGTGGGCGGCCCGCACCGCGGAGCCCAGCCCGGCCGGCGCCCGTACCTCGGCGACCTCGGCGGACATGGCGTCCCTGAGCGATTCCTCGATGTTCATACCGGCGTCCCCTCCAGGGCGCCGATCCGCGCCCGCATCCTGGCCAGCCCGCGCGCGGCCTGGCTCTTGACCGTCCCGGTCGAGCAGCCCAGCAGGGCCGCGGTCGCGGTTTCGGACATGTCCTCCCAATAACGCAGCACCACCACCGCCCGCATGCGGGCCGGCAGGAGCCGTAATTCGGCCAGCAGGACGTCCCGCAGCTCCGGGTCCAACTCCGGCGCGGCCGTGTCCGGCGGACGGGCGAAGGCGATCTCCTGGAGCACCCGGCGGCGCCGGGTCCGCGAGATGGCCAGGTTGACCACCACCCGGCGCACGTACGCCTCCGGGTTGTCGTGCCGGATGCGCGGCCAGTGGCGGTACACCTTCTCCAGCGCCCCCTGCACCAGGTCCTCGGCGTCGTGCCTGGTGGCACCGCATACCAGCACCGCGGTGCGGAGCAGGGCGGTGCTGCGGGCGGCCAGGAACTCGTCGAAGGCCGCCTCGTCGTCTTCCGTCATGCGCGAATCCCCTTTCGCCCCTCCCAACGCGCGGCGGGCCCGCGAGGTTGACAGGGATTCCCGCACCGGCGACCGGCCGGGGTACGGCAAAATATGGAGATGCCACGCCCGCTTGACGCGCTGCCGAAAGCGCACCTCCACCTGCACTTCACCGGCTCCATGCGGCATTCCACGCTCCTGGAGCTCGCCGCCGAGCACGGCGTCCACCTGCCGGACGCCCTGGTGCAGGACTGGCCGCCGAAACTACGGGCGACCGACGAGCGGGGCTGGTTCCGCTTCCAGCGGCTGTACGACATCGCGCGCTCGGTGTTGCGCCGCGAGCAGGACGTGTACCGGCTGCTGCGCGAGGCCGCGGCCGACGAGGCGGCCGAGGGGTCGCGGTGGCTGGAGATCCAGGTGGACCCCTCCGGTTACGCCCAGCGGTTCGGCGGGCTGACGGCCACCCTGGAGCTGGTGCTGGACGCCGCCGGCCGGGCCGCCCGGGAGTCCGGGACCGGCATCGGGGTGATCGTCGCGGCGAACCGCACCCGGCATCCGCTGGACGCCAAGACGCTCGCCCGCCTCGCCACCCAGTACGTGGACCGCGGGGTGGTCGGGTTCGGGCTGTCCAACGACGAGCGCCGGGGCCGGGCCCGCGACTTCGACGGGGCGTTCCGCATCGCCAAGCGGGCCGGGCTGCTCGCGGTGCCGCACGGCGGCGAGCTGTCCGGCGCGGCCAGCGTGGCCGAGTGCGTGGACGACCTGGCGGCCGACCGGGTCGGGCACGGCATCCGCGCCGCGGAGTCCGGGCGGTTGCTGGACCGCCTGGCCGACCGGCAGATCACCTGCGAGGTATGCCCGACGTCCAACGTGGGCCTGGGGGTGGCCACCGGGGCCGCCGAGCTGCCGGTCCGGCGGCTGTTCGACGCCGGGGTGCCGATCGCGCTCGGCGCCGACGATCCGCTGCTGTTCGGGGCGCGGCTGCTGCCGCAGTACGAGCTGGCCCGCGAGGTGTACGGCTTCACCGACGCCGAGGTCGCCGAGCTGGCCCGGCAGTCCGTCCGCGCGTCCGCCGCCCCGGAGGCGTACCGCAAGGAGCTGCTGGCGGCGATCGACGGCTGGCTCGTCACCGGTGACGCCGCCCGCCTCCCCGCCTGAGCCGTACCCGGCGCGACGCCCGGCGCGGTGCGCGCCGGGCGTCGCGGGTGGTGCGTGCCGGGTCAGCCGGCGTGGATGTAGATCTCGCTGAAGACCTCGGCGAGCTTGTTCAGATCGTCGGTGACGCTCTTCTCGGCGTCGCCGGCGTCGAAGGTGACCGCCAGGCGGTTGAGCCCCTTGCGGGCCTGGAGGGCCTTCCACATGTTGTTGGTCTTCAGTCCTTCGTCCAGGATCCGCCAGACGGCGCCGTCCCAGTTCTGCCGGTGGGTCCACAGGGTGACCGTCTGGACGCCGGCCTGCAGCGGCAGGTCGACGCGCAGCTTGGCGGCGGCCTCGGCCTGGGCGGCGGTCAGCTTGTCGGCGCCGCTGTGCGCCATGCCGACCTCCCGGGCACCGATGTGCACCCGGGTGTCCCAGCCGCGGGCCCGGATGCCGATCCACTGGTTGCGCAGCGCCTTGTCTGGAGTGATCTTCCACTTGGCGTACTCGCCGGAGAACAGGCCGCTGGAGACGTTGACGTGGTCGACGTCCCCGGTGAGCACGTACTTCTCGACGTTCGCCCGGGTGATCAGCGGGTACTTGCCGCGCAGCGCGGCCTGGCAGGGCTCGGAGGCGCCGCAGCCCATCTCGGGCACCACCACGTCCACCGCGAGCTGCCTGCCCGCCGGCATGGCGGCGCGCAGCGCGGCGGAGGCGTCCTTGACGAACCGGCGCACGTCGTCGCTCTTCTTGAAGCCCCAGTAGCCGAGATCCTGGGCGAACTTGACGCCGACGACCCCGGGGCGGCCCGCCTGCGCGGCCAGGTTGGCGACGGCCGTCTGGAACTGGTCCTTGCCCGCGGTCCAGGCCGGGGCCAGCTCGCTCTCGATCCAGACCCGCATGCCCAGCTTGACCGCGGCGGCGGCGGCCTGGCCGGTGGTGTCGTCCGGCGGGGCGGCCGTCTTCTTCGTGGTGTTCTGGTCGTTCTGCGGGCGCTGGTTGTTCTGAGGGTTCTGCTGCTGGTCGTTCTGGGTCTTCTGCGAGTTCTGGTCGTTCCGCGGCTCGGCGGTCGCCTCCGGCGCGGTCTCGGTGGTGTCGGTCGGGCCGGTGGTGTCGGCCTGCGGGTCCTCTACCGAGCGCGGCTCGGCGGTCGTGTCCAGCGGCACGGCGGTCGGATCCGCCTGGTCGCGTGGCGCGCTCTGCCCGGAGGGGTCACCCTCCTGCCCGTCGCCCTCGGCCGGTGCCGCGGTGCCGTCCGTCCCGGATGTTCCGGACGTCCCGGACGTCCCCGAATCGGTGCCGCCGGTGGCGGACCCGTCGTGGGAGCAGTCGAACTCGCCGCCCAGGCAGGCCTTCTCCGGCGGGTTGGTGACGTTGCCCGCGGTGTCCTTGCAGACGTACTTGCCGGCACTGTGGTCGTACTTGCACAGCACCTGGTCCTTGTCGGCGCAGCCCTGCAGGATCGGGCCCTTGTTGTTCTTGTCCTTGCAGAAGATGACCGGCCCCGGGTAGGGCGGCGCCTCCTTCATCCGGGCGCCGTCGTTCTCCGCCCAGAACTTCACCACGTCCAGGGCGTCCTCGGGGGTCTTGGACATCCACGAGCAGTACATGGACTCGGCGGTGTTCGGGCCGAGGATCTCGTCACAGTCGCCGTTGTCGGCGCCCGTGGTCGTCTCGCCGCTGGCGAAGGCCAGATTCGTCGAGATGGCGACGGTCAGCGTGACGGGCACGGTAAGGAGCACCGCGATCAGCGCGATGATCCACTCGCGTTTGCGAAGCCGGGGCATACGCGGTCTCTCCTCGATGTCAGAGCGGTTTGGGGCAGTACTTCTGATAGATCACGTTCACGCCGACACTGCCGGACCCCTTGGTGCCTTTGTTGTCGCCGGACCAGGAGATGGAGATGTAGCCGCTGATGGGTTTCTCGCAGTCGCCGTAGCTCCCGGCGGGCGGGCTGACGGTGAACCGGAAGGTGGTGCTCTGTCCGTCGGACACGCTCCCACCGTCGTCGGCACTGACCGGAGCGGAGGCGCTGGCGTTGAACGAGATGTTGCCGCGGACCGACCGCACGCTCACCGTTCCCGACCGGCCCAGGCCGACGTCCACCGTGCTGGTCGTGACGGCGAACTCCGGCGGGGGCGGGGGTGGCGGCGGGGGTGGCGGCGGCGCGGTGGTCTTCTGCTGCTTGGCCTCCGGCTGGGAGGAGGTCGCGCTCGGCTTGGGCGAGCTGCGCGGCGCGTTGCTGGACCGCGGCGGCGGCGGGGCGTCCGGCCCGTTGTTCCCGGTCGGCGCGGCGGTGCGCCGGGGCTTGACGGTCGGGGTGGCCGTGGGCCGGGCACCGGACGGCGGCGGCACGTTCGGCACCGTCACGCCGGGACGGGGCGCCGCGGTGCCGGCACCGGACGCGGCGGGGGTCGCGAGGCCGGGGCCGCCGGTGGCGCCGGGCGGGGGCGGGCTGTCGACCAGCGGCGGCAGCGACTCGCCGGGGGTGACCACGATCGTGCCGCCGGCCGCCTCCACGTCGACCGGGCGCTGCGGAGCGCCCGGGTTGAAGATGAGGGACCAGATGACTCCGGTACAGACCACCGAGGCCCCGGTGACGAGCGCGATCCGGCCCCAGCGGATGCGGCTTTCGGGGTCGTCGGCGTCCGGGTCGGGCTCCCAGAACTCAGGGGGCGGCGCGGCGCCCTCGGCGCGCTCGGGAGTGAAGCCCTCCTCCACGGTGAGCGGCGCCTCGGCGGGAGGCGGGTCCTCCAGCGCGTCGGGCTGCACGGGGAAGCCGTCGGGGTGCCAGCTCTCGGTGCGCGTCTCGGCGGCGGTGTAGGAGGCGTCCGCGCCGGCGAAGAGACGCTCGGCCGGCGCCGGGCTGGCCAGGATGGGGATGCGGGTCATCAGCGCGGTGACCGCCACGCCCGATTCGGCCGCGTCGCACTCCTTGCAGGAGCGGATGTGCCGGCTGATGTGGGCGCGCAGCAGGCGGGTGGGCGACTCGGCCCACGACTTCACCAGCCCGGGTAAGACCGCGCAGCGCGGCTCGGCGCCGCGGGCGTCCATGACGGCCGCCAGCCACTGCTCGGCGTGCCGCCGGCCCTGGCGGGCCGCGCCTTCCACCGCGTCCAGCGGGATGTCCAGGACGCGGGCCACCTCGTCGGGCTTCAGGCCGTGCCGCAGGGTGAGGTCGATGATCTCCCGCTCGCGCGGCTCCAGGCAGGCCAGCACCTCGACGGCCAGCTCGGGGGAGCCGCCGCGGCCCTGCCGGGCGTAGGAGCCCTTGTGGGCCACCCCGGCCAGCCTGGCCTGGCACTCGGCGCGGGCCAGGGCGTACATCCAGGCGCGCAGCCGGGTGGCGTCGTACAGCCGGTCGGTGTGGGCCACGGCCCCGTACAGCGCGCCGACGGTCGCCGACAGGGCGTCCTCGTCGTCGAGCATGCCGCGGCAGTAATCGTAGAGATGATCGCCGTACTCGCGGCAGAGCCGCTCCAGCGCCGCGGGATCATCCCTCCTGAGCACAGGGATCAGCTCTCCTGACATAGTTGCAAATGATAAAACCGGGTCCAGTAAAGCAGTCAGAAGAATACGGGAGTACTCGGCGGCGTCTCATATCACTTTTGTTACATAACAACCTTCTATACTCTGTTGACTACCTTCTGGTGCATAAGCCGACATGAAGGCACATCTAGTGGCGTTCCTCTAGGATGTGCGAGCATCCGACGTCGATCCCCGCCTCCGGAGACGAACACGTGCGAGACAGCTGGGACGATCCTTCTTCACCTCGACGTCGCCCGCCGTACGCGAAGGATTCCACCGGCATCGGCTCCACCCCCGGCGCCGCGCCGGCACCCGGCGGTCCGCGGCAGGAGCCTCCCGTCCCGCCGGCCGGCGTGACCCGGCAGGACCGCTGGCGCGACTGGGACACCGACCCCGACGCCGGGTTCGACGACGAGGAAGAGCCGATCCTGCTGCGGCTGGGCCGCGGGCGTCGCGGGCCGATCGTCGTCGGGCTGGCCATCGTCGCCGCGGTGACCGCCGGCATCTGGCTCGCCTGGCCCGGGCAGGACCCGCCGGCCGGCCCGGCCGCCGGATCGCGGCCTCCCGCCCCGGCCCCCGCCACCTCCGCCTTCGACCCGGGCGTGGAGTCGCCGCCGCCCCCGCCGATCGCGTCCGTCACCACCACCGGGCCTAGTCCGGCCGGGCGGCGGGACCGGCGGACCGCGGCACCCCCGCCTCCCCGCGCCTCGGCGTCCCGGCCACCATCCCCGTCACCGAGCCGGCGCACCACATCGCGGCCGACCAGGCGCCCGGTGGCGACGACCGGGCCGACCGCTCCCCCGCCGCCCCCCTCGTCCCGGCCGCCTGGCCGGCCCTCGTCCCGCCCCACCGCGACCCGGCTGCCCGACACCGGCCCGACCGCTCCCCCGCCGCCGCCGGGCGGCTGACCGCCGCGGGTTCAGCGGACCGAGCCGGCGATCCGCCGGGCGGCGGTCAGGTCCACCGGGCCCTCCAGCCGGTACCCGGTCCCGCCGTGCCGCCAGATCAGCGTGGCCGCCGCCCGCCGGGCCAGCGGCACCGGCCCCCGGCCGGCGCGCGGCAGGTAGATCAACTCGTGCGGCCCGGCGATCCACCGGCCGGGATCGGCCCCGACGGTCACGTCCTCCGGCCAGGGCGGGCCGAGCTCCTTGCGCCACACCACGTCGAGCAACCCGTCGTAGGCGTCCAGCCGCACCCCCGGCCACAGCAGGCTCACCACCCGGCCGTGGTCGGCGATCCGGACCTCCGGCGGCTCGCCGAGCACGGCCGGCACGCCGAAGGGGAAGGCGACGGCCCGGCGCGCCTCCGCCAGGCTCGTCCGCCGCTCCCCGGGCAGCGGGGACGGCACTCCGGACGGCCCCCCGGACGGCAGCGGGCCGGGCCCGCCCAGATCGAGCTGCACGCCGGCGAAGCGCAGCACCCGGGCCACCGCCGCCTGTCCCTGCGGGGTGAGGCCGGCCAGCGCCAGGGTCACCGCCGCGACCAGCGCCGCCACCCGCCGCCACCGCCGAGGACGGCGGGCGGCGGCCGGGCGGGCGGGAGCCGCGTCCACCGCCGGGGCGTCCTCCGCGGCCAGCCGGGCACGGACCGCGCGGGCCACCGCGTCCGGCGGCGGCGCGGGGACCTCCAGCACCGCGCCCAGCGCGAGCAGCTCGCGCTCCAGGGCGTCCTCGGGCGGCGGAGCGGTCCGCTCGGGGTCGTCAGAAGAGGTCATCACCCACCTCCTTCCGCAACCGGGCCAGCCCGCGGAACGTGCGGGACTTCACCGTGCCGACCGGCCGGCCGAGCACCTCGGCCGTCTCCGCCTCCGACAGCTGCAAGAGATACCGGCAGACCACCGCCTCGCGTTCCTGGTCGGGCAGCGCCCGGATCGCGGCCAGCAGCCGGGTCCGCCGGTCGGTCGCCACCGCCACGTCCTGCGGGTCGGCCGGCCCGCCGTCGGGCTCGGCGCGGGCGCCCGCGCGCAGCGCCAGGTCGGCGCGGCGGCCGCGGGCGCGGGTCGCGGTGTGGGTCTCGTTGGCCACGATGCGCAGCAGCCAGGGCCGGAACGCCGCGTCCCGCCGGAACCCCGCCAGGTGCCGGAACGCCTTGACGAAGGCCTCCTGCACCACGTCCTCGGCCTCGTCGCCGGCACCGAGCAGCGCGGCGGTGCGGTGCGCCACCGCGCTGTAGCGCGCGACGAGCACCTCGTAGGCGGCGAGATCGCCGGCGAGGGACCGGCTTATCGCCTCGTCGTCGTCCGTGGGGGGCTCCTGGACCGGGCGTCGAAGGTGATTCTGGGCGACAAAGGTAGTGACCGGCCACCCGGCCCGCAAAGCCCGGACGCCGGCCGGGTTTCCGGCCGCCCCGCCCGGGAAGAGGGAACCGGCCGCGGACGGGGCCGCTAGACTCGGTGGGCATCCGTGGCCGTGACCCCCTGACCGGGGTCGCGGTCTTTGATTGAGCGAAGCGGGCGGGACGCATGTCTGGGTATGACCGCGTGGTGCAACCGGCGGCCGGTGACGAGGCCTTGGAGAACCACCTCGGTGGTGACGAGGGCAAGAACTACCGGAAGTACGAGTTCGACATGGTCGCCCCGCACGTCGGCCGGTCACTGCTGGAGATCGGTTCGGGTCTCGGCCACTTCGCCGAGCAGTTCCTGCCGCATCTGGACCGCCTGGTGGTCAGCGACTTCGACCCCTACTGCGTCGAGCAGCTCGGCAAGCGTTTCGCCGGCCGCGACGACATCGAGGTGCTGCAGTTCGGGCTGCCCACCGAGATCCCGCTCGCCGACCCGGTCGACACCGTGGTCCTGATGAACGTCCTGGAGCACATCGAGGAGGACGTCGAGGCGCTCCGCTCGCTGGCGAAGGTCACCCTGCCCGGCGGCCGCATCATCATCTGGGTGCCCGGCTACATGCAGCTCTACGGCGACTTCGACCGCAAGGTCGGCCACGTCACCCGCTACACCCCGGCCACGCTGGGCCGCACGGTGGCGGCGGCCGGGCTGCGGGCCGAGGTGCTCAAGCCGATCAACTTCCTGGGCGGCATCGCCTGGTGGGCGGCGGTGCGCCGCGGCGGCGTCGGCTACCCCGACCCCCGGCTGGTCAAGATCTACGACCGTACGGTGGTGCCGCTGACCCGGCTCATCGAGCGCTTCGTCCGCCCGCCGTTCGGCCAGACCGTCTTCTGCGTGGCCCGCGTCCCCGAGTGACCCGGCCGGCCCGCGCGTGAACCCAGGCCGATCCGGCCCGCTCGGGTGCCAAGGGCGGCGGGAGCCGGGCGGGCGTCCTCGGTCGCTGCCGACGCCGGACGGTTCTTGGGGATATCTCAGGCTTTCCCCACCCTTCTCCCCGCGGGACCCGGTGTCCTGATGGTATGAGAATCAGTTCCCGGGCCCTGGTGACCGGCGCGGTGGCCGGCGCCCTCACCGTCGGCGCCCTCGGCGGCGTCGCGGTCGCCCGCCAGTCGGGCCCGTCCGCCGCCGTTCCCTACGAACTGCTGTCCGCCGCCGAGTCCGGGGACGTACTGTCCGCCGGCGCCGACAAGCCCGGCGACCGTGCCGGGCTGCGCATCCCGCTGCGCCGCGGTCTGGTCGGGGTGCACGGCGAGGCCACCGTGCGGACGCGCGGCGGCGGGTTCGCCGCCCACGCCTGGCAGCGCGGCGCGGTGACCGCCGCCTCGGCCACCTCGGTCACCGTGAAGAGCGCGGACGGCCTGAGCTGGACGTGGACCGTCAACGCGGACACAAAAATCAGGAAGAATGGCGCCAAGTCCACTTCCGCAGCGGTGGCGACCGGCGACAAGGTCTTCGTCGTCGGGCGCCTGGGCGGCGAGACCCGTACCGCGCAGCTGGTGGTGGTACCCAAGCGCACGAAGGAGTGATCAAGGGCCGGCATGGACGACCAGACGGCCAAGCCGCGCGTCCTCGTCGTGGACGACGAGCGCAACATCCGGGACCTGGTGGGCGTGGCGCTGCGGTTCCACGGGTTCGACGTCGTCAGCGCCGCCCGCGGCTACGAGGCGCTGGAGCTGGCCCGCACCCGCGCCCCCGACCTGCTGGTGCTGGACGTCATGCTGCCCGACCTGGACGGCTTCGAGCTGTGCCGACGACTGCGCGCCGCCGGTGACGACGTGCCGGTGATCTTCCTGACCGCCCGGGACGCGCCGGCCGACACCGTGCACGGGCTCACCCTGGGCGGGGACGACTACGTCACCAAGCCGTTCTCGGTGGAGGCGCTGGTCGCCCGGGCCAGGGCCGTGCTGCGGCGCGGCCGGGGCGGCCCGGCGGCCGACGCGGACACCGGCATCGGCGCCGGCGCCATCCTGTCGGTGGCCGACCTGGAGCTGGACGAGGGCCGGTGGGAGGTGCGCCGCGGCGGCACCCTGGTCGAGCTGTCCCCGACCGAGTTCCGCCTGCTCGCCTTCCTCATGCGCCACCCCGGCCAGGTGCTCACCAAGGCGCAGCTGCTGGAGCACGTCTGGGGGTTCGGCACCCAGTCCCAGGTGGTGGAGACCTACATCTCCTACCTGCGCCGCAAGCTCGACCCGCTCGGCCCGCCGCTCATCCACACCCAGCGCGGCGTCGGCTACGCCCTGCGCCCGGCCGGCGACTCCTGACCATGACGCTGAGCCGGCGGCTACTGGCGGGCCTGCTGTCGGTGACCGCGGCGGGGCTGATCGTGCTCTCCACGGTCAGCGTGCTGGTCCTGCACGGCCACATGCTCGACCGCACCGACGCCACCCTCACCGCGACCGCGCAGGTGGCCGCCGCCCGGCTGGTCCGGGCCTCCAACGTCGCCCTGGTGAACGCGGGCGACACGCACGCGGTCGCGGTGCTCAACCTGAACACCGGGGCCGGCCGGCTGATCGCCGGCGACGACCGCCAGGCGGGAGACGTCCCGTCGCTGCTGGAGCGGATCGGGCCCGAGCGCACGCAGCGGCTCGCGGACGACGGCCGGGCGTTCGACCTGACCGGGCGGCTGCGCGCGGCGGCGGCCCGGATGGACGTCGGCAACCGCATCGTGGTCGTCGTCGTCCCGCTGGACGGCGTCCGGGACGCGGTCCGCAACCTGATCGTCACCGAGCTGGTCACCGGGGCGCTGCTCATGGCGCTGCTGCTGCTGCTCGGCCGCACCCTGATCGGCCGGGGCCTGGCGCCGCTCTCCCGGATGGCGCGCACCGCGCAGGCGGTCGCCGAGGGCGGCGACCTGTCGGCGCGGATGCCGGAGAGCCGGTCGGAGGCCGGCCGGCTCGGCGCCACCATCAACGTCATGCTGGCCAGGATCCAGGACGCCTTCGCGGCCCGGTGGGCGTCGGAGGAACGGGTGCGGCGGTTCGCCGCCGACGCCTCGCACGAGCTGCGCAACCCGCTGACCACGATCCACGGCTACGCGGAGCTGTACCGGCAGGGCGCCATCCCCGACGAGGAGGTGCCGCAGGTGATGCGCCGCATCGAGGACGAGGCGGCGAGGATGACCCGGCTGGTGTCGGAGCTGCTGGAGCTGGCCCGGCTGGACCGGGGCGCGGCGCTCACCAGGGAACCGGTGGATCTGAGCGCGGTGGCGGCGGAGGTGGCCGACGACTTCGCCGCGCTCAACCCGGAGTACCCGGTGACCGTGCGGGCGCCGGCCGGGCTGGTCGCGGTGGTCGACGAGACCCGGATCCGCCAGGTGCTGGTGAACCTGCTGGCCAACGTGCGAGCGCACACCCCGGCCGGCACCAGTGCCACGATCCGGCTGATGCCGCCGGCGGTGCTGGAGGTCGCCGACGACGGGCCGGGGATGGCATCGGAGAACGCCGCCCGCGCCTTCGACCGGTTCCATCACGCCTCGGCCAGCGACGGCACCGGCCTCGGGCTGGCGATCGTCCAGGCGATCGCCATCGCGCACGGCGGCCAGGCCACGCTGCGGTCGGCGCCGGGCGCGGGCACCACCGTGCGCGTCGACCTGACCGCCACCTCTTCCGATGGGCCTGCCGGACCCGGCGTCGATAACGGCTTCGTGACGGATCCGCGTACGCGACGGCGGTTCGGCCACCCTTGACAGGGTGAAGGGACCTTCCTCGCAGCCTGGCCGCGGGCGGTGGCGTCGCGTGCTCGCCCGGACGGCGGCGGCAGGGTCGCTGGTCCTGGTGGCGGCCGGGCTGGTGGGGTTCTTCGCCGATCCGCTGCGCCTGCCGGCCCAGCTGCTGGACGTACTGGACAAACGGGCCAGCGTGCTCGGCATGTTCGTCGGGATCGCCGGTCTGCTGGTGGCCGGGGTGGCGCTGTGGGCGCAGCTGCGCCCGCCCGGCACCCCGCCGCCGGCGTCGGATCCACCGGCCGGCGGCGGTCCGGGTCCGCTGGTCGTGCACCTGCCGCCGCGGCCGCCGGTACCGGTCCGCCCGGTGCGGCTGGCCCCCCGGCCGCCGCGGCTGGCCGGCCGGGACGAGGCGCTCGCCGGGATACGCCGCCGGCTGGACGCCGATGCGGCGCGCCCTGCCCTGCTGGTCGTGCACGGGCTTGGCGGGGTGGGCAAGACCAGCCTGGTGGCGGAGTACGCCCACCGCCACCAGGACACCTATCACCTGATGTGGCAGCTGCCCGCCGAGGACCCGGCGGTACTGTCGGCGGCTTTCGCGGGACTGGCCGCGCTGCTGGGCCTGCGCCCGCCGGGCGAGACCGCCGATCCGGTGCGCCAGGTGCACGCCGCGCTGGCCGCCCACCCCGGCCGGTGGCTGCTCATCCTGGACAACGCCCCCGACCCCGAGGCGGTGCACGACGTCCTGCCACCCGCCGGCGACGGTCACGTGCTGGTCACCAGCCGCTCCGGCCACTGGCCGTCCGTCCAGAGCATGGAGCTACCGGCGTTGGACGGGGAGCCGGCCGCCGCGTTCCTGGTCGAGCGCACCGGCCAGGACGACCCGGCCGCCGCGGCCGCGGTGGCCGCCGCGCTGGGCGGCCTGCCGCTCGCCCTGGAACAGGCCGGCGCCTACATCACGGCCGCCGGCACCACACTGGCCGGCTACCTCGAACTGCTGCGCCGCCGCCGGGCCGAGGTGCTGGCCCAGGGGCGGCCGTGGGGGTACGACCAGCAGGTCGCCTCCACCTGGCAACTGTCCTTCGACCACCTGGCCGCCGACGCCCCCCGGGCGATCGCGCTGCTGCGGCTGCTGGCCTGCTACGCCCCGGACGACATCCCCTACCGGCTTCTTCTCGGCGCCCCGAAGGAAGGAAGGCCGGCCGGCCGGCACCGCGGCCGCGCGGGCAAGGCCGGTCCGCGCGCGCTGCCGGCCGGTGAGCTGGAGGTGGACGCCGCGGTCAGCGCGCTACGCCGGCACGGCCTGGTCGGCCGGCCGGCCGGCGGCATGGTGTCGGTCCACCGCCTGGTCCAGGCCGTCACGCTCCACCGGCTCCCCGCCCGGGCACGCACCGCCTGGCACCGGACGGCCGCCACCCTGCTGCTCGCCGCCCTGCCCGGCGCCCCCGACGACCCCGCCGGCTGGCCGCGATACACCCTGCTGCTGCCGCACGCCCGGGTCGCCCTGCCCCGCACCCTGCCGGAGCTGCATCTGATCACCGAGTTCCTCGGCCGCAGCGGGGACCACCGCACCGCCACCGCCCTCGGCCGGGAGGTCTGCCAGGCCCTGGCCGCCGAACTGGGCACCGACCATCCGCGCACCATCGGGGCCCGGCACGACCTCGCGCTGTGGACCGGGCTGGCCGGGGACGCCGGCGCCGCCCGTGACCAGTTCGCCGCGCTGATCCCCGTCTGCGAGCGGGTCCTGGGCGCGGAGCATCCTCACACCCTGACCACCCGCGACAATCTGGCCGCCTGGACCGGGAAGGCCGGGGACGCCACCGCGGCCCGCGACCGGTACACCGCCCTCGTCCCCATCCGCGAACGGCTGCTCGGGCCCGACCACCCCGACACCCTGATCAGCAAGATCAACCTCGCCCAATGGACGGGGGAGGCCGGGGACGCCACCGCGGCCCGCGACCGGTACGCCGCGCTGCTCCCGGTCTGCGAGCGGGTGCTGGGCCCCGAACACCCGCACTCGCTGGCCGTCCGGAACAATCTCGCCGGCTGGACCGGACTGGCCGGAGACGCCATCGCCGCCCGCGACAGGTACACCGCGCTGCTCCCCGTACACGAGCGGGTCCTCGGTCCCGACCATCCCGAGACGCTGGTCACCCGGAGCAACGTCGCCCACTGGACCGGACTGGCCGGGGACCCCGCCACCGCCCGCGACCGGTTCACCGCGCTGCTCCCGGATTTCGAGCGGGTGCTCGGCCCCGACCACCCCGACACCCTGACCGTCCGGCGGAACCTCGCCGACTGGACCGAGAACGCCGGGGGCCTCGCCCCTGGAGGGTGACGGAACGGCGCCCGGCGCGCGGCGCCGAACGGAGCCTCCCGCGCCGGCCGGTGGCAAGGGCGCCGGATCCGGGTGGCCGGGCGGGCCGGAAAACCGGTTGTGGCGGGCGGCGGGCGGGTCGTACCGTCGAGGCATGTGGATTTTCTCCTGATGACGGCTTGATCGGCCCCTACCGGCCGATCCGCCGCCGACCGGCTTCCCGACCCGTCCGTCCGACGCGGTGGCCGAGGCCCCGACCGGCCCTTATGTCCAGGCCGCGTCGTCGTCATCCGTAAGGAGAACCACATGCGTGATCGCGCTGCCCATCAGAACCGCAAGACCGCCAAGGGCGGAGCCGCGCTACGCGCCGCCGCCCAGATCCACGACGGCGAGACCGCCGGCGATCCGGCGGCCACGCCCGGGGAGCACCGGCCGGTGCCGCCGGGCGCGGCACCGGTGGCCGGGCTCGCCCAGTTCCTGGTCCAGCCCGGGTTCGCCCGGGACCTGGGCCGAGTACAGCCATCGCAGCCGGCCTCCCAGCCGGGCGCGCCGAAGGGCCTCCCGCGGCCCGAGCGGCAGGGCCCTCCGGCGCCACGCCGGACGCCCATGCCGCCGGCGCCCGTGCGGCGGGTGCCGCCCCGGCGTCAGCCGAAGGGCCGCTGAGCCGGCTGATCCCCCGGCCCCCTGGGCCCGCTGCCGGCCCGGGGGCCGCGACGGCGGCGTCCCGCCCCCTCACCAGGGCGGGACGCCGCCGTTCTCCCGCCACCCGTCCGGCGCCTCGTCCTGGCGGGTGCTCGCGGGCTCAGGCGCGTTCGATGATCGTGACGTTGGCCTGGCCACCGCCCTCGCACATGGTCTGCAGGCCGTACCGCCCGCCGGTGCGCTCCAGTTCGTGCACCAGCTTGGTCATCAGGACGGCGCCGGTGCCGCCCAGCGGGTGACCGAGGGCGATCGCGCCGCCGTTGGGGTTGGTGCGCTCGGGGTCGGCGCCGATCTCCTTGAGCCAGGCCAGCGGCACCGGGGCGAACGCCTCGTTGATCTCGGTCACGTCGATGTCGCCGATGGACAAACCGGCCCGGTCCAGCGCCTTGCGGGTGGCCGGAATCGGCGCGGTGAGCATGTACACCGGGTCGTCGCCGGTCAGCGCCAGCGTGACGATGCGCGCCCGCGGAGTCAGCCCGTGGTCGCGTACCGCCTGCTCGGAGGCGATCAGCAGCGCGCCCGACCCGTCGGAGATCTGCGAGGAGGTGGCCGCGGTGATCCGGCCGCCGTCGCGCAGCAGCTTGAGCTCGCCCATCTTCTCCAGCGTGGTGTCCGGACGCGGGCCCTCGTCGTCCTCCACCCCGTTGACCGGGGCGATCTGCTCGCGGAAGTAGCCGTTGGCAATGGCCTTGGCGGCCCGCTGGTGGCTCTCGTAGGCGTACCGCTCCAGGTCCTCGCGGGTGAATCCCCACTTCTCGCACATCAGCTCCGCGCCGCGGAACTGGGAGATCTCCTGCTTGCCGTACCGCTCGACCCACATGTCGCCGAACGGGAACGGCATGCCCTTCTCCAGCGCGGCGGTGATGCTGGACCCCATCGGCACGACGCTCATGGACTCCACGCCCGCCGCCACCACCAGGTCCTGGGTGCCGGACAGCACGCCTTGGGCGGCGAAGTGGATCGACTGCTGCGACGAGCCGCACTGCCGGTCGATCGTCACGCCGGCGACGCTCTCCGGCAGGCCCGCCGACAGCCAGGCGTTGCGGGCGATGTCCATGCTCTGCGGGCCGAACTGCATGACACAGCCCATGATCACGTCGTCCACGGCGGCCGGGTCGACGCCGGTGCGCTCGATCAGCGCCTTGAGGGTGTGCGCGGCCAGGTCGACAGGGTGAACGGTGGACAGGCCGCCCTTCTTCTTGCCGACCGGGGTGCGGACCGCCCCGACGATGTACGCCTCTGCCACAGTGCCTCCTGGGTTCCGTCCACCTGAAACCGAGCATTGTTCGGTCTATTCGAGGTTATAACAGAATAATCGTCCGCGAACGTCAGACTCCCCTCCCCGCGCCCATCGCGTGCCGGGCGCCGCGGCGACGCGGCCGGGCTCCGGCCGGCCCGGGCCGGCGGCGACGGTGGCCGGGACCCGCCGGGGGGCGGCGGCGCCCCGCCGGAACGCGGCCAGGCGAGGCCGGCGCGCTCCGCTGACGGCCGGCCGAGACTCAGCCCGAGGAGGGCGACGAGGACGACGAGGACGACGAGGACGCGGACGAGCCCTTCCGGGTACCGGTCATCCGGGCGTAGACGATGACGTTGTCCACGTAGTGCCCGGTGCTCCGGTTGTAGGTGCCGCCACAGGTGATCAGCCGCAGCTCCGCGGCCTCCGCGTTGCCGTAGACCCGGTCGCTGGGGAAGGTCTGCTTGGCCGCCTGCTCGATCCCGCCCACCGTGAAGATCGCCACCGTGCCGTCCAGCCGGCGCACCTCGATGGTGTCCCCGTTCTGCAACTCGTGCAGCCGGGTGAACACCGCGCTGCGGCTGGTGGTGTCCTTGTGCCCGAGCATGACCGCCGGGCCCGACTGGCCGGCCGTCGGACCGTAGCGGTACCAGCCGACCAGGTTGGGATTGTTGGCGGGCGGGGTCTGGATCGCCCCCTGCTTGTCCGTTCCGACCGGCTTGATCGGCGAGTTCACCCCGATCTTGGGGATCACCAGCCGGGTCGGGGTGGACGGCTGCATCGGCGGCGCCGGCGGCAGCGACGGCACCGGCGGCGGGGCGTTCGGATCCGCCTGGGTCAGCGGCTGCCCCGGACCGCCGGGGCCCACCGACGGCGCCAGCGCGCCGAGCGAGGGCTGCGCGTTCATCTTCAGCGGCTCGCGGGCGTCGGCCAGACCGTACTCGTCCGGCGAGCCGGCCATCAGCAGCACGCCGATCACCACGGTCACCACCCCGGCGACCGCCGCCAGGATGAGCACCGCGCGCATGACCTGGCCACGGTCCGCCCGGGCCGGCTCCGGCTGCCAGCCGCCGGGCGCCGCGGGCTGTGTGTAGTACACCTGCGGCACGTACGCCTGGCCGTGCGGAGGCTGCGGATGGCCGTACGCGTGCGGATCGCCGCCCCGGCCGTCCGGCGGATACTCGGGAGGCATCGTCACCCCGAACCCCCGATCATCCCCGCTGCGGGCGGCGCCGCATCATCAGGCCACCGGCACCGGCGGCAAGCACCGCCATCGTGCCCGCCATGATGAACATCCGCCCGTCCGGCCCGGCGTCCCCGCCACCGCCGGTCGCCGCGCCGCCGCTCGGCCGCCGGGTCACCTGGTCGGTCGGCTTCTTGGTCACCGTCTCCCACACCGTGCGCGTCGGCTTCGGCGACCTGGTCGGCGACGGGGAGGGCGAGGCGGTGGGCGACACGGTGGGAGAGACCGAGGGGGACCCGCCCGACGCCACCACGATCGTCATCGGCACCGGGGTTGCGCTGGCCGGATTGGCCGCGGCGGCCGGCGTACAGGTCAGCAGGGTGGGGGTGGTCCCGGTGGCCGCGCTGATCTGCAGGGTGAACGGGCCGGGCTTGACCACGAAGGTGCCGGCCGCCCGGGGGATCACCGTGGCGGTGGCCGCGGGGAGCTGGAACTGCGTCGTCGTCGGGATGGCGGACGGCGCGGTGGCCGTGCCCGCCGCCTTGAGGGTGACCGTGGCCGAGGGCGACGGCGAGTTGACCGGCCGGCCGGTGGCGAGAAGGTCGCCGTTCACCACGATGGCGGCGCCGCTCGGGATCGGCACCGGCGCGTTGAACAGCGGTGACGACGTGGGCTGGCCGATGACCCAGGTCAGCGGCACGGTGGCGTTCGGCGTAGGCGTCACGCCGCCGTCGTTCAGCTGCATCTCCAGGTTGAGGGTCAGCGCCGGCTGGCCACCGGTGCCCAGTGCACAGGTATAGGTGACCGGGCTGGGGCCGACCGGCGCGCTGAGGGCGGGAACGGCGAAAAGCGCGACACCCAGGCCGACGGCTCCGGCGACGGCTCCTCTGGCGGCGACGCGACGTCGTGCCTGTGACTTCAGCACGTATCTCTCCGTTTCAGCGGCGGTGACCGGTTTGCCAGACTTTGCGAGGCGTATCAGGATTCCAGTCTCTGGTCACGGTTCAGTAGAGATCCTACGGACGGTTAGTCCCGCCTCGCTGTCGTTTGGCCGTTCCGCAGGTCACGGTCCGACATCACCGCAGCTCAGTCCATCGCGTTAAGGAACTTTTCATTTCCGGCCACGGCTGCCGGCAGTGACGGGCACCCCGGACCGCACCGGATCCGGCGCGATCCGGCACGATCCGGCACCGGTCGCGGAGGTCAGCGGCCGGTGTCATGGACGAACAGCCCTGGTGTCGAATCCACCCGCCCGCTCGCCACCAGCTTCGCGGTGCCGGGGATCGCGGTCAGCGTGTCGAACTCGGCGGCGCCCGAAGCCCGGCCGACCGGCCGCACCGTCCACGTCCCCGCCGACGACCGGTGTGCCGGCGCCGGGTCGTAGCCGCTGACGTCGGTGGTTCCCAGGAACCAGTGCCCGCCACGCCCGTCCTGGAGAGCGGCGGCGGTGTCCCGCCACGGGCCCGCCAACCCGGCGATCTCCTCGACCCGCCAGCGGTCGGCGGATCGGCCGATCAGCACGGGCCTGGTGGTCTGCGCCCGGTCGTCGGAGATGTTGGCGGTGATCCAGACGCCGGACGCGTCGGCGGTCACCCCGGACAGACCCCAATGAGAGGCACCCGCGACCTGCGGCAGCGGCGTGACCGTCCATTTCCGGCCGTCATAGTGCCCGACCAGCGGGCGGCTGTCATCATCCGGCACGGTGCCGGCCACCCAGATGTCCTCCGTCGACCGGGCGCCCGCCGCGTACACCGACATCGGCAGCTCCGCGACCTGCCAGCCGGCCTCGGTGTGGTGCAGGCTCTGCTCGCCGAACGCCCACCCCTCGACCTCGCCCAGCACCAGGAGCTTCTGCACGGAGGCGGCCGGCAGCCGGCTCGGCGCGGACCACCGCCGGCCGTCCCACCGCACCACCGTGCGGGCGCCGTCCTCCCCACTACCCAGCAGCCAGAGGTTCGACGGGGACGAGGCACCGGCGTCCACGGTGGCGTCCCCGGCCCCCGCCGGCAGACCACCGTCCCGCCACTCGTCACCGTCCCAGCGCGCGGCGGTCACACCGAAGGACTTCTCGCCGGCCCGGCGGGTACCGAACGCCCAGATGTCCCGCTCACCGAACGCGACCACCCGGGCGCCCACCTCCAGCGAGGCCCCGTGCCGGAACAACCGCCACTCCGGTGTGCCCGCCGACACCTGGTGCGACGACACCCACCCGGCCGCCACCACCATCACCACGACCCACGGCACCAATGCCTTCCGCACCCGCGACTCCATCCGCTCAGCGCAGCGTCACGCGCCGCCCGTGTCACCCGGACGGCGGCGACTACGGGCGCATGACCCCCGCTTCGCCCCACCCGCTCTCTCTGACGATCGAGGCAGGAGATTCGTTCGACCGGCGGCCGTGACACGAATGCCCGCGCGGGTCACCTGGCCGGTGAACGGGCGTCCGGGTCAGGCGCCCGCGTAGCGATGGCCGTCCAGCCGGGCGCGCAGCGCCGACCTGACGTCCGGCCACTCCTCGGCGATCACCGAGAACATCGCCGAATCCCGCAACCTGCCCGCCTCACCGGGCGCCCAGGACGGCGACCAGCGGCGCAGCACGCCCTCGAACGTCGCGCCGGCCCGCTCCATCGCGCGGCGCGACCTCTCGTTGCGGGCATCGGTCTTGAGATCGAGCCGGGCCACCTTCAGCGTCTCGAACGCATGGGTGAACAGCAGGAACTTGGCTTCGGCGTTGATGCCGGAGCCCTGCGCCGAGGCGGCCAGCCAGGTCCAGCCGACCTCGATCGCGCACAGCCGGTCGCTGTCCGGCCAGGTGCGGGGATCCCAGAACGCCGTGACGCCCACCGCGACGCCGTCCGCCACCCGCACCTGCGCGAACGGGGTCAGCCCGGGACGGACGAGGTGTGCGGCCAGGTACCCGTCCATTTCCTCGGCCCGCGGGACCAGGGTGTACCGGTAGGAGGCCCGGTCCTCCTCCGCGGCCCGCGCCAGGTCCGGCCCGTGCCGCATCGCCAGCGGCTCCAGCCGGACCCGGGATCCGTGCAGCACGGGAACGTCGAACCGGAAACTCATCGCACCTTCCTCATCGCTCCTGGCGTTGGCACCTTTCCCCGCTACGGGGAGGTTGCCGGACCGTCACCGGGCCAGGTCCCTCGGATCCTCTGGATGATCGTCGCGACGAGTATGACCGCCCCGGCACCACGGGTCAACGTCGTGCTCACCCACCGGCACCGTCCACAACACGGCAGAGGTGCCGGGTTACCTTCGCGGAAAGCCGTCGCCCTTGACCCCGGCGAGGAACGCAGCCCATGCAGGCGAACCGACCAGCAGTTTCGGTCCGTCCGGATTCTTCGAATCCCGTACCGCGATCGATCGACGCGGCGATCGGCTCAGCTCAGCGATCTCGACACAGTTGCCGCCATTATTGCCACTGAAGCTCGACTTACGCCATTGCATGCCGCATCACCCAATTTCCCTTCTGACGTGGCGCAACGTATGACCGAAGAGTTCGCGGCCCCTCCGGTCAGCCGCGCCGAAATCCGCTACCACTGATCCCGGCGAGGAATTCGGTCCATGCGGCCGCGGTGCAGAACAGTTTCGGACCGTCGGGATTCTTGGAATCGCGTACCGCTATCGACCCGCCGGCCACCTTCCGCAGATCCGCCACCTCGACGCAGTTACCGCCGTTGTCTCCGGTGTAGCTGGACTTCTTCCATCGCACGCCGCTCAAGTCCACTTCTCGACCATCACTCTCTTGATCAGATCCGATGACATCCCTTGTGGCAGCGCCTCGGTCCTTATCGCTTCGAACCTCTGTACGGTCACGGTGACCTCGTCATGATCGCTCACGACCATGCCGCGGATCGCCGTATCCACGTACGCGACGTCCACACCTCCCTCCAGAGTGGCGATGATGAATCCGCTAAGCAAGCCCGCATGCATGCCGTGTGGAATCACCTGAACGCTCAACCGCGGCCCGACCATCGCCACCAGGTGTTCCAGTTGCTCTCGCATACCCTCGGAGTCACATATCGGGCGATAAAGCACACCCTCATCGATGATGCATCGGAGTATCGGTGGCTCCGGATCAGCTCTGGTCAATATTGCCTGGCGCTCCAGCCGAGCCGCGACCGCCACTTCATCACCTCGCAGCACAACTCGCGCATACGCCTCGGTCTGCAGCAGGCCAGGGATGAGCAGTGGTTCGTAGGCGCGCAGCACCAGCGCTTCGGCCTCTTTATCTCGCCATCTGCCGAACCAATAGGGGAATCGCTGCGCCTTGCGCCAGTCGAGGAGGCGGTGGAGGGCGCCGCCGGTGGACAGGGTGGTGTCGCACGCGACAGCGAAATCGGGGCTGGCCGGCAGTTGCCCGGTCTCCACCCCGCTGATCAGCGACTCGCTGAAATGGATCTTCTGCGCGAGTTGCGCCTGGGTGAGGCCGGCCACCTGGCGGTAGTGACGGAGTTCTCTCCCCCAGATGGCCTGGGGTGTGTACTTATCCACGGTCACGCTCCAAATGCCGAAGTTCAATGGCCAGGACCGGAGCTTCAACGGCGAGCACTGGTAACCGTTCGCACACGCAGCGTAGTCCAGCGGGCGCACTCTTGGCTTGCGAAATCCGCGGCGAGGAGAAAGATCATGACAAGGACGATGGAGACCTGCGCGACACCGGAATACGAGTACGGCCCGGAATGCCACCCCGCGCTGCTGGCCCAGAAATGGATACCGCACGAGCGGGCGCGGGTCGGCTCCGTCCGGCGGTTCGTCCGGGACACCGCGCTGGACTGGCGGGCCGCGGCGGAGGTGGCCGACATCGCGGAGCTGCTCGCCAGCGAGGTCGTGACGAACGCGCTGGTACACGGCGGCCGAGACGCGCCGGCGGCGAGCAGCGTCCGCGTCTCGGTCACCCGGGACGGTGAGCTGATGACGGTCGCGGTGCGCGACCGGTGCCCGCTGCCGCCGCATCGCCGGGAGCCGGGCTCGCTGGAGTCGTCCGGGCGCGGCCTGGCGATCGTGGCGGCGCTGGCGTACGCCTGGGGCTGGGCGCCCCACCACCTCGGCAAGTCGGTCTGGTTCCAGCTCGTCGCCTGGCCCGCGGAGGCGGGGTTTCCCGGCGCGCCCGACGCTAGTACCGTACGATGTACGGAGTAAGACGACGAGAGGAATCCCCGGTGTCCGGTGAAATGGCGGTCCCGCTGCTGCCCTGCGGGTCCATCGACGTGATGGAGGAGTTCTACCGGGCGCTCGGGTTCGAGCGCACCTACCGGCAGCTCCGCCCGAACCCGCACCTGGCGATGCGCCGGGAGGATCTGCATCTGCACTTCTTCGGGATGCCGGACTTCGTCCCCGAGCAGTCGTACGGGTCCTGCCTGGTGATCGTCCCGGACACCGGGGCGCTGCACCAGGCCTTCGCGACCGGCCTGCGCGCGGCCTACGGCAAGGTGCCGGTCGCCGGCATCCCGCGGATGACCCGGCCGCGGAAACGCAAGAACGCCGGCGACGCGGCCGGCTTCACGGTGGTCGACCCCGGCGGCAACTGGATCCGCATCTTCCCCTCGCCCGCGCCCGCCGGGACGTCGTCCGCGCCCGCCGAAGCACCGGCCGGGTCCGCCGAAGTCCCGATCGAGTCCGCCGAGGCCCTCGCCGAGCCCGCCGGCTCCTCGCCCGGGTCCGGCGCGACGCCGTCCGGGCCGGCCCCCGCCGGAAGCGAGGAGGTGCCGGTGAGCAGGCTCGCCACCGCGCTGAGCAATGCGGTGGTGCTCGGCGATTCCAAGGGCGATGACCGCCAGGCCGCCCGCATCCTGGACGCGACGCTGGCCCGGGAGCAGGACGCGACGCCGGTCACCGACCTGGTGGAGGCGCTGGCCTACCGGGCCGAGCTGGCCGTCCGGCTGGGCGAGGACGAGCGCGCGGGCGCGCTGCTGGCCCGGCTGGCGGCCCTGCCGCTCACCGAGGCCGACCGGCGCCGGTCCGCCGGCGCCCTGGCCGGCGCGCGGGACCTGGCCGAGGCCCTGGGCGGTCCGGCGGGCTGAGACCACCCGCGGCCGGCGTGCTCGCCGCCCGGCGCCGTCAGCCGCGGGCGGTGGCCGTCAGCCGCGGGCGGTGAGGGTGGCGTAGACGATGATGTTGTCGGTGTAACTGCCCGCGCGGGGGTTGAACACGCCGCCGCAGGTGATCAGCCGCAGGGCGGGCCGGTCCACCTGGCCGTACACCCGCCTGGTGGGAAATCGGCTCTTGCTGGCCTGCTCGGCGCCGTCCACGGTGAACACCGCGGTGGAACCGTCCGCGCGGACGACGGAGATCCGGTCTCCGCGCCCCAGCTCGCGCAGCCGGCCGAACACCGCCGGGCCGCTGCGGTTGTTGACGTGGCCGAGGATGACCGCCGGTCCCATCTCGCCCGGCGCCGGCCCGAGGCGGTACCAGCCGGCCAGCCGGGGCCGGTCGAGCGGCGGCACCTCGATCTCGCCGGACCGGGTCACCCCTACCGGCATGAGCGGCGCGTCCACCCCGATGGACGGGACGCGGACCCGGACCGGCGCCGACTTCGGCATCGCGTCCACCGGCCGCTCGGCGGGCACCGGGGGCGTCGCGGCAGGCGCGGCCTCGGCGAGCGGGACGCCGTCACCGCCGGGGCCCACGGTCGCCGCGGCGTCCTGGGCGGCCGTGGTGCTCAGGACGCCCGGGGTGCCGTCGGCGGCACCGGTCGCGTCGACCGGTGCCACCCGGGCGGCCGGCGCCGGATCGGGAGTGGCGGCCACCGGCGGGTCCGGGGACAGATACAGCAGCAAGCCGGCCATCACCGCGCCGATCCCGGCCAGCGAACCGCCGGTGAGCAGCGCCGGCAGCAGCGCCCGCCGCCACCGGGGCGCACCGCTCGCCATCGAGGACCGGTCGCCCGCCGCGGCGGGCCGGCTCGCCGCCCCCGAGGGCGGGACGTCGTGGCTCACCGGTCGTCAGCCGGACGCGGGCGGCCCGTACGGCGGCGCAGCGCGAGCGCGCCGGCCAGCCCGCCGAGGGCGAGGAGCGAGCCGTACCCCACCAGCAGCGGCGCGGGCGAGGTCGCCGCGACGGCCTCCCCGGTGTGCGCTCCGCCCCTGGGCGTCACGCGCACCTGCGGGGTGGAACTGGGCGACCGGGTCGGGGTCCGGCTGGGCGACGGCGAGGGGGTGACCCGCCGCACGGGCGCCTGGACGACCACGATGCCGCGCGCGGAGTCGTCGCCGTCACCGTCTCCGACCTGGCCACCGTTCCCACCGCCGCCGTCCCCGTCGTCCCCGCCGTCATCGCCGCCGTCGCCGTTCCCGGTGCCGGCGGGGAGCACGTCCACGATGACGCTGGTGGCGATCCCGGAGTAGGTGCAGGTCGTGTGAAAGTAGCCCGGCGGGTACGACAGCGTGCCGGTGCTGACGTCGAACGCGTCCACCGCCATGACCGGGGCCGGGCCGCCGAGGTTCTTCACGGTGACGGTGTGGTCGCCGTAGGCCAGCTCCTTGCTGGTCCACAGCGTCTCCTGCGCCTTGGGCCGGTCGTGCGGCGCCTCGTCGTGCGCGTTGACCTGCACCGGATCCTTGCCGTCCACGGTGATCTCCACCTTGCCGACGGTCGAGACCCGCTCACCGATGTAGGCGATCTTGGTGCCGGTGAAGTTCACCGTGGCGGTGTCACCGGTGGTCTCGGTGGCGTGCAGGTCCTGCTGGTGGTCGCCGGCCCGGTCCGGCTGGGTCTTGTCGGAGTAGAACCACTTCCCGCGGTACTGGATCGGCCCGTGGGTGTGGTCGCCGGTGGCGCGGGGCTCGCCGGGGTCGTCGGTGTCGTTGACCCGGACGGTGTCGGCGGGCGGGACGAAGTCCAGCAGCAGCTGGCGCGGGGTGATGGCCAGCTTGCCCTCCGCCGTGGCGCCGACCGATCCGGCGATCGCGGCGGGCAGCTCCAGCGGGCCGCCCTTGGCCAGCTCGGCCTGGTCCTTGCCGCCGGTGGAGTCCAGCTTGCCCTGCCACACGCCGGCCACGTCCACGGTGGCGGTGGCGATCAGCCGGCCGCCCGCCTTGTACCGGTCGTGCGACGCCAGCGGCGACCGGTCCAGCGTCCACTGCAGCGGGATGCGCTCGCCGACCTTCACGCTCTTCGGGATCTCCACCCGCACCTCGATGGTGGCGCCGGGGAAGTTCAGGTGCGCGCCGCCCTCGCACCGATACTGATATCCGTAGACCACCGACTCGGCGGTGGCGGGTGCGGCGGGGAGAAGCACGGTACCGGTGCCGGCGACCAGCAGTCCGGCGGCGATGGTGCCGCTGATCCTGGAACTCCACCCGTTCAAGATCGCCTCCGATCGACCGGCGCCCTCGGCAGCCGAAGGTAGATCGTAGGACTTTCCTGCTTTATTACGCGCCGACCGGCCGGAAATCTCGCGGTGCCGTGGCCGATTCGCAACGTTCGATGGATTCGCGGCTTTCGCCGCACCGCCGTTCCGGCCAACGACCAGAATTGTATTCTGGTGGCTGGAGCCCCTAGGAGGATGCGACATGGACCGAGACCTCTTCGAGGAGGAGCATCTGCTCTTCCGGGACAGCGTGCGCGAGTTCCTGAGCCGGGAGGTCGCCCCGCACCACGCGCGGTGGGAGAAGGACGGCATCGTGCCGCGCGAGGTGTGGAAGAAGGCCGGCGAGCTGGGCATGTTCGGCTTCTCGGTGCCGGAGGAGTACGGCGGGTCCGGCATCACCGACTTCCGGTACAACACCGTCGTCACCGAGGAGATCGTCCGGGCCGGCGCGAGCGGGCTCGGCTTCGGGCTGCACAACGACGTGATGGGGCCCTACCTGGTGGATCTGACCGATGACGAGCAGAAGCGGCGCTGGCTGCCCGGCTTCGTCTCCGGCGAGCTGATCACCGCCATCGCGATGACCGAACCGGGCGCCGGCAGCGACCTGCAGGGCATCCGGACCACGGCGGTCCGGGAGGGCGACCAGTACCTGGTCAGCGGCCAGAAGACGTTCATCACCAACGGCATCAACGCCGACCTGGTGGTCGTGGTGGCCAAGACCGACCCGGCGGCCGGCGCGCGCGGCACCACGCTGCTGGTCGTCGAGCGCGGCATGGCCGGATTCACCCGGGGGCGCAACCTGGAGAAGATCGGCATGCACGCCCAGGACACCGCCGAGCTGTTCTTCGACAACGTCGCCGTGCCCGTCGCCAACCGCCTCGGCGAGCAGGACGGGCAGGGGTTCTTCCAGCTGATGGCGAACCTGCCGCAGGAGCGGCTGTCGATCGCGGTCGCGGCGGTGGCGGCGGCCGAGTCGGTGCTGGACAGCACCATCGACTACTGCCGGAACCGGCAGGCGTTCGGCCGCACCATCGGCTCCTTCCAGAACACCCGGTTCGTCCTGGCGGAGCTGACCACCGAGGTGGAGATCGCCCGGCACTACGTGGACAAGTGCGTCCTGGCGCTGAACGCCCGGCGGCTGTCGGTCGTGGACGCCGCCAAGGCCAAGTGGTGGACGACCGAGCTGCAGAACAAGGTGATCGACCGCTGCCTGCAACTGCACGGCGGCTACGGCTACATGACCGAGTACCCGGTGGCCAAGGCCTGGCTGGACAGCCGGGTACAGACCATCTACGGCGGCACCACCGAGATCATGAAGGAGATCATCGGCCGCTCCTTCGGCTTCTGACAGCCCTCGCGGGCCCCGCGCCGATCCGGGAGCGCCGGACGCTCAGGCGGCCGGGGCCCGCGGCGTCAACCTGACCTCTACATCGGCATCGAGGGCGCGGGCCAGGCGCTTGAGGACCGGCAGCGTGGGAATGGTGCCGCCCGCCTCGAAACGCGCCACCGCCGACTGGGTCATACCTGCCACACGCGCCAGATCACTCTGGGTCCACCCGCGCCCCTCACGCATCCCCCGCACCGTCACCCCCAATTCGTAGGCCAGACGGGTGGCTTCGTAAGCCTCGGCGGCTCCCGGCTCGGACATCCGGCGGTCCCGCAGCTCCCGCCAGTTCTCCCGTTCGCTCATGCCGTCTCTTCTTCCTCGTCTACCGTGTGCGCCGGTTCGATACAGCGACGCAGCGCTCGCCGCGCCCGCGCCACCTCACGATGATCGCGCGCCCGGGTCTTGGGAAACACGGTCAGTAATATGATCCGACGGCCCGGAGCGATCCAGTACGTGATGCGCATGGCGAACTCGTCCAGGTAGAACCGGAGTTCCCGCAGCTTGCCGTCCAACTGCTTGGTGTAGGGCTCCCCCAGCAGGGGACCGTCCGCAGCAAGCAGATCAACGTAGAAGGCCACCCGCGCGAAAGCAGCCGCGGGTAGGGCTTCCACCCACTCTCGGACCTCTGGTTCCAACTCAACAGTACCCAACTCATAGCGGCAATGCTATATAGGTGAGCATCCATCACGCTTCGTGTTCAGGCAGGTCCAGCCGCCTGGGGCCCGAGATCACGCGGGGTGGGGGTGCGGGGCGCATACTGGTCTGCGGTGGCGCGCGGGCCGGGGTGGACGGCGGCGCGGACCGCGGGAAGGGGAATGGCGATGGACAACGGCGGGCTGATCCTGCTGATCTTCCTGGCCCTGCTGTTCGCCTGGGGGCTGAACCGGGTGCGCCGGGCCGTCCGGCTGGGCCCGATCGCCTACACGGGTGTGGTGATCACGTTCGCCATCGTGGTGCTCGCGCTGTACACCCAGACCCAGCGCTGACCTGGCGACACTCCCCCGACGGACGCCCAGGGCACTTCCCCGCCGGATGGTGGGGCCCGCGTCTCGCCCCGCCGGCGGGGCCGCTGCATGCCTGCCCGACGTGACAGCGCGCCGCGAATCCACACCTTTCCCGACCGCCGCCGCTCTTGTCCTTATCTGCCGCGATTCTCGACGGAAACCTGATCGATCACCGGATAGCGTGGGCCATGGTCACATAGAGTGACTGAACGCTAACGGGAGGTCATATGAACACGATCCACCGGTTGATCGTCACCGGCTCCGTCTGCGCCGCCGCGCTGGCCGGGACCGTCGCGGCCGCCTCGGCCGAGACGGCCGCGCCGTCCCGGCCGGCCGGCGCGTGCGCGACGTGCGTCGCGCCCGGCGGGGTGTACGGGCTGTCCTGGTTCCGGCCGACGTACTACGTGCCGCCGGTGGCGTCCACGTTCTACGTCACGCCCCGGGTCAGCACCTACTACGTGGCGCCCACCGCCTACGTCGCACCCACGACCTACGTCGCACCCACGGTCTACGGGTACCCGACGGTGTACTCCTACGGGGTCGGGACCTACGGTGTCGGCGCCTATGGTGCCTGCACCGTGGCCTACACCTGCTGAGCGTGCCCCGCGCGGGCTCCGGTGCGGTGCCCGGTCCGGCGGGCGGCCCGGGACGGTCCGGGCCGCCGCCGGGCCGATCCCCGGCCGCGTGCTCAGCCGGTCGACGCCGGCTGCGCAACCCGCCGGCCGGCCCGGAGCGGGGCCAGCGCGCGCGACCAGGCGATCACCTGGTCGAGCAGGCCGGCCAGCGCCTCCTGCTGGTGCGGTCGCGGCGTGAGCCTGCCGGGATCGGTCGGGCTCTCGATCTCGAAATCGGCGAACAGCCCCAGGGTGACCTGCGCCTGGACATCGGCGACCCGGAGCTCCGCCATGACCGGGCGCAGGTGCTCGATGGCGCGGACCCCGCCGTCGGCCCCGTACCCGACGAACCCGGCGGCCTTGTCCTGCCACTCCTCGCATAGGTAGTCGATCGCGTTCTTCAGCGCGGCGGGCATCGAGTGGTTGTACTCGGGGGTGACGAACACGAATCCATCGAACGATGCGACCGCCTCCGACCAGCGCCGGGTGTGCGGGTTGCGGTAGTCGCCGAACCGTGCCGGCGACGGCTCGTCCAGCAGCGGCAGGTCGAAGTCGGCCAGATCGACCGGTTCGACCACCACGTCACCGGCGACGGCGTCCGGGTGGCGACCGGCCTCCGCGACGATCCAGCGTGCCACGGCGGCGCCCCGGCGGCCGGGGCGCGTACTTCCGAGGATGACGGCGATCCTGATCATGTTCTCTCTTCCCTGGTGGTCGTCAGCGGTGCGGGAGCGGGGAACCGGTAAGCGGCCACGTCGTGCAGCACGGTGAGCACCGGTGGCTCGTCGCACCGCTCGTCGAGCGTCGACCGGTACCGCTGGAAGGCGGCGAGCGGTGCCAGCACCTCCGGGCCGGGGTCGACCTCGACCAGGTGCACGAACTCGCCGGGGTCGTCCAGCCGGAAGACCGCCTCGCGGACGTTCTCCGGCCGCAGCTCGGCCAGCTCCTGGTGTACGGCCCGCAGCAACTCCAGGTGGTAGCTCACCTGGTCGGCCTTGACCCGGTAGCGGATCAGCACGCGCATGCCCTCTCCTTCGCGGTCGCCATCCCCGGACACCCACCCTGGCGGGACGGCCGGGCCGGAGGGAGACCGGGCGGAGGCTGGCCCCGGCAGGGCCACGCTCGGCACCGGGGTCCGGCGGTAGATTCCAGGTGTGACCGACAACGAGTTGGCGGCGTTCATCCGCGCCCGCCGCGAGGCCGTCACCCCGGCCGACGTGGGCCTTCCCGAGGGTGCCCGCCGCCGGACGCCGGGGCTGCGCCGGTCGGAACTGGCCACGCTGGCCGGGATCAGCGTCGAATACCTCACCCGGCTGGAGCAGGGGCGCGACCGCCATCCGTCCGGCCAGGTGCTCACCGCGCTGGCCTGCGCGCTGCGCCTCACCGCGGAAGAGCGGATCCGCCTCCGGCAGGCGGCCAAGGCGGCCAGTGGTGACCGGCTGAACTGCCCTGGGGCGTCACCGCCGATCCGCGAGGTCCGCCCCACCGTGCTGGCGTTGCTGGACGGGCTGGAGCCGGCGCCGGCGGTGGTGGTCAACCGGCTGGCCGACGTGCTGGCCTACACCTCCGGGTACCGGCGGCTGGCCGGCCCGCTCGGCGTCCTCGACGGCGAGCGGCCTAACCTGGCGCGGCACCTGTTCACCGACCCGCGCGCCCGGGACGCCTACCCGGACTGGGACGAGGCCGCCACCGAGCAGGTCGCCGCGCTCCAGGCCGGGGCACCGCCGGAGGATCCGCACCTGGCCGGGCTGGCCGGGACGATCGGCGCCGCGTTCGCCGCCCGGCTGGCCGCGCCGGCCCCGACCCCCCGCCGCACCGGCGTGCAGCGGCTGGTGCACCCGGAGCTCGGCGAGCTGCGGCTCGCCTACGAGTCCCTGGGGCTGGCCGCCGACGATGTGCTGCGGCTCCTGGTGTACCTGCCCGCGGACGCCGGCACCGCCGCGGCGCTGGACCGGGCGGCCGGCCGCCGTCCGGGCGCGCTGCGCGTCGTGGCCGGTTGACCGCGCCGTCGGGTGCTCCGACCGGCGGACGTCAGCGCGAGCCGTCGAGGATGACCCGCGCCACCAGTTCCGGATCGTCGCCCATCGGCACGTGACCGCAGCCGCGAAGGAGCTTCACCGGCCGGTCCGCCCACCTCGCCGCCCGGACCGCCTGGCGGCGGAGCAGCAGCCGGTCGTGCTCGCCCCAGGCGATGGTGACCGGTGCCTTCGGCGCCGGGGGCGGCCCGGCCTCGCGGAACGAGCGCAGCGTCTCGTCGAACCCGGCGGCCGCGCCCAGCGCCGCGGCACCGGCGAGCACGCCTTCGGGGGTCATCCGCTCGGGCCGGGCGACCAGCAGGCCCATCGCCAGGCGCCGCCCGGTGGCCGACCGGGCGAGCGCCGCGGCCCGGCCGGCGGGCAGGCCGCGGGCGACTCCGCGCAGCCCGCGCAGCACCGCGTCCGCCCAGGCCAGCTCGGCGGCGGTCCAGAAGCCGGCCGGTGAGAGCGCGGTGGCCGAGCGGACCACGCCCCGGGCGGCGAGGGTGAGGGCGATGTACCCGCCGAGCGAGTTGCCTGCGATGTGCGGTTCGCGCAGGCCGAGGCCGGCGCAGAACGACTCGACGGTGTCGGCCAGCGTCCACGGGTCGTACGGCGTGCCCGCCGGCAGCGGCGGAGAGGCACCGAAGCCGGGCAGGTCCACCGCGACGACATCGCGGGACGCGGCGAGCAGGTCGAGCACCGGCTCCCAGGCCTGCCAGTGGTGCCCTATACCGTGCAGCAGCACCAGGGCCGGACCGTCTCCGCGTCGTTCGTAGGCGAGTCGCATCCCTTGAGTCAACCATTCGCCCCTGCCGGTGTCACCGCGCCGCGGATCCGCCCGGCGACCCGGCCGGCGCCGCCGGCCACCGGGCCCGGCTGCCGGCGGGCGACGACACGGTGCACCCGAACCGGACAGCGGCGGGCCACCGCGCCGGGCCACCGTGCCGGGCCGCCGCATCGGGCCCTGCGGCGGCTCCCGCGCCGGCAGATGGCGGGGCCGCCACCCCGGTCACGGTCAGCGGCCGGACGGATGGAGGGCCGCGGCGGTGCCGGTGACGATGACGCGCAGGCCGTGCTCGAAGGCCTCCTCGCCCAGCGGGCTGCCCGCCTCGCGCAGGGCGGTGAACACGGTGGCGTCGGGCCCGCCGTCCAGCAGCCCGGTCAGCGTGGCCATCCGTTCGGCCGGCGGCTCGGGCGGCCGGCCGCGTTCGGCCTGTTCCTGCTGGACGAACCCGGTGGTGTACTGGCCGACCGTCGTGATCGTCCGCAGGGCCAGGCCCGGGGTGAACCCGTGGCGGACCAGGGCGGTGAGTTCCTCGTCGAACAACTTGATCGTCGCGTCGCCGAGCGTGCCGGCGTGCGCGACCAGCCGGGCGCCGTCGCGGTGGGCGAGCAGCGCGCCGCGGTAGGCGCGGGCCCGCCTGATCAGCCACTGCTGCCAGGACTCGCCGGCCCGGGGTGGCCCCATGCCGGCCGACAGCACGATGGAGTCGGCCATCTCGTCGAGCAGCTCCTGCTTGGTGCGGATGTGCCAGTACAGCGCGGGCGACTGCACGCCCAGCTCGGCGGCCAGGCGGCGCACGGTCAGCCCGTCCAGCCCGACCTCGTCCAGCAGCCGGAGCGCGGTGGTGACCACCAGTGCCCTGGTGAGGCCGCCGCGCCTGCTTTCCCTCTGCTCTGCCATCGCTTGACAGCTTAGCGGTGCTAAGGAACCATGACGCTCCTTAGCAATGCTAAGGAAGGAGAGGATCATGTCCCCCACCCCGGACCGGACGACCCAGGTTCTGCTCACCTGCGGCGCCCTGGCCGCCCCGCTGTTCTTCGCCGCCGTGCTGGTCCAGGACTACACGCGGACCGACGGCTACGATCCCCGGCGGCACCCGCTCAGCATGCTCAGCCTCGGCGATCTCGGCTGGATCCAGAGCGCGAACTTCGCGGTCACCGGCCTGCTGTTCATCGCCTTCGCCGCCGGGCTGCGGCGGCTGCGCCGGCCCGGCCACGAAGGGATCTGGGGGCCGGTGCTGCTCGGCGCCTTCGGCCTCGGCCTCATCGCCGCCGGCATCTTCGTCCCCGACCCGGCCTGGGGGTTCCCGCCGGGCGCGCCGGCCGGCCGGGCCCCGGTGCCGACGGCGACCGGATACCTGCACGCGCTGGCCGGGTTCACCGCGTTCACCGGCGTCACCGCGGCGAGCCTGGTGTTCGCCCGGCGGTTCGCCCGCCGGCGGCAGGCCCGGGCCGGCTGGCTGTGCAGCGCCGCCGCGGTGGTGACGTACGGCGCCTTCCTGGGCAGCTCGCCGGCCTCCGGCGGCGGCGAGCAGGGCCGGCCGCTCAGCCTGCTCCTGCGGCTCGGCGCGCTGGCGGGCTGGGGCTGGGCATCGCTGCTGGCCGCGTACTTCCTGCGTACCCGGCCGAGCGGGCCCACCGAGACCGCGGGATGACCGGACCGGCGCGTTGTCGGGAACCGGGACGCCGGCCGGCTCAGGGCCCACCGAGACCGGGGCGTCCAGCGGATCGGGACCCCCACCGGGGCCGGGGCGTCCAGCGGATCGGGGCCTCCACCGGGGCCGCGAGGCGGGCGGGCCGGGCCCGCCCGCGCCCCCGTCCGGCACGTCCGGCGCGGATCAGCCGCGGACGACCGGCTCCTGCAACTCGGTCACCCAGGTGTTGCGGTCCGGGCCGACCTCGAGGTACAGCTCCCGGTTGTAGCCGGCGGAGCGATAGCCGCCGGCCTCGATCCACCGGGCCAGCGTCTGGACGGTCGGCATGACATCGTCCATCGAGCCGCGGTGCACGATGGTCGCCGCCTCTTCGATCGCCGGCAGGTCGACCACGGTGTAGCCGTGCTCGGACAGGCCGGTCTCGGCGTTCACCGGAAGCGTGGCGTGCACGACGACCCCCTCACCGCCGGGGGCGTCGTCGTAGTAGGCGATCGCCGGGCCGACCGGCGTCACCCCGGCCGCCGCGAGCCGGTCGACCAGCGAGTCGTACAGCGGGCTGATGACCGGGCCGATGGTGCCGGGCTCGAAGTCGGCGGCGACCGCGCTCAGCTCGGCGACCCGGACGGCGGGGATGTGCTTGATCTGGATGTCGTCGGTGGGCATCAGGCCCTCCCTCTCGATGCTGCGAAGCCTCGCCTCGACGTGCGCCAGCCGGGCGGCGTCGGTCTCGATCCGGGACCGCAGCTCGGCGTGGCGCAGCCGGAGCATGCCGCGCAGTTCCTCGACGCTCACCTTCTCGTCGAGGATGGCCCCCACCTCCTGGAGGGTGAACCCCAGGTCCTTGAGTGCGATGATCCGGTTCAGCCGCGCGAGCTGCCCGGCCGCGTACCAGCGGTACCCGGTCAGCGGGTCGACGCGTCGCGGGCGCAGCAGGCCCACCGCGTCATAGTGACGCAGCATGCGCACTGACACCCGTCCGTGCCTGGCGAAGTCTCCGATGGTGAACATGGCCCTCCATGGGTAGGGCCTGACACGGTGTGAGGGTCAACGCGCGGGCCGGCACGATGTGCTGGACGACACGGTGTACGTGCCGTGGTGTGCCTGCCGGCACGGTGTGCGGGACGGCGCCGGCCGGGTGGCCGGTGGCGCTCAGCGCCCCCGGGTGGGGATCTCGAACCAGACGGCCTTGCCCTCCTTGGTGGGCCGGGAGCCCCAGCGGCGGGCGAGCTGGTCGACCAGGTACAGGCCGCGCCCGCCCTCGTCGTTCTCCCCCGCGCTGCGGATGCGGGGCAGCCGCAGGTCCTGGTCGAAGACCTCGACCCAGACGCACTCCTCGCCCCGGCGCAGCCGCAGGGTGAACTCCTTCTCGTTGGCGATCTCGTCGTCCAGGCCCGGGACGTCCCACGACTCGTCGAACGGCAGCGGCGGGCCGTCCATCACCAGCTCGCGGCGCGGGACGCTCGCGTTGGCGGCGTGCAGCACCACGTTGGTGACGACCTCGGACACCAGCAGGCAGGCCAGCTCGGCGGGCTCCTCCGGCACCCCCCAGGTGGCGAACGCCTCCGCCGCCATGCGCCGCGCCTCGCCGACCATGATGGGCTGGGCCGGGAAGGTGCGCTCCTGGAACTTCAGCTCCTTGCCCGCCGAGCGGATCACTAGGATCGCCATGTCGTCGTCGATCTCGCCGGGGACGGCGACGGTGGCGGTGTCGGCGATGCGCTCCACCGAGTCGGCGGCCACCTCGGCGATCCTCTCGCCCAGCACCGCGAAGATCTCCTCGTCGCTCAGCGGTGCCTCGCCCGACTCGCGGAGCGGCCGGCGGTCCAGCAGCCCGTCGGTGTAGAGCAGCAGCGTCGCCCCGGGCGGCAGCACCCGGGTCTCCTCCTTGTACACCAGGTCGGCGTGCATGCCCTTGGCGTTGACGCCGAGCGGCTGGCCCACCTCGGAGATGTCCAGCTCGGTGACCGTGCCGTCCACGATCAGCAGCGGCGGGGAGTGCCCGGCGTTGGCGAACGTCAGCTGCCGCGACCACGCGTCGTACACCATGTACTGGCAGGTGACGATGGGCGGGGTGCTGACGTCGGCGCCGTAGTCGTCGTGCTCGGGGGCGGCCATCACGCCGGTCCACTCGTTGAGCCGGGCCAGGATGTCGGCCGGGGGTTTGTCGTCCTGGGCGAAGGCGCGCAGCGCCGCCCGGAGCTGGCCCATCACCGCCGCCGCCTTGGCACCGCGGCCCTCGACGTCGCCGATGACGATGCCGACCCGGCCGGCCGACAGCGGGATGACGTCGTACCAGTCGCCGCCGACCTGCGTCTGGATGCCCTGGCCGTGGGAGGCGAGCGGCGCGGCCGGGTGGTAGCGGACCGCGATCTCCAGCCCGTCGAGCTGCGGCAGCGCGCGCGGCAGCAGGTACTTCTGGAACGACTCGGCGGTGTGCCGTTCCTCCTCGAACAGCAGGGCGTTGTCCACCGCTATCGCGACCCGGGTGGCGATGGCGCCGACGAAGTCGCGGTCGAAGGCGTCGTAGTGCGGCGAACGCCGGTCGGTCAGGTTGGACAGCCCGAGGTACATCAGCCCGAGCGTCTCGCCGCGCGCGCACAGCGGCGCCACGATGGCCGAGGTCATGCCGATCTCGCCGCAGAGCCTGCTGCTCTCCTCGCTGGGCGAGGGGTAGCTCGACTGCGCGAAGTCCTCGACGATGATCGTCTCCTGGCGGCGCAGCGCGATCTCGGCGTAGTGGCCCTCCGGATAGCGGATCTCCGAGCCGACCGTCCGCCAGGTGCCGGGCGGCGGGGTCCAGCCCTTGACGTGGGTGGAGACCTTGCGGATCAGCCGGTCGCCCTCGGCCAGCTCGATGAAACAGTGGTCGGCGAACTGGGGGACGAGCATCTCGGCGACGCGGTTGAGCGTCTCCTCGACGTACAGGGAGCCGGCCAGCCGTTCACCGATGCGCTCCAGCAGGCCGAAGCGGTCCTTCTCCCGTTCGTTGCTGCGCATCGCCTCGCGGGCGGTGATGACGATGCCGGTGACCGCGCCGGAGGAGTGGCGCAGCGGCACCGCCTGTGCCCGGACGTAGATGATCGTGCCGTCGTCCCGCTCGACGTCGAAGGTGCCCTCCCATACGCCACCGCGCAGCACGTGCCTGGCCAGCTCGACGGCCATCGGGTGGTCCTTCTCCATGATCGTTAAGGAGAGGACCGCCTGGCCGGTGCCGGCCGCCGGGTCGGGCCGGCCGAACAGCCGCTCGGCGAACGGGTTCCAGTACAGGACGTTGCTGAACCGGTCGGTGACGACCACCGCCATCTCGGCGTGGTCGAGCACGGAACCGGCGGTCATGTGCTCGGCCGCGTCGTTGGAAAGGTCGCCCCAGCGTCTCATCGGCCGGCCGCCCGTCGGGGCGGCAGGGCGGCGGACGGCAGGGCGGCGGACGGCACGGTGGTGGCCGGCACAGTGGTGGGCGGCACGGTGGCGGGCGGCGGGGCGACAGACTGCGGGCAGGCCCGCTGTTCGCGGCGGCGGGCGAGGGCGGCCGGGCGAGGGCGGGCCGCCGGCGAGGGTTCCCCGTGACTGGACAACCGGATCCGTCCCGCGCTCTCAGCGCCGGGAGACGAAGACGTGCGCGGCCACGTCACGTGGGATGTCCACGGAAGTGCTGTGCGCCTCATCGTCACCCGTCACCCGTACACCGTCATCGGTCGCCGCGAGCGTCACCTCGCGTCCGGGTTGTATCCCGACTTGCTTGAGTTTAAGCATGACGGCGGGATCGCTTTGCACTTGTTCGCTGATCCGCCGCACGACCGCGGGGACGTCGCGGGGGCCGGCCAGGTCGGCCATCGCCGACATCACCTCGTCGTCCGCGGTCTCGGGCTCCTTGACGCCGAGCTCGTCCAGCCCCGGGATGGGGTTGCCGTGCGGGCAGACCACCGGGTTGCTCAGCAGGGTGACCAGGCGGGTCTCCACCGACTCGGACATCACGTGCTCCCAGCGGCACGCCTCGATGTGGACCTCCTCCCAGGGCAGCCCGATCACCTGGGTCAGCAGGCACTCGGCCAGCCGGTGCTTGCGCATCACCCGGGTGGCCAGGGTGCGGCCGAGGTCGGTCATGGTCAGGTGACGGTCGCCTTCGACCCGGACCAGGCCGTCGCGCTCCATCCGGGCCACCGTCTGGCTCACCGTCGGGCCGCTCTGCTGCAGCCGCTCGGCGATGCGCGCGCGAAGGGGGGTGATCCCCTCTTCCTCCAACTCGAAGATGGTGCGGAGGTACATCTCGGTGGTGTCGATCAGGCCGTGTGCGGTCAAGGCTCCTCCCCTCCCCAATGCTACGTCCGGTTCCCGGGTCGGCGGCCATCCGCGGGCGGGCCGGACGCCCTCCGCCACGAGGGCGGCTCCGGCGTTCGAACGAAGCTTACGCAGACCGACCGACAGAGCGCCGTGAGATCGGCAAGCCCGTGGCTCCAGGGAATCGGCGGGATCAGCCGGTCGCCTGGTAGCGCCGGAAGGCGGGCACCGCCAGCCCGGCCGCCAGCACCAGCACGGCGCAGATCAGCCCACCGCCCGCCCACGCCGGCACCAGCCCGAACGCGCCGGCCGTCGCGCCCGCGCGCAGATCGCCCAGGCGCGGCCCGCCCGCCACCACGACCATGAAGACGCCCTGCAGGCGCCCGCGCATCTCGTCGGGGGCGTAGGTCTGCAGGATCGTCTGCCGCCACACCGCCGACACCAGGTCGAAGGCGCCGCCGGCGGCCAGCAGCGCGACCACCAGCCACAGCGGCCCGGCGACGCCGGCGGCGGCGACGGTCAGCCCCCACAGCGCGATGACGACGACCAGGCCGGCGCCCTGGCGGCGCACCCGGCCGACCCAGCCGGAGAACAGGCCGGCGGCGACCGAGCCGATGGCCAGGCTCGCCGACAGCCAGCCGAACGCCACCGGCGACCCGCCGAACCGGTCGGCGGTCAGCTCGGGGTAGAGCGCGCGGGGCATGGCGAACGCCATCGCGATGATGTCCACCACGAACGACATCATCACGATGGGCCGCCCGGCGATGTACCGCAGCCCGTCGGCCACCGAACGCAGGCCCGGCCGGGCGATGTCTCCAAGGGGGGCCAGCCGGGGCAGCCGCACCGCGGCGTACAGGACGGCGGCGAACAGCAGCGCGTCCAGCAGGTAGGCGGTGGCGTAGCCGCCACGGGCGAGCACGACGCCGGCCAGCAGCGGCCCGGCGACGGTGCCGATGCTGCCGGCCAGGAAGTTCAGCGTGTTGGCCGCGGCCACCTGCTCGGTGGGCAGCAGCCGGGGAATGATCGCGTAGCGGACAGGCGAGGTCACCGCGAAGCCGGTCGACTGGACGGCGACCGCGGCCAGGATGAAGTAGACGTTGCCTAGGCCGCTCCAGGCGTGCGCGAGGAGCGCCAGGCTCGCCGACCAGGCGACCAGCGAACCGATGATGAGCAGCCGGCGGCGTTCGACCGCGTCGGCAACGGCACCGCCCCACAGGCCGAAGACGACCAGCGGGATCAGGTTGGCGGGTCCGAGCAGCCCCACCCACAGCGACGATCCGGTGATGGCGTACACCTGGGCGCTGACCGCCACCGCGGTGAGCTGGAAGCCGATGAACGACACGCCCTGGCCGAGCAGCAGGCGGCGGTAGGCGGGAGTGCGCAGCGGCCGGGTGTCCACCGCGGCCCGGCGCAGCCGCGTACGAAACAGCCCTGACATCCGTCCCCCGTGCGGCTCCTGCGCGATGCCCGGCATCCGGAATGTCTGCGATGTCCGGAGGGCCGGTGAAGTACCCGGGCACTCTACTCAGCACGCCGCCGGACGCCGCACGGCGGCCCCGCGAAGCCGATCCGGCGGCTGGATCGTTCCCTGTTTCGAGATGTTCCGAGATCGATCCGCGCGGCCGCCCGCGCTGCTAACTTGATCAAGATCTGCCACGGCTTCCGAGCGGCCGGACGGCATGACCAGAACCCCGGCGTCCCACGCCGAGGCCCCCGAAACCGATCCGGAGATCGACTTGTCCCACCACACCGACGCATCCCTCCAGGGACGTCCGGTACGGCCGCGCGCTCGGCGCCGGCCGATGCCGGCGGCCCTCGCCGCCGCCCTTTCGGCGACCGTCCTGTCGACCACCGTCCTGTCGACCGCCGCCCTGCCGGCCGCCGCGGCCGCCGCGCCGTCCCCCACCGCCACGCCGAAGGCGCGTGCGTCGTCGACCGGCACGCAGGCCGGCACCACGCGCGCGGCCGCGGCCCCGGTCTCGGTGACCGCCGCCGCCGACACCTATCTGGTCACCGAACGCCCCGACACCGCGTACGGCAAGGAGGCGAAGATCACCGCGGCGAACTGGTCCTCCCCCTGGCATTCCCAGGCCCTGCTCCGGTTCGCCGTGCCGGCCACGCCGGCCGGCATGAAGATCGCGTCCGCCACGCTGGAGCTGACGTTCGCCAAGGTCACCCAGCAGCCGTCGAGCGTCGAGCTGCGCTCGGTGGCCTCGACGACCTGGCCGGAGGCGACCACGACCTACGCCGGCCGCCCGGCCACCGGATCGGTGATCGCCACCGCGAAGGTCACCGCCGGCGCCACCTCGCTGTCCTTCGACGTGCCGGACGGGCGGCTCAAGCCGTCGGCCGCCGTCTCGTTCGCGCTCACCGACCCGACCGCCTCCTCGGCGGCGGTCTTCCACAGCCGCGAGCAGGGGTCGGCCGGCCCCCGGCTGGCCATCACCTACGCCGCCGCCACGACGGCCGGCGGCACGCTGTGCGGTGCGTCGTTCCAGCCGGAGTCGGGCGAGACACGGCAGCAGGCGCTCGCCCGCGAGGACGCGAAGTTCGGCGGCCTGGACTCGGCCCGGGTGTTCTTCTCCGGCCTGCCGGAGAGCTGGCCGCTGAAGGTCGACTACGGCAAGCGGCCGCTGGTCGTGTCGTTCAAGGGCGACGCCGACGACCACGTCGCCGGAAAGTACGACGCCACCATGCGCAAGTGGTTCGCCGACGCGCCGCGCGACCGGGACATCTACTGGGTCTACTACCACGAGCCCGAGCAGGAGATCCGCGACGGCATGTTCACCGCCGCCCAGTACCGCAAGGCCTGGCAGCATCTGGCCAAGCTGGCCGAGGAGGCGGACAACCCGCGGCTGCACGCCACCCAGGTGCTGATGCAGTGGTCCCTGGAGGCGGGCTCCAAGCGGAACTGGCGCGACTACTACCCCGGCGACGGCGTGCTGGACGTGCTCGCCTGGGACGTCTACAACCACCCGGACACCGCTGCCAAGGGGATCTACCGCACTCCGGCCGACATCCTCGACAAGGTGGTCACCGCCAACAAGAGCGTCGGCCTGCCGATGGGCGTCGCCGAGCTGGGGTCGCCCCTGGCCGCGGGTGACGCCGACGGCACCAAGCGCGCCCAGTGGGTGCGGGCGATGAACGCCTACCTGGCCGGGCACGGGTCGAAGTGGAACATGTGGTTCGACCTGAACTGGCCGGACGGTGACTACCGCCTGCGCGACCAGCCGGGCATCGCCGCGTGGAAGGAGTTCTGCGCGGCCTCCTGACCACGCCCGCGCCATGGCCCGGCGGCGGGCCATGGCGCGGTGCGCAGCTTCACGAGACCAGGTTCACGGGGCCAGGCGCTCGGTGATCCACTCCTCCCCCGAACGGCGGTAACGCAGCCGGTCGTGCATGCGGTCGGTCTGCCCCTGCCAGAACTCCACCTCCGCGGGGATCACCCGGAAACCTCCCCAGAAGTCGGGCACCGGCGGCTCCTCGGGCCAGCGCTCGGCCAGTTCGCGGTAGCGGGCGTCCAGCTCCTCTCGGGAGCGCACGACCGCCGACTGGCGCGAGGCCCAGGCCCCCAGCCGGGAGCCATAGGGCCGGGAGTGGAAGTAGGCGGCGGAGTCCTCCCGCGACAGCCGGGCCACCCGGCCCTCGACCCGTACCTGGCGGCGGATCTGGTGCCAGGGGAACAGCAGGCAGGCACGCGGGTTCTCCGCCAGGTCGCGGCCTTTGCGAGACTCGTAGTTGGTGTAGAAGACGAACCCCTGCTCGTCGAAGCCCTTGAGCAGGACGGTCCTGGCGGTCGGCAGCCCTCCGGCGGAGGAGGTGGCCAGCACCATGGCGTTGGGCTCCGGCAGCCGGGCCTCCACGGCGTCGGCGAACCAGGCGGCGAACTGCGTCACCGGGTCGGCGGCGAGATCCGCCTCGGTGAACGGCAGACCCTCGTACGTACGGCGCAGCCCGGCGATCGACGGCGGGCTCGATGCGGCATCCACAGGCAGGTATTCTTCCGCGTCCGGCCCCACCGGCACAGCGGTGGCCCCCCACCAGGGCGAACTCCGTTTCGGAGGGTCCGCGGGCGGAGCACTCCCATCGAGGGGGTTGAATAAGACCCGCCGGTATCTCGACATCAAGGCTTTGACTTCAAGAAAGGGAGGCGGCCGCGAATGTCCGACTTCAAACCCGGGCTGGAAGGCGTAGTAGCGTTCGAGACCGAGATCGCGGAACCGGACAAGGAAGGGGGCGCCCTCCGCTACCGGGGCGTCGACATCGAAGAGCTGGTCGGTCGCGTCTCGTTCGGGCACGTCTGGGGCCTGCTGGTGGACAACCGGTTCAAGCCGGGCCTGCCGCCGGCCGAGCCTTATCCGATCCCGGTGCACTCCGGTGACATCCGGGTGGACGTGCAGAGCGCCCTTGCCATGCTCGCCCCGGCCTATGGTTTCCGCCAGCTGCTCGACATCGACGAGACCCAGGCCCGCGACGACCTCGCCCGCGCCTCGGTCACCGCCCTGTCCTTCGTCGCCCAGTCCGCGCGCGGTCTCGGCCTGCCGATGGTGCCGCAGGCGCGCGTCGACGAGGCGTCCAGCATCGTCGAGCGATTCATGATCCGCTGGCGGGGTGAGCCGGACCCGCGGCACGTCAAGGCCATCGACGCCTACTGGACCTCCGCCGCCGAGCACGGCATGAACGCCTCCACCTTCACCGCCCGGGTGATCGCCTCCACCGGCGCGGACGTCGCGGCCGCGCTGTCCGGCGCGGTGGGCGCCATGTCCGGCCCGCTGCACGGCGGCGCTCCGGCCCGGGTGCTGCACATGATCGAAGAGGTCGAGCGCATCGGCGACGCGGACGCCTACGTCAAGCAGGCCTTGGACGGCGGCGAGCGCCTGATGGGTTTCGGCCACCGGGTCTACCGGGCCGAGGACCCGCGCGCCCGCGTGCTGCGCCGCACCGCGCAGGAGCTGAACGCGCCCCGCTATGAGGTCGCCTGCGCGCTGGAGAAGGCCGCGCTGGCCGAGCTGCACGCCCGCAAGCCCGACCGCGTGCTCGCCACCAACGTGGAGTTCTGGGCGGCGATCATCCTGGACTTCGCCGAGGTGCCCCCGCACATGTTCACCTCGATGTTCACCTGCGCCCGCACCGCCGGTTGGGCGGCGCACATCCTGGAGCAGAAGCGCACGGGCAGGCTCGTCCGCCCCAGCGCGCAGTACGTGGGTCCCTCGCAGCGTTCGATCAGCGAGGTCCCCGGTGCCGACGAGGTCATCGGCAAGAACTGACCGACCGGCCCGGCCCCGCCTCCGGGCCGTGCTCCCCCGACGAGGCCCGCAGCCCTGGTTGCGGGCCTTTGCCGTCCAGCACGCCATCTCCGCGACATATCCGGCCACCCGCCCGCACATCTCACGATCCGGACCCGGGGCGTGGGCATCGGGGCAGCTCACTACGCTTGGTCGGGTGGCTGACATCCAGATTCCCGCTGAGATCAAGCCCGCGGACGGCCGTTTCGGCTGCGGGCCCTCGAAAGTACGCTCCGAGCAGCTGGCCGCCCTGGCCGGCGCCGGCGCGAGCCTGATGGGCACCTCCCACCGGCAGAAGCCGGTGAAGGACCTGGTGCACCGGGTCCGCCAGGGTCTGGCCGACCTGTTCTCGCTGCCCGAGGGGTACGAGGTCGTGCTCGGCAACGGCGGCACCACCGCGTTCTGGGACATCGCGGCCTTCGGGCTGATCCGGGAGCGGTCCCAGCACCTGCACTTCGGCGAGTTCTCCTCGAAGTTCGCGACCGCCGCGGCCCGGGCACCGTGGCTGGCCGACCCCTCGGTGATCAAGTCGGAGCCGGGCACCCACCCGCTGCCGCGGGCCGAGGAGGGGGTGGACGTCTACGCGCTCACCCACAACGAGACCTCCACCGGGGTCGCCATGCCGATCGCGCGGGTGGGCGGCGACGACTCGCTGGTGCTGGTGGACGCGACCTCCGGCGCCGGCGGCCTGCCGGTCGAGGCCGGCGAGTTCGACGTCTACTACTTCGCGCCGCAGAAGAGCTTCGCCTCCGACGGCGGGCTGTGGGTCGGGCTGTTCTCACCGCGCGCGCTGGCCCGGGTCGAGGAGATCGCGGGCACCGGGCGGTACATCCCGGAGTTCTTCAGCCTGCCCACCGCGATCGACAACTCGCGCAAGGACCAGACCTACAACACCCCGGCGATCGCCACGCTGTTCCTGCTGGCCGACCAGCTCGACTGGATGCTCGGCAACGGCGGCCTGGCCTGGACCACGGCGCGCAGCGCCGACTCGGCCACCCGGCTGTACACCTGGGCGGAGAAGACCTCCTACACCACGCCGTTCGTCGCCGACCCGGCGCAGCGCTCCAACGTGGTGGGCACGATCGACTTCACCGGCGAGGTGGACGCGGCGGCCGTCGCCAAGGTGCTGCGGGCCAACGGCATCGTGGACACCGAGCCCTACCGCAAGCTCGGCCGCAACCAGCTGCGGGTCGCGATGTTCCCGGCGGTGGACCCGGCCGACGTCGAGGCGCTCACCGCCTGCGTCGACCACGTCGTCGAGCGGCTGTGAGGTAGGCGCCCGCATTCCCGGCCCGGGTCCGCCGGGCCGGGTGCGGCGTCATTCGTACGCGCGCGGGGTGCGTCCCCGGCGGCGCAGCGTCCAGGCGGCGAGCACGCCGCCGATGAGGCCGAACAGGTGGCCCTGCCAGGAGATGCCCGGCTGGCCGGGGAGCACCCCCCAGATCAGCGAGTAGTACAGCACCGCGACGCCGATGCCGAGCACGATGTCCAGCGGGTGCCGGTCGAACAGGCCGCGGGTGACGACGTAGCCGAAGTAGCCGAAGACCAGACCGCTGGCGCCCACGGTCAGCCCGGGCGGGCTGAGCAGCCAGATGCCCACGCCGCTCACCACGATGATGATGAAGCTGGCCAGCACGAACCGGCCGATGCCGCGCAGCGCGGCGAGGAAGCCGAGGATCGCCAGCGGCACGGTGTTGGCCATCAGGTGCGGGAAGCCGGCGTGCAGGAACGGCGCGAACAGGATGCCGCCGAGCCCTTGCGGGTCATGGGAGACGATGCCGTACCGGTCGAGGCCGAGCGCCAGCACGTAGTCGGCGATCTCCAGTGCCCACTCCACCGCCAGCAGCAGGGAGACCACGATGGCGGCGCCCAGGGCGCCGGTGACCAGCCCGACCACGCGCCGCTTGACCACCTCGCCCGTGGCACGGCCGGCCGGAGCCACACCGGTGCGGTAGTCGCTCATCGCTCTCCTTTTGTCACGCTCGTTGGAACGCTTCTTCCTCCTGCCCGCCCCCGCAAACCGGGGTTTACTCCTTATTTCCCACAGAAACGGAGAAGGCGCCCGCCGATCGCGGGCGCCCTCCCGGGTCAGCCGGGTCCGGGGCCGATCACTCCCCGGACCAGTTCGGCGCGCGCTTCTCGGCGAACGCGGCGGCGCCCTCCATCGCGTCCCTGGACCCGAAGACCGGGTTGATGATCTCTCCCTGCCGGGCGAACATCTCCTCCCGGGACCAGTCCGCCGACTCCACCAGCACCCGCTTGGTGGCCAGCAGCGACAGCGGGGCGTTGGCGGCGATCCGGACCGCCAGCTCCCTGGCGGCGGCCAGCGCCCCGCCGGCCGGCGTCACCTGGTTGACCAGGCCGAGTTCGTACAGCCGGGCCGCCGGATAGAAGTCGCCGGTCAGCGCGATCTCCATCGCGACGTGGTACGGGATGCGCCGCGGCAGCCGCATCACGCCGCCCGCACCGGCCACCAGCCCTCGCTTGGGCTCGGGCAGGCCGAACCTCGCCTCCTCAGAGGCCACCACGATGTCGCAGGACAGCGCCAGCTCGAACCCGCCGGCCAGCGCGTACCCCTCCACCGCCGCGATGATCGGCTTGCGTGGCGGCGCCTCCACCAGGCCGCCGAACCCGCGGCCCTCGACCACCGGAAGGTCGCCGGACAGGAACCCCTTGAGGTCCATGCCCGCCGAGAACGTGCCGCCCGCGCCGGTCAGCACGTACACCGCGACGTCCTTGCGCTCCTCCAGCTCGTCCAGCGCCGCCGCCACGCGGCGCGCGACGGCGCCGTTGACGGCGTTGCGCGCCTTCGGCCGGTTGATCGTGATGACGGCGATGCCGCCGTCGACCTCGACGAGAACCTCGTCAGACACTCTGCGACCTCCGCGGGTCTACTTGGGCTGGAAGCGGATCCCGCCGTCGAAGCGGATGACCTCGCCGTTCATGTAGTCGTTCTCGATCAGGGCGCGGACCAGGTGGCCGAACTCGCCGGCCCGGCCCATGCGCTTGGGGAACGGCACCGGCGCGGCCAGCTTGGCCTTGAACGCCTCCGACTCCGCGCCGGACCCGTAGATCGGCGTGTCGATGATGCCGGGGCAGATGGTCAGCACCCGGACGCCGATGGCGGCCAGGTCGCGCGCGGCCGGCAGCGTCATGCCGATGATGCCGCCCTTGGAGGCGGAGTAGGCCACCTGGCCGGTCTGCCCTTCGATGCCGGCGACCGAGGCGGTGTTGATGACGACGCCGCGGGCGTTGTCGGCGTCGGCGGGCTCGGTCTTCGCCATCGCGGCGGCGCCGATCCGCATCAGGTTGAAGGTGCCGATCAGGTTGATGTCGATCACCTTGCGGTAGCTCGCCAGGTCGTGCGGCGAGCCGTCCCGGCCGACCGTGCGGGCGGCCCAGCCGATGCCGGCGCTGTTGATCACCGCGCGCAGCGGCCGGCCGGTCGCAACCGCAGCGTCCACGGCGGCCTGGACCGAGGCCTCGTCGGAGACGTCGGTCTGCACGAAGACGCCGCCGAGCTCGTCGGCGACGGCCTTGCCGCGCTCGGCGTTCAGGTCGGCGACGACGACGGTGGCGCCGGCGGCGGCGAGCTCGCGCGCGGTCGCCTCGCCGAGGCCGCTCGCACCGCCGGAGATGATTGCTGCTGCTCCGTTCAGGTCCATAACCTGGACCCTAACGGGCAACCGAATGAAGTTCTACTGGGGGTGGCTCAAATCTCGGCGGTGACCGCCGCGTCCACGTCCGAATAGACCTTTATGCGGCGATCCAGGCCGGTGGTCCGGAGGATGCGCGCCACCGGAGGCTGCGGCGCGGCCAGCGACACGCCCCCGCCGTCGCCGGTGGTCAGCCGCCAGGCCTCGATCAGCACCGACAACCCGCTGGAGTCCATGAAGGACAGCCCGGTGAGATCGAGGACGAGCCGGCTGCCGTCCTGCCGGACGGCCTCGCGGATCTCGTCGCGCAGGAACGGCGCCGTGAACAGGTCGAGCTCGCCCTCGACGGCGACGACGACCGCGCCCCCGAACGCGCGCCGCGCCAGCCGCAGCTTCATGTCGGCACCTCCTCGCGGGCTCACTTTACTTCGCATTCGCCGGGACGGCGGCACCTCGGCGTAAAGATCGGCCGATCGGGGGCGTAAGGCGACGCCGCACCCGAAACCGCGGCGCCGCCGGGGTTGCCGGGCGGCGGTCAGCCCGGCCGCGGCGCGACCGCGAAGCCGTACGGCAGCTCCAGCCGGTGCGCGGCGAGCAGTTCGGCGTCGGCCAGCACCTCGCCGGTCGGCCCGTCCGCGGCGATGACGCCGCCGGACAGGATGAGCGACCGCTCGCACAGCTCCAGCGCGTACGGCAGGTCGTGCGTGACCATCAGCACCGTGACGTCCAGCGACCGCAGGATCTCGGCCAGCTCGCGGCGGGCCGCCGGGTCCAGGTTGGACGACGGCTCGTCCAGCACCAGGATCTCCGGCCGCATGGCGAGCACCGTGGCCACCGCCACCCGGCGGCGCTGGCCGAACGACAGGTGGTGCGGCGGCCGGTCGGCGACCTCCGGCAGCCCCACCAGCTCCAGCGCCTCGCGGACCCGCGCGTCCAGCTCCGCGCCGCGCACGCCGAGGTTGGCCGGTCCGAAGGCGACGTCCTGCCGCACCGTCGGCATGAACAGCTGGTCGTCGGGGTCCTGGAAGACCAGGCCCACCCGCCGGCGGATCTCGCGCAGCGTGTCCGGCCCGACCGGCAGGCCGGCCACCTCCACCGAGCCGTGCCCGGGGGTGAGGATGCCGTTGAGATGCATCACCAGCGTGGTCTTGCCCGCGCCGTTCGGCCCGAGCAGCGCCACCCGCTCGCCGCGGCCGATGGCCAGATCGACGCCGAACAGCGCCTGGGTTCCGTCGGGATAGGCGTACGCCAGCTCGCGGACCCGTAGCGAGGGCGGCCCGGCGGTCACGGTCATCCCATGCTCCAGGAGGTGGCGGCGGTCGCCAGCGCGGCGACCGGCAGCAGCGCGGCGGTGGCCCACTGCGCCGCCGAGGCGCCGATATCGTCGATGACGGGCATCGTCCCGGTATACCCCCTGCTGAGCATGGCCAGGTGCACCCGCTCGCCGCGCTCGTAAGAACGGATGAACAGCGCGCCCGCCGACCGGGCGAGCACCGGCACGTGCCGGACGTCCCGCGCGGCGAAGGCGCGTGACTCGCGGGCGACGCGCATCCGGCGCATCTCGTCGAGGATCACGTCCAGGTAGCGGAGCATGAAGGTGGCGATCTGCACCAGCAGCGCCGGCAGCCGCAGCCGCCGCGCGCCGATCAGCATGGCGTGCGGCTCGGTGGTGGCCGCCAGCAGGACGCTGGCCACCACGCCGAGCGTCGCCTTGGCCAGGATGTTCCACGCCGCCCACAGCCCTTCGGCGCTGAGCGAGAGGCCGAGCACCTGCACCCGCTCGCCCAGCCCGATCACCGGCAGCGCGACCGCGAAGATCACGAAGGGGATCTCGATCGCCATCCGCCGCAGCACGAAGCCGGCCGGCACCCGCGCGGCCGCGGCCACCGCGGCGAGCATCAGCGCGTAGGCGGCGAAGGCCCACAGCGCCTCGCGCGGCGTGGCGACCACCACCACGGCGAACGCGGCCACCGCGAGCAGCTTGCACTGCGGCGGCAGCCGGTGCACCACGGTGTCCCCCGGCCGATACAGCCGGTGATGGTGCCCAGCGCCCACTAGGCCCGGGCCCGCTGGGCGCTCCGGCCGCGGCGGCGCACCGCGTAGAACACCGCGCCGCCGGCCAGGAGCGTGATGCCGACCCCGGCCACGCCGGCCACCCCGACCGACAGCCGCTCGCTCGCCACGCCCTTGACACCGTAGTCGGCGAGCGGGCCGCCGCCGAGCGGATGATCCTGCTCCTGGGCGTTCAGCCCCTTGTCCTGCGCGACCTTCTCCAGGCCGTCCGGGCTGGCCGAGGCGTAGAAGGACGCCACGCCGGCCAGCAGCACCGCGACCAGCGCGCCGCCGGCCAGCACGGGGCGCAGGCCCGCGCGTCCGGGCGCCGGGGCCGGCGCGACCGGCGGCGCGGCCACCTCGGACTCGCCGCCCGCCGTACGCAGCACCAGCGGCGCGGCCGTGCCGCGGGCCCCGTACACCAGGTCGGGCCGGACGGCGAGCACGCTGCTCACGGTGAGCGCGGTGATCAGCCCTTCGCCGAGGCCGATGAGGACGTGCACGCCGACCATCGCCAGCGCGACCGACGAGACGTCGAGCGGCGCGGTGCCGCCCAGCCAGAACAGGCCGGTGAAGGCCAGCGCGGTGATCGGCACCGACAGCGCGGCGCCGGCGAACGCGGCGACCGGCACCACGGCCCGGCGGCGCGGGGCGGCCCGCATGATCAGGCGGAACAGCGCGTAACCGGCCACGGTCGCCACGATGCCCATCAGGGTGATGTTGACCCCGAGCGCGGTGATGCCGCCGTCGGCGAAGAAGAACGCCTGCACGATGAGCACCACCGCGACGCACAGCACCGCCGTGTACGGCCCGACCAGCACGGCGGCCAGCGTGCCGCCTAGCAGGTGCCCGCTGGTGCCGGCCGCCACCGGGAAGTTGAGCATCTGCGCGGCGAACACGAACGCGGCGACCAGGCCGGCCATCGGCGCCGTGCGGTCGTCGAGTTCGCGCCGGGCCCCGCGCAGGCACAGGCCGAGACCGCCCGCCGCGACGGCGCCGGCGGCGACGGACACCGGCGCGTTGAAGAAACCGTCTGGTACGTGCACTGCGAGCCTTCCGTTGGATCCGCTGGCGCCCACACTAGGTCATCCCGCAGTAGTTGCAAAGAATTCGCATTAACCGGAAATCGCCAGGAAGCCGGGCACCGGCCGGGGTCAGCGGACCGCGCGCAACGAGCGGCGCACCACCGCCCGCGGCCCGCAGGCCCGGACGACCACCACCAGGCGGCGCCGCACCTTGGACGGCCGGGCCCGCGCCTGCCAGCGGCGGCGCCCGCGCCACCAGGCGTCCCCCCCGCCGAGGTCGGCGTCCCCGACGAGCACCGGGTAGCGCACCGGCGGGCCGCCCAGGTCGAGCTCCAGATCCGCCTCCCAGACGCCCGGCACGTCGAGCGGCGCGGCGGCGGCGAACCCCGCCGGGCCGTCGGCGGCGGCCGGCACCCGCCGCTCGCGGCCGGAGGACCGCTCGCGCCAGACGATCTGGCGCAGGTGGCCGGCCGCCGGATGATCGTCGCCGACCACGACCGTGCCGGTGAGGAAGAGCGTGCCCTTGCCGGCCCAGCGCGCCCGGGTCAGCCGCGCCGCGCCCGGCACCGGCGTCACGTGCCCGCCGACGTCGATGCTGAGGTTGCCGTGCGGCCGGGTGAAGTACGGCGTGGCGGCGGCGCCACCGGCCAGCCGGACACCCGGCCCGGTCACGCCGGGCTCGCGGTCGGCGCCGAACCGCGCCACCCGCCGGACGCCTTCACAGGCGATGACCAGGTGGACATCCCAGACCCCGGAGGGCAGCCGGGCGACCTCGATGCCGCCGACGAACACGTCGGCCACCGCCGAGACCGGGACCCGCCGCTCGGCCCGGGTGGCGCGCTCGCGCAGCAGCAGGCCGACGGTCACGCCGTTCCACGAGTCGGCGAGGTACGCCCGGCCGGACACCTCGAGCCGGTCGCCGGACCAGCGCAGCCCGAGCAGCCGGCGGTGGAACCCGGCGGTCTCCACCCGGGCGATCCGCACCAGCCGCCCCTGGTCGCCCAGCGAGGCGGCTCGCAGCCGGTCGATGGGCCGCAGCCGCTCCAGCACCCCGTCGGTCAGCCAGCCGGCGCACATCTCGGCCACCTCCTGCACGATGAGCCGGCGGTCGGCCGGGCCGGCGGCCAGGAACGGGGCGCCGAGTTGGGCGAGCACGTCGAACCGGAAATGGCGCCGCAGCAGGTGATCGCGCAGCGGCCCGGGCGGGATGTGCCGGGCCATCAGCTCGATCGGCCCGCGGATCATCCGCAGCCAGCCGACCGGGTCACGGCTGCCCGGCTGCTGCATGATGCTGCTGCCGTCCGGCCGGGCGACCAGGTGATAGCAGTCGTGGTCGGCCACCACCGAGATCGTCTCGGCGTGGCAGTAGGCGTGCACCGAGAACGCGATGTCCTCCCCCACCCGCAGCGACTCGTCGAACCGGATGCCGTGCCGGGTCAGCATCTCCCGGCGGAACAGCTTGAAGCAGGTGAGCGCGTTGTAGACCGTCGTCTCGCCCAGCGGGGCGCGATCGAGGTTCTCCCGGAACATGGAGGCCGGCACCGGCCGGCCGTGCCCGACCAGCTTGCCGAGCACGATGTCGGAGCCGTTGCGGTCGGCCATCGCGAGCATGCGCGGCAGCGCCTCCGGCCCGAGGTGGTCGTCGGCGTCGCAGAAGAAGACGTACCGGCCGGCCGCCTGCGCGACGGCCCGGTTGCGCGGCCGGCCCGCCCCGCCGGAGGCGGGCTGATAGGTGACCCTGATCTCGGGGAACCTCGCCGCGTAGTCGGCGAGCAGATCGCGGCCGCCGTCGGTCGAGCCGTCGTCCACGACGATGATCTCCTTGCTCACCTGCTGGCGGAGCAGCGAGGTGAGGCAGCGATCGAGGTAGGGGCGGCAGTTGTGGACGGGCACTACGATGCTGACGTCGACGCGCCGGCTACTTTCCGTTTCCATTGGGAATCATTATGTAACCGTGGACGGGGGCCGCGCCGGGCAAACCACCGGATGGCATCCGGTGACTCACCAGCCGGTTTGGCGGCATGTGCTTATTACCGTTTTGCCTGGGTAACGTGGCAGTGCGGAGGTGACGACATGGCTTTTCCAGCTCGCCAGACAGGGCTTCAGGTCACGTGCAGGCATCAGGGACCATGCGTAGTGGTCGAGATCTCCGGCGAGCTCGACATGACGGCGGTCCCCCGGGTCCGCGCCGAACTCGAGACGGTGATCGACGGCATGCGCCCGCCGTGCCTGACCCTGGACCTGACCCGCACCACGTTCTGCGACAGCCTCGGGCTGGGCCTGCTGGTGCACACCTATAACACCGTTCGACAGATGGGCGGGCGGGTCGTGCTGGTCGTGCCGCCGGACGGCATGATCACCAGGCTGCTCACGATCACCAACCTCGACCACCACTTCGAGGTCCATCCGACCCTGGATGACGCGCTGGCGGGCTTCCAGGCGGCGTGACCGGCGGCCCGGACGGGGCCGAGCGGGGGAATGGAACGGGCGTCGGAACGGCACGGGTTCCGGCGCCGCCGGCGGCGTACGCAAGATCGGGTATGCTGGGGAACTTGACTGCGCTTTAGAAGAGCGCACAGTCATTCCTACGAGGAGTATACCACACCAATGGTAGGCCGTGCCACCGAGACCGCTCGCGCCGCCGCGCTGCGCGCCGAGCAGGACTACGTCACCATGCTGTACACCTGCCTGGACCGGGAACGTGAGCGGGCCGAGGTCGCGCTGCGCGCCGAGCACGGCCGCGGCACGCCCGGCGGGACCCACCAGGCCCGGCTGGAGCGCGACGTCGCCGCGCACGAGCACGCCGCCCGCGCCGCCCGGCTGTCCGCGGTCGAGCGCGGCCTGTGCTTCGGCCGGATCGACGAGGCCGCCGGCGACACCTTCTACATCGGCCGGACCGGGCTGCGCGGCGAGGACGACGAGCTGGTCCTGATCGACTGGCGCGCCCCCGCCGCCCGGCCGTTCTACACCGCCACCCCGAGCGACCCCGGTCCGCTGGTCCGCCGCCGCCACCTGCACACCCGGGGGCGGACCGTGGTCGGCCTGGACGACGAGGTCTTCGACCTGTCCCGGATGAGCGAGCCGGACCGCCGCACCCTCGTCGGCGAGGCCGCCCTGCTGGCCGCGCTCCGGCGCGGGCGCACCGGGCGGATGGGCGACGTGGTGGCCACCATCCAGGCCGAGCAGGACCAGGTGATCCGCTCCGGCATGCCCGGAGCACTGGTCGTCCAGGGCGGCCCGGGCACCGGCAAGACGGTGGCCGCGCTGCACCGGGCCGCCTACCTGCTCTACGCGCACCGCGACACCCTCGCCCGGCGCGGCATCCTGGTGATCGGGCCCAACTCCATGTTCCTGCGGTACATCGGCCAGGTGCTGCCCTCCCTCGGCGAGACCGACGTCGTGCTGACCACCATGGGCGGCCTGTACCCGGGAGTGCGCGCCGCCGCGGCCGACCGGCCGGACACCGCGGTCGTCAAGGGCGACCCGCGGATGGTCCAGGTCCTGCGCGGCGCCGTCCGCGACCGGCAGCGGGTGCCGGACGGCGATCTGACGGTGCCGATCCCCACCCGCACCTCGGTCCGCGGCGGTGTCGAGGTGGTGGTCGAGCGGATGGAGATCCGGCTGGACCACGCGTCCTGCGTGCACGCCCGGGACCGCGCGCGGGCGGTGCGCAACCCGCACAACGTCGCGCGCAAGCTGTTCGTCGACTCGGCGCTCACCGGGCTCGCGCTGGACGAGGCCGAGCAACTGGACCGCCCGATGGACGACCATGATCTGCACTACGCCCGGGCCGCGCTGTGGCGCACCCCCGAGGTGCGCCGCGCGCTGGACGCGCTGTGGCCGGAACTCACCCCTGAGGGCCTGCTGGACGGGCTGCTGAGCGATCCGGACGCGCTGCGCGCCGCCTGCGTCCCCGACGGCGGCGGCGCGCCGGTGCTGGACGGGCCGGAACGATCGGCACTGCTGCGGGCGGCCGGCGCGCCGTGGACCGTCGGGGACGTCCCGCTGCTCGACGAGGCCGCCGAGCTCCTCGGGGTGGACGACTCGGCCGGCCGCGCGGCCCGGCGCCGGGCCGAGGAGACCCGCCGCGCCGAGGACCACCTGTTCGCCCGCGAGGTGCTCTACACCACCGGCGCCGCGGACATGATGGACGCCGGGGCGCTGGCCGAACGGCACGCCGCCACCGAGTCGCTGACCACCGCCGAGCGGGCCGAGCGCGACCGGAGCTGGGTGTACGGGCACGTGATCGTGGACGAGGCGCAGGAACTGTCCGCGATGGCCTGGCGCGCCGTCATGCGCCGGATCCCGGCGCGGTCCCTGACCGTGGTCGGCGACATCGCGCAGACCGGCTCGGCGGCCGGCGCCCGCTCGTGGGGCGAGATGCTCGACCCGTACGTCAAGGGCCGGTGGCGGGAGGCGCGGCTGCTGGTCAACTACCGCACGCCCGCCGAGATCATGACCGTCGCCGCGGACGTGCTGGCCGCCGTCGCGCCCGGCCAGCAGCCGCCGCTCTCGGTCCGCGACGGCGAGGCCCCGCCCCGGGCCGTGCGCGCCGGCCGGGACGAGCTGCCGCGCGTGCTGCCCGCCCTGGTCGCCGCCGAACTCGCCGAGATCGGCGAAGGACGGCTCGCCGTCCTGGTGCCGGACGCCCGGCACGCCGAGATCGCCGCACTGCTGCCCGACGCCGCGGCCGGCGGCGCCGACGACGTCCTGGACTCCCCCGCCGCGGTGCTCACCGTCACCCGGGCCAAGGGCCTGGAGTTCGACGCGGTCGTCGTGCTGGCGCCGGACGAGATCCTCGCGCAGTCGCCCAAGGGCGGCCAGGACCTCTACGTCGCCCTCACCCGGGCCACCCGCCGCCTCACCGTCCTGCACCACACCGACCTCCCCCCCATGCTCACCCGCCTGGGCTCCGCCGGCAGCCGCCCCTGACCGCAGGCTCAGGGACTTCCTGGGCCAGGAGGATGAGGGTGGTCGCGCCGCGGATCGACGCGCGGGGCCGGTTCCGGGGCACCCCGTCCGGGAGGCCGGCCGCCTGATGGGCAGGGTCAGCCGAAGCGCCAGCGGGTCGCGGTCAGGCCGTCCGGGCCGTAGCCGAAGGCGCGGACCGGGGTGATCCGGTAGCAGCCGTACTCCGGCCCGCCCGGCAGGCCGTCGTCGTGCACGGAGCCGTCGCGCATGGTCAGCGGCCAGCCGTACTTCTCCTGGATCGCGGCGATGATCTCCCGCTGGCCGGCCGGGTCGGTCACCCGGCCGGCGTCGCCCTCGACGACCAGGTCCAGCGTGTCACCGGAGACGGTGATGACGCACCGGCCGTCGGCGGCGAGGTTGCGGCCCTTGCGCGAGCCCGGGCGGCTCGCCACGCAGATCGCCCCGCCGGCCCAGGCGAACATCACCGGGGCGGCGTGCGGCCGGCCGCCGGGCCGCACGGTGGACAGCCAGACCTTCGGCGCGCCGCGCAGCACGGCCTCCGCCTCGGCCCAGGGCTTCACGGTGGCCGGGTCGGTGCTCATCGGCACGGCGTCCTGCGGCCGGAACAGCGGCTCGGCCACGGGGGTCGTCACGCTCATCAGCGCCTCCTCATCGACGGGCGGGGGTCGGGTGGTCGTACTCGTCGTGCAGGCGCCACCACCGGTAGGGCTCGGTGCGCGGTGTCCCGGCCGGCGAGTCCTCCCAGGTCTCCTGCCGGCCGAACGGGGTGAGATCGAGGAAGGTCCAGCCGCTGCCCAGCCGCTCGACACCCCGGCGGGTGGTGGAGTAGGTGCGGAACATCTCCGCGCCGTCCCGCAGGAAGACGTTCAGCCCGAACCCGTCCGCGACCCCCATGTCGGCATTGAAGTCACCGCCCACGGTGGAGTACCAGGGGATGGTCCAGCCCATCCGCTCCTTGAACGGCAGGATCTCGGCGAGCGGGCCGTTCGAGGCGAGCACCAGAGAGGTGTCGCGGGCATGCAGGTGGGCGAGGTGCCCGACGTTGTCGGTGAACATCGCGCAGCCCGAGCAGTAGTCGCCGGTGCCGTGCCACATATAGGTATAGACGATCAGCTGCCGCCGCCCGGCGAACAGGTCGAGCAGGGAGGCGGGACCGTCCGGCCCGTCGAACGCGTACTCCTTGTCCACCCGCACCATGGGCAGCCGGCGGCGCTCGGCGGCCAGCCCGTCCAGTGCCCGGGTCAGCTCCTTCTCCTTGACCAGCAGGGCCTGCCGCGCCCGCTGCCAGTCCGGCTCGGCCACGACCTCGGGACTGTTCATCCCGCCTCCTTCGAGTTCCTTCAAGAAACTTACAAGAAGGACCATAGCAGGGCGAGTTTCTTCAGGGAACCCATTGGGATCGCGGGTGTGGTGTGATGATCGACGGGCAGGAGGCGCCACGTAGTGCGATTCCCGGGAGGCGGCATGGCGGCGAATCACCCACGACCACGGTTCCGGCTCACCGCCACCGTGCTCGACACCCCTGATCCGCATGGGCTCGCGGACTTCTACCGGCGGCTGCTCGGCTGGGAGATCGAGAGCGACGAGCCCGAGTGGGTGACGCTCCGGCCGCCCGGCGGCGGCGCCGGCCTCTCCTTCCAGACCGAGCGCGCCTACGTTCGGCCGGCGTGGCCGGCCGGGCCGGGCGACCCGCAGATGATGATGCACCTGGACATCGAGGTCGACGACCTGGCCGCCGCCGGGGCGCACGCGGCGGCCGCGGGCGCCACCCTTGCCGACTTCCAGCCGCAGGACGACGTCCGGGTGTACCTGGACCCGGACGGCCACCCCTTCTGCCTCTGGATCCGCTGACACCGGACCCGTGGGAGCGGGGCGGCAGGACCACGGGCCGCCGCCGGGTCCCGGCGACGGCCCGTACCCGTGCGGGGCGGGCTACCAGTCGCCGCCCTCGCTCTCCTCCTCGTCGCTCTCGAAGATCTCCTCGACCACCTCGCCGGCGACCAGGCCGCCGGCCACGCCCAGCGCGCCGGCCGCCGCCACCGCGCCCAGCCCGGGACCGCTGTGGTGGCCATGGTGCCCGTGGTGGCCGTGGTGGCCGTATCCGCCGTGGTCGTCGTAGTGCTCGGGGTGACCGTACCCGCCGTGATGGCCGCCGTGATGGCCGCCGTACCCGGCGAGCCCGGACAGCCAGCGGCCGAGCTCGGCCACCCAGTCGGTGGCCGGCGCGTCCTGGTGGCTCACCTGGAAGCGGCCGACGGCGTCGCCGGAGTACCGGCCGCCCGCCTTGTCCGCCTCCAGGATCACCTCCAGCCCGGCCGGGGAGGCCACGAAGGTCAGCTCGACCTCGCCTACCGTGGCGGCGTGCTCCGGCGGCGCGTAGAACTCGATCTCCTGGTAGAACGGCAGCTCCTGGCGCACGCCGAACAGGTGACCGGCCTCCAGGTCCGCGGACTTGAACCGGAAGCCGAGCCGGGGGAACGCCGAGAGGATCGCCAGCTGGGAGGGCAGCGGCTCGACCTCGACCATGTCCAGGTCGCCCTTGTCGACCGCCTTGGCGATGGCCAGCTCGGTGCGCACGCCGAGGGCCATGCCGGCCAGGTGGTGCCCGTCGATCTCGCTGATCGGGATCTCCCAGGGCACCGGGACCTGGAAGCCGATCACGCGGTCCTCACCCTTGCGCAGGGTGAACGGGCCGGAGACCTGGGCACGGGCGAACTCGCCGATCCCGACGCCCTCGCCCTCGCCGTGCTCGACCTCCACCTTGGCCACCAGGCCGAGGGTGATGTGCTCGATCTCCGCGTCGAACTCGCCGCCGTTCAGGCGTACCTCCCCGGCCAGCATGCCGCCGGGCCGGATCCGCGGGGCGGCCAGGACGGTGTCCACCGAGGGGGCGCCCACACCGAAGGCGCCCAGCATCCTTTTGAAGACCACGGCTCGCTCTCTCTGTCGAAGTTGGTGGCTTGGCACAGCCGCCCCCTCAACGATCAGCTCGGCGGCCCGGTTCCGCCGGCACGGAAACCTGTCCCGGCTGGTCAGGCACCCTGTCATGGTTTGACGACCTATGAGGCGTATGCCGGGTGGCCTGGCCGGCCGGCCCGGTGCGCGCCGCGGCACTCGACCGGCCGGACCGCGGCACTCGACCGGCCGGACCGCGGCACTCGACCGGCCGGACCGCGGCACTCGACCGGCCGGACGGCGGC
>NZ_BOOU01000062.1 GCF_016863395.1 Sphaerisporangium rufum | reverse complement strand
CGGCACTCGACCGGCCGGACCGCGGCACTCGACCGGCCGGACCGCGGCACTCGACCGGCCGGACCGCGGCACTCGACCGGCCGGACGGCGGCACCGCTCAGCGGCGGCCGCGGAAGGTCCGGCGCAGGTCGTCCACCCACGCGCCGGGGACCTCCCAGGGGATGAAGTGCCCGCCACGCTCGTGCGCGGTGATGTTGACGTGGTTGTACCAGGCGGCGCGGTCACCCTCCAGGAAGTTCCGCACCCGCTCCTCGGTCGTCGACACCCCGGGCGGGTTCTCGTAGCCGACGAACGTGATGCCGGTCGGCGCCTCGACCACCGGCCACCGGTCGTGCGACGGCCGCCAGGGGTAGCGGTTGTTGTTGGCGTAGGTGCGGATGGAGGAGACGATCGAGCCGCCGGCCCAGTAGATGGTGGCGTGGGTCAGCAGGTCGTCGCGGCTGAAGACGCTGGTGACGTCACCGTCGTTGTCCGACCATTCCGACCAGCGGCGGAGCACCCAGGAGAGCAGGCCGGCGGGTGAGTCGGCCAGCCCGTGGCCGAGGGTGTCCGGGTCGAGCATGTGCGCGGCCAGGTGGACGGCGAAGCGCCGGTCCAGCGCCAGGATCCGCCGGTGGACCTCCGGCGGCAGCCCGTCCGGGATCGGCGCCCCGCCGGCGAAGTCCCAGGCGCGGTCGCCGTTGAAGAACGTGAGCTTCAGTGCCGACCCGATGTGGATGCCGTGCAGCGCGGCGGCGTACTTGTGGCCGAGTTGCCCGGTGACCAGCGCCCCGACGTCGCACCCGGCCGCCGCGTACCTGTTGTGGCCGAGCACCCCGGTCATCAGCTCGTGCCAGATGTCGGCGATCTTCCAGAAGTTCAGGTCCGTCCGGGCGGTCAGCGGGGTGGAGAACCCGAAGCCCGGCAGGGACGGCACGATGACGTCGAACGCCTCCGCCGGATCGCCGCCGAACGCACCGGGGTCGGCGAGCGGGTCGACGACCCTGGACCAGTGCCAGAACGTCCACGGCCACCCGTGGGACAGGATGAGCGGTGTCGGATTCGGGCCGGCGCCCGGCCGGCGCATGAAGTGCACCGGCACGCCGCCCACCTCCACCCGGTAGTGCTCGTAGGCGTTCATCGCGGCCTCGGCCTTGCGCCAGTCGTAGCCGTCGGCCCAGTACTCCACGAGCTCGCGCAGATCGGCCTGCCGCACGCCGAAGCGGCCGTCCTCGTTGCCCGCGTCCGGCGGCCACCGGGTCGCGCGCAGCCGGCGGGCCAGATCGTCCAGCACATCGTCCGGTACGTGGATCGGCTCAGGTCGCAGCGGGAAAGGCGCGCCTGTCATCGAACACCTCCAGAGGGAGCCCCGCCACCCGGCGGGGAGGAATCGAACTGTCGCCGGCCGGGCAGGTCAGGGACCTTCTCCGGCGGCGGTCTCGTCCGCCGCGGCCGGCGAAGGGCCGGAGGTCGCCAGCTCGGCGACCCGGCGCAACGCGGGCAGCGCGCGGGTGATCGCGTCACGCTGCTCACCGTCGAGCGCCGCGATGAGGCGGCCGAGCCGGGCCACCCGGTCCGCGTGGCGGGCGCGCACGACCTCCAGGCCGGCGGTGGTCGGCACCACCAGGACGGCCCGGCGATCCGTGGCGTCCGGGCGCCGCTCGACCAGGCCGTCCCGTTCCAGGCGCCCCACCAGGCTGGTGATCGCCGGCTGGGTGAGCTGCTCCGTCGTGGTGAGCGCCGTCAGCCGGGTCGGCCCCTGCCGGGACAGGGTGTGCAACACCGACAGCGAGCTGAACCCCAGCCGGCGCACGTTCGGCAGCCGGATGAACACCGAGTTGAAGTCCTCGATGATCCTGGTCAGCGCGGCCACGTCCGGCTCGGTCTCGTCCACCGGGAGATCATATCGACAATCTATATAAATTATCAATGTATCGGCCTGATGTGTTAATTTTCCGGCCGAATCATCGATGTTTTCGGGATCCACGACCTGAAAGTTTCAGCACCGCACATTGACGGCGGGACGATCGCCGCGCTGGTCAGCAGGCGGCGAAACCCGCCTGCCAGCCGGAACGTCCTCGCCGAAATGTCAAGAACGTTGACAAGGGCGACGGCGTCTTATTTGCTGCCGCTGCATCACAACCCCCGCGCACCGCAAGCGACGACGCTGCGGCGTCCAGGTGCGCATGTTAGCGATAACAGAATACGCCCGGCCGATGGTCGTCCCAGGTCGGACCTGGTGCGAACCGCGAAACGGCCGCCGATCCGGCCGGCTCGGCAGCCGCGCTCGGACCGGCCGGGGGCGGGCACCGGCGGTGGTCCGTACCCACCGCGGACGACGTCCGTTCCCGGCACAGGAGGAGTGAACGGTCCTCCTGGCACCCACTTCCGACAGTCGAAGGACAAGAGGGGATCGCCGATGTTGAGGCACAGGTCATTCTTCGGAGCGGTCGCGGCGGCGGCGTTGCTCGTGCTGGGCTCCGCGCACGCCGCGTCCAGCGCGGGGACGGCCGCGCCGGCGGCCACCACCGCGGCCGCGGCCACCGCCGGCTGCGGCAAGGCCCCCGGCCTGACCAGCGGCACCAAGAACATCACCACCAGCGGCAAGAACCGCAGCTACATCCTGCGCGTCCCCGACAACTACGACAGTAACCACCCCTACCGGCTCATCTTCGGACTGCACTGGCTGGGCGGCACCGCCACCGACGTGGCCACCGGGCAGACCGTGCAGCGCGACGTGTGGAACTACTACGGCCTGCAGCGGCTGGCCGGCAACACCGCCATCTTCGTCGCGCCGCAGGGCTTCAACAACGGCTGGGGCAACTCCGGCGGCGAGGACGTCGTCTTCATCGACGACATCATCCGCCAGGTCGAGAACGCGCTCTGCGTCGACACCTCCCAGCTGTTCTCGGTCGGGTTCAGCTACGGCGGCGCGATGAGCTACTCGCTGGCGTGCTCCCGGGCGAACGTCTTCCGCGCGGTCGCGGTGCAGTCCGGCGGCGTGCTCAGCGGCTGCAGCGGCGGCACCCAGCCCATCGCCTACATGGGCATCCACGGCCTGCGTGACAGCGTGCTGAACATCTCCGGTGGCCGGTCCATGCGCGACCGGTTCGTCAGGAACAACGGGTGCACCGCGCAGAACCCGCCGGAGCCCACCCAGGGCAGCCTGACCCACCGGGTCACCACCTACTCCGGCTGCAACCCCGCCTACCCCGTCGTGTGGGCCGCCTTCGACGAGGGCCACATCGCCGCCCCGCAGGACGGCGCCACCGGCGACAGCGGCTCGCGCACCTGGGTCCCCGGCGAGGTGTGGAAGTTCTTCAGCTCCTTCGGCAGCTCCGACCCCGGCCCCTCGCCGTCGCCGTCCCCCTCGCCCTCCCCGTCCCCCTCGCCGTCTCCGTCGCCGGGTCCCGGTGGGGCGTGCTCGGCGACGATCTCGACGGTGAACAGCTGGGGCGGCGGCTTCCAGTCCGAGGTCACCGTCCGGGCCGGCAGCGCGGCGGTCAACGGCTGGACGGTCAAGTGGACCTGGCCGGGCGGCCAGAGCATCAGCAGCCTGTGGAACGGCACCCAGACCGTCTCCGGCTCCAGCGTGACGGTGAAGAACGCCGCCTACAACGGCTCGGTGCCGGCCGGCGGCTCCACCACCTTCGGCTTCACCGCCAACGGCACCGCGGCCACCCCCACCGCCACCTGCACCAGCCCCTGACCGCCTGACGGCGCCAGGACCCCGGCGCCGGCCGCCCGCCTGGGCCCCGTGCGAGAAGCCCCCGCACGGGGCTCGCCGGGTGGCCGGGATCACTGCGGGGTGGTGATGAGGCGGACGCCGAGGCCGATCAGCGCGACGCCGGTGAGCCCCTCCAGCGCGCGGCGGATCCGCGGCCGGCGCAGCACGTCGCGCAGCCGGCCGAGGACGGCGACCAGGATGAGCAGCCACACCAGCGCGAAGAACGCGTGGACGGCCGCCATCAGGGCGACCTGCGGCAGCACGGCGGCCCGGCCGTTCACGAACTGCGGGAGCATCGAGAAGTAGAAGGCCAGCACCTTGGGATTGGTGATGTTGGACAGGAAGCCCTGACGGAAGGCGCGCACCCGCAGCCGCCGCGTCACGGCCGGATCGCTCCCGTCGCCGGACGCGCCGCGGCCGTCGGGCGTGCCGGCCGCCGGCGCGCCGGCGCCGTCCGGCCCGTCCCCGGCCGCCCCGCGCCTGGCGAACGCGGCGCGCAACGCCAGGACGCCGAGGTAGCCCAGGTAGAGGGCGCCGACGATCTTGAGCACGTTGAAGGCGACGGCGGAGCGCACGACGAGCGCCGCGACGCCGAGCGCGGCGGCGGCGCCCTGGACGAGCAGGCTGGCCACGACACCGAAGCTGGTCAGCGTGCCCGGTCTTCGGCCGTACATCAGGCAGTTCTTCATGACCACCGCGAAGTCCGGACCGGGGGCGATCACCACCAGGAGCGCCAGTCCTAAGTAGGCGGGAAAATTCGACGGCATACTCAGTGTCTTGCCTCAGCTTCCGCATCGTAACCTCGCGGTCGCGGTCGGTGCGGGTGGCACCGGAGCCGGGGCGCTCCGGTGCCACCGGCGCGGACCGCGCCGCCTGAGCCTGCGCGGGCCGGTGGAGGCCGGTGTGGCCGGGTGCGCGCCGGTCAGCACCGGCGCGGCAGGACGGGGGCGTCCGGCGCGCGGACGTCCCGGCCGGTGGCCGCGACGAGCCCGCCGAAACGCAGCCCCGCGGCGTCGTGGCGATCGAGTACCGCCTCGACGTCGATGCCCTGGTCGCGTACCCAGCCGGCGTCGTAGATGGTGTCGCGGTACTTGACCCCGTCGTCGGGACAGACGCACACGATCTTGGAGGTGTCGGGGTCGCGGGCCAGCCGGCGCACGCTCGCGGCCACCACGGCGCCGCTCGACCCGCCCAGGCACAGCCCGGCCTCGGCGGCCAGCTTCCAGCACATCGCCACCGTTTCGGCGTCGTCCACCCACGCCGTGCCGTCCACCTGGGCGTCCTGCACGAAGGCGGACGGGCGGCTGGCCCCGTACCCGGTGAGCTTGCGGGTCGCGGGCCGGCCGCAGAGCGCGATCGAGCCCACGGCGTCCACCCCGATCACCTTGGTGATCAGCTTGGGCCGCTGCGAGCGCAGGTAGCGGGCGATCCCGGCGAGCGTGCCGCCGGTGGAGACGGCCGCGAAGACGCAGTCGGTGTCGTACCCGGCGTCCAGCAGGATCTCCGGTCCGGTCTGCCGGAAGTGCACCTCGGGGTTGGCCGGGTTGGCGTACTGGTCGGTCCAGCAGGCGTTCTCGCGAGCGCAGATCTCCCGGACCCGGGCCAGCCGGCCGCCGAGGTAGCTGCCCGTCTCGTCCGGCCGGTGCACCATCTCGATCCGGGCGCCGAACCGCCGCATCGCGGCCAGGTTGACCGGGGAGTTCTTCGGGTCCACCACCGCGATCAGCGAGTGGCCGCGCAGCCGGCACATCCCGGCCAGCGCCGCGCCGAGGTTGCCCGAGGTGGACTCCACGATCGTCAGCGGGCCGCCGTCGCCGTGCCTGCGCTCCAGCGACCGGATGAGCGCGTAGGCGGTGCGATCCTTGATCGAGCCGAACGGGTTGCAACCTTCGAGTTTGAGCCAGAGGACCCGCCGGCGAGCCCCGATCCGCACCTCCACGGGGACCATCGGGGTGTGCCCGATGCGGCGGGCCAGGGCCTCCCAGGAGGCGGGAAGCGGGGTGGCGGGTCCCGGAGGGAGCGGTACGGGCGTGGCTTCCGGGCCGAGTACGACTGGCACGATCGATCCTCCTCTCTTGGTGGTCGGGAGTCAGCGCCGGAGCAGCAGCTCGAAGAACAGGCAGTCGACGTAGTCCCCGTCGATCTTCACCAGCTCGGGCATGTGACCGACCTGCCGGAAGCCGAACCGCTTGGCCAGCGCGATACTGGCCTCGTTGTTCGCCCAGACCCGGTTGACCAGCGCGTGGAAGTCGCGCTCCCGGGCCGTGTCGATCATGAAGGCGCGCAGCCCGCCGCCCACGCCGCACCCGCGCGCCTCGCGCCGGACGTAGGTGGAGAACGTCGCGGCCTCCCGGAAGCAGGGCTTGGTGTCGTAGGGCGACAGGGCCACCCAGCCCTGGACCACCCCGCCGTCCTCGGCGACCCAGACCCCGTACGGGTGCCGGTGGCCGCGCAGCCAGGCCGCGCGCTCCTCGGGCGGGACGTCGCTGAGGTCACAGGTGGCGACGTGATCGTGCACCGCCTGGTTGTAGATGTCGGTGATCGCGGGAATGTCGTGCTCGGCGGCCGGGCGGATCGTCCCGGTGAAACGGCTCATCACGCCACCTCCAGCGTGTGCGGACCTGCCATGATCTCCTCGTAGGCCGCCAGGCAGCCGGCCACGTGGGCGCGCATCCCGGCGGGGAAGGCGTCCAGCGGAGGGACCTGCTCGTCCGGCGGCTGGAAGCCGGTGCTGGACAGGACGCGGGCGTACCAGTGGCGCTGCTCGCCGTCCAGCCGGCCAAGGGACATCTCCGGCACCCGCGGCCACGACAGCATGGCCGGGGTGTAGGGGATGCCGAGCCTGGCGCACAGCGCGGGCAGATGGTCGGCCGGCCGCTCGCTCAGCCTGGTGACGTCGGTGACGACGTACGGCACTCCCGCTCGGCGCATGAGCGCCAGGGCGTGCCCGAGATCGGCCCAGCCGCTCTCGACGGGCGGGAAGCAGGGGTCCTCTCCCGCCTTCTCCAGCTGCCGCATCCGGGACCGGATCGCCAGCCGCGGGTCGCGCACGGTGACCACCACCGGAAGCGTCGCGGCGCCGGCCAGCTCGGCCAGCAGCGGCCGGGCCTGGAACGTCATCTCCTTGATCACCACACCGTGCCCCGTGCCGCCCGCCGGCCGGTCCGGCGCGTCCAGCGCCTCCGACAGCGCGGCGCGGACCGAACCGGCGTCGTCGCCGCGGTGGTAGAGGCGGTCGCACGGCTCGTGGACGTACCAGCGGAAGAGCGGGTGCCGCCAGCAGGACCGGGCGACGACGGTCGACCCGCAGCGCGGCGGCGACAGGATCACCAGCACCGGCGAGTACCGCCGGCGCAGGTGATCGGCCAGCGAGCCGGCCCGGAGCGGAGCGGCCGGGGACTTCACCGTGGGCCTCCTACTTCCGGGTGAAGGAGTACCAGCGCCAGGCCCCCAGGCCGAACTCGCGGCCGAGTTCCATCCCGGCGGCCGCCGCCTGGTCCAGCACGTCCTGCCGGGTGGGCTGGTAGGAGCGCGGCCGGCGCAGCGCGAACCGCAGGTCCATGATCTCCTGGTCGTAGGTGCCCACCTGGGAGAGCACGTAGGCGACGCAGAACGTGCCGCCCGGGCGCAGCAGCCGCGCGGCGGTCCGCCACAGCGGCGCGGGGTCGCGCAGGAAGTGGTACGCCCCGACGATCATGGCGCCGTCGAAGTACCCCTCCTGCAGGAACGTCTGGGGCTTCTCCAGGTCGCCGCGGACCACCCGGATCCGCGGGTCGCCGGTGGCGCGCTGCCCGGCCGAGACCACGAAGTCCGGGCTGATCTCCACGCCCAGCACCGTCGTGTCCGGGCCGTCCGGCGCCTGCTCCGCCAGCTCCAGCAGGCCGAACCCGGGGCCGCAGGCCAGATCGAGCAGGTGCGGGCCGGTGGATCCGATCTCCCGGACCGCCTGCACCCGGGAGTACCGGTAGAAGGGCGCCTGCAGCACCTCCTCCCACAGCGGCAGGTGGTCGGCGTCGAACGTCGCCGACACCGGGTTGTCCTCGGTGGTGAGCGCGTTGAACAGCCCGGCGTAGTTCTCGCTGTGCATGAGCTCCTCGACAGAACTCTTGCCGGTGGCCAGGAAGATCAGGTCGGTGTCGAACGGAGCGGGGGCCGGGCCGCCGGGGACGGCCGCGTACCGCGGGGTGTCCACGCCGGTGCGCTCGACGGCACCGTACTTGACCAGCGCGTCCAGCAGCAGCTTGGCGACGGGCAGCTTGCCGGGCACCACGCCCATCCGGCCGCCGAACTCCTCGACGGTGGCGGGGGTCTTCAGCATGTCGAAGACGCCGCGTTCGAGGCAGTTGCGGTAGACGATGTCGTAGCAGGCGCGCCGGTACTCCAGGTAGGCCTTCTCCATCTGCTCGGGGGTCAGGTCGACCACGTCGGTCCTCGTCATCGTTTCTCCTCCTGGTTGACGATCGGTACGCGGGTAGGGGCAAGGTCAGGGCGTGGGCGGCCCGCCGCCCGGCGGCGGGTGGCGCGCCGGGCGGTGCGGCAGGGCGGGCGGTCAGCGGGACGGGGCGGGCGGCGGGCCGTCGTGCGCGCGCTCGGCGAGCAGTTCGATCAGCCGGGCGGAGGCGTGGACGCCCCGCAGGAAGAGGGAGATCTTCATGGACTCGTTGGGCCCGTGGTGGTTCTCGTCGGTCGGGGCGAAGGGCAGCATGACGGCCGGCATGCCGAGGAGCTTGGTGAACACGTAGTCCGGGGTGGTCCCGGCCAGGCTCGGCACCCGCAGCGGGGGGCTGCCGAAGCCGTCGGCCACCGCGCGCTCGATCACATCGGCGTAGGGGTGGTCCAGCGGCGTGCGCGAGGGCGGCTGGCTGAATATCTTGCGGACCTCGACCGACGACAGGCCCTGCTCGTCGGCGAACCGCCGGATCGCGGTGAGCACCTCGTCGGGGTCCTGGTCGCCCACCAGGCGCAGGTCCGCCTTGGCCATGGCCGAGGTCGGGATCAGCGTCTTGGCGCCGGCGCCGACGTGGCCGCCGCCGAAACCGGAGACGTTGAAGCTCGGCTTGTACAGCAGCCGCTCGTAGTACGACTCCCCGAACCGGGCCGGCAGCGGCTCGGTCCCGGTGCGCTCGCGGAACTCGGCGGGGTCGAACGGCAGCGCCTCGAGCGCGGCGCGTTCGGCCGCGGTCGCCTCCGGGACGCCCTTGTCGGCGCCCGGTACCAGCAGGTCGCCGTTGGGGGCGGCCATCAGGGCGAGCAGCCGGGACAGTTCGATGATCGGGTTGGCGACGACCCCGCCGAAGTTGCCCGAGTGCAGCGGGCGGCCCGGCCCCCGGGAGTGGAACTCCAGGACCAGCGCGCCGCGCGCGCCGAACAGCAGGGCGGGCCGGTCGCCGGGCAGCATCGGCCCGTCGGAATAGACGCACAGGTCGGCGGCGAGCTCGTCCCTGTTGCGCAGGATGAATTCGGGGAGGTTCTGGCTGCCGTTCTCTTCTTCGCCTTCCAGGATGACCTTCACCTTGATGGGAAGGCCACCGGCCTCCCGCTGCCACCACTGCAGCGCGTTCAGATGGGCGAGGAACTGTCCTTTATTGTCGCCGGAACCGCGTCCGTAAATTCGGTCGCCGCGAATGACCGGCTCGAAGGGATCGGTTTCCCAGCCCGGCTGGTCGGTCACCGGGAAGACGTCGTAATGACCGTAATTCATGAGGGTGAACGGCGCGTCGTCCGGGCCGCCGGTCGCGTAGACGACCGGGTGCCCGGCGGTCTGCTCGATGCGGGTCTCAAGGCCCGCCTCCCGGCACTTGGCCGCCGCGCGCTCGGCCATCCGGCCGATCTCCGGGCCGCCCTCGACCGCGACGGCGGGGATGCGCATGAACTCGGTCAGCTCCTCCACCAGGTCATCGCGGCGCCGGTCGAGGAAGGCCCGCACTCCTGTCGTGATCTTGGACATCGTCCGGCTTCCCTCCCGGATCGCCGCGCGGCGACCCTGATGCTCCTGCTGCGGACCGGCTCTTCGCGGCCCGGCCGGCCGGGTAGGTCCGGCTCCTATATCTACGGTTACCGGCCGGCCTGACCCACGGCAACCTTCACGGTAATGACAATTTATTCATGTGATGACATCGATGTCAGCACCCTACCCACTGAATTTGTAGGAGATACAGGAAATGCGGTCCCGCTCACGGAAAGCACCGACGAGCAGGCACTTCTCCGGCCGCCAGGAAATCATCACGAATATCAGCTAATTCATCGTTCCCCGCACCATTTCCGGGGTAGGGAGGCCTCCGTGCGCGACGAGAATGCGATCACTGAGTTGGTCACCGCCCGCGGTCATCGCCGCAATGCCTCGCCGCGCGACCGGCCGGACGGCCGGGCCCGCGCCGCCCAGGTACCCGGCGGAACCGCCGGGCCGGGTCAACGTCCCCCCGCCGCCGTACCGCCGCCGATCCGCCGGACCGCGGACCGGGAGGGCCGGGAGGCGGGCCGCGGCACCCGGCCCGCGGGCCGGGACGACGACCGCCCGGCCGCCGCCGCGGCGGTGGACGCCGGCGCCATGGAGGAGGCTCTGGAGGTCCTGGCCGGCAAGTGGGTACCCGCGGTGATCTGCGAGCTGCAGTGCGGCTCGCGCCGGCACGCCGACCTGGCCCGCGCCATCGGGCTGGACTCCAAGCAACTGGCCAGGGCGTTGCACCGCCTGCACGACGCCGGCCTGGTCGCCCGGGAGGTCGAGGGTGACCGGGCGCCGCCGCGGGTGCAGTACCGGCTGACCCTCAAGGGCCGGGAGGTGCTCGGGCCGCTACGCGCCATCGTCCAGTGCCTGCGATCGCGGGCCGCCACCGCCGGCCGCGCGACGGCCCACCGGTCGCCGGCGGAACCCGACCGGAAGGAATGACCATGCTGGTCCTGACGCACGACGACGTCCGCCAGGTGCTCGACGGCCAGGAGGCCCGCGTTCTGGACGCCGTCCGGGAGGCCTATCTCCTGCATGCCGGCGGGCGCACGTCGCTCCCCCACTCGGTGTTCCTGCGCTTCCCCGGCAAGGAACGCGAGCGGATCATCGGACTGCCCGCCTACCTGGACGCGGCGACGGCGACGGCCGGCATCAAGTGGGTGGCGTCGTTTCCCGCCAACCACGAACGGGCGTTACCGCGGGCCAGCGCCGTGGTGATGACCAACTCCGCGGAGACCGGACGCCCCGAGGCGGTGATCGAAGGCTCGGTCATCTCGGCCCGGCGGACCGGCGCGAGCGCCGCCCTCGCCGCGGGCCTGCTGGCGAACCCGGCCACGCCGGACCGGGCCGTCTCGCTCATCGGCTGCGGCCTGATCCAGTTCGAGGTGCTGCGCTTCCTGCGGCTGACCTGCCCCCAGGTCGCCGAGGTGACCCTGTTCGACCGCGACGACACCCGCGCCGCCGACTTCGCCGGCCGCTGTACCCGCGCCTGGCCGGACCTGACGGTGCGCCACGCCCGCGACGCCGCCGAGGCGCTGGCCGCGCACCGGCTGGTGTCGCTCGCCACCACCGCGGTCCGTCCGCACCTGGACACCCGGGGCTGCCGGCCCGGCACCCTGCTCCTGCACGTCTCGCTGCGCGACCTCACCCCCGAGGCGATCCTGGCCGCCCGCAACGTCGTGGACGACACCGACCACGTCTGCCGGGAACGCACCTCGGTCCACCTGGCCGAGCAGCTCGCCGGGCACCGCGGGTTCATCCACGACGAGATCGGGAACCTGCTCCGGGCCCCGGAGAACGATGTGCGCCGCGACCCCGATCGGGTGACCGTCTTCTCCCCGTTCGGCCTCGGCGTCCTGGACCTCGCCCTCGCCCGCCTGGTCCAGGACGACGCCGCCAAGGCCGGCCTCGGCGTCCCGGTCCCCGACTTCCTCCCCTGACCCCCCGCCGCGGGCCGGCACCGTGAACGGGATCGCCTCAGCCAGGCCGAGATCGAGACGCCGGACCGCCGCGGCCGCCAGGCCGATCGGGCTATCTCCGGCGGTTCGCGTAGTGCAGGGCGAAGCGCACGGTGAAGGCGCCGCACAGCAGCATGCAGATCGTGGCCGCGCCACGGAGGTCGAGTGCCGCGGCGACGATCGTCAGGCCGAAGAAGGTCACCGCCGTGACGGCATATGCCTGCCAGAGGCCCGCGAAGGCGGGTCCGCGGCCAGGACCGGGAGACGGTAAGAGCGCCATGCTTCCATGGTGGACGATTTCCCGCGGCCACGCGACGAACTACGTCGTATCGGAGGCGGGCCGGACGGCGGAAAGCAGTACCGAGCCGTCGGCTGGACAAGACCCGCGGACTCCCCGACGTGCCGGTGCTCCATCACCGCGAAGGCCCGGGACGTGCGCCGCCCGTCACCGGGCCCCGGTCAGGTCATCGGGCGGCCGCTGTGATCCTCCCATCGTCCGGTGTGATGGTCGTACACCCCCATCTCGCCGGACGCGACGACCGCGGCGGGATCGACGTCCAGCGCGCGGCGCCCGCCCCGCGGATCGGGCGACGCGGCGGCCAGCAGCCTGGTGTACGGGTGCCGCGGACCGAGGATCACGTCGTCGGCCGGTCCCCGCTCGACGACGCGCCCCTGGTAGAGGACGAGGATGTCGTCGGAGAAGTGCCGGGCGGTGGCCAGGTCGTGGGTGATGTACAGGACCGCGAGGTCCTCCTCCCGCTGCAGGCGGGCCAGCAACCGGAGGATGCCGAGCCGGACGGAGACGTCGAGCATGGACACCGGCTCGTCGGCGACGATCACCTGCGGCCCGGGGGCGAGCGCCCGGGCGATGGCGACCCGCTGGCGCTGCCCGCCGGACAGCTCGTGCGGCCTGCGGTGCACGATCTGCTCGGCCGGGAGGGCGACCCGGTCCAGCAGTTCCAGCACCCGCCGCGAGGCGTCCACCCGGTCCCGGGCACGCCGGTGCAGGCGCAGCGGCCGGGCCAGGTGGTGCTCGACGGTGTGGAAGGGGTTCAGCGCGGCGAAGGGATCCTGGAACACCATCTGCACGTGTTCCTGGTGGGCGCCGCGCGGCACCGGCCGGCCGGCCGCGTCGCGCAGCACGACGTGACCGGCGGTCGGCTCCGCCAGCCCGGTGATCATGCGGGCGATGGTGGACTTGCCGGAACCCGACTCGCCCACCAGGCCCAGGGTGCGGCCGGGCGGGATGGTGAACGAGACGTGATCGACCGCACGCAGCCGGGTGCGGCGTGGTCCACCGCGAACGCGGAAGTCCTTGACCAGCCCGGCCACCTCGAGCGTGATGCTCATCGGTCACCTCCCGGTGGTGCCGCCTCGCCGGCGGGCGCGGGTTCCGGCGCGGCGGGTCGGATCAGGTCATCACGCTCGCCGGTGAGGCTGGGGAACGAGTCCAGCAGGTGCCGGGTGTAGGCGTCCTCCGGGTCGGCGAGGATCTTGGTGGCCGGGGCCAACTCGACGATCTCCCCGTCCCGCATGATCGCGATGCGGTCGCTCACCTCCAGCAGCAACGGCAGATCATGCGTGATGAACAGGACCGCACACCCCAACCGCCCACGGAACTCGAGGATCTCGCGCAGGATGGCGCGCTGCACCACGACGTCGAGCGCGGTCGTCGGCTCGTCCAGGATGACGACCTGAGGGTCGAGCAGCAATGCCAGCCCCGACGTGGTAGCCGGCAGGGGGGCGAACCGCTGCCGGGCAAGTATCTCCCAGCCTTCAGCAGCATCCGCCTCGGGCGGCGGACGGCGCCGCCTCGGCCTTGTCGTCCTGCCCGCAGACGCAGGACGCCTGCGAGTCGGCCACGGCTGACTTGCCGAGGGTGCCGGCGTCGGCCTTGACCACGTAGACCTCCCAGGGTTCGGCACCAGGGCCGTGCACCCAGACCTTGTCCTGCAGGGCGTAGCAACAGGAGGTGTCGTTCTCCTCGAACGTCGCGAGCCCGGCGTCCTTCAGCCGCCGGGTGGCGGCCTCGACCTGGGCGGTGTCCTCGACCTCGACGCCGAGGTGGTCCATGCGGGTCTCCTGGCCGGCCTCGCCTTCGATGAGCACCAGCTTCAGCGGCGGCTCGGCGATGGCGAAGTTGGCGTAGCCGGGGCGGAGCTTGGCGGGCTCGGTGCCGAACAACTTCGAGTAGAAGGCGATCGAGCCTTCCAGGTCGGCGACACGCAGCGCGAGCTGAACACGGGACATGGCGGTCTCCCCTCGGAGATGGGCTGTTTCGACGATTGTCGATACAGCGAGATTGCCATGCTGATTCGACTCATGTCAACATAGAGCCATGTCGAAACAAGAACTGCCGGTCCTCGACCTGGCAGCGGCGTGCTGTAGCCCGATCGCCCGTGAACCGCTGGGCGAGACGGACGCGGCCGAGCTGGCACGCATGTTCAAGGCCCTGGCCGACCCGGTACGGCTTCGGCTGCTCTCCCTGATCGCCTCCTACGAGGGCGGGGAGGCATGCGTGTGCGACCTGACCGGCCCGTTCGACGTGTCCCAGCCGACGATCTCCCACCACCTCAAAGTCCTGCGAGAGGCGGGTCTGGTCGGCTCCGAGCGGCGCGGCACATGGGTCTACTACTGGGTGCGTCCGATCGCGTTGAACCGCCTGTCCACCCTGCTCCAGGCTCCCGCCTCCACCGCGACCCGCGGGTGACCGGGAACGACATTCCCTTGGGCCGGCGCCTGGCCGCCGAGGTCATCGGCACGGGCGCGCTGGTCGCGGTGGTGGTCGGCTCGGGCATCCAGGCCGCCGAGCTGACGCAGGACGGCGGCGTCGCCCTGCTGGCGAATTCGCTGGCCACCGTCTTGGGGCTCGGCGTGTTGATCGCCGTGTTCGGGCCGGTCTCCGGCGCGCATTTCAACCCCCTGGTCTCGCTCGCGGCCTGGTGGACCGGACGCCGAGACGGTCAGGGGCCGCCGTTGCGTGAGGTCGCCGCCTACGCTGCGGCTCAGGTGGGCGGTGCGGTCGGTGGATCGGTGCTGGCCGACGCGATGTTCGCTCGCCCCCTGGTGACCTGGTCCGCCCATCCGCGGTACGCGGGTCATCTCTGGCTTGCCGAAGTGGTGGCGACCGCCGGGTTGATCGTGGTGATATTCGGACTGGCGCGCACGGGTCACGCCCGCTTCGCGCCCGCCGCCGTGGCCGCCTATATCGGGGCGGCCTACTGGTTCACCTCCTCCACCGGCTTCGCCAACCCGGCCGTCACGGTCGGCCGGGCGTTCACCGACACCTACGCGGGCATCGCTCCGGCCTCGATCGGCCCGTTCATCGTCGCCCAGCTCCTCGGCGCCGTTGCCGGCCTGGTCCTGGTCGACGTAGTCTTCGGCTCCTCTCCCGCGAGCCCAGCACCCCACGACACCACGGATACCCGCCGATCCTCTCCCCGTGACGCCGCCTCACCCGCCCTCGCCGAGCAAGGAAGTTCCCGCCCATGAGCACCACCGCTCCGTCCGTGCTGTTCGTCTGCGTGCACAACGCCGGGCGCTCGCAGATGGCCGCCGCGTTCCTCACCCACCTGGCGCGAGGCCGGGTCCAGGTCCGCTCCGCCGGCTCCGCCCCCGCCGAGACGGTGAACCCGGCCGTGGTCGAGGCGATGAAGGAGGTGGGCATCGACATCTCCGCCGAGATCCCCAAGGTGCTCACCGCGGAAGCGGTCCAGGCGAGCGACGTGGTCATCACCATGGGCTGCGGGGACGCCTGCCCGTTCTTCCCCGGCAAGCGTTACCTGGACTGGCGACTGGACGATCCCGCCGGGCAAGGGGTGGACGCCGTCCGGCCGATCCGCGACGAGATCGAGACGCGGATCCGTGCCCTGATCACCGAGATCCTTCCCTCGGCCGGGCCTGAGACGGGCACGGCGTCGCCGCGCATCGTGGCCATGACGCCCGAACACGCCGCCGAGGTGCTCACGATCTACCGGCTCGGCATCGACGAGGGTCAGGCCACCTTCGAGACGGCCGCTCCCACCTGGGAAGAGTTCGACGCCGCCAAGCTCGCGGATCATCGACATGTCGCCCTGGACGAGGCCGGACGCGTGCTCGGCTGGGCCGCGGCCTCCGCCGTCTCCGACCGCTGCGTCTACTCGGGGGTGGTGGAGCATTCGGTCTACGTCCACCCGGACGCCCGGAACCGGGGTGTCGGCCTCGCCCTGCTGCACGCCCTGATCGCCTCCACCGAGCAGGCGGGCCTCTGGACGATCCAGTCCGGCATCTTTCCCGAGAACTCCGCCAGCCTCGCCCTGCACGCCCGCGCCGGCTTCCGGGTCGTCGGTACTCGTGAGCGCATCGGCCGCCATCACGGTGTCTGGCGGGACGTCACCATGATCGAGCGGCGTAGCCCGCTCATCTGACGGCTCACCCGCAGGCCGGCCACGGACATCTGGCCGTCGTAAAGGCGCCGCCGCATGGCCGCTGTTAGCAAAGGTGTTAGCAAAGGTGTTAGCAAAAGGCCCCTTGTGAAGATCGCAAGGGGCCTTGAGCTGGGAGCCTGCCCGGTGGTGGTCGCTTGCCGACGTTCAAAGTCGACATCTCGCGTTACCCCTGGCCGCAGGGCCGAGCGGCCAGGGATAACGGTCAACGCCGCGGCAGCAGGCGCGAACCGGGTCGCCCGGTCAACTCGGGTTCAGTTGCCATTGCTGGTTGTTCCCGCCGTTGGCGGCCCACTGCACGACCTGTGCCCCGTCGCTCGTCGACGCACCGGAGACGTCCGCCACCAGTCCGCTGTTGCGGCTGACGATGGTGTAGTAGCCGTTGCCGGTGGAACGCAGATACCACATCTGGTTGGTGCCGCCGTTGGCCGTCCACTGCTGCAGTTGCAGCCCGGCCGTGCTGCTGCCGGCGTTGACGTCGAGCACCTTTCCACTCGGGACGAACTTGAGGGTATAGGAGCCGTCGGAGGTTGTGGCGATGGTCCAGGTGGCGGTGCCGCTCTGCTGGACCACCTTGGCGCCGTCGGCGGTGGAGTTGCCCGCGACGGCGAGCGGCTTGCCGCTGTTGCGGTTGACGATGCGGTAGGTGCCCGGTGCGGGTCCGCTTCCGCCGCTTCCGCTGAGGTTGAAGTACTCCACCGCGTCGGTGAAGACGGGGTTACCGGACTTCGTGGTCGACAGCTGCAGGTACACGCGGTTGCCGGTGGCCGGGGTGGTGAAGGACACCGGCTGGGTGACCCGCGAGCCGAGCGGGACGGTCAGGGTCGTGCTTCCGGACGCGACGACCGCGCCGTCCGGCGCGTCGAGCCGCGCCGTCCAGGTGAAGCCCACCGAAGTGTCGGCGAAGTCGTCGTTGAAGACGGTGATGTTCCGGGTGACCGTGGCGTTCCGGGCGTAGGTGGGCACGGCCTGCGGCAGAGGGAAGGTGCCGTTGGAGTCCGAGGCGCCGGAGGCCGACCAGTACGGCAGATCGACCGCTGCCACCGGGTTGAACGCCGCCTGCACGCGCTGGATCTGCGGGTTGCTCCAGGGGTTCGGGAGGTTGTCCGCGCCGTAGATAGGATGACCGCCCTCCTCCGGGGTGAAGTCGGTGCTCCGCACGCCGGGCACGACGCTGGCCCACGCGGACAGCAGCGTGTACGGACGCAGATCAGCGGCGCCCTTGCCGCGCTTGGCCAGGGTCGCCGTGGCGAACCACTCAAAGCCCTGCTTGTTGTTGCATGCCGGCCAGATGTACTCGCCCTCACCCTCGGGCCGCCCATTCACGGTGATCAGGCCCTCCCCGTACCTGCCAAAGCCGTCGACGTAGTGCGAGATCACGGCGAAGTTGGCGTACGTCATCCCGGGATACATGTTGAGATTCGCGCCGACGCCCAGCTCGACGATGATCGGCCGGGTGCCGTCGGCGCCGTTCATCGCCGCGTACAGGTCCTTCTCGAACTGTTCGGAATCCTGGCCGCTCTGGTTCGGCTCGTTGTTCTGACTCCAGCGGATGACCGCGGGGTGGTTGCGGTCGCGCAGGACCAGCGCACGGGCGTGGTTGACCATGTTGTCGTGCCCGGTGATCCAATCCTGCCCGGACTGGGAGCCGCGGATCGCGACCTCATCGATGATCATCAGGCCCATCTCGTCGGCCACGTCGAGCATGTACGGGCTGGCCGGCTCCTGGTGGATGCGCACCACGTTGTAGTTGAGCCGCTGGTAGTTGTCCACGGCCTGCGGCCAGCCGCCGTTGCCCGACGAAGGCGGAAGGAAGCCGGGCAGCGTGTCGTAGGCGTCGCCCTTGCCGCCGTTGTTGATCCGGTCGTAGTCGGCACCCTGAAGGTTGTCGCCACGGAAGTTCGTGCGGACGCCGTTGATGTAGTAATACTCCCCGTTCTGGGTGGCCTCCCGGAACCCGAACCGGTAGGTCGCGTCACTCGTCCGGCCGTCGTCGGTCGCGGCGTGAACCGTGAGACGGTGAAGCTGGGCTCGGTAGCCCGACCGGTAGGGGACGTTCGGCCACCAGTACGAGGCGCTGCCGAGGTTCCACGCGACGGAATCGACCGTGACCTTGGCCGTCGACCGCGCCCCCACGTTCACGGTGCGCGACGGCAGCGCCGGGTAGGAGAACGTCCCGCCGCCGTCGGAGGAGAGCTCGCCGGTCACCGTCACCGATCGAGCGCTGGTCGAGGTGTTGGTCACCCACATGTCGTAGCCGAGGGTCTGGTTCGCCACCGACGTACGGATGAAGGTGTCACTGACGTACACGGCCGGATATACCCGTAGGAACGCGGAGCGGTAGATGCCCTGCGGGACCGCCTCGGACCACTCGGCGGCGTCGGGCACCAGGTACCGGCCGTTGGATGCCTTCAACGCGCCGCGGCCCTTAACGTCGACGCTGATCGTATGAGTGGTGCCCGGCGCGGCGTAGGCGCTGATGTCGAACTTCGACGGGGTGAAAGCCGTGGTCTGCGTCGCGACCACCCGGCCGTCCACCGACAACGTCGCCTGGTGGTTCACGGCGCCGAACTCGATCCACGCCGACTGCGGTTGCCCCGAGTCCGGCACCGTCACCGTACGCGAGTACACCGCCTGGGACACATCAGTGAACCCCTGCTTGTACCAGCCGCCTCCAGGCACCTTGATCGACGTCGTCGACCGGCCCGCCGGGGTGAAGCTCCACGTCCCGGCGAGATCGACCGAGGCGATCGCGGCATTGCCCGCGGTGAAGCCGTCGATGTCCCCAGCGGCGGCGGCGACCGTCGCGGTGGACTCCGACGGCGCGGACCGCTGTTCCGCCGCAGCCGGCTGAGCCCCGATCGTCGCGACCAGCAGGGCCGCCATCACAGCCGGCCACCTGCTCGCCGTACGTCGAGGACGGGAGGAGGGGTCGCTCCGCTTCATCGGTGATCCTTTCGGGTGAATCCCATTTGTGAGGCACTTCCCGGGGCCGGCCACCCCTCCGCGGGCGCCACCGCCCGGCCGTTCAGGCCGTCCCCGTTCGTCGGCGAAGGCCGACGGCTTGAGGGGGCATCCTGTCTCCTCGTAAGGGGATCGTCGTATCGGTTCGACGACATGACCGACATCACACATAAGGCCCGGGCTCCCACCCGTCAATGCTCAGGGTTCTACAGAGATCGGATCACTTCGGTCGGCTGGCTCCCATCACGCCTGATGAGATCAGGCGGTCCTAGACGTCGTGTAAGTTTCAGGCCGCCTTGGCGCCTCGAACACGGTTCCAAGATCGAGAATCGGCATGCTCCGGACCATCCAGGCCTGTATCGAACTTTCACAGTTGGACGGATCGATTCGACCCGTCGGGCGCCTGGTAAGGGAATCGGCCCACCTACGGCCCTACGCCGCAATGACGAACGGACCGATGCCCTCGGAGACTTCCTGCACCGCTACAACAGCGGCGACAGCGGTTGCGTCTTCACCGTCGAACTCGGGCGACCCCTCTCGGCTCTAGAGACCTACATCGCCGAGCTCCTGGCGAAGGAGGCCGCGGCGTTCGCCCCTCGGATCGGACGCCTCCGGCTCCAGGCGGTCCGGCCGGCGACGATCACGAAGCTGTACCGGGACCTGCTGAACGGCGGCGGGAAGAACGGCAAGCCGCTGTCACCGACGACGGTCGCGCACGTTCACACGGTCCTCCGCAAGGCGCTACGGGACGCGGTCGTCATTGACGAGGTACTGCCGAACAATCCCGCCGAACGTGCCAAGCTCCCGCGCAACCAGCGTGCCGCACCGGGAACCATCTGGACTCCGGCGTAGCTCCGGGGTTTCCTCAAGGTCGCCGAAGGGCATCGGCTGTTCGCGTTCTACCGGCTCGCCGCGTACACCGGTGCTCGGCGCGGGGAGCTGCTCAACCTTCGATGGCGAGACATCGACCTCGACGTACCGGAAGTCCGGATCAAGGGAAGCTCGTCCGTGATCGACGGCAAGCGGGTGGAAGGCACCACCAAGAGCGGCCGGTCGCGCGTGGTGAGCCTGGACGAGGAGACGACACAGATCCTCCGGGAGCACCGCGCCCGCCAAATCGCCGAGAAGCTGATGGCTGGCGACGAGTGGAAGGGCACGGACGACTACGTGTTCACGACCGGCTGGGGGGAGCCGATCTACCCGGACACCGTCACATCGTTGGTCCCGAAGCTCATCGCGACGTACAACGCTCCCAAGGATCGCCCCAAGCCGAAGACGCCGCTCCCTCATGCGAGGCTGCACGACCTCCGGCACGTCCACGCGACGACGCTCCTGCTGGCCGGCGTGCCGGTTCACGTGGTCACCGCCCGGCTCGGCCACGCCGATCCCGCGATCACCCTCCGGGTGTACGCACATGTGATCAACGAGCAGCTGGCGACGGCGGCGGACATCTTCGCGACCGTCGTCAAGGACGCCGCCGCATAGCCACTGTTAGCAAAGGTGTTAGCAAAAGGCCCCTTGTGATGATCGCAAGGGGCCTTTGAGCTGGGAGCCGACGAGGGGAATCGAACCCCTGACCTACGGTTTACAAGACCGTTGCTCTGCCGATTGAGCTACGTCGGCGGTACCTCCACGAGTTTAGTCGTACGGCACCGGGTGGGCGTTACCGATCGGCCGGCCGCCGGCCGGGCCGGCGACCGGCGGCGGCGGATCATCGCCTGAGCAGGTGCAGCAGTTCGGTCTCCTCGGCGGAGGTGAGGCCGCTGCGGCTCACCTGGTGGCCGGACTCGCGCAGCCAGGCGAGCGTGTCACGGGCGGTGTCGGCGACCGGGCGGATGCGCAGCCCGGCGGCCAGGGCGGCGGAGGCGTCATGGGCCATCAGCCCGCTCCACTCCGGCAGCGGCAGCCACATGGGCAGCGACCGGGGGCCGGTCCACGGCTCCACCTTCTGCTCGGCCAGGAACTCCTGGCCGGCCCAGACCAGCTCCGGGCGCACCTCCAGCCCGTCGGCGATCCGCGCGAACAGCTCCGCCCGGGGGAACGGCGGGCAGATCGCGTCGTACGGGCCGGTCAGGCCGTTCTCCGCGCCGTCCAGGGTCCAGGCGGCCAGATCACGCACGTCGACGAGCTGGACGGGGTCCTCGGGGGAGCCGGGAGCCAGCACCGGGCCGCCGCGCGCCAGCCGGTCGACCCAGTAGGTGAACCGGTCGGACTCGTCCTCCGGCCCGACGATCAGCCCGGCGCGCACGTGGAACGTCTGGTCACCGAGAATCCGCTCGCACGCCACCTTGGCCGGCCCGTAGTTCTCCGGGTCGGTCTCGTCGGCGTCGGCGGCCAGCGGCTCGTACAGCACCTGGTTGACCGAACTCGGATCGGCGTAGACGCTGATCGACGACACGAACGTCCAGTGACCGGCGCGACCGGCCAGCTCGGTGATGGCGCGCCGCACGACGCTCGGATGCCGGGCCACATCGATGACCAGGTCGAACGTGCCCTCCACCGGCGCGAGCCCGCCGTCCTGGCTCCGGTCGACCCGGACGAACTCGACCCCCGGCGGCGGGTCGCCGGCCAGACCGCGGGCGGCGCACACCACCTCGTGGCCGCGGTCGCGCGCCTGACGCGCGGTCTCTCTGGACAGGAATCTGGTACCGCCAAGAATGAGTGTGCGCATGCCGCCATCCTGGCCGATACCTCGCGATCGGCTCGCTGCCTTCGCTTCGAGCGCAAACCGGTCAGCGGCCGGCGGGTCAGCGGCGGCGGTGCCGGGCCACCTCGTACAGGGCGATGCCGGCGGCGACGCCCGCGTTGAGGGATTCGGCGGCGGCGAACATCGGGATGCGGGCCACCACGTCACACGCCTCGCCGACCAGGCGGGACAGGCCCTTGCCCTCGGAGCCGACCACCAGGACCAGCGGCTCGGTGGCCAGCTCGACATCGCCGATGTCGGTGCCGCCGGCGCCGTCGAGGCCGACGACGAACAGGCCCTCCTCGCGGTACTCGCGCAGCGCGGCGGTGAGGTTGGCGGCCCGGGCCACCGGGAGGTTGGCCAGGGTGCCCGCCGAGGTCTTCCACGCGCCGGCGGTGACGCCGGCCGAGCGGCGGGAAGGCACCAGCAGGCCGTGCGCGCCGAACGCGGTGGCCGAGCGGGCGATGGCGCCGAGGTTGCGCGGGTCGGTCACGCCGTCCAGCGCGATGATCAGCGGTACTTCGGCCGCGTCCTGCGCCCGCCGCACCAGGTCGGCCGGGTGGGCGTACTCGTAGGGCGGCAGCTGGAGGGCGATGCCCTGGTGGACGGCCCCCTCGGTCATCCGGTCCAGCCGCTCGCGGCTCACTTCGAGCATCGCGATCCCGCGGTTGGCCGTGATCTTGATGGCCTCGCGGACCCGGTCGTCGTTGTCGAGGCGGGGTGCCACGTAGAGCACGGTGGCCGGGACCTCGGCGCGCAGCGCCTCGACCACCGGATTGCGCCCGCCGATGACCTCCGGCGCGTCGTCCCGCCGCGGGCCGCGGGCCACCGGCCGGCCGGCCGGCCTGGCGGCCTCCGGGCGGGCGGCCGACGCCGACCGCTGCTTGTCCTTGAACCAGTGCCGCTCGGACGCCGGCGGGGTGGCTCCCTTGCCGGCGAGGCTCCGCCGGCCCTTGCCCCCGGTGCCCCGGGTGGCACCCTGCCGCCTGCCGCCCTTGCCGGACCCTTTACTACCGCCACCAGCCATGGGCCAAGCCTACCGGCGGGATCAGCGCGCCAGTTCCCATCGAGGACCCTGGGGGGTGTCCTCGACGGTCACGCCCGCCGCGGCGAGCCGGTCACGGATCGCGTCGGCCGCGGCGTAGTCCTTGCGCGCCCGGGCGGCCTGGCGCTGGTCGAGTGCCACCCGGACCAGGGCGTCCACCGTGTCGTGCAGGCCGCCGCCGGCCGCGGTGTCGCGCCACCGCGGGGAGCGGGGGTCCAGGCCGAGCACGTCGAGCATGTTCTGCGTCTCGGCGAGCAGCCGGGCCACCTGCTCCTTGTTGCCGGCCGCCAGCGCGACGTTGCCCTCGCGGACCACCTCGTGCACGACGGCGAGGGCCTGCGGCACGCCGAGGTCGTCGTCCATCGCCTGGACGAAGGCCGCGGGCAGCGGCGCCGCGGCGTCCACGTCGTGGATGACCTCCGCGGCCCGGGTGACGAAGCCCTCGATGCGCTGGTAGGCCGACGCCGCCTCGGCCAGCGCCTCCTCGGAGTACTCGATCGCGGAGCGGTAGTGCGCGGCCACCAGGTAGTAACGCAGCTCGACGGCGCGCACCTTGGTGAGCATGGCCGGCACCAGCAGGGAGTTGCCGAGCGACTTGCTCATCTTCTCCGCGCCGATCTTGAGCATGCCGTTGTGCAGCCAGTAGCGCGCGAAGCCGTCGCCGGCCGCCTGGGACTGGGCGACCTCGTTCTCGTGGTGCGGGAAGATCAGGTCGACCCCGCCGCCGTGGATGTCGAAGGTCTCGCCGAGGTACTTGGTGGCCATGGCGGAGCATTCGAGGTGCCAGCCGGGACGGCCGGGCCCCCACGGGGTGGCCCAGGTCGGCTCGCCGGGCTTGGCGCCCTTCCACAGGGCGAAGTCGCGCGGGTCGCGCTTGGCCGAGTCGGTGTCGGTGTCGGCGGCGGCGCGCATGTTCTCCGGCCGCTGGTTGGACAGCCGGCCGTACCGCTCGGCGTAGGACATGACGTCGAAGTAGACGTCACCGCCCGCCGCGTAGGCGTGCCCCTTGTCGATCAGGCGGTGCATCAGCTCGATCATCTCGGGGATGTGGCCCATGGCGCGCGGCTCGACGGTGGGGGGCAGGCAGCCCAGCACGTCGTAGGCCCAGGTGAACGCGCGCTGGTTGCGCTCGGCGACGATGAACCAGGGGACGCCCTCCTCGGCCGCCACCCGGAGGATCTTGTCGTCCAGGTCGGTGACGTTGCGGCAGAACCACACGTCCTGGCCGGAGCGCAGCAGCCACCGGCGCAGCACATCGAAGTTCACCCCGGACCGGATGTGCCCGATGTGCGGCGGAGCCTGCACCGTGGCCCCGCACAGGTAGATCGTGACCCGGCCCGGCTTGATGGGGACGAAGTCGCGGATCGCGCGAGTGCTGGTGTCGTATAGGCGCAAGCTCACACCGCAAGGCTAATGCCTCGACGGCCGCGGCAGGTCGCGTTGCCCGACCTCACAGCGGCATCCGGGCATTGTGAAGCCGGCGGGGGTTTCGGGCATCCGAGAGACGATGACGGTTTCCGGTGGTGCATCCCTTTCGGCCTGGATGATTTATACCCTTATATCTACCTATAGCTGGCGGATCCTCCGCAACGCCCTGCGGTCGGCCCGGAACCCGACCTTCCGGTCATCCACCACCGACTCCGCCGGGCCGGTGCCCGCCGGCGCCCGCGTGGCGCGGGCGTTCGCCGCGGGCGGGGATCACCGATTCTGTAGGCTCGAACCGTCATGGACGTCACTCCCCCGCCGCCGGCCGGCCGGTCGCCGCGCCGTGCCGCGCCCCAGCCCGACCCCGCGCCGCCGACCCGCGCCGCCCGCGCGCTCCGCCGCCTGGGCCTCGTCCTCGCGGCCCTCGCGCTGACCGCGCTCGCCGCGGCCGCCTGCGTGCTCTCCTTCGACGCGCTTCGCGCGCTCGCGGTCACCGGCGGCGCGCGAGGTGATCTCGCCTACCTCTATCCCGCCGGCTTCGACACGCTGCTGACGATCGGGCTGCTCAGCGTGTTCCTGCTCCGTCCGGCGAGCCGGCCGCGCCGGGCGCAGGCCTGGGCGGTCCTCGGGCTGCTGATCGCCGCGGCCGCGGCCGCCAACGTCGCGGTGGCCACGGCGCTGCCCATCGGGCCGCGCCAGGCCGCCGTCGGCGTCGCCGTCGCGCCCTGGGTGATGCTGCTGATCGGGCTGTGGCTCTTCGCGCTGCCCGCTCCGGGCCGGGCGGGACACGGCGCCGGACCGGCCGGCGGGCGCCGCGCCCCCGGTTACCGGAGGCGCGGGCCGGACGCCGCCCGCGAGGCGCACCAGGACGACGAGGGCGAGCACTCCGTGCTGCCGTTCGCGGCCGAAGTGCGCGACCCCGAGCTGGCGCCGCCGCTGGAGGCCGCGCACGGGCCCGGCCACCATCCCGCCGCCCCGGGCGGCGGCGAGGCGCCGGCCGCCGAGGACGAGCCGGAGAACACGCCGGTGGTGCCCCCGACCGCCGCCCCGGAGACCCCGACGGTCGACGAACTGCCGCCGCTCGCCGACGACCACGACCACCCGCCGTCCACGGCTGACGATCGCGACCACCATGACCGGCCCGACCACCATGACCGGCCCCAGCACGTCGACCGGCCCGGCCGGTTCGACGAGCCGGCCGGCGAGTCGCCCATCGTGCACGAGGCCCCCGTACCGGACTCTTCTCCGGAGGCTCCCGAGGTCGCCTCGCGGCCGGCGGCCGGTCCCCGCCCGGATGCCCCCGAGCGGGACGTGACCCCGCCGGTTCCGGTGCCACGGCAGGAGCACGCGGTGCCGCCGCCGCAGGACCGGCTGGTGCCCGAACCGCGGGGGCGGGCCGAACGGGACGTCGCCGGGCCGCCCGAGCCGGGCCCGCCGGTGCGCTGGGGCGACCTGGTGCGGCCGCCCGCCGGCGACGTGCTGGTGCACCCGCTCCCCCGGCCGCCGAGGCGCGACCGCGATGGCGGGGACACCCAGCCCTACCCCGCCCTCGGCACGCCGGGCGGCGCGATGGAGGAGGGCACCAGGCCCTACCCCCGGTTGCGGGAGGAGGCCGCCGCGCTGCCGACGCCGGAGCCGGACCCCGCGCACGGGCCTGAGCTCGCCGACCCGGACGAGCGCGGCCCAGAGGCGACCGGGGCTCCGCCCTCGGTGCGGATGCGCAGCACCCCGCTCCCTCCGGAGGAGTAGCCCGTAAAGCGTTAAATCCGTATATGACGGATAACACCGTTAGTACTTTTCGATAACAAATCGGCGAGCCTGCCGTGTCGTGTGGAGATGTCACCATTCTGCGGCATGAAGGGCTTTGTTGGATCGTTCCCGGCCGAAAGATTTCGGGCACGTCGGCCAGTGGGCCGATGCCGCACGTCCCATTCGCCGACCGCCGCCACGACAATGCACCGTTCTCCATCCGGCCACGCCTGTCCCAGACACCCGGCGCGCCATCCGGCGAGGGTCGACGGCGCGTCCCGCTCGACGGGCCACGCCGTAGGCGGCCTGCCGGCAGGCGGTCCCGGGACCGGACGCGGCACGGCGCCGGACACGGCCTCGGCCCGCGCCGGCGCGACACGCCGGTGCCGGGCGGGCGGCCGCCGGATACCGGCGCCGGACAGCGCGAAGACCCGCCGGGTCTTGGCAGACCTGGCGGGTCTTCGGGGTTCCTCCCCGCCCGGTCCTGGGGACCGGTGCGGGACTCCGCCGCGCTTCAGAGCCTTACGGCCCGGAGATCGCTCTCGGCGGGTCGATCCTGTGCCGGGGCCGCGGGGGCGGCGCTTCGGCTGCCGCGGGTCAGACCCGGCTGCGGCCACGGATACCCGCGACCAGGGCGACACCGACGGCGGCGAGGACAACCTGCATGACGAGCTCGATCCAGTCGATGCCGTCGGTCGTGGCGACGCCGAGCACCTGGGCGATCGCGGTACCGATCAGGGCGGCGACGATACCGACCACGATGGTCAGCAGCCAGCCGATCGGCTGACGGCCCGGCAGCACCAGCCGGCCCAGCGCACCGACGATGGCGCCGATGACGATCGCGCCGAGAATGGTTTCGATACCCATATTGAGCCTCCGTTTGGGGGTCGCACCTTCACGCTGACAACCGGGCTACCCCCAACGCGGGGTCTAATCCAGGAAATTAAAAAGAGGCTGGTCAGACACGGTAAAAAAGAAGGCGGCGCCCCGCGCCGCGCCGGCTACAGGGCACCGCCCCCCTGTTTCGCGAGCGGTCCGGACTCCACTCGCCGACAGGATTCCGCTCACTAAGACGTGCGTGCCGGCTCATCGGTTGGCACGATCCGCCCGCGACGGGGGAGAGATCTGGACGACGAGTGCGGTGGCGATCGCGGCCACCCCCTCGCCGCGGCCGGTGAGCCCCAGCCCGTCGGTCGTGGTGGCACTGACCGACACCGGCGCGCCCGCCGCCTCGCCGAGCACCTTCTCGGCCTCGGCCCGCCGGGGGGCGAGCTTGGGGCGGTTGCCGACCACCTGCACGGCGATGTTCCCGATGTCGAACCCGGCTTCCCGGACGTACCGGGCGGCCTCCGCGAGCAGCGTGACGCCGGCGGCGCCGGACCAGCGCGGGTCGGCGGTGCCGAACAGGCCGCCGATGTCGCCGAGGCCCGCGGCGGACAGCAGGGCGTCACAGCAGGCGTGCGCGACCGCGTCACCGTCGGAATGCCCGGCGAGGCCGGGCTCACCCGGCCACCGCAGGCCGGCCAGGTTGAGCTCCCGGCCGGACGCGAAAGGGTGGACGTCGACTCCGACGCCCACCCTTGGCAATATCGTGTTCAGGAGTTGAGGACTTCGTCGAGCAGGGCCTCGGCCTTGTCCTCGTTGGTCTTCTCCGCCAGCGCCAGCTCGCTGACCAGTATCTGCCTGGCCTTCGCGAGCATCCGCTTCTCACCGGCGGACAGACCGCGCTCCTTGTCGCGCCGCCACAGATCGCGCACCACTTCGGCCACCTTGTTGACGTCGCCGGACGCCAGCTTCTCGAGGTTGGCCTTGTAGCGGCGGGACCAGTTGGTGGGCTCTTCCGTGTGCGGCATGCGCAGGACATCGAAGACACGCTCCAGGCCTTCCTGGCCTACAACGTCACGCACACCGACCAACTCGGCGTTGTCCGCCGGCACCTGAACGGTAAGGTCGCCCTTGTCGACCTTCAGCACCAGATAGGTTCTATCCTCGCCTTTGATCGTGCGGGTGGTGATGGCTTCGATCCGAGCAGCCCCGTGGTGGGGGTAGACGACAGTGTCGCCGACCTGGAAAGTCATGTGACAAGTACCCCTTCCGCTGTCCTCCAGGATACCACGCGCCAGTCCCCTCCCGGAACAGTGAAATCAACATAACTGCAGGTCAAAGCCTCGATTTGGGACTTGACATGCTGTCGACTTTATGCATCGCAAATCCTGACATGCCCGATGACCTGCGGTGCTGAGCCTCCTTCCGGCCCCCCGGCCCCCGGTCCACGGGGGGTCCAGCGCATCGATAAGGTTGCCACTGGCCCTATTCATGTGTACAAGGAGATCCGTAACCGTGACCAGCTCCAGCCGCCGCAGACTGATCGTCGCCGCCGCGTTGCTCGGCGCCGCCCCGGTGCTGGCTGGCTGCGGCTCGGGCGCCACGGCCAACACCAGCACTCCGTACGCCCCCACCGAGGCCGGCATCCTGCTCGACGGCGACGGGGGCGGCTACGGCCGCGGCGGCATCAAGATCCCTCAGGCGTTCGTCCTGGGTCCGGAGTCGGGCGCCCAGATCCCGGCCGGCGGCTCCGCGCCGCTCTACCTCACCATGGTCAACTCCACCGGCCGGCCCGAGACGCTGGAGGCCATCGCGCCGGACGACAAGAGCGCGTCGTCGGTCAAGCTGCCCTCGCCCATCTCGATGCCGCCCGGCAAGCTGGTCAACACCGGCCGCCCGGCCTCCCAGGTGACCGTGGAGGGCGTCCGGGCCCCGTTGCGCGGCGGCGAGTCGCTCGTCCTCACCCTGCGCTTCTCGGGCGCCGGTGACGTGCGGATGAGAGTCCCGGTCGTCACGCGCAGCCGCGAGTTCTCCAGCCTCTCGCCGGCCCCCGAGGCGTCCCCCTCCGGCTCGCCCACCCCGGGCCCGGTGGTCACCCCCTCGCCCACCGCCACCACGACCGCGACCGCGACCCCCACCCCGAGCGAGTAGGCCCCGGCGTCACCCGCCCACCGGGTCGAGTTTGTAGCCGAGACCGCGGACGGTGACGATGCACCTGGGGTTGGCCGGGTCGGACTCGACCTTGGCGCGCAGCCGCTTGACGTGCACGTCCAGCGTCTTGGTGTCGCCGACGTAGTCGGCGCCCCAGACGCGGTCGATCAGCTGGCCGCGGGTGAGGACGCGACCGGCGTTGCGGAGCAGCACCTCCAGGAGCTCGAACTCCTTCAGCGGCAGCTGTACCTGCTGCCCGCGGACGGCGACGACGTGGCGTTCCACGTCCATCCGGACCGGCCCGGCGGCCAGGACGGCGGGCTCGGGCTCCTCGACGTCGCCCTGGCGGCGCAGCACGGCCCGGATCCGCGCGACCAGTTCGCGGGAGGAGAACGGCTTGGTGACGTAGTCGTCGGCGCCGAGTTCGAGGCCGACGACCTTGTCGATCTCGCTGTCCTTGGCGGTGAGCATGATCACCGGCACCTTGGAGCGCTGGCGGAGCGAGCGGCAGACCTCGGTGCCGGGCAGGCCGGGCAGCATCAGGTCGAGCAGCACCAGGTCGGCGCCGTTGCGGTCGAAGGTCTCCAGCGCCTCGGGCCCGGTGGCCGCGACGGCCACCTCGAAGCCCTCTTTGCGGAGCATGTAGGAAAGGGCGTCGGAGAAGGACTCCTCGTCCTCCACGACGAGCACGCGGGTCACTGCGCGGCCTCCAGGGGGATGATCGGTGTGCTCGGCACGGCCAGTGCCGTACCGCCGAACGCCGGCAGGCGGAGGGTGAAGGTGGAGCCGGAGCCTTCCTTGCTCCACACGCTCACCTCACCGCCGTGTGCGACGGCGACGTGCTTGACGATGGCGAGGCCCAGGCCGGTGCCGCCGGTCGCCCGGGAGCGGGCCGCGTCCACCCGGAAGAACCTCTCGAAGATGCGCTCCTGGGAGCTTTCGGGGATGCCGATGCCCTGGTCGCTGACGCTGACCTCGACGGACTCGCCGGCGGGGCGGGCGCTGACCACGACCCGGGTGCTCTCCGGGCTGTAGGCGACGGCGTTGTCGATCAGGTTGCGCAGCGCGGTGACCAGGAGTTCGTCGTCGCCCCAGACGCGCAGGCCCTCGGTGCCGCCGGCCACCAGGGTGATGGCCTTGGCGGCCGCCCTGGTGTTGCAGCGGTCGATGGCCTCGTGCATCACCTCATCGACCGGTACGCAGGCCGGGGTGGGGATGGGGTCGCCGCCCTGGATGCGGGAGAGCGTGATCAGATCTTGCACGAGGTAGGTCAGCCGGGCGGCCTCGTGTTCCATGCGGCCGGCGAACCGGGTGACCGCCACCGGGTCGTCAGCGGCCGCCCGGACGGTCTCGGCGAGCAGGCTGAGCGCGCCGACCGGGGTCTTGAGCTCGTGGCTGACGTTGGCGACGAAGTCGCGGCGGACCGCCTCGACGCGGCGGCGTTCGGTCTGGTCCTCGGCGAGCACCAGCACCTGGCCGTGGGTGCCGAGCGGGGCGACGCGCACCGCGAAGTTGGTGGCCTCCATGCCGAACTTGTGCGCGGCGACCTCGAACTCGCTCTCCCGGATCTCGCCGTCCCGGCGGACCTGCCGGGCGAGGGCGAGCAGCTCGGCGGCCATCAGCCGGTCACCGCGGACGAGCCCGAAGGCGCGGGCGGCCGAGCTGGCCCGCAGCACCCGGTCATCGCGGTCGAGGACGACCGCCGAGGAGGGGAGTACGGCCAGCACGGACGCGACGCCCTGCGGCAGCGCGCTCTCGCCGGCTTCCACCGGGTGGGGCTCGCCGCCGGCGCGGGTGCGGACCGCCATCATGGCGATCGCCCCGACCATGAAGCCGGCGAGCGCGGCCAGGCTCGTCACGAGTTCACTCACGCTTCCGATGGTAGGTGGCGCTTTCCGCCGGTCAGGACCCCGATCACACCTCTTTCCCGGAGAGTTCATCTGGTGGACGAAGTTCGTTCACGAACGCGCGCGTAGCGTGAGCCGCATGCGCGACGCCTTCCATCAAGAACTAGACGCTCTCAACGACCGGCTGGTCGAGATGACCCGCCTGGTGCGCTCGGCCATGTCGAGGGCGACCACGGCGTTGCTGGACGCCGACCTGTCCCTCGCCGAGAGCGTGATCTCCCATGACGCGGACATCAACCAGATCTACCAGGACATGGAGCGCTCGATCTTCGCGCTGATGGCGACCCAGCAGCCGGTCGCGGTGGACCTGCGCGTCGCGATCACCGCGCTGCGGATGGGCGGCGACCTGGAGCGGATGGGCGACCTCGCGGTGCACGTGGCGAAGATCGCCCGGATGCGCCACCCGGAGTCGGCCATCCCCGCCGAGGTGCGCGACACGATCCTGGAGATGGGGCAGATCGCCGAGCGGCTGGTCACCAAGACCGGCAGCTGCATCGCCTCGCACGACGTCGAGCAGGCCAAGGAGCTGGACGACGACGACGACGCGATGGACCGGCTGCACCGCCGGCTGTTCCGGGTGCTGCTGGCGAAGGACTGGGCGCACGGCGTGGAGCCGGCGATCGACATCACGCTCACCGGCCGCTACTACGAGCGGTACGCCGACCATGCCGTCCGGGTGGCCCGGGACGTGGTCTACCTGGTCACCGGGGACCGGCCGGAGAGCGCCGCCGCGTCCTGACCGGCCGGGCGCCCCGGCACGCCCAGGAGCGGCCGGGGGCGGAGCGTGGGCCGGCCCCGCGCCCGGGCGGCGCGGGGCCGGTCGGAGGACGCGGGGCCGGTCGGGAAGATCTGCGAAGGTCAGCGCCCCTGGTTGGCCACTGCTTCGATGGCGGCCTTGGCGGCCTCCGGGTCGAGGTACTCGCCGCCCGGCTTCACCGGCCGGAACTCGTCGTCGAGCTCGTAGCGCAGCGGGATGCCGGTCGGGATGTTCAGCTTGGCGATGGCCTCGTCGCCGACGCCGTCCAGGTGCTTGACCAGGGCGCGCAGCGAGTTCCCGTGCGCCACCACCAGGGTGGTGCGGCCGGCGGCGAGATCGGGCACGACCCGGTCGTACCAGTAGGGCAGCATCCGCTGCACGACGTCCTTCAGGCACTCGGTCCGGGGCAGCAGCTCGGGCGGCAGGGTGGCGTACCGCCGATCGCCGGCCTGGGAGAACTCGTCGTCGTCGGGCAGCGGCGGCGGCGGCACGTCGTAGGAGCGGCGCCACAGGGTGAACTGCTCGTCGCCGAACTCCTCGCGGGTCTGGGCCTTGTTCTTGCCCTGCAGCGCGCCGTAGTGGCGCTCGTTGAGCCGCCAGGAGCGGGAGACCGGCAGCCATCGCAGGTCGGCGGCGCCCAGGGCCAGTTCGGCGGTCTGGATCGCCCGGCTCAGCACCGAGGTGTGCAGGACGTCGGGGAGCACGCCGGACTCGACCAGGAGCCGGCCGCCGCGCCGGGCCTCCTGTTCGCCCGCGGGCGAGAGTGTGACGTCGACCCAGCCGGTGAACAGGCCTTTCGCGTTCCACTCGCTCTCGCCATGCCGCAATAGCACCAAAGTAGCCATGCGGCCAAGCTTAGGGTCTCGGCGGGTCAGCCGGTGGGGCCGGTCCGGTTGATGAACGACTCGAAGGCGCGCAGGTTGGCCAGGGACTCGCCGCGCTTGACGCGCCATTCCCACTCGCGGCGGATGGAGGTGGCGAACCCCAGTTCCAGCGCGCGGTCGAACCACTCGTCGGCGTAGGTAAGCACGCAGCCGAGCAGCCGGTCGATCTCCGCCTCGCTGATCGCGTCGAGCGGCAGCCGGCCGACCAGGTGGACGTCGCCCACGTCGTCCAGCGCGAAGTGGACGCCGTACATGGCGCCGTTCTTGGTCAGCAGCCAGCGGTAGAACTCCGCGTGGTTCTCGTCGGGCTGCCGGCAGAAGAACGCCTCCACGTGCAGCGCCTGATCCGACAGGCTGAGCCAGGTCATGGTCTGCAGCTTGTGGTGGCCGGGCAGCTTGACCAGGAAGGCGCCGGGCTTGGGGCGTTCGTAGGAAATCTCCGCGGCCTTCAGCGCGGACTCGATGACCGTCTCGTGATCCATGGGCGTACGCACCTGGCCTTCCTACCCGTCTGGCGCGGCTTCACCGCCGGTCCGGGCTTTTCGCGGGGACTTGCCCCGGCTGTCACGGGTTGGCGCACACCGGGACGCGGCACAGCGCGGCGCGGGCCTCGGCGTACACCTCCAGCAGGCGGGCGGCGGTGGCGTGCCAGCCGAAGGCGGTGGCGTGGTCCCTGGCCCCGGCGGCCAGCGCGGCGCGCCGGCGGGGCCGGTCGGCCAGGGTGCGCAGCACGGCGGCCCAGGTCTCGGGCCGGTGCCCGTCGACCAGGACGCCGGAGACGCCGTCCCGGACGGCGGTGCGCAGCCCGCCCACCGACGCGGCGGCCACCGGGGTGCCGCAGGCCTGGGACTCCAGGGCCACCAGGCCGAAGGACTCGTTGTAGGAGGGGACGACGGTGACGTCGGCGGCCCGGTACCACTCGGCCAGCTCCGGTTGCGGGGCGGGCGGCAGCAGCCGGACGACGTCGGCGATGCCGAGCCCGTCGGCCAGTTCGGCCAGGTGGGCGGGCCGGGCGCGGCCGTTGCCGCTCGGCCCGCCGACGAACGCGACGACCAGCCGGGAGCGCAGCGCCGGGTCGGCGGCGAGCATGGCGGCGGTGGCGCGCAGCAGCACGTCCGGTCCCTTGAGCGGCTGGACGCGGCCGACGAAGAGCATGACGTGGGCGTCCGGCGGCAGGCCGAGCGCCCGGCGGGCGGCGCGGCGGTCACCGGGGCGGAAGACCTGCAGGTTGACGCCGGGGTTCACGACGGCGACCCGGTCGGCGGGGGCGTGGTAGAGATCCACCAGTTCGGCGGCCTCGGCGGTGGTGTTGGCCACCAGGCGGTCGGCGGCCTCGACGACCTGCTGCTCGCCGAGCACCCGGGCGACGGGTTCGGGCCGGTCGTCGCGGGCGAGCAGCAGGTTCTTGACCTTGGCCATGGTGTGCATGCTGTGCACCAGGGGGACGCCCCAGCGTTCCCGGGCCGGCCAGCCGACCTGGCCGGACAGCCAGTAGTGCGAGTGGATCACGTCGTAGTGCCCGGGCTCGTAGCCGGCCTCGGTGCGCAGCACGCCGGACAGGAATTCGCAGACCTGGGCGGGCAGATCGCCCTTGTCCAGTTCCTCGTAGGGGCCGGCGGTGACGTGCCGGACGGTCACCCCGGGTTCGATCTCTACCGTGGGCGGGAGATCGCGGGCCGTCTGCCGGGTGAAGATGTCGACCTCGACGCCGTATCGGGCCAGCCGCCTGGCCGCCTCGACGATGTAGACGTTCATGCCGCCCGCGTCGCCGGTGCCCGGCTGGTCGAGCGGGGACGTGTGCATGCTGATGGTCGCCACCCGGTTGATCCGGTGGGTGACCGGGATCCGCGGCACGTGACACCACCTCCAGACGGGATACAACCGACCCATACTTCGTGAGATTCCCCGACAAAGGTTGAAAAGGCCCCACGGTGATGGTCCCACGGCCGCCCTGGCAGGATTACCGGCGGAGTACCCGAAAGCGGCGAACCAGAGGGGCGGCACATGCACAGGACAGCGGTGGTCACCGGAGCGAGCAGCGGCATCGGCGAGGCCACCGCGCGCCGCCTGGCGGCCGAGGGCTTCGACGTCGTGGCCGCGGCCCGCCGTCATGATCGCCTGGAGCGGCTGGCGGCCGAGGTCCCGGCGATCCGCCCGGTGATCCTGGACGTCACCTCCGACGATTCGGTCGCCGAGTTCGCCGCCGCGGTGGACCGGTGCGACGTGCTGGTCAACAACGCCGGCGGCGCCTTCGGCGCGGAGCCGGTCGCCGACGCGGCGACCGACGACTGGCGGCAGATGTTCGAGGTGAACGTGCTCGGCTCGCTGCGGGTGACCCGGGCACTGCTCCCCCGGCTGATCGAATCCGGCGACGGGGTGCTGCTGATGCTCACCTCCACCGCCGCCTTCGTCAACTACGAGGGCGGCGGCGGGTACAGCGCGGCCAAGCACGCGCAGAGCGCCATGACGCAGACGCTGCGCCTGGAACTGTGCGGCGAGCCGGTACGGGTGGTCGAGATCGCGCCCGGCATGGTGCGCACCGACGAGTTCGCCCTCACCCGGTTCCGCGGCGACGCCGCCCGCGCCGAGCAGGTCTACGCGGGGGTGCCGGACCCGCTGACCGCCGACGACATCGCCGACGCCATCGCCTGGTGCGTCACCCGGCCGGCGCACGTCAACATCGACCGCCTGGTGATCCGCCCCCGCGCCCAGGCGGCGCAGCACAAGGTGCACCGGATCTCCGGAACGTGACCGCCGGGCCGCGGCGGCGGCCCGGCCGGCCGGTCGGCGAGATCACCAGGGGCACCACCGGCCACAACCGGCTGCGCCGCTGCGACCGGTGGACGGCGGCGGTCTACCGGCCGCTGCTGGTCGCCGCGGACCGGCCGCTGGTGGTCGACCTCGGGTACGGGGCGTCGCACGTCACCACCTCGGAGCTGTTCCGGCGGCTGCGCCGGGTGCGTCCCGACGTGGAGGTGGTCGGCCTGGAGATCGACCCGGCCCGGGTCGCCGCGGCCCGGCCGCACGAGCGCCCGGGGCTCACCTTCGCACGCGGCGGCTTCGAGCTGCCGGTGGACCGGCCACCGGTGATCGTCCGTGCCTTCAACGTGCTCCGCCAGTACGGCGAGAGCGAGGCGTGGGCCGCCTGGGACCTGCTGCGCTCCCGGCTGGCCCCGGGCGGGGTGATCGTGGAGGGCACCTGCTCGGAGATCGGGCACCGCGCCTGCTGGGTGGCGCTGGACGCGCGAGGGCCGCGCACAGTGACGCTCGCCGCCCGGCTCGCCGGGTTCGACCGGCCGTCGGCGCTGGCCGAACGGCTGCCCAAGACGCTGATCCACCGCAACGTGCCCGGCGAGCGCGTGCACGCCTTCCTGCGGGACTTCGACCACGCCTGGCAGGTGTGCGCGCCCTACGGCGCCTACGGGGCGCGCCCGCGCTGGACGGCCGCGGTCGAACTGCTGGCCGGCAGCTGGCCGGTCGCCGCCGTCCCGCCGCTCGGCGGCCGGCGCCGCTGGCGGCTCGGCGAGGTCACCCTGCCTTGGTCCGCGCTCGCCCCGGCCGGACCGCCGGCCCGCGCGCGCGACGCGACGGCCTGACCACCTTCCGCCGCGGACCGCCCATCTCGGGCAGGGAACCTTCCGCCGCGGACCGCCCGCCTCGGGCAGGGAACGCCCGGCCGGCGCCGGCCGTACTACCCGTCGAGGCGGGCCAGCACGTCGGAGAAGACGCGATACGCCTCCGCGCCGAACAGCACAAAGCGCGCCTCGGTCACCCGGGTGCCGGCCGCGCGCACGGTGGCCAGCGCGATGCGCGCCGCGTCGTCCATCGGCCAGCCGTACACCCCGGCCGACACCGCGGGGAAGGCGACCACCCGGGCGGCCAGCGAGTCGGCGACCTTGAGTGACTCGGCGTAACAGGAGGTCAGCAGGTGCGAGCGGTCCTCGGACTTCGCGTACACCGGGCCGACGGTGTGGATCACCCAGCGGGCGGGCAGCCGTCCGGCCGTGGTCGCGACCGCCTGGCCGGCCGGCAGCCCGCCGGCGTACCGGTCGGCGCGCAGCGCCCGGCACTCGGCCAGGATCTCCGGCCCGCCGCGCCGGTGGATGGCGCCGTCCACCCCGCCGCCGCCCAGCAGCGACGAGTTCGCCGCGTTGACCACGGCGTCCACCCGTTGCTCGGTGATGTCCCCCTGGACCAGCGTAATCTCCATGCGGCGGCTCTTTCCTCGCGCGCGTCCGGCTGCCGCCGGTCCGTCCGGCGGGACGCGTCCGTACCCGGCTTGCGGGAGAATATCCCGGTGATCAGCTCGAAGTACCCCCGGAGCGACCGATGACCATTTTCGACGAAGGCGGACGTGACCAGGCGGACGAGACGCGCCGTACCCCCGGCCGGGACGCCTCGCCGGTGCACCGCGCGCTGCACTCCAACCTCGGGCGGTTGATCGCCGCGGCGCTGGCGGCCGGCGTGCTGGTCGCCGGGCTGGCGCTGCCGGCCGTCGGCGGCGCCGGCGCGATCGTGGTCGGTGCGTCCGACGAGCTGAACATCAAGCCGGTGGATCTGGTGGAGCCGCCGCTGGCCGAGAAGAGCACCGTGCTGGACGCGCGGGGCCGGCCGATGGCGCAGTTCTACGAGGAGTACCGCGAGGTCGTGCCGCTGGCGAAGGTCGCCGGCGTGATGAAGCAGGCGATCATCGCGATCGAGGACTTCCGGTTCTACGAGCACGGCGCGATCGACCCGGAGGGCACGCTGCGCGCGCTGGCCAGCAACCTCAAGTCCGGCGGGGTGAGCCAGGGCGGGTCCAGCATCACCCAGCAGTACGTCAAGCAGGTCCTGCTCAACTCGGCCGCCACCGAGCAGGGCAAGGAGAAGGCCCTGGAGACCAGCTACGCGCGCAAGCTGAACGAGCTGCGGTTCGCGATGGGCGTCGAGCAGAAGTACACCAAGGACGAGATCCTGGAGAAGTACCTGAACATCGCCTACTTCGGGGCGAGCGCCAACGGGGTCGAGGCGGCGGCCAAGCGGTTCTTCGGCGTGCCGGCCGCCGAGCTGACCCTGGCGCAGGCCGCGACGCTGGCCGGCGCGGTGCAGGATCCCAACCGCACCGACCCGAACCTCGGCAAGAAGTACCGCCAGCGCCTGCTGGAGCGGCGCAACGTGGTGCTCAACCGGATGGCCGAGCTCGGGAAGATCACCCCGCAGCAGGCGGCCGAGGCCAAGGCCACCAAGCTCGGGTACAAGGGGACCCCGCTGCCGGGCGAGTGCGCCACCGCCCGCTACCCGTACTTCTGCAGCTACGTGCGCAACGAGATCCTGAGCAACCCGGCGTTCGGGAAGTCGGCCAAGGCCCGGCGGAACCTGCTGTACCGGGGCGGGCTGACCATCAAGACCACGATCGAGCCGCGGATGCAGGCGGCGGCCGAGCGGGCCATTCGCAAGCGGGTGTTCGCCTCCGATGCTCCGGTCGCGGCCGAGGCCCTGGTGCAGCCGGGCACCGGCGCTATCAGGGCCATGGCGGCCAGCCGCGACTTCGGCGTCTCCAAGAGGCGCAACCAGATGTCGTACAACATCGTCGCCGACAGCGCGCACGGCGGGCTCGGCGGGTTCCAGGCCGGGTCCACGTTCAAGACCTTCACGCTGGTCACCGCGCTGAAGAAGGGGTGGAAGGTCAACCAGGGCCTGACCGCGGGCGCCGGCTTCCGGGCGTCCGGCTACGCCGACTTCAAGAACTGCAAGGGCCAGCCCATCGGCGACATCAATCACACGGTGACCAACGACGAGGGCTCGCCCGGGTTCAAGACGCTGCAGACCGGCACCTGGGGCTCGGTGAACACGTTCTTCATGGAGCTGGAGCGCAGGGTCGGGCTGTGCGATGTGGTGCAGACCGCCAAGTCGCTCGGCATCCACCGGGCGGACGGCAAGCCGCTGGTCGAGTTCGAGACCTTCACGCTCGGCACCAACGAGATGGACCCGGTGACGGTCGCCAACGCCTACGCGGCGCTCGGCGCGCGCGGCAAGTACTGCGCGCCGATGGCGATCACCCAGATCACCGACCGGAACGGCGTGGTCACCCGGTACCGGCCGCAGTGCCGCCAGGCGGTGGATCCCGCGGTCGCCGACGCCGCCGCGCACGTGCTGTCCGGGGTGTTCACCAAGGGCACCATGCGCCCGGTGGGCGGCCTGCCCGGCCGGGACGCGGCGGGCAAGACCGGCACCACCGACGATCAGGCCTCCGCCTGGTTCGCCGGCTTCACCCCCGACCTGGCCGGCGCGGTCAGCATCGGCGACCCGCGGGGTGCCATCGCGCACAAGCTCAACAACATCGTCATCGGAGGCCAGCGGTACGGGTCGGTGTTCGGTGCCTCGATCCCCGGCCCGATCTGGCGGGACACCATGATCGCGGCGTTGCGCGGCGTGCCGGCCACCGAGTTCGAGCCGCTGGACACCGAGCGGTTCGGCGGCTGCGGCGGCGGATGCGCGCCGGTCAAGAAGCCCCGCCCCGACGGCGGCGGCGACGGCGCCGGTAACGGCGATGGCAACATCGTGGTGGTGCCCTGATCCGCACCCCGGGCCCGGCCGGCCGGGCCCGGGTGACGCGTCTCACCCCCGGCGCGCCGACCCACCTCTACACGACGTAGTACTACCCGAGGTAGGCTTGGGACGTGAAGGGTCTCGGCGAGCTTGAACGCAGCATCATGGACATCCTCTGGGCGCATGACGGGCCGCTGACCGCCCGGGAGGTCGGCCGGCTGATGGCCGACCGCGATCTCGCGCCGACCACGGTCATGACCGTGCTGGACCGCCTCACCCGCAAGGGCTTTCTCAACCGCACCCGCGACGGGCGCGCCTGGCGCTACGAACCCGGTGCGAGCCGCGACGCGTACGTCGCCGAGCTTATGCTGGAAGCACTCGACATGACCGGCGACCGGTCGGCGGCGCTCACCCGGTTCGCCCAGACGGTCTCCGGCACCGAAGCCGAAATCCTGCGTAAAGCACTCACGGAGCTGGAAGAAGAGTGATCATGGCCGCTGTCCTGGCCGCGCTCGCCACGGCGTGCGCGGTGGGCGCGTGGCGGCTGTCGCTCGCCAGATGGCCGTGGCGGGCACCGCGGGCGGCCATCTTCTTCTGGCAGTCGCTCGGCGTCACCTGGGGCCTGGCCAGCGTCGGGGCGCTGCTGGCGTTCGCGCTCGCGCCCTACGGCGGCGGCGTGGTGTACGGCCTGGGCGCCTTCGCCGACGCGGTCGTCTCGTTCGGCCACGGCCCCTTCACCCTGGCCGACCTGCCGCGGGCGCTGGCCCTGGCCGCGGGCCTGATGCTGCTGGCGGTGCTGGTCAGCGTGCTGCTGGTGGCCACCGCGCGGACGGTGCGCGCCCGGCGGCGGCACCGCGCGCTGCTGGCGCTGATCTCCCGCGAGGATCCGGGCGTGCCGGGGGTGCGGGTGGTCGACCACCCGGGCGCGGCGGCGTACTGCCTGCCCGGCATCATGTCGTCGGACGTGGTGGTGAGCGCCGGCACCCTGTCGCTGCTGAGCGCGGACGAACTCAAGGCGGTGCTGGCCCACGAGGCCGCGCACGTCCGCGAGCGGCACGACCTGGTGCTGCTGCCGTTCACCGCGCTGAGGTGGCTGCTGCCCTGGGTCGGGGTGGTGCGCGACGCGCATTCCTCGGTCGCGCTGCTGATCGAGATGGCCGCCGACGACCGGGCCCGCCGCTACTGCTGCCCCCGCCGGCTGGCGACCGCGCTGCTGCGGTTCGGGGCGGCCGGGCAGTTGCCCGCGCCGAGCGGCGCGCTCGGCGCGGCCGGCGCGCAGGTGATGGCCCGGGTGGACCGGCTGGTCCGGCCCGGCCCGGCGCTCCCCCGGCGGTGCCGGTACGGCCTGGTCACCTTCTCGATGCTGCTGTCGGTCTCCGGGCCGCTGCTGTGGATCTATCCGGGCTGACCGCCGCTTGCTCCCGCTAGCGGATGTGTTTGCAATTGCAAGCACGGCGCGGCACAATGGAGGCATGGAACTGCCGAAGGTCGGTTCGATCGGCGAGTACATCCGCGACCAGCGGAAGCAGGCGAAGATCTCGCTTCGCCAGCTCGCCAGCCAGGCGGGGGTGTCCAACCCCTACCTGAGCCAGATCGAGCGCGGGTTGCGCAAGCCGAGCGCGGAGATCCTGAACCAGATAGCCAAAGGTCTGCGCATCTCGTCGCAGGCGCTCTACGTGCAGGCGGGTCTGATCGACGACCGCGAGCCGGACAGCGACGTGCTGGCCGCGGTCCGCGCCGACCGCTCGCTCACCGAGCGCCAGCGGCAGGTGCTGATCGATATCTACGAGTCTTTCCGCAAGGAGAACCGCGCCGCGGCTCCGGCCGGGACGGAGCCCGCCGCAGCGGACGCCCGGCCCTGGCCGGAGACCGACGAAGCCGACGCGGTCGCCCAGGAGGCTGCCACCTCCGTGGCGGACGAGCGCAGTCAACCGGAACCCAAGGAAGGTTAACCCATGCCCATCAACGACGAGGTCAAGAAGCTCGCCGAGTCCAAGCCGTTCTACGCGGTCGCCGGCGCCGGCGACTTCGCGGTCGAGAAGCTCCGCGAGCTGCCCGAGCAGCTGCAGCGCCTGCAGGCCCGCCGGCCGGAGGTCCGCACCGCGGCCCGAGACCTGCCGTCCGTGGCCCGCAAGTACGCCGGCACCCTGCAGGTGCGGGCCGAGGCCGTGGCCAAGGAGCTGCCGGAGCGGGCCAAGGAGTACGCCGACACGATCGGCTCCCGGGCGGCCGGGCTCTACGACGAGTTCGCCAACCGCGGGCGCAAGGTCGTCAGCCGGGTGACCGGCGAGGCCGCGCTGGAGCTGGAGGAGGTCTCCACCACCGCCGAGCCGGCGATCGCCAGCCGCACGACCCAGACGCGGCCGACCCAGACCCGGCCGGCCCAGACCCGCAAGACCACCGGCACCCGCGCCAAGTCCTGACGGCCCGCCGGCCCGCCGCGCGGGCCGGTTCGGCCGGCGCATCACGCGGCCCGTTCCCGGAACCGGGGACGGGCCGCGCGCGTTGTGCGTAGGAGCGGCCGTCCGCCGGCCCCCCGGCGCCGTTCCCCGGCTAGGCTGAACCCCGGCCGGCCCCGTCACCCCTGGAGAGACGATGTTCCAGATTCACGGATTCCTGGATCTCATCTTCTGGCTGCTCGCCATCGGCGCGTTCGCGCTGTGCGCCTGGGCGCTGGTGCACGCCCTCCGGACGCCGGCGCGCGCCTTCGCCGTGGCGGGCAAGCTGTCGAAGAAACTGTGGCTGCTGATCCTCGGGCTGGCCAGCCTGTTCACCTTCGCCACCGCGGTGCAGTACCTCTCGGTGCTCAGCATCTTCACCATCGCCTCGGTGATCGGCGCCGGCATCTACCTGGCCGACGTGAAGCCCGCGGTGGGCGAGATCGGCAAGGGCGGCGGCGGTGGCAACAACGGCCCGTACGGCCCCTGGTGAGCTGAGCGGAACGCCGGAGGCCGGGCAGGTCGGCGTCGCGCCGGCCCGCCCGGCCTCCTCGGCACCGGACGCACCGCGTCATGGACCGCGCCGCACGGGAACGCCGGGCGTCCCCGTGCGGGCGGACCGGGTCAGTCCTTCGTCTTCCGGTTCGCCACCGGGCCGCTGAGCTGGGCGATCAGCTTGTCGGTGTCGCGGGCCAGCACGTCCCGGACCTCGGCCACCGGGACCACCGTCGGGTCGGTGGCCAGGGTGCGGAAGGCCCGCAACTCCTTGATCGTCTTGGTGTCGTTGCCGTTCGCCTCCGCCTTCCGGACCTTGGTGAGCTGCGCCTGCAGCCGGTTCCCGCTCGCCTGGCCGAGCATGCTCGTCGCGACGAACCGGTCGATCAGCTTGGCCAGGTCGCGGGTCGAGGTGGTGACCCCGAACGTGACCTGCTGGGTGGTGGTGTTGCCCGCGTGGTCGGTGGCGGTCACCGACAGCGCGTGGGTGCCGAGCGCCAGCTCGTACAGCGCCTGGAGCCGGCCGGAGTAGCCGGCGCCGTCCAGCGTGCCGGTCAGCGTCTTCACCCCCGACGTGCTGTCCACGGCCTGCCAGGTGATGCGCAGGTCCTGGCTGTCGCCGTAGATCTGGCCGTCGGAGATGCCGGACACCAGGACGGTCGGCCGGGTCCCGTCGATCTTCAGGGCCGCGGCCTTCTCGGCCTCCACGTTGCCGGCCTTGTCCTTGGCCCGGTAGCGCAGCGTGTGGTCGCCGTCCCCGGAGACGTTCACCGGCTCGGTGTACGCCTTCCAGTCGCCGCCGTCCAGCGAGTACTCGACGCCGGCCACCCCGGAGGCGCCGTCCGCGGCCGCGAGGGTGACCGGGACGGTGGCGCCGTGCCAGCCGTCGTCGTTGGCGGGCGCGAACTGCGCCGTGGTCAGCGGCGCGGTGGCGTCCTTCTTCACCTCCACGGTGCCGTCGGCGCTGTTGCCCGCCTTGTCGGTGGCCCGGTAGGCGACCGTGTGCACGCCGTCATTGGCGACGGTCACCGGGTCGGTGTACGGCGTCCACGGGCCGCCGTCCACGCTGACCTCGGTCGAGGCCAGCCCGGAACCCTCGTCGGCCGCGGTCACCGCGACCGCCACGCTGGAGACGAACCAGCCGCCCGCCCCGTCCGGGGCGGACGGGGTGGTCTTCGCCGAGACGGTGGGCGGCGTGGTGTCGGCCGTCTCTCCCCATGAGGCGTGGAAGAAGTCGAACTTGGCCGTCTTGGACGCCGCCTGGTCGACGCCGAAGGCGAACAGTCCCGCCTTGGCCCCGCCCAGCGCCTGGTTGATCACCCCGGAGCCGATCTCGGTCCAGGTCTCGCCGTCGGCGGAGGAGAACCCGTGGTAGGTGCTCCCGGTCCGGGTCAGCCGCAGCCACCACACGCCGTCGGTGATGCCGGTGACCTGCGGCTGCGGGTCCTGGACCACGTCCCCGACCTCGCTGCGCAACTCCAGCCGGCGGGTCGACCCCTCGGCGATGTAGTCGAGCTTCACGTAGTCGGCGTCGCCGCCGTAAACGATCAGCCCGGCCTGCTGGTAGGCCTCGTCGAACGCCGAGGCGTCGACCTTGGTCTCGATGGTCCAGTCGCCGGCCGGCGGGCTCTGCAGGATGAAGTTCTTCGGCCCGCTGTTACCCGAGCCGTAGATGTCGCCCTTGCTGGTGTCGATCTCCAGGTTGCCGCCGGTCACCCGGGTCGCCGCCGCGTCCGGGCGGACGATCGTGGTCCACCGGCAGCCGTCCAGCCGGTCGCCGTCGAACTCGTCGTCCGGCGGCACCGGGCCCGCGGTGTCGTCCGGCGTGATCTGGAACCAGTCGAACGCCGCGTCCACCACCGGCCGGTTCCCGGTGGAGGCGAAGGCGGCCAGGCCGATGCGCGGGTTGGTGATGCCCGCGATCTTCTTGTCCTTCTGCGGCATCTGGGTCCAGGTGACCCCGTCGGCCGAGTAGGACGCGGTCAGGTCGGTGCCGTCGCTGGCCAGCCGGACGTAGGCGGTGTCGGGGAAGCTCGCGCCGAGGTTGGCGGTGTTGGAGTCCGACACCTCGTTCGGCGCGCCGGCCTCCTCCCGGACGTACTGGAAGATGCGCGCGGCCGCGTCGTTGGTGCCGCGTGCCTCGATGACCATCTTGGCGTAGTTGTCGTCGTCGCCGTACAGGATCAGGCCCGCCTGCTGGTAGGCGTCCCGGACCGGCGCCGTCACCTTGGCGGTGGCCTGCCAGGCGCCCTCGGGGGCGGGCTGCAGCACCATGTTGGTGATGGGCGTGGCGTTGCCGGTGCCGTAGATGTCGGTGGCGCTGGTCGGCAGGTGCAGCGCGCCGCCCTCGATCCGCAGGTCCTGGTTCTCCCGCAGCACGCTCCACCGCGAGCGGTCCAGCGTGGTGCCGTCGAAGCCGTCGGACCGGCCGCTCAGGCAGGTGGTGCCCGGGCTGTCCACCGTGATGGTGACCTTCTCGGTGCGGGCGGCGCCCTTGGCGTCGGTCACGGTGACCGACGCGGTGTAGGTGCCGGGCACCTGGTAGGTGTAGGAGGCGTCCGGCGTGGTGGGCGCCGGGGCCCCGGCCACGCCGAGGTTCCACTTGTAGGTGAGCGGGGTGTCGCCCTCCGGGTCGGTCGCCTCGGCGTGCAGGCTGACCTGCAGCGGCGCCTGCCCCTGCGCCGGGGTCGCGGTGACGGTGACCGCCGGCCGCTGGTTGACGGTGACGCCCTTGCCGACGAACTCGGTCCAGTTGACGTTGAGCAGCCCGCCGGTGTTGTCGCTGCCCGCCGGCCGGCGGACCACGAAGAACAGCGGCCCGCTCGTCGCCGGCGGGTCGTCCAGGGTGACCGGGAAGTCCTGGTAGGACTGCCAGCCGCCGGTATTGCCGACCTCGGCCTTGCCGAGCAGCGGCCCGTCGGCCGCGCCCGCGCGCACCTCGATCGTGCCGCCGGTGCTCGCCGACGCCGCCCGGAAGCTCAGCCCGCCGATCCCGCTCAGGTTGATCGGGTCGTGGGTCCAGTAGTCGCCGTCCTCGATGGAGCCGATGTCGCTGCCGCCGCCCAGCGGGTCGGACGCCTGCTCCACCTTGACGCCGGGGTCACCGGTGCCCGCCGCGCCGGAGACGCGGCCGGTGGCCGAGAAGTGCTCGGCCTCCTTGCGCTTGGGCTGCAGGATCGCCAGCCCGCGGCCGGTCAGCGGCTTGGACGCCCCGGCGCCGCCCTTGTCGGTGTAGGTCGCCTCCAGCACGTAGAAGATGTTGTCGGCCTCGCCGTGCCCGGCCGACAGCGTGGTCTGCACGGTGCCGGTGCAGCCGGTGTACTCGTCCAGCGGGTGGCTGTGGGAGTCGTGGCCGAGGTAGGCCTTCACCTGGACGCCGGCGCAGTCCACCGTGCCGTCCTCGGGATCGGTGACGGTGACCTCGTACTTTACCTGGTCGCCGAACTCGAACAGCCCGCCGTCCGGCGGCAGCACGATCTTGACCGTCGGGGCGGTGTTGCCGACCGTGATCGGGATGCTCGCGGTGCCGGTCCGGCCGTCCTGGTCGGTCACGGTCAGCACGGCGGTGAAGTCGCCGTGGTCGGTGTAGGTGTGGGTGGGCTTGGCCTCGGTGGAGTCGGTGGTCCCGTTCCCGTCGAAGTCCCAGGCCAGGGTGATCGCCGTACCGTCCGGGTCGGTCGAGCCGGTGCTGTCGAACTTCACGGTGAGCGGCGCCGGGCCGGAGGTCCGGTCCGCGGTCGCCTTGGCGATCGGCGACCGGTCGCCCTGGATGTAGTCCACCCGGTAGACGCCGGAGTCGGTGTTGTCACCGCCGAACCCCGAACCCCACTCGATGATGTAGAGGGCGCCGTCCGGGCCGAACTTCATGTCCATCGGCTTCTTGAAGGACATGTCGCCGAGCATCGGGTTGATGTCGACGAGCTGGGAGCCGTCCTCGTTGAGCTGGAAGGAGTACAGGTTGTCCTGGTTCCACTCGCCGAAGACCACCTTGCCGTCCCAGTACGCGGGCCACTTGCGGTCCGACTTCAGCTCGGGGTCGTACCGGTAGGCGGGGCCGGACATGGGGGCGCCGCCACCGCCGAGCTCGGGGAAGGCCGGGTCGGGGGCGTAGTGGTAGTACACGGTGGCCGGGATCACCTTGGGCAGGTCGGTGATGCCGGTGTTGTTGGGCGAGGTGTTCTTCGGCGCCGCGCAGTCGAACGGCTGCCCGGAGGTGGCGGTCGCGAAGTCGTAGTCGACGTAGGGCTTGTTGTTGCCGACGCAGTACGGCCAGCCGTAGAACCCGGGGGCGTTGAGGATGTTCCACTCGACGGTGTTCTCCGGGCCGCGCGCCGGGTTGGCGGTGGCCGCGTCCGGCCCGTAGTCGGCGACCAGCAGCTTGTGCGTCTTGGGGTCGATGCCGATCCGGAACGGGTTGCGGAAGCCCATGCCGTAGATCTCCGGGCGGGTCTTCGGCGTGCCCGGCGGGAACAGGTTCCCCTCGGGGATGGTGTAGGTGCCGTCCGCCTCGGGGTGGATGCGCAGGATCTTGCCGCGCAGGTCGTCGGAGTTGGCCGCGCTGCGCTGCGCGTCCCACGACGACCGGCCGGACCGCTCGTCGATCGGGCTGTAGCCGTCGGAGGCGAACGGGTTGGTGTTGTCGCCGTTGCCCAGCCACAGGTCACCGGTGGCCTTGTCGAACACCATGCCGCCGCCGTGGTGGCAGCACTCGGCCCGCTGCACCGGCACCTCCAGCACGACCTTCTCGCTGGCGGTGTCCAGCTTCAGGTCCGTGCCCAGGGTGAAGCGCGACAGCCGGTCGACGACCTTGTCCTGCGGCGAGTGGTACAGGTAGACCCACCGGTTGGTGGCGAACGCCGGGTCCAGCGCGATGCCGAGCAGGCCGCTCTCGTTGGCGGTGAAGACCGGCAGGTGCCCGGCGGTGATCACGCCGCCGTCCCGCTTGACCGCCTTCACGTCGCCGAGCCGATCGATGTAGACGACCGTGCCGTCCGGGGCGATGTCCAGCATCATCGGGTTGGAGGTGTTGTCGTCGAGGGTGACCTTCTCGTAGGAGGCGTCCAGGCCGGCCGTGCAGTCGGCCGGCGCCACCCCGGCGGCGGTCCGCAGCCCGCCGAGCAGCATCTTGAGGTACTCCGGCTCGGCGAAGGACTCGTCGGTGTGGCCGAGCGCGGTGTACCAGGAGCGGCCGCCGTCGTAGTTCTGGCACCAGCTGTTCGGGTGGTCGGCGCCCATGGTGCCGCCGCTGTAGGAGGTCTCGTCCAGCGAGGTCAGCACGTGGACGTTCCCCCGCGGGTTCGCCCGGAAGTCGTACCACTCGTCGGTGCGCGACCAGCGGGTGGGCAGCCCGGCGGTGGACGGGTGCGCCGGGTCCTCGACCTTGACCGTGGCCTGCTGGATCGCGGGGTGCTGCTTGAAGTAGGCGCCCACCAGCTCGCCGTACCACGGCCAGTCGTACTCGGTGTCGGAGGCGGCGTGCACGCCGGCGTACCCGCCGCCGTCCTTGATGTACTTCTCGAAGGCCGCCTGCTGGGCGGCGTCGAGCACGTCACCGGTGGTGGACAGGAAGACCACCACGTCGTACTTGGCCAGGTTGGCCTCGGTGAAGGCCCCGGCGTCCTCGGTGGCGTCCACGGTGAAGTTGTTGTCCTGGCCGAGCTTCTTGATGGCGGCGACGCCGGCCGGGATGGAGGTGTGCCGGAAGCCGGCGGTCTTGGAGAAGACCAGCGCGGCGAACGCGGGGTCCGCGGCGGCCGCGGTCTTCCCGTACGCGGTCTTTCCGGACGCGGCCGTCGCGGCGGCGGGCGCGGCGGCGGTGCCCGCGGCCTGGGCACCGGCCGCCGGGACGGGCGCCAACAGCGCGGTGGCGAACGCGACCAGCAGGGCGATCAGTGGCCGCAGGCCGTATCTGGATCTCGCCCGGCGTGCCGGGCGTGGGCGAACAGGGCGGGGGGCGATGCGCATCGTCAGGTCCTCGAAGTGGGGCAATGGGAAATGCGGCACGTTGGCACGCCCGTTTCCGGGCATGCGGGCATGGAGCAGGTCCCCCAGGCTTCAGGCAGGCCTGGTGGCCAGGTTTCAGGCAGGCTGGCGACGCCGCGCCGTCGCCAGGGCGTGCTGGAGCCGGCAGCGGAGGGTGCGCTCTCCGTGGTGCCGTCACCTGGTCGGAGCTTCGAGAGGAGGTGCTGGCTCGCCGGCGGGAACGTGACCGGACGAGGGGTTGCCGTGGTTGTAGCGATCCCGGGTTGGTGATGGTGAGAAGCGATCAACCAGGTTGTAACACAGCCCCCGCAGGCTGCCTAGGTCTCACCACCCCCAAATAGCCGAGATTGTCGCCATTTGTCAGGATCATTCGGCGTTTGCCCGCGGCATCGACGACGTCGACGCGCCGCGTGCCTACCAGCAGGCCGTCACCGGCCCGGCGTGACCTCGGCCACCCGGCGGCCGCCGCGGCGCCGCGTCGAAACGGCGGCGGCGAAGGCCAGGACCGCGCAGCCGAGCTGGGCGAAGACCACGACGGCGGGCGTCCACGGCGGATTCCCTAGATCACCCAGGGCCGCCGCGGGCAGGAACAGCACCAGCGCCGCCCGCCTGCCGGACGCCGACCGGCAGGCGAACCCGGCGGCCAGCCCGACCACTACCAGCCAGGGCACGGGTTTCCAGATGATGATCTGATGGTCGATCACGCCCGCCAGGCGCACCATGGCATGGCCCGCGATCAGCCCGGCCAGCGCGAGCGGCGTCCACCGCAGGAACCCTCGCCGGGGAACCAGCGCGAGCGCCCGGCGCGCGGCGGGCAGGAAGGCGATGACGGCGGCCACCACCTGGGCCGTAAAGAACCAGCCGGTGGTCGGTAGCCGGAAGTCCGGCAGCACGATCGCCACACCGTCCAGCGACAGGGCGACCACGCCCGACCCGTACCAGGGGAGCACCAGGTGGCAGGCGAGCGCGAGCGCGCCGAGAACGGCGATCCACCGGCGGCCGAGCAGCACAGCCAGCGCGGGTGGGGCCGCGACGATGACCGGCTCGACCAGGCCCAGAAGGGCCACGATCGGTTCTCGCGACGGAACGACGCCGACGCTCGCCGGGGATGCCACGAGGTCGACGACCATCATCAGGGTCATCGCCAGCGCGGCGGCCAGCATCAGCAGCGGCCACAGCGCCATGGCCACGGTCAGGCCCGCGCGCCAGGCACCCGCCGAACCCGGCCCGAAAGCCCGGCGGGCGTGCACGCGCGACGCCCCCCACAGCAGGTCGGTCACATCGAGGAAGTGCGGGCGAAGCTGACCGGGCCGCGCACCGGCCATCAGCACGCCGATCATCTCCTCCTCGTGCCGCGCCCGGTGATCGCGCGGATAAACGGCGAGGAGGCGACGGTAGGCGGCTTCGAGCGGGCTCATGCCGCCCCTCCCGAACCGAGCGCCCGCAGGCGCGTGGCGGCCGCCGTGGCGTGCCTGCGCATCCGCTCGGCCTCCGCCGCCAGTCGCGCCGCCCCGTCACCGGTCAGCCGGTAGTAGCGGCGTACCCGGCCGTCGACGATCTCCTCCCGATCCTCGGTGATCAGCTTTTCCTCCCGAAGCCGGTCGAGAGCGGCGTACAAGGTGCCGGCGCGCAGGCGGACCTGGCCGTCCGAGATGCGCGCCACGTCGGCAATGACGCCGTATCCATGCTGTGGACCGGCGGCCAGCGCGGTCAAAATCAGGAAGCTCGGCTCCTGCATCTGTCTCATATGATCAATATATACAGATGATCTTATTATTAGGAGGCCGGCACCGAACCGAGCCGCCTCATGGGTTCCAGACCAGGCGGTCGTCGGGCCTCGTGCCAGGCTCGGCGGCGGCCGGGCCGGGCGGCGCCGGCTTCGCGGGAGGTCACCGGTCGCCGTCGCGATCATTACGATGGCCGGCATGGTGGGCGAGGGAAGGCCGCGGGCCCGGCTCTTATGGCTGTCCATGGTGCTGGCGCCGGTCGCGGTGTCGGTGGCCGCCAACCAGGTGCTCAACGACGGCGTGTGGAGCGGCCCCTGGCTGGCCGGCACCATCGTCGCGGCGGTGGCGGCCGGCCTGATCGTCGAGCGGGCCGGCCGGACGCTCGCCCCCGCCGCCAGGAGCGTCACCGAGACCAAGCGGGATCTCGCCCGGCTGGTGCAGGAGCGGTGGAGCGACGAGGTGGTGACGCGTTCCGTGGGCGACCCGCCCATCCCGATCTCCTGGCACCTGACCCAGAAGAGCGACCTCATGGATCGCCCGCACCTGATCATCGACCGCGAGCCGGCGGTGTCCGGCCGATCGGACCAGATCGCCGCGCTCGCCGTCGCCTTCCGCAGGCTGCGCCCCCGCCGCCTGGTCATCACCGGCGGCCGGGGGACCGGCAAGACCACCCTGGCCATCCAGCTGATGCTGAGACTGATCGAAACGCGGGCTGACGACGACCCGGTCCCGGTGCTGCTGCCCGCCGCCGACTGGGACATCGAGGCCTACCCCCGGTTCCAGGACTGGGTGGCCCGGCGGGTGCGCACCGACTACGCCGCCCTGCCCGACCCGGGCAATCGGCAGGACGGCGCCGACGTCCTGGCGGACCGCGGCGCGATCCTGGCCGTTCTCGACGGCCTGGACGAGCTGCCCGAACCCGCCCGTGCCAAGGTCATCGAGAAGCTGTCCACCACCCTCCGCCCACGCGACCAGCTGATCATCACCTCGCGGACCACCGAGTACGGCGACGCGGTCGCCGCCGCCCGGCGCCCGCTCCGGGCCGCCGCCGTCATCGCCCCCAAGGCGCTGCCCCGCGACGCGGTGGCCGACTACCTGGCCACCGCGTTGCCCGCGCCCTCGCCGGCGTGGACCCGGGTGTTGCGCGCCCTGCGCGAGGGAGACGCGCCGGCCCTGGCCGAGGTCACCTCCATCGCTCTGGGGTTGTGGCTGGTCCGGGCCGTCTACGCCGACCGGCCGGACGTCGACCCCGCCCCGCTGGCGGGCGAGTACGCCCGCGACGCGCCGGCGCTGCGCGCCCACCTGCTGGACAACGCCCTCGGCGCGCTGCTGGCGGCCCGCGCCACGATCCGGCCGGCTGCCTGGGACCCGGCCGCCGTCACCGCGTGGACGCACCGGCTGGCCCGCCTGCCCGCCGAATCCGGCGATCACGACCTGGCCTGGTGGCGGCTGACCGACCAGGCGCTGCCCGCCTCCCGATTACCGCGAGCCCTCATCCGTACCTCGATCGGCGCGCTGACCGGCCTGGCGTTCGCGCTCCCGGCCGCGCTGACCGCCATGCTGACCTACGGGCCGCTCTTCGGCGCGGCCTTCGGCGCCTGCTACGGCCTGTCCGCAGTAGAGGCCGCCCGCACCCCCGACTTCGCCCCGCTCCGCGTCCGGCGGCGGCTGCGGGACTTCAGCCGCGGCCTGAGATCCGACATGTGGATGATCCTCATCCTGCTGCCCGCCGGCCTCGGGCTGCCGGGTGCGGTGTACTACGCGCTGGAGTACGGCTGGAAGATGGGCGTGGCCGGCCTGATGTCGGCGCTCGGCGTCGGCTGGGTGACCGTACGGGTCTGGCGGCGGCAGAACCGGAAACCCGGCCGCGCCGACGAGGACCACCTCCCGCCGTTCACCGCCGCGGTCACCCCGCGGTCCACCTGGCGGGTCAACCGGGGCCTGGTCGGCCTGCAGCTGATGAACGCGCTGCTGCTGGGGGCGGCCGTCGGCTTCGCCGTCGACTTCATGAACGAGGCCGACCTCGTGCCGACGAACCCGTCCGCGTCGGTGGACGCGGGCATGGGCATCGTCTTCGGCATAGCGTTCGGCCTGGTGAACAAGCGCCAGCACACCTGGCTGAAATCCACCATCGCCCTGCTGCACCTCGCGCCCGCGGGCCGGCTGCCGCTGCGCCTGATGCCGTTCCTGCACGACCTGCACCGGCTGGGCGTCCTGCGGGCCGTGGGCCCCTTCTACCAGTTCCGGCACGCCGAACTGCAGGCCCACCTCGCCGCCAGAGCCGGCCCTCCCTCCCGCTGACCTTGCCGCCCTCGGCGGCGGCGATCCAGAAGGCCGATCAAGTGATCGCTCCTGGGACACGCACCGGCTCGCCGATTCGAGGAGGTCTCGTACGGCGGAGATCGACCTGAGCACCTTTCAAGGATGATTGAACCGTTCGCGGGAACCGCCGGTCGAACCACGAGGGCCGGGTACGGGCCGCTAGGCTGACGGGCCATGGTGGATCTCCCCCGTCGACTCGTGCCCGCGGTGGCCCTCGCGCTGGCCGCCCTTGTCGCCGCCCCGGCCGCCGCGGCGGCCGGGGCGGCGAGCGCCCGTCCGGCGAACGGCTCGGGTGCGGCAGCGGCCGGCGCCGTGAGCCGGACCGACCTCACCCTGGAGCTGCGCCGCGGCGGCGTGCTGCACGTCAAGGAACAGATCACCTACACCGGTGACGTCCGGCGCACCCTGCTCACCCGCACCCGCCACGACGACTCCGACGACCGCCTCTACCGGGTCACCGGCTTCAAGGGCGACGGCCGGCTGGCCGGTGACACCATCACCCTCACCGGCAACGGCAGTGCCACGATCGAGTACGACGTGGCCGGCACGGTCACCCCGGTGGGCGGCGGCGAGGAGCTGCGGTGGTACGCCGTGAACGGCTGGTCGGTGCCGGTGCAGAACGCGGTGGTGCACCTCACCGGCCCGGCTCCCCTGCAGAGCCTGTCCTGCTTCGCCGGCGACCTGACCTCGGTCATCGGCTGCACCGCCGCCTCGATGGACGAGAGCGGCACCCGGGCGGAGTTCGAGCAGCAGGGGCTCGGCCCCGGCCAGGCGCTGACCGTCGTCGCGGGCTTCCCCAAGAGCGCGACCGGCGGCCGGCCGATCCTGGAGCGCCGTTTCGAGCTGGCCAACGCCTTCACCGTCAACGCGGTCACCGGCGGCGCGCTGCTCGGCCTGCTGGTGCTGCTGCTCGGCGGCGTCGGCCTGCTGTACTGGACGCGCGGCCGGGACGCCCGGGTCCTCGGCAGCGAGAGCGGCCAGGTGACCGGGGTGAGCGGCGGCCACTTCGCCCCGCCCGACGGCGTCCGCCCCGGCCAGATCGGCACGCTGATCGACGAGCAGGCCGACGTGATCGACGTCACCGCCAGCATCGTCGACCTGGCGGTCCGCGGCTTCGTGCACATCGAGGAGCAGCAGCGCACCACCTACGAGACCCCGGACTGGCTGCTGGTCAAGGTGCCCGGCGCGCCGCTGGCGGAGCTGCTCGACTACGAGCGGGCGCTGTACCGCGCCATCTTCGACGGCCGCGACTCGGTGCTGCTGTCGGAGCTGCACGGCTCGTTCGCCGCCGGGCTGGGCAAGGTCCGCGACGCCCTGTACCGCGACGTGGTCGCCCAGGGCTGGTTCGCCCGGCGGCCCGACTCGGTGCGCACCCGGTGGACCACGATCGGCATCGCGCTCATCGGCCTCGGCGTGCTGGCCACCGTGCTGCTCGCCTGGTTCACCACCTACGGCCTGCTCGGCCTGGCACTGATCATCGCCGGCGGGGCGCTGGCCGCCGGCGGGCAGTACATGCCGGCCAAGACCGCCAAGGGCGCCGCGGCGCTCGCCCACACCCTCGGCTTCCGCGACCATCTGGCCTCCGGCGAGCTCGGCGACGTGCCGGCGGCCCAGCGGGTCGAGCTGTTCTCCCGCTACCTGCCCTACGCCGTGGTGTTCGACAACGTGGACCGGTGGGCGCGGGTGGTGGCATCGGTGAACGGCAACGGGCAGCAGGCCGACAACCTGTACTGGTACCACGGGCCGGCCGAGTGGGACCTGTCCAGGTTCGCCGACTCGATGCGCACCTTCACGCTGACCACCTCCGGCGCGATCTCCACCAGCCGCCAGTTCCGCCGCCCGCTGTGATGCCGGCCCGGTGACCGGGCGGCGCCACCGCGGTGGCGGCGGATCCCGGGACACCACCCGGACGCCGCCCGGTGATGTCACCGTGGTCGCCCCCGCCCGGTGGTACCGGCCGCCGGGCCCCGGTGAGCGGGGCAGGATCACCCCGCCCGGCGGACCCTGATCTCGCCGACCGGGCGGCCGCCGCCGAGCAGCGGCGGGGCGGCCAGCGCGTCCAGCTCGGGCCGGTCGTGGCCGAGGCCGAGCGCGCGCAGCGCGGCGACCAGCACCGGCATCCGGGCCCGCCGGCCGCCGTCCTCGATCTTGAGGGTGCCGGCCGCCCCGTCCTGGTGGGCGAACGCCTCGAACGCCTCGGCGCCCGACTTGATCAGCAGCCCGGGGACCGCCCGCATCACCGCCGTCTCCGGGCGGGCGGTGCCCGACGTCCATTCGGGGTGGGCGCGCATCGCGTCGGCGACCCGCCGCTCCGGTGAGCCCGGCTCGGCGAGCACCAGCCGGCGGAAGGCGCGGGCCACCCCGGCCATGGAGGAGAAGAACAGCGGCGCGCCGCAGCCGTCCACCCCGGTGGCCGCGACCCGCTCTCCGGTCAGCTCCTCCACCGTGCCGCGGATCGCGCGCTGCAGCGGATGCGCCGGGTGCAGGTAGTCCGCCACCGACCAGCCGTTGGCCGCGCAGGTGGCGAGCATCGCGGCGTGCTTGCCCGAGCAGTCCATGGTGATCGGCGCCGGGCCGCCGCCGGCCGCCAGCACCCGCCGGGCGGCCTCCTCGTCGCCCGGCAGCGCGGGCGGGCACCGCAGCGCCGTCTCGTCCAGCCCGGCCGCCGCGAGGATCTTGGTGACGCCCTCGACGTGGAACTCCTCGCCGGCGTGGCTGGCGCAGGCGAGCGCGAGCGGCTCGCCGTCGAGGTCCAGCCCGGCGCGCAGCATGCCGAGCGCCTGCAGCGGCTTCATCGACGAGCGCGGCGAGACCGCCGCCGTGACGTCCCCGTGCACCATGGCCGGCGCGCCCGCGGCGTCCATGGTGAACACCCGGGCATGGTGGACCGACTCCACGAACCCGGACCGGACCACTTCCACGACCAACGCCGCACTCGCCACGTCCATCTCCTCTCGTGCCCCCAGAGTGTACGGACGGCGGCCCGGCGCGCCGCACCGGGCCGCCCGGGGGGACCGGCGTGCGAGAATCAGGGACCATGCGTGCCGTTGTTCAGCGGGTGAGTTCCGCGTCCGTGGTGGTCGACGGGCGGGCCGTGGGCGAGATCGACGAGCCGGGCCTGCTGGTGCTGGTCGGGGTGACCCACGACGACGGGCCGGCGCAGGCCGCCCGGCTGGCCGCCAAGCTCTGGGGGCTGCGCATCCTGTCCGGCGAGAAATCGTGTTCGGACATCGGCGCCCCGCTGCTGGTGGTGAGCCAGTTCACCCTCTACGGCGACGCCCGCAAGGGCCGCCGCCCCACCTGGCAGGCCGCGGCCCCCGGCCCGGTCGCCGAGCCGCTGGTCGACGCGGTGGTGGCCGAGCTGCGCGCGCTCGGCGCCCGGGTCGCCACCGGGGTGTTCGGCGCCGACATGAAGGTCTCGCTGGTCAACGACGGCCCGATCACCCTGATCCTGGAGGTCTGACCGTCCCCGGGCGGCCGGTCAGCGGACGCGGCGGCGCAGCGCGGGGTCGATGGTGACGTTGCGGCCGGCGTCCGGCGGCACGACGACCTCCTGGGTCGCGGCGACCCCGCCGGCCAGCAGGTCGATGTCCACCGGGACGGTGCGCTTCACCACGGCCAGCGCGATCGGGCCGAGCTCGTAATGCCGGACGGCGGTGCCGACGAACCCCACCTGGCCCGGTTCCGCGGTGCCCTCCACCACGGCCTCCGGGTCGGCCTCGCGCGGCGCGCCGACGCCGAGGGTCACCGGGGCGCCGTGCGGCGGCAGCGTGTCGGCGCTGCCGTCCAGGTGCAGGAAGACCAGCCGGCGCGGCGGGTGGCCGAGGTTGTGCACCCGGGCCACGGTCTCCTGCCCGCGGTAGCAGCCCTTGGTCAGGTGCACGGCGGCGCCGATCCAGCCCACCTCGTGGGGGATAGTCTTGTGGTCGGTCTCGAACCCCTGCCGGGGCCGGTGCGCCGCGACGCGCAGCGCCTCGTAGGCCCACAGGCCGGCCGGGCGCAGGCCGAGCTCGGCGGGCAGGCCGGCCAGCCGCTCGCGCGGCACCAGCAGGTCGCCGCCGACGGCGATCGCGCCCGCCGGGACGGCGTCCGGGACCGGCTCGCCGGCGGGGGGCTCGCCGGGGCCGGGGGCGGGCACCGGCGGCCGGACGGTGACCACGGCATAGTCGGCGGTCAGGTCGGCCACCTCGACGCGCAGCATGAAGCGCATCTTCGTAAGGAAGGCGATCAGCGCGGCCGCGGCGCCCGGCTCGACATGCCCCCAGACGGCCTCGCCGTCGTCCACCAGGGTCAGGTGGTGCTCCAGCCGGCCCTGGGCGTCCAGGAACAGCGTCTGGGTCGCCGTGCCGGGCGGCAACGCGTCCAGCTTCTGCGAGGTCAGGCTGTTGAGCCAGCCGAGCCGGTCCGGCCCGGTGATCCGCACGACCTCGCGGTCGCTCCGGTCCACCAGGGCCTGGCCCGCGACCAGGGCGCGCTGCTCGGCGTACGGCTCGCCGTAGTGGGCGGCGACGGTCTCGTCCGGGGCGTCGGCGGCCACCGCGCCCGGCAGGTCCAGCAGAGGGCTACGCATGCCCCAAGGCTATTGCGCCGCGCGGCCGGGCGTGCTCAGGGCCGGCAGTTGCGGCAGCGGCCGAACACGGTCAGGTGCCGGACGTCGGTGCCGAAGCCGAGATCGGCCTCCAGCCGGCTGACCAGGCCCTCGACCAGCTCCGGGCCGACCTCGGTGATCTCGCCGCAGCCGCGGCACACCAGGTGGACGTGGTCGGCCTCGCTGGCCAGGTGGTAGGTGGGGGCGCCGTGGCCGAGGTGGGTGTGGGTGACCATGCCCAGCTCTTCCAGCAGCTCCAGCGTGCGGTAGACCGTGGAGATGTTGACGCCGCGGGCGGTCTCCTGGACGCGGCCGCAGATCTCTTCGGGGGTGGCGTGGCCGAGCCGGCTGACCGCCTCCAGCACCAGCTGCCGCTGCGGCGTTACCCGGTAACCGCGGGCGCGCAGCTGCTCGTGCCAAGTCCCGGTCATGCTCTGAAGTCTACGAGCCGCCCGGCGCCTCCCGGACGGGGTGACGGCCGGCGGGGCGGGCCGCAAGGCTCTGACCTGCGCGGGATCAGTCGAGGGATATTCGCTTGCCCGTTGATCGACCGGTCGCATAGCCTGCGAAGCACGCAGAAGGGAGGTGGTCCGAAACAATGGTTGATTGTCATAGGGCTAGCGAGGTGGCTGTCCGCTAGGACATCGCCAGTCAGGACCTGTCGTCCCGACGTCGTGCCTTCCCTGAGGGCACGGGTGACGTCCGGCGAATCCAAGACAGACACCGGAACCCCGGGCAGCCGGCGGGAGGAGCGCACGCTCCTCCCTTGGTCCAGCCGGCCCGTCTCACCACGAGGCGGAGCACGCCCGGGGTTCTTCTGTGCCCGGCCCCGGCCGGGCGGACCGGCCCGGCGCCCGCCGGGCGCTCCCGCGCCGCACCGGACGGCGGCTCAGCCCACCTTCTTCAGCCCACCTTCTTCAGCTCAGCCGACAGGTGCGAGGTGAGCGGCTGCCCCTCGGCGGCCATGTCGTAGGCGTACATCAGGTTGCCGTTGACCAGGCCGTACAGCCGGTGCCCGGCGGTGTACTCCTTGGCGGTGGCGGTGCGGGCCACCACGTCGGTGCGCATCTCGATCTTGTGGAAGGCGACCTCGCCCAGGTAGATCTCGGTGACGCCGGTCGGGTGGGCGAGCAGGATCTCCAGCTGGCGCTCGGGCAGCGCCCGCCAGTACCCCGACTCGGTCGCCAGCGGCCGGACCATGGTGCCCTCGTCGTCGAGCAGCCAGGTGCGGCTCTGGTAGGCCAGGAACGGCCGGCCGTCGTGCTCGAAGACGATCTCCTGGCCGAACCGGAAGCTCTCGATCGTCGGGTAGCCGCCGACGCCGGCCCCCTCCCACCTGCCCAGCAGGAACGCGATCGGCTCGAGGTCAGGATGAATTGACTGCGACTCCATGGGATCCGAGCCTAGATGCCCGGCCGGGCATCGCGCGCCGTGCCGCCCGGTGCGCCGCCCGGCGTGCCGCGCCGGTGCGGCGGACCCGCTGGTGGATCCGCGGCCCGGCCGCCTAGGCTCAGATCATGGCACGATCAATGGTGATAAAGGTTACGGCGGGGCTGGACGCGCCGGAGCGGTGCAACCAGGCGTTCACCGTCGCGGCCGCCGCGCTGGCGAGCGGGGTCCCGGTCTCGCTGTGGCTGACCGGCGAGGCGTCCTGGTTCGGGCTTCCCGGCCGGGCGAAGGAGTTCAGCCTGCCGGAGGCGGTGCCGCTCACCGACCTGCTGGACGCGGTGCTGGCCGGCGGCCGGGTCACCGTCTGCACCCAGTGCGCCGCCCGGCGGTCCATCACCCCCGGCGACCTGATCGACGGCGTGCGGATCGCCGGCGCGCCGACGTTCGTCGAGGAGGCCCTCGCCGAAGGCGCCCAGGCCTTGGTCTACTGACGGGCGCATGAGCGACAACGACGTCTTCCTGGCCGACTGCCCCGCGCGCACCACGCTGCGGCTGATCGCCGACGCCTGGTCGGTGGTCGTGGTCTACGGACTGGGCCAGGGGCCGCTGCGCTACAGCGAACTGGCCGGGCGGATCGGGGGGATCAGCAACAAGGTGCTGACCCAGACCCTGCGCCGGCTGGAGCGCGGCGGCCTGGTCGAGCGGCGGCCGCTCGCCACCGCACCGCCCGGCGCCGAGTACCGGCTGACGCCCCTTGGGCGGAGCCTGCTGGACCCGGTTTCGGTGCTCGCCCGCTGGGCCGAGGACCACGCCGACGAGCTGGGCGGCGACGACTGACACGCGTGGGGAACCTGGCGGTTCCCCACGGCCGTCTACCGTCCTCGCCATGAGAATCGGAATATTCGGAGCCGGCGCCATGGCCGACGCGCTGGGCACCCGATGGGCGGCGTCCGGGCACGAGTTGATGGTCACCGGCCGGACGCCGGCCAACGCGCGGGCGCTGGCCGGCAAGCTGGGCGCGCGCGCCGGCGACTTCGCGGAGGTGGCCGAGCACGCGGAGGTCGCCTTGATCGCGGTGCTCTACCAGGGCATGGACAGCACGCTTTCCATGATCGGAGACGGGCTGCGCGGCAAGCCCATCGTCGACTGCAACAACCCGGTGGAGGTGCGGGACTTCACCCTGGTGACCGCCCCGGGCCGGTCCATGGCCCAGCAGATCGCCACGGCCACCGGCGGGCACGTCGTGAAGGCGTTCAACCTGTGCCACGCCAGGGTGTGGGAGATGCAGCCGCCGGTCTTCGACCGCCGGCGCCTGGTGGTGCCCTACTGCGGCGACGACGACGCCGCCTGCGCCTTGGTCGCCCGCCTGATCGGCGACCTGGGCTGCGAGCCGCTGGCCGCCGGTGACCTGCGGCACGCGCACCACCTGGAGGCGATGGCCGCGATCATGATCCGCCTGCTCTTCGGCGGACATGACCCGCTCAGCGCGTTCAACCTGGTCACCGCCGAGCCCGTTCCGCCCACGAGCTAGCCCGTCGGTGGCGCCCTGTCCGGCAGCTCGGACCGGGCGCCGCCGGCGGCGGGACGGGCCCGCCCACGCCGCCGGCCCGATGCGGCGGGGTCCCGGACCGTCCGGACGCCGCGGATCCGCGCCGTCAGGCGGGCAGGACGGCCTTGAGGCGCTCGGCGCGCAGCCGCTCGTGCCAGGCGTCGTCCAGCGGGGCCAGCGGGCCGGTGACCCAGCCGAGGAAGACGTCGGCCAGCCAGTGGTTGCGAGCCAGCGCCGGGCCGTGCAGATAGGTGCCGACGATCTTCCCGGCGTGGCAGCCCTCGGTGCCGTCGCCGTTGCCGGTGCCGACGATCGTCCGCGACAGCGGCCGGACCCCGGGCCCGAGCCGGGTGACGCCCATGTGGTTCTCGAACCCGCTGAGGATGTGCCCGCCGAGCCCGGTGTCCACCTCGGCGGCGAGCTCGCCGACCGCGCGGGCCGGCCCGCGGGTGCTCTCGATGTCCAGCAGCCCGATGCCGGCCACCGGCTGGCCCTCCTCCCCGCCGAACGTCGACCCCATGATCTGGTAACCGGCGCAGACCGCCAGCAGCGCGGCGCCGCGGTCGATCGCGCGGGCCAGGCCGCCGTCCCGGCGGAGCCGCTCGGCCGCGAGGATCTGCGGCCGGTCCTCACCGCCGCCGATCAGGTAGATGTCCCCGGAGTCGGGCACCGGGTCGGCGGAGCGCACGTGGACGGTCTCCACCGGGATGCCGCGGCGGCGGGCCCGCTGCTCCAGGATCAGGACGTTGCCCTGGTCACCGTAGGTGCTCAGCAGGTCCGGGTAGATCCATACGATGCGTACGGCGCTGTCAGAGGGCACGTCCGAACTCCGCTCGAATCCGCTGGAAGGCTGTGTAGTTGGCGATCACGTCGACCCGGCCGGGCGGCAGCTCGCCCACCGCCTGCTCGAAGGTGTCGCAGAGCCGGAACGGAACGTCCGCGACGTCCAGCCGCAGCGCCAGGTCCAGCCGGCGCTCGCCGGTCACGTACACCGGCCGGCCGCGCAGCACCCGGTAGTCGACGTCCCAGAGCCACGAGGTGTCCCGGCCGTCCGGCCCCTGGGCGTTCACCGACAGGATGATCGGCAGGGCCGGGTCGGCGACCTCGAACGCCTCCAGCCAGCCCGCCGGGTTCTTGGCCAGCAGCAGCCGCAGCGACCGCCCGTCCCGCTCCACCATGGTGTAGCGGCCGGCCACCGAGGTGACCTCGCGCAGCCGCGGCAGGGCCTGCTCCACCGGCAGCCCGAACACCTCGGCGACGGCCAGGGACATGGCGGCGTTCGCCCGGTTCGCCCGGCCGGGCAGCCGCAGGTCCAGCACCCAGCGCCGCCCGCGCGGGTCGACCACCGCGTCGTCGTCGAGCACCCAGGCCGGCTCCGGGCGGCGGAAGGTGCACTCGCGGCACGCCCAGTCGTCACCCTTGCGATCCAGCGGGCCGCCGCACTCCGGGCAGCACCAGGAGTCCTCCTTCCACGGCTGCCCGCACGACACCCAGGTCACCTGGCCGGCGGTGGCCGCGCCCCAGGTGACCAGCGGGTCGTCGCAGTTGGCGACCACGTGGGTGTTCTTGGCGGCCAGCGCCCGCCGCCACTTCTGCGCGAGCAGCCAGATCTCCGCGGCGCGGTCCATCTGGTCGCGGCTGAGGTTCATCAGGCAGGCGACGCCGGCGCCGGTGGTGGCCAGCACCTCCGGCAGGTACTTCTCGTCGACCTCCAGCACGGCCAGCGGCGCCTGCTTGGACTGCGACAACGCCGACACGTGGCCGGCCGGCATGTTGGCGCCGAACGCGTTGGTGGCCACCTCGCCGAGCTCCTGCAGCGCGGAGGTGATCAACCGGGTGGTGGTGGTCTTGCCGTTCGTGGCGCTCACCAGCACGAGCTTGCGATCCGCGGCGAGCCGGCGCAGCAGGTCGGGCTCCAGGATCAGCCCGACCCGGCCGCCGATCACCGATCCGTCGCCACGCCCGGTCACCCGGGACAGGGTGGCGGCCGTCCGCCCGAGGGCGCTCGCGAGCTGGGCGCGCAGCGGTAGCTGGGTCATGCCCGAGATCCTAGTGCGGCCCGCGCGAAGAGTCCCTCACGAGCGTCCAAAGACGGGCAGACCTCGCCGTCCGGTCAGGTGCCGGCGATCGGCGGCCCGGGCGCGCCGTCCGGGCCGCCGGCGAAGGCCGGGCCGAACCGGTCCGGCCAGGACAGCACCGTCTCCAGCCAGGCCGCGCCCATCGTCTGCGCGACGTGCCGGACGCGGTCGCGCGGCTCCACGCCGATGGCGACCCCCGCCAGGTCGCCGCGCACCCCCGCGTACCCGTCGTCGCCGAGCAGGACGCGGAACGCGAGCGCGCGGTTGCGGTCCACCTCCAGCGACAGCGGGTGATGGCGCAGCGCCCGCACCCGGTGGCCGAGCAACTCGGCACCGCCCGGGGGGCCGCCGCCCGGGCGCGGCCGGCCGTCCGGGTCGGCGCCGAACAGGGCGTACTCCATCCGCGGCGCCGGGGCGCGCAGATCCGGTGCCGGCCGGCCGTAGGGGAACAGCCGGTCCATCTCGTGCAGCCACCGCACCTGCGGGATCACCCAGGTGTCCCCCGGCCGCTCGCCGGGGGCGGGCCGGTCCGCGCCGGACGGGTCGAGCAGCCCGGCGGCGGCCTCGGCGGCCCGGCCGGTGAGCAGGGCCGGGTCGTGGCAGGTGCGCAGCGACCAGGCCCGCCGGGCCACCGCCCGCTCGGTGAGCGTGGCCAGCAGGCACTCGCGGCGCCGGGCCGGCAGCCCGGCCCAGCTCGCGGCGAGCGCCCGCGGCACGCCGGGCAGCGACCGGTTGACGCAGAAGGCCAGCACCAGGGTGTCGGTCCACACCCGCAGCCAGGCCCACTCCGGCGCGTCGGCCAGCAGGTCGGCCTCGCGCAGCTCGACCAGCGTGCACGCGGTGCCCTTGGCGCACTCCGGACCGCAGGCGGCCGAGCGGCGGCCCTGGATCGGCGGGATCGGCCCGGCCACCGCCCGCTCGCGGTCCTCGCCGAGCGGCACCTGGATGCGCAACGGCCGGTCCATGCCGTCGGCGAAGACCGCGGCGGTGCCCGGCTGCAGCGAGACCACCTGCCGCGACTGCTCCTCGCTGAGGTTGATCGCCGCACCGACCAGCCGGCGGTCGTCCTCGGCGGGCAGCCGGTGCACCACCTTCAGCGCGGTGTTCTTCACCACGTCGGCGACCAGCTTGGTGGGGATCTGCTCGGCCACCACGATGCCCTCGCCGTACGCCCGGATCTCGGCCAGCATGCCGGCGAGCAGCTCCACCGCGTGCGTGCTGGCCCGCTGCGCGCCGCGGTCGCGCAGCAGCCGGTGCGCCTCCTCGATCACGATCACGTGCCGCAGGCCGCGCACCTTCTCGCGCCGGGCGCGCATCCGCAGGTGCTCGACGATCCGGATGATCAGCGTCCCCATCAGGAACGCCTTGTCCTCGTCGTTGGCGACGTCCTCGATCGCGAAGACCACGTTGCGCCGCAGCAGCCCGCCGACGTCGGCCGGATGCCCGCCCTCGAAGAACCGGCCCGCCGAGCCGACCCGCAGGCTGCGCAGGCGCAGGCTGATGAACCCCTCGACGTCGGCCTGCACCTCGTTGCCGTAGCCGATCTCCTGGATCACCTCCAGGGCGTGCGCCTGCAGCTGGGCCAGCGTGGGCACCGCGGGCTGGACGGCCGCGCCGGGCACCCCGCCGCCGGTCACCACGTCCCAGCCGTTGGCCTCGTAGACCCGCTGCAACGCCAGCGACACGATCTGCGGGAACGGCTCCTCGGCGTCGAAGGCCGCCATGAACAGCGCCCGCACCATGTCGATGTGCGCCTGCACCGGGTAGCCGGGCTCGGGGGCCAGCGGGTTGACGCTGAACGGCACCGCGTCCGGCGCCGACGGATTGATGACCGTCAGCGGGGCGGCCCGCTCGATGCGCCCGGCCATCGCCGCGTACTCCGACTTGGCCGGCTCGATGGCCAGCCACGGAATGCCCGCCTCGGTGAGCTGCTCCAGCAGGTGGCGGACGGTCTGCGACTTCCCCGAACCGGTCGCCCCGGTGACGAAGGCGTGCCGGTTCAGCGTGGCCAGCGGCACCCGGAACGAGCCCACCGGGCGGTCCTGGCCGTCCACGATGGCCCCGAGGTCCAGCACCGGCTCGCCGGTGCTGCGCACGTCCGCCTCGCTGGTCACGTCGAAGAACCCGGCGTCCAGCACCCGGACGCCGGGCACCTCGCGCCGGGGCAGCCCGGCCAGCGCGGCGAGCGCGCCCGCGGTGGCCGCGAACGGCGCCGCCGCGCCGTCGGCCGGGTCCTGCCGGTTGACGCCGAGCGCCTCGGCCAGGCCGTACACCGGCTCGGCGGCGCCCGGACGGCCCTGCCCGCCCGACATCGGCAACGACAGCGCGCTGCGCAGCCGGTAGGGGTGGTGGCTCATCTCGACCGAACCGACCAGCACCGGCGCGATCTGCCGCAGCTCGTCCGGGCCCGCGGCGCCGGCCAGCACCCGGACGTTCCACAACCCCGCCTCGCGGAAGGCGTCCAGCTCCTGCATGCGCCGCTCGGCGCGCTCGGCGTCGAACCGGCTGCGCTCAGAGGCGTCGCCGTACTGCCGCAGCACGTTGAGCTGGGTGCGCAGATGGGCCACCTCGGCGTCCAGCAGGTCGGTGGGCTCGGCGACGACCAGCCAGGCGAACGGGCGGGACATCAAGGTGACCAGGGTGGACTCGAACAGCGTGGGCCGCAGCAGGTCATCGGGACCGGGCTCGCGGCGGCCGCCCAGCGGCGGCGCCTGCCGCCCCGGGCAGGGCGTCCAGGCCAGGTCGGCCAGGTCGGCGAGCCAGTCCGCGCCCACCTCTACCCCGCGCGCGCCACCGGGGAACAGCAGCGGCTGCGGCCCGTACGGCGGGCCGTCCACGCTGGCGACCGCGGCCCGGCGCGGCGGCCGGGGCGGGGTGAGCGGCCCGGCGTTCGTGATCAACTCCAGCGGCGCGCCCGCGCCGCGCGACAGCCAGGCGATGACGAACGGGCGGGCGCGCTGGGCGGCGGACAGCACCGCCGGCAGCACGGTGACGAAATCCCACTCGGCCGAGGAGGTGCGCGAGGGCGCGGTGATCGCCTGGATGCGATACCAGGGACCGCTCAGCGGTAACGGCGTGCTCGGCGCTGGGGAGGACACCCAGACTGCATATCAAGCCGCGCCGCCCGGCGCCACCGCCCTGCTCCGTCACGTCCCCGGCGCCACGTCCCCGGCGTCGCGTCCCGGGCGTCGCGTCATGCGTCCACGCCTCATCCGATCTACGCGTCACCAGACTTCCGGTGCCGGCCCTCGCTTCACAGGTCCACTCCTCGCCGGGCGTCCGCTGCCGGATGTGCCGTCGCCGGCCCGGCCGGCACCGGGGATCAGTGGCCGCGGCGCCAGTCCAGCCGCTCCGGCGGGGGGCCCAGGTTCGGCGGGAACGGGTCCTGCTCGGGGCGCTCGGGCCGTTTGGGCGGCTCGGGCGACTCGGGCGCGGACAGCATGACCCGGCGGACCTCCTCGAACTCGCCGAGCGTGGTCTTGGGGAAGGTGAGGATGGCCGGGTTGGCGTCCGCCAGCCGCACCTGCCGGCCCTCCGCGGTGGCGTGCGTGACGATCACCGAGGTGGTGGGCAGTTGCTGGAGCTGGTGCGGCTCGATCAGGAACTCGCGGCTGCGCTGCAGCACCCGCTCCTCCCCCATGGCCTTGCTGGCGCTGCGCACCCACTCGGTGGACTCCGTGATGCCCTCCATCAGGCCGCCCGCACCCTTCCCCTCCCCCGGCCCGGCCCGGCCGGCGCCCTCCCCCACGGTCGAGGTGTAGGAGCCGTTCAGCCCGTCCACCGCCTGGCCGATGGTCTCGGTCAGGTGCGCCAGCTCCAGGCGGTGCTCGGTGCCCATGTGCTCGCTGGCCACCCGGGCGTCCTCGGCGTTGCCGAGCCGCATGAACGCCACGGCGGCGTGCCCGCGGCCCAGGCGCTCCCGCACCGTGGGGGTCAGCGACCGGTAGGTCAGCACCAGCCCGGTCTGCGAGGTCTCGCAGGCGTCCATCAACCGGTCCAGCACGTCGCCGCGCAGCTTGTCCGCGCCCGCCACGATGATCGTGTGGTACCACGGCCGCTCGGAGGCGGGCGACCGGCGCAGGATGTGGGTGAGCGCGGTGGCGACGTAGGTGCCGAGCACCCGGTTGCCGAACACCCCGGCCTGGCGGTCCATCGATACCACCCGCAGCCGGGCGGGCGGCAGCCGCACCGCCTCCGAGCCGAGCGTCTCCAGCTTGCGCAGCTGGGACTCCAGCGCCCAGGCGCGCTCGATCACCACCCGGTCGGTGACGCCACGGCCGAACAACGTGCCGATCCGCTCCAGCTGGCTCGCGGTCAGCAGGCCGAACCGCAGGTCGTCCCGGGGATCGCCGACCTGGGCGAGTGCCCGCAGCGCGGCCGTCACCTGGTTGATCGTGGCGTTCTCGCCGAGCACCTCCAGCACCCGCTCCAGGATCGCGTTGTCGAAGCTCAGATCGCGGGTCGTGCGGTGCTCCTCGCTCACGCTGACCACGTGCGCGAGCACGTCGGCGAACGCCTCCGGCGGCAGCGTCGAGCCCAGGTCCAGCCGCGGCAGGTCGGTCGGCAGCACCCACACCAGCGGATCGTCCCCGCCGCGCCGGGCCAGCTCGATCAGGTCCTTGGCGATGGCCCCCTCCGACAGGTCCAGCACGGTGAGATGGCCGCCGCTGTACAGCCGGGTCGCGCCGAGCAGGGTGATCAGCGCCGACCAGCCCGGCAGGGTGCCGCCCGCCACGTCGATCCGGTCGATCTCGTCGGGCACCGCAACGGCGTACCAGGTGAGCTGCCGGTCGAACCGCTGCTTGCGGGCCGCCCACTCGCGGTAGCGCCGGGCGTGCTCCTCCTGCGCGTCGGCCAGCTCCCGCTCGCGGCGCTCCCGGCGGCGGGCCGACCGATCCTCCTGCTCCCTGATCCGCGAACGCAGGGCGCGCTCCCCCTGGTGGACGGCGTACGCGCAGATGGCGGCCACGCCCGCGCTGACCGTCAGCCCCACCGCGACGAACGACCACGCCATCACCTCGCCGATCCCTAAGCCCAGGATCAGCACCGACAGCAGGGCCATGAAAACGCCGACGATCTTCACCGGCCGGTTGAGCAGATCCTCCTGCAGGCGCTCACGACGCACCCAGGTCGGATCGACAGCCGCCTCGGGCTCGGCCGCCGGGACCTCCTCCGGAGACGGCCGGCGCGGCGGCGGCCCCGGGTCGGGGTACATCATCGCGTACTGCCAGCCGAGGTAGACCCGGTCGGCCTGCAGCTGCGCGTGCTCTGGGTGCACGTCCGCCACCGGACCTCCACCTGTCCCAATGGTCGCGCTTGCTGGGGGGAGCCTGCCGCCGCGTGGACTTCGGTCTCCAACGGGAGACAGCGTACGCTGTGTTGCTTGGCGCTCGCTCCGCTCGCGCTGCGTTCGGT
>NZ_BOOU01000061.1 GCF_016863395.1 Sphaerisporangium rufum | reverse complement strand
GAACGCCGGGGTGGGGCGGCGGCGGGGTCGGCGGATGCTCCATGGGGGGCGTAAGCGACTGGGATACCTGTCGGGTGCGGGGTGGGGAACGGCTGAGTTACCAGTGGCTTTGCGGGGGGGTGACGGGGGGTTCTTGGGGCCGGGGCTTGGGCGGGTGAGCGTGGGTGTGGTGGTGGGGTGTGGGAAATGGGTGGGTTGTCGGGATCTAGCTATTAGCATCGGGTGGCATGACGTCGCCCGCTTCTGGACGCCGCCGGCGGCGTCCGGTACTGGTACCGCTGGTCGTGCTGCTCGGCGCGGCCGGGGTGGGGACGGTGGCCGCCGCCGGAGGTCTTGCTGAAGGGCCGCCCGAGCGTCCGCCGCGGCCGCCGGCCGGCGCCGAGATCGATCAGGACGTGTTCCGCACCCGGGTCCGCGACGCCGTCGTGCACCTGGCGGCGGAGGACTCCGGGGCGCCGCGGAACGCGGTGCTCGACGTGACGTTCAGCGTGTACAACGACGCGCGGTCCAGCGTGCCGCTGGACTATCTGGAGCGGTCGCTGCTGCGGGTCGCCGCGCCGGGCGGCGAGCGACTGCTCGATGCGGGCCGGCGCTGGGAGCATCTGATGAGCGTGCCGGGCGAGGGCGGGGCGAGCACGCAGCTGCCGCCGCGGCGCACCTCCACCGTGCTGCTCCGCATCAAGGCACCGGGCACCGAGCCGGTGCCGGCCGGCGCATACCCGGCCCGGCTGGACATCGACTTCGGCCGGTACGAGAACCATGAGGACTTCCTGACCGGCCGGCACCGCGCTGAGCTGGTCACCGGGGACGACGAGCGGCCGCTGGTCGCCGCGCAGGTCGCCGTGCCGGTACGGAAGGCCGGGTGATGGCCGCTCCGCTGCGACGGCTCGCCGACGCGGTGGTGGCGCTGGCCATCGGCGCGGCCGCGGTGTACGCGCACACGCTGACGCTGGGGGCCGACGAGCTGGACGCGCCGCTCACCTCCCGCGCCGAGGTGGGGGCGACCGCGGTCACCGGCCGGTTCAGCGCCCGGCTGGGCAAGGTGGTGGCGGCCCGGTCGGTCCGGCTCGGCGACGGCCCGGACGCGCGTTCGCTCCGCGCCGGGGAGGGCGAGGTCTTCGTGGTCGCCACCGTCGCCGCCACCGCGCCGCGCGAGCCGGTCTGGCTGCGCGAGGCGTGGCTGCGCACCCGGGACGGCCTGGACTACGCCGCCTCCGACCGGACCGGGGTGGCGCGGGGCATCGGTCGGCCGGCGCAGCCCGGCTGGTGGACCGAGCGCCTGTTCGTGTTCGAGGTGCCGCCGGAGGCGCTGCCGGGCGCCGAACTGGTGATCACCGGACCGTCCGGCAACGGTCTGTACGACGAGATCTACCCGGGCCGCTACGACCAGCTGCGGCCGGAGGCGGCGCTGGAGCTGACGGCCGGGGACGCGGCGGCCACCCGCCTGCTGGCGGAGGTGAAGGACTCATGGCCGTTGACGGGATGAACCGGGAGGACGGCGGCGACCGGGAGGAGCCGGAGTTCGACGCCTTCGCGCCGAACCCGAACAACACCCCGCCCGGTTCGTCGACGGGTTCGTGGCCGGCCTTCCGGATCGCGCCGGTCCCGGCCGCGCCACCGGCCGGGACCGCGCCGCCGGCGGCGGCCGAACCCTCGGTGTTCACCCCGGCCACGCCCGCCGCGGCGAGCATCCCGGCGGGCACGCCGTCCGCGTCGCGCCCGGAAGGCGCCGGTACGGCCGGGGGCGGGTCATCGGCTTTCACGCCGGCCACGCCCGGCGCCGCGAGTACGCCGTCCGCGTTCCGTCCGGGAGGCGCCAGTACGGCCGGGGGCGGGTCGCCGGCGGCCGTACCGGGGGCTCCGGACGCCGGGTCCCCGGTGCCGGAGACGACCGGTGCCGCCGGGTCCGGGGCGGGTGCCGCGGATGTGGACGGAGCCCGCCCCGGGCCCGGCGCGGGCGATGGGCGGGCCGGCCGGCGGGGGCGGGTGGCCGGGGCGGTGCGGGCCGGGCTGGTGGGGGTGACCGCGGTCGCGGCGGTCGCGGCGACCGTCGGCGTGCAGTGGTGGGATCGGGCGCGGTGGGTGGCCGAGCGCTACCCGGCCGAGAAGGTGACCGAGGTGGCGACGGGGAGCAGCACGGTGCTGCACGGCGTCGCCTGGCAGGCCGGCGTGAGCACCGGGCCGCCCGGCGCCGGCGACCCGGCGGGCACCGTCACGCTGCGGGCGACCGTCCGGCTGACGCCGCGGTCGGCCGCGGCCGCCGCGGGCTACGAGCCGCCCGCCTACCGGTTCCAGGACCGCGACGGGCACCGGTGGACGGCGCTGCAGAGCGACGGCCCGATCCGGCTGGACCTGCGGGCCGGGCAGACCGCGTCGGCGACCGTCGTCGGCTCGGTTCCCGCGGCCGCCCGCGACTCCGCCGAGCTGGTGCTGAGCTACTCGCCTGGCGAGACGCTGCGCTTCGCCCGGTGACGGGTCGCCGCGATGTCGAACGCCGCGGCGACCAGGCAGAGGGTCAGGGTGGTGACCAGCAGGTCGCGGCCGAAGCGCACCGGGATCTGGTAGAGCTCCCAGTAGAGCTGGCGGTGCGCCGTGCCGATCAGGTAGTAGACGCCGCGCTCGGCGTACCCGGCGCCGACCGGCAGCAGGGTGACGCACAGGCAGGTCATCGCGACCAGCGGGGCGCCGCCGCGCAGGGTGAGGCGCAGGGCGTGCAGCACCGGCGGCCACCGGTCCAGGCCGGCCCGCACCGCGAGCAGGCCGGCGCCCCGCCGGGTGAGCCGGTGGGTGCGCCCCTGGACGGCGCCGGCCGCCCGGGCCAGCGGCGTGCCGGTGACCAGCGCGCGGCCGTCCTCGGAGTAGGCGCCGTAGACCAGCATGGCCAGGGTCAGCCAGGTCAGCGGCGCGACCAGGCCGCCCATGATGTGCGGCCGGACCTCGGCCAGCCACTCCATCGCCGCCTGCCAGCCGGGGATCGACGCCTCCAGCGACGCCCAGCCGTCATTCCACCAGGTGGTGACGGCGCGCTGTCGCAGCCAGGCCGACCGCTGGTCGGCGAGCAGCAGGACAAGGGCGGCGCCGTAGAAGGTGAACGCCAGCTCGCAGAACGCCACGCCGAAGGCGAGCCGGCCGCCGCCGCGGCGGTCGTGCAGGGCGGCCAGCACGTACCTGGCGACCAGTGCCACGGCGGTGAAGATGACGGCGGTCCGCACGTCGAGGACCAGGTTGGTGCCGGCGTCCGGGGGCACCGGCCTGGCCGGGGCGGCGGCCCCCGGGGTCAGGGCGCTCTCCATCAGCCGGGCCACGTACACGTCGTACTGCCCGGCGAACCGCTCCATGTCGGCGTCGGCGAACTCCCGGGCGTCGGCGGCCTGCCAGCCCCAGGCCAGGTAGATCGCCACGAACGCGATGATCGACCGGCCGAGGGCGCCGCTCAGCGGCTCGTCCGGCTCGCCCGCCGCGCGCCGGGCCCGGGTCTCGGCGAGCGCGCCGCGCAGCGTGCGCAGCATGCCGACGGTGACGACCATGCCGAGCATGACGGTCAGCACGAAGATGAGCATGACGCCGGCCAGCCGCCACTCCCGATGCGAGCCGTGGGACAACTCCGAGCCGGCGACCAGCAACCCGAACCGGCCGAGCCGCCCGATGGCGAACCACAGCGCCAGCGGGAGCAGCCGGCACGTCCAGATCTCCAGCGCGTGCAGCGGCAGCGCGTACGGCGAGAACCGCCGGCCGCCGCCCGGCGCGCGGTCCCGCGGCGCCGCACGCGGCGCCCCCGCCGCCTGCACGATCATCGAATCGGACATCCTGCGCATGTTATCGAGCAGGCCGGGCGGGCGCAGGACATCGCGCGATCCGTCCACCGGCCGGTGGGCAGTGTGACTGATGCGACAGAAGGGGCATAAGCACCGGCTACCATCCTGTGGCATGACGTCTGCCGATCCCGGCGCCACCGGACCTCGCCGGCGCCCGGTCCTGGTGCCGGTGCTCGCCGTGCTCGTGGCCGCCGCCGTGGGGCTGACCACCGCCTTCGGCGGGCTGGAGGAGTCGCCCGAGCCGGAGCCGGTGCGGCTCGGCAAGGGCGGCGAGCTGGACCAGGGCCGGATGCGCACCGTCTTCCAGGACGCGGAGGTCGGCGCCGGCCAGGAGCACGTCGGCGTCCCGGACAAGCGGTACCTGCGGATCGTGCTGAAGGTCACCAACCAGAGCGACCGGACGATCAGCGCGCAGACCATGGACAACGCCCTCATCACCGTCCGCACCGATGTCCGGCGGCTCAAGCCGCCGGCCGGCTCCGACGACCTCGGGCCCCGCATCGTCACCCTGGACGACGGCACGCACCCGTACGGCCAGCTGCATCCGGGGGTGCCGACCACGGTGGTGATGGCCTTCGAGCTGGCCCAGGGCGAGCGCGCCCCGAAGAGCGTGCGCATCGAGGCGGCCACCTTCGTGCTGACCGAGAGCTTCATGTCCGGCGACCTCAACTGGCTGCCGGTGCTGAAACGGGAGAAGGCCCTGCCGGACGGCGAGCCCACCCCGGCGCCGAGCAAGGCCACCCGGCCGCCGCAGCTCGTCGCCGCCGAGGTCGACCTGCCGGTCCGGGTGGCGGGATCATGATCGACCCGCCGAGCGGCCGGCCCGCCGCGCCCGCCCCGGTCTCGCCGCGCCGGGCACCGGCCTGGCGCCGGCTGCTGCACGTGGCCGTCGGGCTCGCCCTGATCGGTGGCGCCGGTTACGCGCACGAATTCGTGCTCCCGCCGGACCGGCTGGACGACCCGCTGACCGCGACCGGCGGCCCGCGCGAGGAGATCAGGATGGACACGTTCTCCGCCCGGCTGGAGGAGGTGCGGTTCGCCCGGTCGGTGCGGGTCAAGAAGGAGTTCGGCACGGACGAGGCCACCACCCGGCAGATCTTCCTGGTCGCCAAGGTGGGGGCGACCTCGGTCCGCAAGCCGCTGAAGCTGTCGGCCTTCCTGCTCACCGCGGACGGCCTGCGCTTCGACCCCACCGATCGGGTGGACGCGGGCGCGACGCTGGCCGAGAAGTGGGTGCAGCCCGGCTGGTGGCGGTCCGGCCTGTACTTCTTCGAGGTCCCGCCGGACAAGGTCGCCGGAGCGCGCGTCGTCGTCACCGATCCGCAGGTGCTGTTCGAGGACTGGGTTCCGGAGGTCGCCATGGATCTCGGCCTGGACGAGGCCGGGGCCCGGCGGATGATCTCCGAGGCCGAGGACGGGTACGAGGTGACCGGCTGATGACCGAGCAGAACCCGAACGACACCGGCGTCTGGGGTCCGCCGGTGAGCGAGCCGTCCTGGTTCATGCCAGCCCGGCGGATTCCGCGGGCCGACACCCGCGTCTGGCCGCCACCGGACCCGGCCGGCGACCCGCGCGGCACCTCGACGGTGCCGATCCCGGTGGTGGGCGACCGCCCGCCGTCCCGGCCCTGGCCCGGCCCGCCCACGCCACCGGCCGGCCCGCCCGCGCCGCCGCCCGGCCCGCCGGTGCCGGGACCCGGCGAGCCGCCGTTCTCCGCCGCCGAGGCGGACGCCGGCCACGGCGGGCGGCCCCGCCGGCGGCGCCGCGCGCTGCCCGGGCCGGTCAAGGTCGGCCTGCAGCTGGCCGGCGCGCTGGCGCTGGCCGCGGCGCTGCTCGGGGTCCGGGGCTGGGACGCCTACGACCGGTACCGGCAGACCGACCCGGCGCCCGTCGTCCAGCGGGTGGCCGCCGGGCAGGCGGCGACGCTGGAGCACGCCCGGTGGCGGCTGCTCGGCATCGGGCCCGGCCCGGAGCAGATGACGTCGTCCGACCCGCCGGACCGGGTCACGCTGCAGATCAGCGTGGAGGCGACCGTACTGGACGACAAGGGCAGGTTCCTCAACATCAGCCCGCCGGCGTTCTACCTGGGCGACCGCTCGGGTCGCACCTGGAAGGCGCTGCCGTGGAAGTCGCCGCCGGACCAGATCGAACCCGGCTCGGCCGGGAGGTTCACCCTGATCAGCTCGGTCCCGAGACCGCTGGCAGGCCAGGTCGAGCTGGAGGTGTGGCCGAACGAGCGGGTGGCGAAGGAGGAGTCGGGTCCGTACCTGCGGTTCCGCCGCTGACCGCCGCCGCGCGCCGCCGGCGTTCCGCGCCGGCCGCGACGTCGAAGGTGGCGGCCAGCAGGCAGACGGTCAGCACCGCCTTCGCCAGGTCCACGGCGAAGTCGATGGGGATGAACAACACGTTCCAGAACATGTACGGGTGGTCGGTGCCGGCCAGGTACTCCAGGCCGCGCCGCGCGTAGCCCTCACCCACCTCCAGGCCGGCGAAGCAGAGCGCGAACATGCCGAGCAGCGGCAACCCGGCCCGCAGGGTGAGCCGCACGGTGTGCGCCCAGGCCACCCAGTGCACCCAGCGGCCCAGGAACATCGAGGCGAGCCGACGGGTCAGCGCGTGCGTGCGGCCGGCGAACTCCCGCCCGGCCCGGGTGGCGCGGTCCTCGATCCGGGTGCCCCGGATCACCGCGGTGGCGTCCTCGGCGTACGCCCCGTACATGAGGATCGCCACGGTCAGCCAGGCGCCGGGCAGCACCAGCGCCTCCCAGGCGTACGACCAGAGGGTGCCGATGACTCCGGTGATCGCCTCCCAGCCGGGGATGTGCTCGCGGGCGGCGGCCATCAGGTCGTCCCACCAGGTGTGCGCCACCCGGCTGCCCAGCCAGTTGCCGCGGGACCACAGCACCTGCACGCCGAAGTAGAAGAAGGCCAGCTCGGCGAACGCGGTGGCCAGCCCCGCCGTCCGGCTCTGGGTGCGGTCGTACCACGCCGCCAGGAAGAACCGGGCGACGAAGGCGACGACCGTGATGGCGAAGCTGACCTGCAGGCTGAGCGCGACCAGGCCGAGCGCGGTGTCCCGACCCTCGCCGGTGGCGAAGTCGGAGAACGCGCCGAGGTAGCCGTACTGGGCGCTCTGCCGCGCGAGGTCGACGTCGACGAACGCGTGCACGTCGTCCAGGTGCCAGCCCCAGCTGAGGTAGAGCACCACGAAGGGCACGATCACCCGGGCCGCGACGTCCGGCAGCCCTTCCCGGGCGCCGCCCTCGGCCCGGCGGGCGCGCATCTCCGACAGCGCGCCGCGCAGGGAGTGGAACATGCCGACCATGACCAACAGGTTGGCCAGCACCATGATGATGAAGACCAGCATCGTGAGGGCGCGCCGCAGGTCGGGCATCGAGCCGTGGGACATCTCGGTGGCGCCGACCAGCAGCCCGAAGCGCACCAGCTCGCCGGCCGAGTACCACATGACCAGCGGGAGCAGGCAGCGCCCGGCGAGCCGCAGCATGTGCAGCGGCAGCGACCAGACCGACGGGATACGCAGCGATTCGGACATCCGGTGCATCCTATCGACGGCGTCACTCCCGCCGCAGCAACATCACCGGCGGCGTGGTGAACGCCGGAGGGCCGGCGCCTCCGCCAGGAGACACCGGCCCTCCACCGGGCACCGGCCCGGGACGTTCACGGCCGTCAGACGGCCACCTTCAGCTCGGCCACCTCGCCGACCCGCGCCTCGACGGGCACATCCTTGGTGAGGCCGCCGCCCGCGATGATGCGGACGGTCCACGAGCCGGGGCCGGCGAAGAAGCGGAAGACGCCCTCCTCCGACACCACGACCTCGCCGGTGAACTCACCGGTGCGGTCGAGCAGCCGGGCGTAGGCGCGATCGGTGCCGGTGACGACACCCTGGATCACGGCCTGGTTCCGCAGATCGATCCCGGCCGGCAGTGCGATGGTCTGCTCCGGCGCGGCGCAACCCTGAGCGGTCATCAGCGGGCCTCCCCCAGCTCGATCGGCACGCCCACCAGCGAGCCGTATTCGGTCCACGATCCGTCGTAGTTCTTCACGTTCGGCTGGCCGAGGATCTCGTGCAGCACGAACCAGGTGTGCGCCGACCGCTCGCCGATGCGGCAGTAGGCGATGGTGTCCTTGTCGAAGTCGACTCCGGCGCCCGCGTACAGCGTGCGCAGCTCCTCGTCGGAGCGGAAGGTGCCGTCGTCGTTGGCCGCCTTGGACCAGGGGATGTTGCGCGCCGTCGGGATGTGCCCGCCGCGCTGCGCGGCCTCCTGCGGCAGGTGGGCCGGAGCCAGCAGCTTGCCGGTGAACTCGTCCGGCGAGCGGACGTCCACCAGGTTGAGCTTGCCGATGGCGGCGACCACGTCGTCGCGGAAGGCCCGCAGCGAGTGGTCCTGGTCCTTGGCGACGTACTGGGTGGCCGGCCGGGCCGGGGACTCGGCCACCAGCTCGCGGGAGTCCAGCTCCCACTTCTTGCGCCCGCCGTCGAGCAGCTTGACGTTCTCGTGGCCGTACAGCTTGAAGTACCAGTAGGCGTAGGCGGCGAACCAGTTGTTGTTGCCGCCGTACAGCACGACGGTGTCGTCGTTGGAGATCCCGCGGGCCGACAGCAGGGCCTGGAAGCCCTCCCGGTCCACGAAGTCGCGGCGGACCGGGTCCTGGAGGTCCTGCCTCCAGTCGATCTTCACGGCGCCACGGATGTGGCCCTTGTCGTAGGCGCTGGCGTCTTCGTCGACCTCGACGAGGACGACGCCAGGGGTGTCGAGGTTGGCCTCGACCCAGTCGGCGTCCACCAGTGCGGCGGAGCGGCTCATTCGGGAACCTCCCGTATTTCGGGTTGCGGCGGGCGTGAGACGGCTGATGATCAGATGGCGTGCGCGGCCCGGGCTGCGGCGACCGGGGCGGCGTGGCGGGCGGCCGGGCGGGCCGCGGCGGCGAGGACGGCACCGGTGGCCGGTAGCGGCCGGGTGTCGCCCGTGGGCGGGAGGAGTGCCGGGATCAGCGTCAGGACGGCCGCGGGATACCGCGTGCTTCGTGGATCAACCTGCATGGCAAGGAGCTCCTGAAGGAATCGTGCCGAGAACGCGTTGATCGGGCACTCTTCGGATCGGGGCGGCGAACGGCCGCGCGATCGACCTCAGGCAGCAGGACAGAGCGCGGTGGCGACGCGGCAGAAGTCGACCGCGCGCCGCTTCGTCAGCAGCTCTGTCATGGGCACCATGCTCACGACAGTACCCCCCGTCTTGCCATCTGTCACGTGGCGTCCGGTTCATGAGACGGGACGTCCCGGGAGAGGCCGCCGTCCGGCACCAGAGCACCGAGCGCGGCGATCACCTCCGCCCGGCGCGGCGGCCCGGCGGCCCGGCGGACGATCCGGCCGGCCGCGTCCAGCACCAGGACGGTGGGCGTGCTCGTCACGCCGAGGCGCCGCACCAGCTCCAGGTGGGACTCGGCGTCGATCTCCACATGCCGCACGCCGGGCACCAGACCGGCCACCTCGGCGAGCACCCGCCGGGTCGCCCGGCAGGGCAGGCAGAAGGCGGTGCCGAAGTGCACCAGCGTGGCCAGCTCGCCGAAGGCGGCGCCGCCCAGGTCCTGGGCCGTCATCGACCGCCCGTCCTCCACGGCGCCTCCTGCCGCGCGTCCCGCCATGCCTGCCATCGCCTGCGTCAACATCGCGCCGCCGGGTGCCATTCCCGCGCCGGTCAGCGCCGATGCGGGACCGAGACCAGCCGCTCGCCGGCGGCGGTGCGGATGTCGAACCGGCGGATGCGGTCGCCGGCCAGCTCGGTGTGCCCGGTGAACGTGCTGGCGGCGGTGCCGTCCACCGTCCAGCTGCCCACCGGGGAGGCGGTGCCGTCCAGGCCGATCGCGGTCAGCCGGCAGGACGTCCCGCCGGGCACCCCGGTGACCGTCACCCGCACGGTGGTGCCCGCGCCGCCGGGCACCAGCCGCAGCGTGGCGCGGACCTCGCCCTCGCGGGCGGTGAGCGTTCCGGCGGCGGGCGGCGACGTCGCGGCGGGGGACGCCCGCCGCCCGGGAGGCGTCGTCTCCTGCGCCAGCATCGGGCGATCCGCCGCTCCCTCTCCCGCGTCGTCCGACCGGCGGTCCGCCTGGCCCTCCTGGCCGTAGCCCTGCGCGTCCGCGCCGGCCGCGGCGTCCTCGGCGCCCTGGGCCGGCGCGGCCACGGTGCTCGCCGTCTCCTGCGGGCCGCGCACCGCCATCCAGCCGGTACCGCCGATCACCACCGCGGCGACCGACGCGGCCAGGCCGAGCATGACCCGGTTCAGCCGGCGGCGCCGGGCCGAGGCCGTGACCAGCCGGTCCAGTACGGCGGCCGGCGGGCTGGTCACCTGCTCGATGTCCGCCTCCGACACCCGGCCGAGCAGCGCGGGCAGGCCGCTCAGCTCGGCGAGCTCCGCACGACACTCCGGGCAGGTCGCCAGGTGCGCCTCCAGCAGCACCGCCTCCTCGGCCGGCAGCGCGCCGAGCACGTGGGCGCCGAGCGCCATCCGCATGTCGTCGCAGGTGCTCACGGCGCCAGCCCTCGTTCCTCCAGCGCCAGCTTCAGCGCCCGCAGAGCGTAGTAGGTGCGGGACTTGACCGTGCCGGGCGGGATGCCGAGCACCTCGGACGCCTCCTTGACCGAGCGGCCGCGGTAGTAGGTCTCCAGCAGGACCTCCCGGTGCTCGGGGCGCAGCGCGCCGATGGCGTCGGCGACCCCCCATGCCTCCACCGCCCGCTCCAGCTCGTCCTCGGCCGGGATGACCGCGAGCGCCTCGTCGCCGGTCTCGGCCGGCCGGGACCGGCGGGCCCGGGCGTGGTCGACCACCAGGTTGCGCGCGACGGTGAACAGCCATGCCCGCACCGGGCGGCCGGCCAGCGCGTCGGGGTGGCGCCACGCGCGCAACAGCGTCTCCTGAACCACGTCCTCCGCCTTGCCCGGATCTCCCGTTAGTCGCAGCGCGTATCCGTACAGTGGCCCGCCGTGGTCGGCGAATAGCGTCCGGATCAGCTGCTCGTCGGCGGTTCCGGCGGGACTCACATCCTCATGACGTACCACGCCCCGGTCCGGTTCAGCGGTGGCTCAGCCGCGCAGCGGCACGTCACTGGCCACGGCGTCGACCGCCAGGCCCTCGGGAACGCTGCGCACCCGCTTGATCTCCAGGTTCAGCGGCAGGTCGCCGATCGGCACGTCGAAGCTGAGCAGCCGGGAGGCGTTCGGCACCTGGATGCCGTTCACGCTCTCCGGTGACAGCCGGACGCCGCCGCGCACCACCTGGACCTTCATCTTCGCGGTGACCGGGACGGTGATGCCGGCCACGGTCAGCTCGCCGGTGACCTGCAGCGAGTCGTCGCCGCCGCCCTCGATCTTCAGGCCGCGGGGGGCGCGGGCGGACAGGGTCTCCCGGGAGATCACCACGGTGCCCTCGACGTCGTCGGCGCGGATGTCGGCGCCGGCGGCGTTCTGCACCAGGTCGGCGAGCGGCGCCCGCACCCCGCGCAGCACCGCGTCCACCTTGGCGACCTTGGCGCCGTCCGGCGTGGTCATGCCGCCCATCGACAGGGTGATCTTCTCGTAGCGGCCGGCCACCGCCTGGGTGAGGAAGGGGATACCGTGCACCTCCACCTTGGGCTGGGCCGGCAGGTCGTACTGGGCGGCGACCTGGCGGGCGATCTCCCGCTCGACGCCGGCGACCGCGACCCGGTCGAGCACGGCGAGCAGGACGCCGAGCAGGACGAGGAATACGAGCAGCTTGCGCATCCGGCTCCTTCGACAGGCCCGCCCGCGACGGGGTTTCCGTGCGCCGACCCTCTCCCCCGTGCCCGGGGTACGAAACCCGCATCGAGCAGGGGGAGCGCAGCTATGCAACGGAATGTAACCGAATGTCGGAAGTTAGCGGCAAATACCCGGAAACCCGAGCGGCGCCGGCCCGCGGAGGGACCGGCGGTCAGCCGCCCGCGAAGGGGGGGAGCACCTCCACGGTGGCTCCGTCCGGAAGGGCGACCCGATGCGGGTCCCGCACGCCGGCCGGGGAGCCGTCCACCAGGAAGGAGGACCGCGCCAGCACCCGCGGCAGGTCTGACTTGTCATGCTTTTGTGTGATTTTGAGCACAAGCTCTCCCAAGGTGGCCGCCTCGAAGGGCTCCTCCGCGACCCCGGCGGCCTCCTTCGCCGCCGCCCAGTATCGGACCGTCCCCTTCGCCATCGAGCGACCTCCAGGCCATGACCGGCAACCGGACCGCCCAGGTGTCGGTCACGCACCGCACGGGAATGGTTACGTATATTTCCCGCGTGATGAAGTGTTCACCAGATGGGCGGTCTATGGACGTGCGTTTCCTCTGGGCTATCCTCACGTACTGACGGGACCTGGGCGACGTAGCCCCCGGGTCCTTTACGTGTTTGTACGGCACCTGCCGTTACAGCACGCCGAGGAGGCGGATGCGTTGCGTGAGCGGCTCGGCGTTTCCCGTCTCCGGATCGACCTTCTGGAATGGGAGGCGCTGTGAGTAACCTTCTTCTGCTCACCAACGCTCTGGAACCCTCGGCGGAGGTTCTGCCCGCGCTCGGGCTGCTCCTCCACTCCGTACGGGTCGCGCCCGCGGAGGGGTCGGCGCTCATCGACGCACCGCCCGCCGACGCCGTGCTGGTCGACGCCCGCAAGGAGCTCGCCCACGCCAAGAGCCTGTGCCGCCTGCTGCGCACCACCGGCATCGACTGCCCGCTGATGGTGATCGTCACCGAGGGCGGGCTGGCCGCGATGACCGCCGAGTGGGGGGCCGACGACGTCCTGCTGGACACCGCCGGCCCGGCGGAGGTCGAGGCCCGGCTGCGGCTGGCCACCGGCCGGCGTTCGCTCGCCGCGACCGAGGAGGTCCCCGACGAGATCCGCAGCGGCGACCTGTCCATCGACGAGGCCACCTACACCGCGCGGCTGCGCAACCGCGCGCTCGACCTCACGTTCAAGGAGTTCGAGCTGCTCAAGTACCTGGCGCAGCACCCCGGCCGGGTCTTCACCCGGGCCCAGCTGCTGCAGGAGGTCTGGGGCTACGACTACTTCGGCGGCACCCGCACGGTGGACGTGCACGTCCGCCGGCTGCGGGCCAAGCTCGGCGCCGAGTACGAGTCGCTGATCGGCACCGTGCGCAACGTCGGCTACCGCTTCGTCCCCGACCGGGGCGGCGAGCAGGCCGACGACCGCGAGCCGGTCCCCGCCCGGCACTGACCTCCCGGGACCGGCCTTCCCCGCACCGGCCGGCCACCGCGGGCGTCCGGCACGCTCACCCGCGCGCGACGACGCCGCGGGCGGGCCCGCCCCCGCGGACGGGAGCGGGCCCCGGGCCGTGGCGAGCCGATCAGCCGGCGAGCGTGATCCGGTCGGTGGCCGGCGGGGCCACCGGGTCGTGCGCACCGAGGTAGTCGACGAAGGCGTCGATGTCCAGCGGGCCGCTCCACAGGTCGGTGCCCTCCTTGAACACCGTGAACCCGTCGCCGCCGCCGACCAGGAAGTTGTTGGCCGCCACCCGGATCTTCCGGTCCGCCGTCACCGCGGTTCCGTTGATCTTGATGTCGGACACCCTGGAGCCGATCGGCTGCGCCTGGCTCATCGTGTAGGTCAGCGACGCCGAGGGCTGCAGGATGCGCACCGTCGACCCGCCGCTCTGCCACTGCTGCTCCAGCAGCGCGTCGAGCTGCGCCCCGGTCAGGGTGACCACCTGCATCAGGTTGTTGAACGGCTGGACGGTGAACGCCTCGCCGTAGGTCACCACCCCGTCTCCCTCGGAACCGCTCTGCGCGTAGGTCAGGTCGGCGCGGACGCCGCCCGGATTCATCAGCGCGATCTCCGCGCCGCCTTCCTGCGTCGCCGCCAGCTGGGCGTCGGCGATCAGGTCGCCGAGCGGCGACTCGCCGGACGGCGCGGCGGCCCGGCCGATGTTCGCGGTGATCTTGCCGACCGGCTTGTTCGCGACGGTGGACACCCGGTCCTTCCAGGTCGCCACCAGGCCGGCCACCGCCGGGTCGGGAGTGACGTCCCTGGTCACGACGTGGTTGTCGGCGGCGACCGAGGAGCGCACCACCTCGCCGGTCCGGCGGTCGACCTTGAAGTCGATCGTGGTCAGCACCCGGCCGAACGACGAGCCCTGGGTGTAGACGCGGTCCTGGCCGGCCGGGTCCTTGGTCGTGCAGATGTACGCCTGGTGCGAGTGCCCCATGATCACCATGTCCACGTCCGCGCTCAGGCCCTGAGCGATGCGGGTGCCCGCGCCCGGGGTCACCGGGCAGGCGTCCGGGCTCTGGTTCGGGGTGATCTGGTCGCCCTCGTGCACCAGCGCCACGATGGCCTTCACGCCGGCCGCGCGCAGCAGCCGGGCGGCGCGGTTGCCGCCCGCCACCTCCTCGCCGAACTTCAGACCGGCGATGCCCGAGGCGGTCACGATGGACGGGGTGGTCTGGGTGACCAGGCCGATGAACCCGACCGGCACCCCGTTGACCTTCTTCACCGCGACCGGCGGCAGCACGTACCGGTCGTCGCTCTCCTTGGTGACGTTCGCCGCCAGGTACTTGTACGCGGCGCCCTTCCACTTGCCGGCCGGGGAGCAGCCGTCGGTGGGGTGGCAGCCGCCGTTCTGGATGCGCTTGAGCTCGGTGAGGCCCTCGTCGAACTCGTGGTTGCCGACCGAGGACACCTTCAGCCCGATCTTGCCGAGCACCTCGGCGGTGGGCTCGTCGTGGTAGGCGGCCGAGATCAGCGGGGACGCCCCGATCAGGTCGCCCGCCGCCACCACCAGCGATCCCTTGCCGGCCAGCGACTTCAGGTGGGTGGCCAGGTACGCGGCCCCACCGGCCGGCACCGAGGTGCCGGTCTCGTCGACGATCGCGCCGCCGGAGCCGGTGGGCGGCTCCAGGTTGCCGTGGAAGTCGTTGATGGAGACCAGCCGGACGGGCACCGTCTGCGGCGGCTTGGGCTTGGGATGAGCCGACGCGGGGGCGGCGGCGACGGCGAGCCCGGTGGCGGCGACGAGGCCGGCCACCGCGAGCCGCGTGAACGATCGTGGCGTCATGTCAGCCGAGCCTAGAGTCGGAACCTTAGCGACAAACGTCGCAGAGATAACGATTCACCCCACGGAGTGATGACGTCCTCCGCCGATTAGAGTGCCAGGCATGAGCGTGCGCGTCGAGACCCGGGACCGGCTGACCGATGACGAGGTGGCCGCCGTGCGCGCGCTGGTGGACGCGGCCACCGAGGCCGACTCGGTCCGGCCGCTGAACGAGCACGTCATGCTGCACCTGCGCTACGGCGGCGACCCGGGCGCCCGGGTCATCCTGCTGTACGCGGGCGACGAGCTGGCCGGCTTCGCGCACGTCGACCCGACCGACGAGGTGGAGGGGCCGAGCGGCGAGCTGGTCGTCCATCCGGCGCACCGGCGGCGCGGCCTCGGCCGCCGGCTCGCCGAGGCGGTGCTCGCCGGCACCGGCGGGCGGCTGCGGCTGTGGGCGCACGGCGACGGCGAGGGCGCCGGGCGGCTCGCCGCCGCGCTGGGCTTCACCCGGGCCCGCTCGCTGTGGCAGATGCGCCGCTCGCTGTACGCCCCGCTGCCGGCCGCGCCGATGCCCGACGGCTACCGGCTGCGCACGTTCGAGCCGGGCGCCGACGAGAAGGCGTGGCTGGCGGTCAACGCCCGGGCGTTCGCCACCCACCCCGAGCAGGGCGCCTGGACCATGGCGGACCTCGAACGCCGCGAGCGGGAGCCGTGGTTCGCCCCCGAGGGCTTCTTCCTGGCCGTCCGGGACGGCGAGCTCGCCGGCTTCCACTGGACCAAGGTGCACGGCGGCGACGGCCCCGACGACCACGGCCACGAGCCGATCGGCGAGGTGTACGTCGTCGGCGTCGACCCCTCGGCCCGCGGCACCGGCCTCGGCCGCGCGCTCACGCTGGCCGGCCTGGCCCACCTTCGCGCCCGCGGCCTCGGCCAGGTCATGCTGTACGTGGACGAGGAGAACACCTCGGCCATCCGGCTGTACGAGTCCCTCGGCTTCACCCGCTGGGACGTCGACGTCATGTACCGCCACCGCTGAGCCTTAGGCTCGGGCCCCGGACGGTGGAGCCCGCAGCGGGCGCCTACCGGCGGGACCCGGAGCGCGGGGCCGTCCCCTACTCCACCATCCAGTGCAGGGCGAAGTAGACCAGCGCCGCCACCAACGCCGCCGCCGGAATGGTGAGCACCCATGCGGTGATGATGTTGCCCGCCACACCCCACCGGACCGCCGACAGCCGCTTGGTGGCACCGACGCCCATGATCGAGCTGGTGATGGTGTGCGTGGTGGAGATCGGCGCCTTGGCCGCGATGGCCATGGTGTAAAGCACCAGCGAGGCGGCCGTCTCGGCCGCGAAGCCCTGCGCCGGCGCCAGGTGGATGATCCGCCGGCCCAGCGTGCGCATGATGCGCCAGCCCCCGGAGTAGGTGCCCAGCGAGATCGCCGCGGCGGCCGCCAGGATGACCCACTGCGGGATCGGGTCGTCGGCCGCCAGGAAGCCGCCGGTGTACAGGGCCAGGAAGATCACGCCCATCGTCTTCTGGGCGTCCTGCAGGCCGTGCCCGAGCGCCATCGCGGCGGCGGAGACGGTCTGCGCGTACCGGAACCCCTTCGAGGACTTGTGCGGATTCGCCCGGCGGAAGATCCACAGGATCGCGATCATGATGATCGCGCCGAGCAGGAAGCCGACCAGCGGAGAGACGATCATCGGGATGACGACCTTCTGCACCACGCCCTGCCACTGCACGACGCTGGAGGCGGCCAGCGCCGCGCCCACCAGCCCGCCGATCAGGCCGTGGCTGCTGGAGGAGGGCAGCCCGAAGTACCAGGTGATCAGGTTCCAGGTGATGGCGCCGACCAGGCCGGCGCCCACGATGACCAGCCCATGCGTACCGCTGGGCGGCTCGATGATGCCGGTGCCCACCGTGCGGGCGACCTCGGTGCTGATGTGCGCGCCGACGAAGTTCATCGCGGCCGCCATGAACAGCGCGGCGCGGGGAGTGAGAGCGCGGGTCGAGACCGAGGTCGCGATCGCGTTCGCGGCGTCATGGAAACCGTTGGTGTAGTCGAACACCAGCGCGATGACGATGACGCCGATGACGAGGGCGAGCTCCACTTAGCTTTCCTTGACCGCGATCGACTCGATCGTGTTCGCCACGTGCTCGAAGGCGTCGGCGGCCATCTCCAGCTGGTCGATGACCTCTTTCATCTTCATGACCGTGAGGGCGTCGTACTCGCCGCCGAACAGCTTGGCCAGCAGCCGCCGGTAGACCTGGTCCGCCTGGTTCTCCAGCCGGTTGATCTCGATCCAGTACTCGTTGAGGTTGTTCATCGACCGCAGGCGCGGCATCGCCTCGGCGGTCAGCTCGGCCGCGCGCTCCAGCACCTCGACCTGGCGCACGACCTCCTTGGGCAGGTGGCCGATCTGGTAGAGGCCGATCAGGTCGGCCGCGGCCTCCATGTAGTCCATCACGTCGTCGAGGTTCGACGCGAGACGGTAGATGTCCTCGCGATCGAACGGCGTGATGAAGCTCTCGTTGAGCCGGTTCATGATCGCGTGGGTACGCTCGTCGCCGGCGTGCTCGCAGGCACGCATCTTCTCGGCCAGCGCCTCGCGGTCCGACCCGTCGCTGATGATCTCTACCAGCAGGCGGGAGGCGGTGACGAGGTTGTTGGCCGAGTCGGCGAACAGATCGTAGTAGCTGTCCTCACGCGGTGTGAGACGCAAGCGCACGTCGTTCTCCAGATGTGCGGGGATGGTCCGCAGAGAAGGGTACGGGCAACAGGCTGAAATGCGAAGTTCGCAGCAGTCACTACCTGGCGTAACCCTCCCTTCGCCGGGATGTCGCCGGAGGCCGGAACGCGGCCCCGGGCGGGCACCCGGCCCGGATCGCTCCCTCGCACCCGATCAGTGGCGGACGCCGCGAAGTGGCGGCGCCGGGCGTCCCAGGCCGGAAACCGCGCCAGGGCCCGCATGCGGACCCTCGCACCGGCCGGTATCCGGGCCGCCCGCGGCGCCACCACTCCGTACCACCATCACCGCCGCACCTCATGCCCCGGCGCGGCCGCCCGATGCGTCCGCCGGCCCGTCGATTTCCCCACCGGCCGTCCGGCCGGACCGCCACACCGCCCAACCTGCCGGAAGATCGGCAAAGTGGGCACCATGTTCATTCGACTGTGATCTACGCGGAACGGTCAGATGTGCGTGCGATGGAAGTTCAGGAAGGACCGGCTCGGCGTCGGCCCGCGCTGCCCCTGGTACCGCGAGCCGTAGCGCGTGCTCCCGTAGGGATGCTCGGCCGGCGAGCTGAGCCGGAACATGCACAACTGGCCGATCTTCATGCCCGGCCACAGCTTGATCGGCAAAGTCGCCACGTTCGACAGCTCCAGCGTGACGTGCCCCTCGAACCCCGGATCGATGAACCCCGCCGTCGAGTGCGTGAGCAACCCGAGCCGCCCCAGGCTCGACTTGCCCTCCAGCCGCCCGGCGATGTCGTCCGGCAGGCCGATCACCTCGAAGGTGGACGCCAGCACGAACTCCCCCGGATGCAGGATGAACGGCTCCTCCCCGTCCGGCTCCACCAGCCGGGTCAGCTCCGGCTGCTCGACCGCGGGATCGATGTGGGGATAGCGGTGGTTTTCGAACACCCGGAAGAACCGGTCCAGCCGCACGTCCAGGCTGGACGGCTGGATCATCCCGGCGTCGAACGGGTCGATCCTGACCCGTCCCGCGTCGAGCTCGGCACGGATGTCACCATCGGAGAGCAGCACGTCAGCAACCTACCAACCTCCCGCCCCCTCCCTCCCCTGCTCCGCGCCCGCGAACTCCTGTCACCCACAGGGAGGTGGCACGCCCGGACTTCCGCTAGAGTGGGTCCGTCATCAGGTCACTGATCGACGCGGGTGTAGTTCAATGGCAGAACATCAGCTTCCCAAGCTGACAGCGCGGGTTCGATTCCCGTCACCCGCTCCACACGCGAAGGCCCAGGTCAGGAAACATTCCCCGACCCGGGCCTTGATCTTTTTCCCCACCTGAACGATCTTCCGTGCAATTAGCTCGCAGCACCGGATGGCCGGCCGGTCGGCGCTCTCGCGCTGCGAGCCCGGGCCATGCGGTGGATCGCCCCCCAGGCTTTGCCGTTTCATCCAGGACATCTCAGTCGCCCTCCCGGGACCGACCTGGCAGTATCAGCAGGGAGGGGAGACATCATGAACTTCGATCGGATCGCCGTCGAGCCCGACAAACTTGAAGGAAAGCCCACCATCCGGGGCCTGCGGATCAGCGTTGAGACCGTAGTCCGGCTCGTCGCCGCCGATTGGTCCTTCGACGAGATCCTCTCCGACTACCCTGATCTCGAGCGCGAGGACATCAAACAGGCCCTCGAGTACGCAGCCGCCGCCACCAATGTTCACTTCTATCACCTTCGCGAGCCGGCGTGAACTTTCTGGTCGACGAGAACCTCTCACCTCGCATCGCCGACTTGCTGACCAAGGCCGGACACGACTCCGCGCACGTCCGTGACCTGCAAGCGACCAGCGCGCCCGACTCAATGATCATGAACATCGCACGAGCCGATGGGCGCGTCATCATCTCGGCCGACACCGATTTCGGTGCGCTGCTGGCCCAAGCCCGCGCAACCGAACCATCGATCATCCTGGTCCGCGAACTGCTGGAGCTCCGGCCGCCCGAGCTGGTCAACATCGTCCTCAACCACCTCGACGTTCTCGAACCGCATCTCCGTGCAGGCGCCATCGCTGCGTTCACCACTTCCGGCATCCGAGTGAGAACGCTCCCTCTCCGTTAAGTGAGGACCAGCCGCACCTGGGCACCCTGTTCGAGTAAGCGCATGCATGCCGGACGGCCCGCTTTCACCCGGGCGATCAGGGCGGATCATGAGAAAGGCGCGGCGAGACCGAGTGCCACCCCCTCCCCCACCGCAGGTGGAGGGCTCATGTCTCGCCGCGCCCGCTTGTGAGGGCTCAGCGGTCGATGTACTCGACCAGGGCCCGCGCCGCGCCGGCCACGTCGCTGACCGGATGCCGCTTCTCCGCCGACTGCCAGGAGAAGTACTGGCCGCCGTAGCCGACGAAGACCCAGATCGGCATGCCACGCGAGGGACGGACCATCAGCGCGCTCATGTTGTCGCGCAGGCCGGCCGCCACCCCCAGCCGGGTGAGTTCGTTACGGAGCTGCACGAGCTTGGACGTCTCGTCCGACAGGGGCGGGGGGTTCAGGTCCGCGCCCATGGCCTTGAGGATGATGGGATTCACTTTGGTCCTTTCCGACCCGTCCGGTGCCCAGACAGTCGAAACAGTCCCGTTCCTCCCGGGGGTGGCCATCGCCGCCGGCGTCAGGAAGCAGAAGTCCCCGGCGCGAGTTACACAGCTTTGTGCCACGGCCCCGGCATAACGAGCAGGGAACTGTGTCACTGGTCTGGACTGGCCGGGTCACCGTCGCCATCTCTCCTTGTGTGCACCCGCGCTCCCACGTCGGGAGGCGGTCTGACGTACCGTGTTGCCTGACGGAAAGACAAACAGCGAAGCCACCACGACGGGACCCCCAACCAAGCCCCCTTTTCGACCCCCTGAATGAGAGATTTGCCGGAGATGCCGACTGTCATCCCGAATGTGCAACTCCGTGCTTGGCGCAACGGTCACCAGCTCACCCGCGCCGAGCTGGCCAGTCGAATCAACGCCACCCCGACCGGCATCCGTGAAGGGCTCAACTGCGACGAGGAACGGATCCGGCGATGGGAGGCCGGCGAGGTCTCCTGGCCGCACGCCCCCTATCGCCTCGCCCTCGCCCAGGCCACCGGCCTGGATCCCGAACAACTCGGCTTCTCCCCCAACCGCCGAGGCACCGCCGGCCGCATCATCCAAACCGAGATCATCCCCGTCGACGCCATGCGCGCCGAAGCCGAGCTGTACGGAACCATGGAGCTGGCCCAGCAGCTCCAGGCGTCCGACGTCGGAACCGGGACGATAGAAGCGCTCACCGAAGCCGTCGACCTGCTGTGCCGCGCCTACCCGGTCGTCTCGGCCGCCACGTTGCGCGACCGCGTTCAGAAGCGTCTCGCCCAGGTGACCCGCCTACTGTCCGGCCGGCTCACCCTCAACCAACACCGCGAGCTACTGGTCATCAGCGGATGGCTCACCGCGCTACTCGGTTGCGTCCATTACGACCTCGGGGAACGCGAGGAGGCCGAGACCGCCCGGCGCGCCGCCTACGACATGGGCCTACAGGTCGGACACGGCGAACTCATGGGATGGGCCCATGAGATGTCCGCGTGGTTCGCTCTGGTCGAAGGTCGCTACGAAGACGTGGTCACTGCGGCCCGCATGGGCCAGGCCGCCGCCGGCCAGTCCAGCGCCATGGTTCAACTCACCCTGCAAGAGGCCCGCGGACTGGCCCGCATGGGGAACCGCAGGGAAGCGGACAAGGCCCTCAGTCGAGGTGCCGAACACCTCGCGCGACTGCCCATCCCCGAACACCCCGACCACCACTTCGTGTTCGACCACGCCAAGTGGGTGTTCTACGCCGCCACCGCCTACACCTGGTTGGGCGATGATGCCCGCGCCGAGGAACACGCCCTCGAAACCATCCAGATGCACACCCGCCCGGACGGCACCAGCAATGCCCCTATGCGCGTAGCAGACGCGCATATCGACCTCGGTATCGTCCACGCCCGACGCGGCGACCTGGACGCCGCCGTCAACCAGGGCATGGCCGCATTCGACATCGAACGCAAGTCCCTCACCGACCTGGTCAACCGAGCCGGCGACCTCGACCGCGTCCTACGCCAAACCTACCGCCGCGAAGCTTTGGCCCAAGAATTTCACGACCGCTACGCTGCCGCACGAAGAGCCCTTAGCAGTCGACGCCCGGAAATTCTCGATTAGCACCGAATGTCGAAATAGCATAGAAATGACTACGCATCCGCTATTCCTGGAATATACATTTCATCGATCGGATGTAATCGCTCGACCTCGTTGACTACCAGACGCCGACCAGGTCCTCTCTTCACCACCCCCTCAGCAAGTACGGTCCTTCCGTCCCGATGCCAAGAGATTGCCGTCTGATACTTCTCTAGTGATAGATCTATCCAAATCTCACACTGCCGCCCTCGACGAACCGTCGAAATAGCAATCTCTCCCCTCGCGTCATCCACATTACGTCTTAAAGCAACGATGTTGCCAGAAAAAGTATGACTAGTGTCTATTTTAAATCTGCGCAGCTTGTCGGCGGCCCTTTCAACCAGCTCGACCGACTCTGCTTCGATCGCCACACTTTTAGGGATGGTTACGGATGCAGGCACACTGCTTGCCCAGTTGAACGTAGCCTGTAGATCACCAATTGCCGGCTCTTTCAATATCTTCCCGAGATTCGTACAAAACTCACGGCTGACACCACGCTCTACGAGTTCCCTTAGAACCTCCTTTGTAGGTTCACGAGCCGGTTCCACCACAGATTCCTGGAGCGCCTGTAACGATTGAGCAAAAGTTCGCGTAACCCGTCGCTCAAAGGGCTCAGGAGGGCTTTGGTAGAGCCCTTCTAGATACGGCTGTGTATCCTGCATATCGTCAACGCTAGGCAATGGCACGATAATCGGTATGATAAAGGACCCTCTCTTGGTGTGGGCCATATGAGCTTGCTTCGCTACGGCGTCTCCTCGACGCGCATAGTTTCCACTAATCTCTGTACGTTCATGCCATGCCGTGGTAGCCGCCGACCTCAGCAAAGACTTTGCGGCAGATAACATCGTTGTCGCTGCACGCAAGGGAATTGTATCCACAATTTCACGATCGGTATCCGTTTTCAGTTCTGCGCGATCCATTAAACGATATCGAATTCGATCCAGAAGATCTAATGTGGCCACCTGCTCCGTTCCTGCAATTCTTCTCAGCGCTCCTACCAGGACATCTGGATCGGCGGTTTCGGCATGAGGAATTCCGATTCTACGATCATCTTTCCGCCACAGGGAGCCGGCCTGTCCGCGTCCCTGCTCGACCCATCCCACATCCTTCAGATAGCCACGTATCTCGCTGACTGCCGGCAAGGTGTATGTAGCCATAATTTCTCCTAAGTTCCAGAGAAAAAGCACGCCTCGAGGTCGTTTTCCCATATTTGTAGCGTTGCAGCAGTAAGGCGTTGTGTCTTGGGAATGGCTATGCGCGTCTGACCATTACCAGTATCATTGACCCTGATCCAAAAAGCAGCGGCATGCTGCAACGTTCCGCGCGCCTGATGCTCCAACCATTGGTGCGCCTTATCGTAGCCCAAGATTACCAATACAAGATAAACGGGTACAGAACATTTTTGCCACTTTTTCTGCCATGTGGTCTCAATCGGCCAACTTGCGGACTTCCCGGCGATATCAAACTTGGACGTGCACTTTACTTGCACGCGAACCGATCCAATCTCGAATTGCACCTCACAGTCTACGGCGTTCACGTCCTCGTCTGGCGAATTCTCGGACACACCGATACCCGCCTGACTGCAGATAGTTTTCAAATACGCCACACCAAAGCGCCCTTTAGAACCATTGGGAGAAAGAGTAGCTTTAGGGAGTATGCTCTCGGCAGTCAACATGTCATCCGTTCCCACATGCATAGTGTGTATGGGGATGACCTTGATGGGAAGTGCACAGATTGGTCTCGGCCATTAACGGAAGTCCAAAACCACACTTCCGGCATCGCCGGTATTACATCGGGAGCCTGAGTACCGCGACCTGTTGCCACGCATCGCGCATTGACACGCATATCTGCCGATTTGAGCTTATGAAGATCAAGGGCGGCGCTTCGCGCCGCCAGGCGGCCCTGCGCTCGGCCGCACGCTGCGCGTGCGGCCTGGGGGCCGTTCTCGCGCGCGGCCGGCTCCGAGCCGCCCAACGCGCGAGAACGAACCTTCACTCCTCAGAAGCAGAAACCTCATTCGGCTCGGCCGCTGCAGATCCTGCATCCCATCGCGCCAGGGCCTCCATCACTGCGGGAATGTCAGCCCTGTTCGCTCTGCTCAGTGCTTTCCAGCCCAGGATCGCTTGCACGATCCGGCCCGGAAGGTTTCGCACCGACCAGACAGCCGCCCCTGCGATCAGCACAGGAACGGCTTCGACAACATGCCCCACGAACTCGGGCACCATCGCGCCTTCTTCCCGTCCCTGCACAGAGGGATACGGGCCCCGAGATTAAGTTGGACAACGCTAAGGTCCGCGCTTCGGGGCGAACGTGCTCCATCGGCTCAGGACCTACGTCGAGACGTAGTACACGCATGCCGGATGGCCTGCGTGCGTGGTCAAAGGAAGTAAGCGTTAGCACCAGAATAAGCCTCCGGCGGGGGCGCTCCGGCTCCAGGATGATCTCGGCACACAATCGAGCGTTCTGGGGTGGCCCGAGTGGAACTGATCATCCCGTCCGCCATCGACCCGGGACAAGCCGAGCGGACCAGGGCCAGGGGGTCAAGGTCGTTCGTCCGGTGGGGCGCTCCACCTTGACCCCCTGGCCCTGCCCCGCTTCCCCTGCGGGCGGGTCGACGGCAGACGGGATGATCAGGCGCCCAACTCCAGGTCCGGCGCTTGATCACCGTGCAATTAGCGTGCAATTAGGCGGGGTGACGAGCGGTCAGCTACGGTCACTCCCGGCGTGGCCAGCCAGGGCCGTATGCTGCGGCGACGCGGTCAGCGGGCCGAGATCGGTACGATTCCCAAGCTGACAGCGCGGGTTCGATTCCCGTCACCCGCTCCACACACGAAGGCCCAGGCCGGGAGAAACCCCGGCATGGTCTCCGGTTACCGGAAAGTCATACTCGGCACGGTACGGCAATGCCTCGGGCCGATGTCGCCGCCGATGGCCTGTGTCCCAGCTCGGATCAGCCTGGAGTAGCCACGGCGTTGTGCAGTGCGGCATAGAGCACGGCCGGGTCGGTGGCGGACGGCCAGTCGCTTACCTGGCCGTCGCCGACTTCGATCACCCGCCTGACGCCGTCGGCCCGCTGCACCAGGTCCGTCGTGACGAAACGGCACCCGAGCCGGCGTACCGCGGCACGCACCTCGCTCAGGTCCCCGGGCGCTTCGGTGGCGGCTTGAGCGTCGTCGGGGTGCGGGCCCGCGAACACCGGCTCACCGTCGACCCACCACACTCGCAACTCGCGGCGCTCGAAGTTCTCGAAGCGCCGGATGACCAACCCGCCCACCAGGTCCTCACCCTGAAGCTCGACGAACCTGGCCACCACATCGGGTAGCCGGGCCAGGTTCGGCGCATAACAGGCGTCCGACCACTCATACTTGCGCGACTTGACGTAGTCCTTGATCACGAAACCGCCGTCGCTCCACCCGGCCACCGCTGACGCCAACCGTTTCACGTCTGGGGGAGCGGCGCTCGGCGCCATCGGCAGCACGACGGTACGCGGCGTCAGATGCCGGAAACAGTCGATCCAGCCGGGCAACTCATGCCCAGCGCGATACTCCTGCCCGCTGACGAGCAATCGGCAGCCACGGGCGCGCAACGCCTCCTCCATCGCCCGGTACTGCTCGGTCCGCAGCATCCACCCCCGGTACCACACAGGGCCGAATCCGCGCGGAACGCGCGCCACCGCCTCGGCGATCCGGTCGGCCTGGACCGCATCATGGTCGATCAGAGCCAGCCGACCGTCCAGATCCCGTACGGCTTGCGCCTGTGCCTCGAAATGCGGATCGACCCGCCGCGGGCGGAGGGGATCGGCGCAGAACAGGAAACCCGTCGGCATGATCGGCAGGATATAAGTACCGGCCCCGCCTCTCATCCTCTAATTCGATCGACCATGGGTTCTCACAGCGAACCGGCCTGATCCCCCATCAGCGATATCGGGTCAGCTGCTCCGCCCGAAGGTCGACGCCTGTGGTCGTGGTCGCCGTCCAGACGTCATCGAGCCGCAGCGCGGGGAAGTCCTCCCGCTGATATTCGGAGATCAACGAGAACATGACCTTGCCTTCCGGTATCCAATACTCTTCAAGGCAGGCCATGTTCATCCGGCTGACGTGATGAATCTCCACGCCTGCGCCGACGAGCCGGTTGGCCACATCCTCGAAGGGCAGCCGGCGCGGGAAGCTCCCGTACCGGATGCCGATCGCCTTCGGGACCATGTCGTCGAACCGGTGCATTTGCCCGGGGCGGACGTTGACGTGATCACAGATCCACTCGCCCGACCCGTCATGGAAGTTGGCGTCGATGAACCCGAACTGCCGCACCAGGTGGTGGTCGGTCCAGGAGGCCTCATGGAAGTCGTCCCCCAACGTGCCCGGCCAGTCGTCTGGACGGGAACCGAGACCGACGCCAAGGACCATGCCGGTGACCGCGAACTCGGCGAAGAAGTCGAGATAGGAGGACACCTCTAGCCCTTACCCGGCCCGGAGCCGGAATCAGCACCCGCATGCCATCGATCACCC
>NZ_BOOU01000060.1 GCF_016863395.1 Sphaerisporangium rufum | reverse complement strand
CCGACCGGCCCGCGGGCGGCTGCTCTGGCGTGGTTCCGAGCCCGGAGTATGCGAACGCAGGAGGCCAGGCATTTCGATCCTGCGTGAAACCCCGGGATGGCTTGGCGCCCGTCGCGCCGACCCTCCTGCCGAGGGCCGGCGGCGCGCGGAGTTCGTCCGAGGGGAGTTCAGACCTGGAGGTGGCCGGACCAGATGGTGACGGCCTGGCCGGCGAGCTGGACCCGGTCACCGCGCATGGTGGTGTGCACGACGCCGGTCCGCTCCGACAGCTGAGCGCCGACGAGCGCCGGCTCGCCGAGTTTTCCCGACCAATACGGCGCCAGCATGCAATGCGCGGAGCCGGTCACCGGGTCCTCCGGAACGCCGGCGAGAGGGGCGAAGAAACGGGACACGTAATCGATGCCCGCGGTGGAATCGGCGGCCCGTGCGGTGACGCACACACCACGGGTGTCGAGGGCGGCGATGGCGTCGATGTCGGGGGCGAGCTCCTGGACCGCTTTCTCCGACTCCAGCTCGACCAGCATGTCCATCCGGCTCATCCCGGCCCAGGTCGGCGTCGCGCCGAGCGCCGCGCCGAGTGCGGCCGACGGAGCGACCTCGGCCGGCGGATAAGCGGGGAAATCCATCGAGATAAATCCGTGATCGAGCTGATCCGTGCTAAGAATTCCGCTTTTCGTGGCGAATCGGAGGACGCCGGAATCCAGTCCGGTGGAATACAGCACATGCGCGGTCGCGAGCGTCGCATGGCCGCACAATGCGACCTCCACGGCCGGGGTGAACCAGCGCAGCACGTAGGGGTCGCCAGGGGGCCCGGCCTGGACGAAGGCGGTCTCGGAGTGTCGCATCTCTCTGGCCAGGGCCTGCATCCACTCGTCCGGCCGGGCATCGTCCAGCAGGCAGACGGCCGCCGGGTTACCCTTGAAGGGCTGATCGGTGAACGAATCGACGGTGAAGAGACGCATGTCATGATCCTATCCGCCCCCGGATAACCAGTCGATACCACCCCGAATCCCGGGCAAAATCAAAACGGTATGGGCGTGTCGCGCCGCCCCGGGCGACGCGTCGGTTACGGTCATTTGTGTCGGGGCACGGCGATTGGGGCCGGTTCTCGCGGAAAGGGAAGCCGATGGGGGCAGTGCGCAGGGTGGTGAGTTACCTTGGCCTGGGCGATGGAGAGCAGTACGACGAGTCGTACGAGTACGAAGAGTACGAGGATGGGCGGATGCCCGCGTCGGAGCGTGCCGCCATGCGCTGGGCCGCGAACGGAGATCTCGCCCGGATCCTCATGATCCGCCCGCAGAAGTACTCGGACGCGCTGACCGTCGGCCGGCACTTCCGGGAGGGCCAGGCCGTCATCATGGACGTGACCGGCATGTCGCTGGCCGACGCCACCCGGATGGTCGACTTCGCCGCCGGCCTGACCTACGGCTGCGACGGCCGCATCGAGCGGATCGCGGACAAGGTCTTCCTGCTCGCTCCGGCCGACGTCGAGATCACCACGACGTAGCCCGAGCCGGGTGACCGGCGGCCCGGGCCGGCCGGGCCGCGGGCGGGATGTCAGGAGCGCTGCGCGGCGACGGCCGGGCCGCGGCGGAGCAGGCGGGTGATCTCCGCCAGGTCCTCGGCCGCGGTCTCGGCCCGGCGGGTGCCTTCCCGCGCGTAGTCGTGCAGCGCCCACACGGCCGCCTCGGCCTCCTCACGCAGCCGGGCGGTCTCGCTCTCCACCCGGCGGGCCTCGGCCTGTTCACGGACGGTACGGCGCCACAGGACGAACCCGGCGACCCCGCCGAGGACCAGCGCGGCCACCGCGAACAGCTCGGACACGGTGAAGGCCAGGACCAGCGCGACGACGGGCAGCAGGGCCGGGCCGTACACCAGCCAGCGCGGTGCCAGCCGGGCCTCGCTGCCGGCCCTGATCCTTTCCTCGGCGGCGGTGATGCTGTCCACGTCCGGCCCTTCGGGACGCAGCACGACGTCGTTGCCGAGGAGGGAGACGGTTATCTCCTCGGGAGGCGCGACCCTGGTCGCCCGGGCGAGCTCTTCGGCGGTCGCGCGGACCACCGGGGTGGCCACGTGGAACGCGATGGCCGCCAGGTGCGGATCGGCACCTGGACGCAGGTCGTCCAGCAGGTGACCGGTCAGGGTGCCGGTCTCCTCCGCCATGGGGCCGGCGGCCGCCGCACCGTCGCGGACCATGGCGCGCAAGGCACGTAGCGACTCGTCCTCCGGCGGCGTCCCGGCCGGTGCGGTGGACGGCGCAGGTGCCAGGCCGGCCGCCGGCTCCTGTGGTTCGCCGTTCTGCTGTGGTCCGGCGTTCGAGTCCTGCGGCCCGGTGATGGCGGCCGGCGCGGACGAAGTGCTGTCTCGGCCGCCGGACGGCGCGGACGGGACGTCCGGCCCCGGCTCCGTGGTGGCACTGGTGTCCACGTTCGTGGGACCGGCGTTCGTGGGACCGGAGGTGGTGTCCTCGAGCCGGGAGCCGGCGTTCTCGGCCCGGGAAGCGGCCGTGGCGCTCGCCGTGGGCGCACCTGACACGGTGGTGTCCGCCGAGGCCGGCGCCGAGCGGCGGGTGGCGGTGATCTCGGCGCAGCGCCGGCGCAGCGCCGAGAGCCTGGTCGCGGCCTGGATCGGGCCGTGGATGTCCGGCACCTCGGCCAGCGTGGGAAGGGCGCTCAGCGCCGGAGAGCCGACGCCAGGCGCCGGCTCGTCCGGGACCAGGACGCTGAGCCATCGGTCCGGATCGGCGGTGGAGGATACGGAGGCCGCGTCCAGCCGGCGCAGCACGAAGATCTTTCCGGCCGGGCCGTACGCGCCGCGGGCCGCCGCGACCCACAGGGCGCGCTGCCCGGCGGTCACCGGCCGGTCGGTCGCGAGCTCGCCGAACGCGGTGCCGAGCCAGGAGGCGTGCACTCGGTCGCCGTGGCCGCCGAGGGCGAGCGCCAGGCAAAGGAAGAGGGCGGTGCTGGTCTCGTCGCGCCGGCCGGCCCGGGCGAGCGGATCGAGGGCGTCCTCGCCGGCCAGGATGAGCAGGAGTGCCTCGACGGCGGGGCCGAGCCACCCCTGCGGTGGGGCGCCGGCGGGCGGCGGCTCACCGGGTGCGGTGCCGTCGACGGCGAGCCGGATGAGCAGTGCGTCGGTGTACGCCCGGAACTCCGCGACCGCCGCCTCGTCGGGTACGGCGGTCGCCTCGTGGTGCGCGGCGGTCACATCGTCGGGTACGGCGGTCGCCTCGTGGTGCGCGGCGGTCACTTCGTCGGGTACGGCGGTCGCCTCGGCGTGGGTGGCCGTCGCCTCGGCGTGTGCGGTCGGCTCGTCGCTCGTCGCCGTTTCCGCTTTCGCCGCCACGGTCGCCGCTGACGGCGTTTCGCCGGTTCCGGGGCTCCGCCGGGCGCCGACCGGGTGATCGGGGTGATGATCCGGCTCCGTAGCGTTCACGGGCCTGGGGACATCAGGCTCGGCGGTCAGATCGATGCTGCTCAAAGCGGGCAACTCCCCCAAGGCGTGAGGAAGGCCCCGTCGGCCAGGGTTCGGGGGCACTCCCAGGACCGCGCCCAGGTTAGTTCGTTCCGCCCGATCATGTCCGGCGGCACGCCGATTCGGTCACGGGAGTTGACCGGTCAGTCCTGATTCCTACTACCAGAACGCAGCGAACCACTCCGGCGGTGCATGCCGCCTGTACGCCGCTCGCGCACCGCCGCCTCGTGCAGGCCGGCGCGCCCGGCCGTCTCCGCCGCGCCCGGCCGGCGGGTGGGGGCGGTCAAGCCACTCCCACCCGGTCGCGGCACGGTCCCCATGCGGGGTCCGGACCGGGACCGTGCCGGTTTCACATGCGGTCGGGGACGGGGACGCCGAGCAGGTGCAGGCCGGTCTGCAGGACTCGCAGGGTGAGCGCGCACAGCGCGAGCCGGGAGGCGCGGGTGCCGGCGTCGACGTCCGCACGCAGCACCGGGCACTTTTCGTAGAAGGTGGTGAAGGCGCTCGCCGTCTCGAACAGGTAGGCGCAGACCCGGTGCGGTTCGGCGCCGGCGGCGGCGTGTTCGACCACGGTGCCGAACGAGAGCAGCTTCAGGGCCAGCTCGCGCTCGGCGGCCTCGTCCAGCCGGATCGGCCCGGTCGCCTCGGCCGGGTCGATGCCGCCCTTGCGGAAGATCGAGCGGATCCGCGCGGTCGCGTACTGCATGTACGGGCCGGTGTTGCCGGTGAACGACAGCATGCGGTCGAAGTCGAAGACGTACTCGCTGTCGTGGCCGACCGACAGGTCGGCGTACTTAACCGCGCCGATGCCCACGCTGTGCGCGATCTCGGCCCGGGTGGCCTCGTCGTACCCCCGCTCGGCGATCGCGGCCGAGGCGCGCTCGACGGCCTCGTCGAGGAGATCGGTCAGCTTGACCGCCTCGCCGCTGCGGGTGCGGAACCGGCGGCCGTCCGAGCCGAGCATCATGCCGATCTGGATGTGCTCGGCGGACACCTCGTCGGTCAGCCAGCCCGCCTGCCGGGCCGCAGCGAAGATCATCTGGAAGTGCAGCGACTGGTCGGCGCCGACGACGTAGAGGATGCGGTCGGCCTTCACGTCGCGCACCCGGTAGCGGATGGCGGCCATGTCGGTGGTGGCGTAGCCGTACCCGCCGTCGCTCTTGCGGATGATCAGCGGTAGCGGCCGGTCGTCACTGCCGGTGAAACCGGGCGGGAAGACGCACAGCGCGCCCTCGCTGAGCACCGCGACCCCGGAGGACTCCAGGTCGGCGCAGGTCTCGGCCAGCATGGGGTTGTACATGCTCTCACCGGCGATGTCGCTGTCGGTCAGCGTCACCCCGAGGGTGGAGTAGACCCGGTTGAAGTAGCGGATCGTGGCGTCCATGAACAGCCGCCACAGCCGGATGGTCTCCGGCTCCTCCGACTGCAGGGTGGCCACCCGCCGGCGCGAGCGCTCCTTGAAGGCGGGGTCGGCGTCGAACTTGGCCCGGGCCTCCTGGTAGTACTCGCTGCCCTCACCGGCCTCCAGCCGGGCCAGGGCCCGCGCCTCGCCGATGTCGAGCAGGTGCTCGATCAGCATGCCGAACGGGGTGCCCCAGTCGCCCAGGTGGTTCTGCCGGACGACGCGGTTGCCCAGATGCTCCATCAGCCGCACCAGCGAGTCGCCCACGATGGTGGTGCGCAGGTGACCGACGTGCATCTCCTTGGCGGCGTTCGGCGCGGAGTAGTCGACGATGACGGTCTGCGGCGGGGTGGCCAGGCCGACACCGCTGCGCGGGTCGGCGAGCGCGGCGCCGGCGGCCGCGGCGATCCACTCGTCGTTCAGCGTGATGTTCAGGAAGCCGGGGCCGCTCACCTCGACCGCCCCGAAGACGTCACCGGGGTCGAGGGCGTCGGCGATGGCCTGCGCGACCTCCCGCGGCGGGCGTCGCAGCCGCTTGCCCAGGCTCAGCGCGACGTTCGCCTGGTAGTCGGCGAACTGGGAGGGCCGGATCAGCGGGTCGGCGCCTGCGTGCTCCGGGCCGAACGCGGCGGCCAGCGCCTGCTGGACCCGTTCGGCGAGCACGAGCTGCGGGTCGGTCATGCGCCAAGGATATCCGCTGATCACCACCTCACCGATCGGCCGTCCGCACCCCCCGGCGGCTCACCATCGGCGGTGCTGTTTCTGCGCCGAGGAGGTGACGCGCTCGCCGACCCGGGCGACGGTGCCTTGCCGGGCGAGGGTGGCGGCCAGCGCGCACGCCGCGGCGACGCTCCCGGCCCGGGAGGAGCCGTGCGCGATCACCACGGTGCCGTTCAGTCCCAGCAGTGCCGCGCCGCCGTACGCCTCCGGGTCGAGCCGGCGGCGCAGCTCGCGCAGCCGGCCCCGCTGGAGCAGCGTGCCCAGCCGGGCCAGCCGCCCGCCGTCCAGGGTGGCGCGAAGCTCGCCGAACGCGTAGCGGACGCTGCCCTCCATGGTCTTGAGGGCCACGTTGCCGGTGAACCCGTCGGTGACGATGACGTCGACGACGCCGTTGAGCAGGTCGTGGCCCTCGACGTTCCCGGTGAAGTCGAGTCCGGGCGCGGCGTCGAGGAGTTCGTGCGCCCGCTTGACGAGTTTGTTGCCCTTCCCCGGCTCCCCGCCGATCGTAAGGAGCCCGACCCGCGGCGCCGGCACGCCGAGCGCGGTCTCGGCGTAGGCGGCGCCGAGCTGGGCGAACTGGACGAGCGTCTCGGGTTTCACGTCGGCGGTCGCGCCGGCGTCGAGCAGCACCGTGGGGTGCGGCCGGGTGGGCAGCGGGACGGCGATCGCCGGGCGCAGCACGCCGGGCTGCGCGCGCAGCCGGAGCTTGGCGGTGGCGACCACGCCGGCGGTGGACCCGGCCGACACGACGGCGCAGGCGTCCCCCCTGCGCACCAGGTGGCAGGCGATGGCGATGCTGGAGCGGGGCCGGCGCAGGCTGGCCAGCGCGCCCTCGTCCATGGCGATCGTCTCCTCGGCGCGCACGATCGGGATCTCCGAGCCGGCGCCGTGCCGGTCGAGCTCCTCGGTGAGCGCGGGGGGCGCGCCGACCAGGACGACGGGGACGCCGAGGTCCCGCACCGCCCGGACGGCTCCCGCGACGACTTCGCCAGGGGCGTTGTCGCCTCCCATGGCGTCCAGGGCTACCGGCGGAATGCCGTCCAAGCGGTCACCTCGTGCGGAATCAGTGTGTGTCCCGCATCGTAGGTGGCGGGGCGGCTACTGCGCGCGCCAGGGCCAGTGCCAGTCCGCGGCGCCCCGGGAGACCACCACCTTGCCGAACAGCGCGCGTCCGGTGACCCGGATGAGCGGGCCGTCTGCGGCCTCCCGCGGGGAGCCACCGGAGACGTGGCGCTTGGAGAAGATCGCGGTGCCCTCGTCGATGACCCGCGCGTCGGCGGGGACCCGGACGATGAGCTTCCCGCAGAACGAGTTCAGGTCCAGAGTGATCTCCCGGCCGGGGAGCACGGCGTCGGTGAGGTCGACGATCAGGGCGCCGAACGTGGACCGCAGGGTGGTGTGCCGCCCGGGGACCCAGCGGCCACCTCGAATGATCTTGCTGAACACCGCGGCGACCTCCTGGCGGTCGCCGCTGAAGGTCACGGCGGCGGCGCCGGAGACCTCGGGCAGGTCACGGGTGAGGGGAAGCAGGTCGCCGACGGTGACGGCCGAGTACGCCGACTCGAGCCGGTCGGTGTGCTCGACGCTGGTGAGGCGGCCGGTGGCCAGGGCCTCGCCGAGGATCGCCGCGACGCGGTCGCGGTCGGCGTCGGACGCGCGCTGGGCGGTGTCAGGGGCGCGCCGGGTGGTGCCCTCCGCGTCGAAGGGCGTAAGAGAACTCACGCCCTCCAGAGTAGCCCAACTCAAGATATGTCGCGATATATGGCAAGTTTTACTCATATTTTTAGTAGGTCCGGAACCTGGGGCCCGGTGGCCGCGTCACGGTGAAGGTACGGGACGGGCGGGCGCGTGACGCGGCCGCGGAGCTTCGGGAGAGGAACCACGACGAGTGACGCTGACCGGGACGGGGACACGAGGATTTCGCGCCTACACCGCCAAACACCTGGACGAGCTGCTGAAACGCGCATTTCCCGATCCCGGTGCGCGGCTGCGCGTACGGGCGGTGGCGGAGGTGCTGCCGTTCCGGACGAACTCCTACGTCGTCGACGAGCTGATCGACTGGTCCGACGTGCCCGGCGACCCGATCTATCGGCTGGTCTTCCCCCAGGAGGACATGCTTCCCGAACCGGACGTGTCACTCCTGGCCGGCCTGCTTCGTGACGAGGCGCCCGCCGCGCGGGTGCGGGCGGCCGTGCGGGCGGTGCGGGCGCGGCTCAACCCGCACCCGGCCGGCCAGCTC
>NZ_BOOU01000059.1 GCF_016863395.1 Sphaerisporangium rufum | reverse complement strand
CAACGCGCCGAGGCTCGACGGCGAGACGGTCCCCGGCATGCAGCACAAGTACCCCGAGACCGTGCTCTTCTTCCCCCGGCAGGGGCAGACGTGCCACGCGTACTGCACCTACTGCTTCCGGTGGGCGCAGTTCGTCGGGGAGCCCGACCTGAAGATGGCCTCCGGCGACCCCGGTGCGCTGGTCGAGTACGTGCGCGCCCACCCCGAGGTGACCAGCGTGCTGTTCACCGGTGGCGATCCGATGATCATGAGTACCGCGGTGCTCCGGCGGTACGTCGAGCCGCTGCTGGAACTGGGGCAACTGGAGTCGATCCGGATCGGCAGCAAGGCACTGGCCTACTGGCCGGCCCGCTTCACCGCCGACCCGGACGCCGCCGACCTGCTGCGGCTGTTCTCCACCGTGGTGGAGTCCGGCCGCAACCTGGCGTTCATGGCGCACTTCTCGCATCCCCGCGAGTTGTCGCCCGGAGTCGCCCGGACGGCGGTGCGGGCGATCCGCGACACCGGGGCGGTGATCCGCACCCAGGCGCCGCTGATCCGGTCGGTGAACGACGAGGCGGCGACCTGGGCTCGGATGTGGCGCGAGCAGCACGCGCTCGGCATGGTGCCGTACTACATGTTCGTCGAACGGGACACCGGCCCGCGTGACTACTTCGCGGTGCCGCTCGCCCGGGCACACGAAATCTTCCGGGACGCGCACGCCGCGGTGTCCGGGCTGTGCCGTACGGTACGCGGGCCGTCGATGTCGGCGACCCCGGGGAAGGTGTGCGTGGACGGCGTCGCCGAGGTGGCGGGTCGCCGGGTGTTCGTGCTGCACCTCATCCAGGCGCGGGACCCGGCCCTGGTGGGCCGCCCGTTCTTCGCCGAGTACGACCCGGAGGCGGTGTGGCTGGACCAGCTGCGCCCGGCCTTCGCCGGCCGGTTCCCCTTCCAGCCGGCCGGGCCCGGCGGGTGAGGCGGCCGGGCTCGCGACGGCGGGACGCCGAACGGCCGGGCGGACGCCCCGCGGACGGGGCGCCCGCCCGGCCGCGGCTGTTCGAACGGCGGGTGCCTCGAACGGCGGGCGTTCGAACGCCCGCCGCCCCGGGCGGCGGTGAGCGGACGGGGCGGCCCTCAGGCGCCCGGGGCGCGCACGTAGGTGCGCCGGGCGATCTGGGCCTGCAGCCTGGCCATCTGCCAGTGCAGCTCGATGAGCTGCTCGGCGAGCTGGCCGCGCGGGACGTCCGACGGGTCCTCCGCGGACAGGAGATCGATGGCGGTCGCCAGCTCTCGCACCCCGCACCCCCACTCCATCACGGTTCCCTCGACTCGAATCTACGTTCGAATCATAATGGAACCGTGGTCACGGTGTCAGCTCATTCACCGCCCGTTTCCCGGATTCTGTACGGTGTGTCGCGCGGCCCGGTCAGGTCCCGTAGATCGATGTGATGTAGCCGCGGGCGAGCGTGTTCGCGACGATGTTGAAGCCGACCACCGCCGAGGTCGCGCCCGCCGGGACGTCCAGCCTCTCCACGCCGAGCGCGTGCACCGCGAAGATGTACCGGTGCGGCGGGCCGGGCGGCGGCGCGGCGCCGCCGTACTCGCGGGTGCCGTAGTCGGTGGGGCCGAGAACGGCGCCCTCGGGCAGGCCCTTCTTCTCTCCTCCGCCGGCCCCGCGCGGTAGTTCGGTGACGTCGGCCGGGATGTCGTAGAGCATCCAGTGCCAGAAGCCCGAGCCGGTGGGCGCGTCGGGGTCGAAGCAGGTGACCGCGTAGCTCCTGGTGCCCTCGGGCGCACCGGACCAGCGCAGGTGCGGCGAGATGTTCTGCCCGGTCATGCCCCAGCCGTCGAACACGTGGTCGTCGGACAGCGTCCGGCCGTCGGCGACGTCCTCGCTCTCCACGCCGAGCGCCGGGACGGCGGGAAGGTGGTCATAGGGGACCGGTGGCTGGTTGGCCACGATGAACCTCCGATGGAAGGCGTTCTCGAACGCCTTCCATCCTGCCCGCTACGGGTCGGATCAGGCCGCCGCGGCGGCCCGCCCGGAGATCAGGAGTTGTAGGCGGCCAGCACCGTGGCCGGGTCGCCGTCCATCTTGATCTTGCCCTTGTGCAGCCAGATCACCCGGTTGCAGGTCTCCTCGATGACGTCGAGGTTGTGCGCCACCAGGAAGACCGTGCCGGCCTCCTTGCGCATCTGCTGGATGCGCTCCTGGCTCTTGCGCTTGAAGTCGCGGTCGCCGGTGGCCAGCGCCTCGTCGATGAGCAGCACGTCGTGCGCCTTGGCCGAGGCGATGGCGAACCGCAGCCGCGCGCCCATGCCGGAGGAGTAGGTGGACATGGGGAACTGGACGAACTCCCCGATGCCGGAGAACTCCACGATCTCGTCGTACTTCTCGCGGACCTGGGCCGGTGTCATGCCCATGGCGTAGCAGCCGAGCACCACGTTGCGCTCGCCGGTGAGCTCCCTCATCAGTGCCGCGTTCACGCCGAGCAGCGAGGGCTGGCCGTCGGTGTAGACGGCGCCCTTGTGCGGAGGCAGCAGCCCGGCGATGGCGCGCAGCAGCGTCGACTTGCCCGAGCCGTTGCGGCCGATGACGCCGATGGCGTCGCCGTGGTGGGCCACGAAGGACACGCCCTTGATGGCGTGCACCTCCTTCATCTGCGGCCGGCCCTGCCGCCGGAGGATGCGCAGCAGGGCGTTGGCGGCGTTGCCCTTCTCCGCCGCGCTGGCCGCGCCGTAGACCCGGTACACGATGTGCAGGTCGTCGACGATCACGGTGGGCGTACTGGCCGGGGCGGCCTCCGCAGCGGCCTCCACGGGCGCCGGAGCGGCGGCCGCGGGCTGCGGCGTCTCGTCATATGGATGGGCCATCCGGGACGGCTCCTTGGTCAGCTCAGCCACGGCCATACCTCTCCTCGGCCCGCCAGAAGTACCAGAAACCGCCGATCAGCGCGACCGCGGCCCAGAAGCCAGCGTATAGCCACAGTCGGGGCAGGTCGGCGTGCGGATACCCGTGGGCGGCGAGGTCCTTCGAGTAGGACTCGACCAGCAGGTGGCGCATGATGTCGATGAAGACCGACGGCGGGTTGAACTCCAGCAGGAAGCGCGCCCAGTCGGGCGCGTCCTTCATCCGGGCCGGGATGCTGAAGAAGACGCCGGAGGTGTAGAGCCAGGTGCGCAGGATGAACGGCAGCAACTGGTTCATGTCCCGGACGAAGGCGCCGACCCGGGCCAGCAGCAGGCTCATCCCCACGTTGAACACCGTCTGCAGCAGCAGCGCGAACGGGATCAGCAGCCACATCCAGGTGATCGGCTCGTCGGTGAGCAGCACGATCACCGACAGCACGCCCATCGAGATGGCGAGCTGCTGGAACTCCTGGATGGTGTAGGCCAGCGGCAGCGCGGCCCGCGGGAAGTGCAGGGCGCGGATCAGCGACAGGTGGCCGGAGATGGACTTGGCGCCGCCGGTGATCGACCGCTGGGTGTAGCCGAAGACGAACACCCCGGTGATCAGGAAGGCGGTGTAGTTCGTCAGGTCCTTCTTCTGCCCGAGGATCAGGCCGAACATCAGGTAGTAGACCGCGGCGTTGAGCAGCGGGGTCAGCACCTGCCACAGCTGGCCGAGTGCGGAGTTGGAGTACTTCGAGACGTTACGCGATGTGGCGTACGTGAAGACGAAGTGCCGCCTGTCCCAGAGCTGGCGCAGGTAGACAGGCAGACTGGGACGTGCGATGGCACGTCGCAACCCGTGGCGTTCGGCGAGCGCGGACAGCGATTCCTTCCCGCCTGGGGAGGAGCCGCCCGCCCGGTCGCCCGCCCGGGAGTCCGCGACAGCGGATTCCGGCTGACTCATGGCATGGACTCTATTGGATCCGGGTGAATGAGACGCCTGCGGTGCGGCCCGTCCGCCGGCGTTCATGAGCGGGCAAGCGCGGTCAAAGGGCATCGCGCGGCGTCGTCGCAGCTAGCGGAACACGCCGTGCCGTACCGGCGCACGCGTCGGGGGGCGCGACCACTCTCCGGGTGTGTGTACCTTAGTGGCACCTTTATGCCTTATCAAGGCATTATCGACCAGCCTAGTTGGTATGCGTGTGACGTCCAGCAGGACCACGTGTGACCGAACTGCAATACACCGGAGACTCGCTGGTGAGGAGTGGTGAGGGATGCTCGCGGTCAACTGGCAGGGCGTCGACTGATTTGTGCATGTCTGCGTGCTCCGGGGACGGATCCCTCGGAGGCGTCCCCCGGCATGATCGTTCAGTCGAGCGCCTACCTTAGAGGGAGGATTAATCCACGATGCGTGTGACCAAGGGCGCACAGATCGTCGCCGGGACCGCTTTGCTGGCGCTGGCGGTCGCTGCATGTGGCGGGAGCAGCGATTCGTCCGGCACCGGTGCCGGCGCGACGGCCGCGGGTGGCAACCCCAACGCGGTACGGGTCGAGATCGCCGAGCCTCAGCACGACCTGATTCCGGGCAACACCACGGAGAGCAGCGGCGCCGAGGTGCTGAACGCGCTGTTCGTCGGCCTGGTGGACTACGACGCCGAGAAGAAGCCGTACAACCGCGTCGCCGAGTCGATCGAGTCCGACGACCAGACGACGTGGACCGTCAAGCTCAAGGACGGCTACAAGTGGCACAACGGTGAGCCCGTCGTCGCCCAGAACTTCGTCGACTCCTGGAACTACACGGCCAACGGCGCCAACGCCCAGGAGGGCAACTACTTCTTCGGCAGCGTCGAGGGCTACGACGAGCTGAACCCGGGCGAGGGCAAGACCGCGACCGCGACCACGCTCAAGGGCCTGAAGGTCGTCGACGACAAGACCTTCACCGTGAAGCTGAAGAACCCCTTCTCCGGCTTCCCGACGATGCTCGGCTACACCGCCTTCTACCCCCTCCCCAAGGCCGCCTTCGAGTCCGAGGGCAAGCTGAAGGCCGACTACGGGGGCAACCCCGTCGGCAACGGCCCCTTCAAGATCTCCAAGCCCTGGAAGCGCGGCTCCGACCAGACCATCTCGCTGGTCCGGGACGACGCCTTCAAGGAGGGCAAGGCCAAGATCGACGCGGTCGACTTCAAGATCTACACCGACCTGAGCACCGCGTTCAACGACCTGCGGGCCGGCAACCTGGACATCATGGACCAGCTGCCGCCGGAGGGCATCGCCACCGCCAAGAACGAGTTCGGCGACCGCTACATCGAGCAGCCGTCCTCGGGCATCGGCTACATCGGCTTCCCGACCAAGAGCGGTGCCGAGTACGCCAAGAACGCGGACGTCCGCAAGGCGATCTCCATGGCGATCGACCGTAAGACGATCACCGAGCAGGTCTTCTCCGGCACCCGTGTCCCGGCCGACGACCTGATCAGCCCGGTCGTCTCCGGGTACCGCCAGGGCGCCTGCGGTGAGGCCTGCACCTACGACCCGGCCAAGGCCAAGCAGCTGTTCGACTCGGCCGGCGGCGGCAAGATGGGCCCGATCGAGCTCGGCTACAACGCCGACGGCGGCCACAAGGAGTGGATCGAGGCCGTCGCCAACAACCTGCGCACCAACCTGGGCGTCGAGGTGACGCCGAAGCCCGTCGAGAAGTTCGCCTCCATCCTCGACGACCTCGGCGACAGGAAGTGGTCCGGCGCCTTCCGCATGGCGTGGCTGATGGACTACCCGTCCCCGGAGAACTACCTGCGCCCGCAGTACGGCACCGGCGGCAGCTCGAACTACTCGGAGTTCAGCGACAAGAAGTTCGACGAGCTGGTGACCAAGGGCGACGCGGCCAACTCGCTGGAAGAGGGCATCAAGTTCTACCAGCAGGCCGATGACATGATCCTCAAGGAGCTGCCCTACATCCCGGTCTACTTCTACCAGACCAATGGTGCCTACTCGCAGCACGTGAAGAACGTGAAGATCGACCCGTTCGAGCGGATCGACCTCTTCAACGTCGAGCGGGCCTGACGTCGACCACCCCGGGCGGTCGGATACATTCAAATCGCCCGGGGTGGCCGGCCACCCCAGAAGGGCAGCCCACAGGTTGCGGCGGGCTGCCCTTTGTGATGATCCGGGAGATTGAATGGGCCGCTACATCATCCGGCGCCTGCTCCAGGCGATCCCTGTGTTGCTGGGCACCACTTTCCTCATCTTCGCCATCGTGTACGCGCTGCCGGGTGATCCGGTGCAGGCGCTGGCCGGTGACCGGCGGGTCGACCCGGTCTTCGCGGCGGCACTGAGGGAACAGTTCCACCTGAACGACCCGCTGATCGTGCGGTACGGCTACTACGTCCGGGACATCTTCTCCGGCGATTTCGGCCAGACCTTCCGCGGACTGCCCGTCTCGACCATCTTCGAGGGCAAGTTCCAGGTCACGTTCAAGCTCGCGGCGACCGCCCTCATCATCGAGGCGATCGTCGGCGTCCTGTTCGGCTTCTGGGCCGCGCTGCGCCGCGGCGGCTGGGAGGACAAGGCCATCCTGGCCTTCAGCCTGCTGCTCGTCTCGGTCCCCACCCTGGTCAGCGGCTTCGTGCTGCAGCTGGCCATCGGTGTCAAGCTCAAGCAGCTCACCGGCACCCAGATCCTGCCGGTCGCCGGCGTGCAGGACGGCCTGCGAAGTTACCTGCTGCCCGGCTTCGTGCTCGCCACGGTCTCCATCGCGTATCTGACCCGGCTCACCCGGACCAGCCTGATGGAGACGCTGCGCGCCGACTTCATCCGCACGGCGGTGGCCAAGGGCCTGCCGCGGCGGCGGGTGCTCGGCCGGCACGCGCTGCGCAACTCGCTGATCCCCCTGGTGACCTATCTCGGCGCCGACCTCGGCACGCTCATGGGCGGCGCGGTCATCACCGAGGCCATCTTCAACCTGCCGGGCATCGGCCAGCAGCTGTTCCAGTCGGTCTACCTGCGCGAGAACTCCGTCGTCGTCGGCATCGTGACGGTGCTGGTCCTGATCTACATCGTGGCCAACCTCGTCGTCGACCTGCTGTACGCCGTCCTCGACCCCAGGATCCGCTATGAGTAACGACACCCTGCCGGCCGCGGCGCCGGTGCAGCCGGCCAAGCACGTCAAGGAGCGGTCCGCCAGCCTGTGGTCGGACGCCTGGTACGACCTGCGGCGCAACCCGGTCTTCCTCATCGGCTCGGGAATGGTGCTGCTGTTCGTCATCATCGCCGCCTTCCCCGGCCTGTTCGACACCGTGGGCGTGGAGTCGCGCACCTGCAACCTGGCGAACGCCCGTAAGGGCATCACCTCCGAGCACTGGTTCGGCACCGACAACCTCGGCTGCGACGTCTACTCGCGCGTCATGCACGGCGCCCGGGTCTCGATCATCGTGGGCTTCGTCAGCGCCCTGGTGACCGGCGTGGTCGGCGGGGCGCTCGGGCTGCTGGCCGGCTATTACGGACGCTGGGTGGACATCATCCTGTCCCGGGTGGCCGAGATCTTCTTCGCGATCCCGTCCATCCTCGGCGCGCTGCTCATCCTCGCGGTGATCGGCCGGAACAACGCCGGCATCGCCACCGTGGTGCTGGCGCTGTCCATCCTGGCCTGGCCGATGATCCTGCGCATCATGCGAGCCGCGGTGATCACGGCCAAGCACCAGGACTACGTGATGGCCGCGCGGGCGCTCGGCGCGGGTCCCGGCCGGATCATGCTGCGGCACATCCTGCCGAACGCGGTGGCCCCGGTGATCGTGGTGTCCACGATCAACCTGGGCGCGTTCATCGCCGCCGAGGCGGCGCTGTCCTTCCTCGGCGTCGGCATCCAGTCCCCGCAGATCTCCTGGGGCCTGATGATCGCCGACTCGCGGACCCGCTTCCTGGAGGCCCCGCTGCCGCTGCTGTTCCCGGCGCTGTTCCTGAGCCTGACCATCCTGAGCGTGGTCATGCTGGGCGACGCGGTACGCGACGCGCTCGATCCGAAGCTGCGGTAGGAGAGGGGACAGAAGGTGAACAACCCGTCAGTGGACACGGCCCCGCCGGCCGCGGACGCCGCCACCGAGCCGCTGCTCGCCGTGGATAATCTGCACGTCGAGTTCGTCACCCGGCAGGGCCTGGTCCGGGCGGTGAACGGTGTCAGCTACACCGTGAACCCGGGCGAGTCGCTCGCGGTGCTCGGCGAGTCCGGATCCGGCAAGTCGGTCACCGCCCAGGCGATCATGGGCATTCTCGACATGCCGCCGGCCCGCATCCCGAAGGGCGAGATCCGCTTCCGCGGTACCGACCTGCTCAAGCTCTCCGACCAGGCGCGCAGCCAGATCCGCGGCCAGCGGATCGCGATGATCTTCCAGGACGCGCTGTCCTCGCTGAATCCGGTGCTGACGGTCGGCTGGCAGATCAGCGAGATGTTCCGCGTGCACCGCGGGATGAACAAGCGCGACGCCATGAAGAAGGCCGTCGAGCTGATGGACCGGGTGCGCATCCCGGCCGCCCGCCAGCGGGTCAACGACTATCCGCACCAGTTCTCCGGCGGCATGCGCCAGCGCATCATGATCGCGATGTCGATCGCGCTGGATCCGGAGGTGCTGATCGCCGACGAGCCGACCACGGCGCTCGACGTGACGGTGCAGGCCCAGATCATGGAGCTGCTCGCCGAGCTGCAGCGCGAGAGCAACATGGGCCTCATCCTGATCACGCACGACCTGGGCGTGGTGGCCGACGTGGCCGACAAGATCGCCGTCATGTACGCCGGGCGGATCGTCGAACACGCCCCGGTGCACGACGTGTACAAGTCGCCGGCGCACCCCTACTCCAAGGGCCTGCTCGACTCGATCCCCCGGGTCGACATGAAGGGCCAAGAGTTGTACGCCATCAAGGGGCTGCCGCCGAACCTGCTCGACATGCCCTCGGGCTGTGCCTTCCACCCCCGCTGCCCGTACCGCCGCGACAACTGCGTGACCGACGTCCCGCCGCTGTACGAGATCAGCGGGACGCGGGGGAGCGCCTGCCACTACTACCGGGAGGTCCTCGATGACACCGTCGGGTGAGCGGATCCTGGAGGTCCGTGACCTGGTCAAGCACTTCCCGCTGACCCAGGGCATCGTGTTGAAGCGCCAGATCGGCGCGATCAAGGCCGTGGACGGGGTCTCCTTCGACCTCGGCCGGGGCGAGACGCTCGGCGTGGTCGGCGAGTCCGGCTGCGGCAAGTCCACCCTCGCCAAGCTGCTGATGGCGCTGGAGCGTCCCACCTCGGGCTCGGTGAAGATCAACGGGGTGGACATGGCCAAGGCGCGCGGCGGAGAGCTCAAGCGCATGCGCCGCAACATCCAGATGGTCATGCAGGACCCCTACACCTCGCTCAACCCGCGGATGACGGTCGGCGACATCATCGGCGAGCCGTTCGAGATCCACTCGGAGGTGGCGCCCAAGGGCGACCGCCGTCGCAAGGTGCAGGAGCTGCTGGAGGTCGTCGGCCTCAACCCCGAGCACATCAACCGCTACCCCCACCAGTTCTCCGGCGGGCAGCGGCAGCGCATCGGCATCGCCCGCGGGCTGGCCCTGCAGCCGGAGGTGATCATCTGTGACGAGCCGGTGTCGGCCCTGGACGTGTCGATCCAGGCTCAGGTGATGAACCTGCTGGAGCGGCTGCAGGACGAGTTCGGCCTCGCCTACATCTTCATTGCGCACGACCTGTCGGTGGTCCGGCACATCTCCGACCGGGTCGCGGTGATGTACCTCGGCAAGATCGTCGAACTGGGCAAGGACATCGACATCTACGAGCGGCCCAGCCACCCGTACACCCAGGCGCTGCTGTCGGCGGTGCCGGTGCCCGATCCTGAGGGGCGCGAGCAGCGCGAGCGGATCATCCTGCAGGGTGACCCGCCGTCGCCGGCCAACCCGCCGTCCGGGTGCCGGTTTCGCACCCGCTGCTGGAAGGCGCAGGACATCTGCGCCGAGCAGGAGCCGCTGCTGGAGATCCGCTCCGGCGGTCACCCGAGCGCCTGCCACTTCGCCGAGGCGCACGACGTGATCAGCGCCTGAGTACGGGCGGAGCATGAGAAGGCGGCGCCGCCACGGGCAGTGGGGGCGCCGCCGTCGTCGTCAGAGCGTGGGTCAGAGGACCTTGATGCTGCCGACGCCCACGCCGATGAGGCCGCCGGTGCCGACACCGGTGTTGTTGCCGATGCCGTTGCCGATGCCGTTGAAGCCGCCCGGGCCGTAGCCGCCGCCGAACCCACCGAAGCCGCCGAAGCCGCCCCCGTAGACGCCGCCCCCGTAGACGCCGCCGCCGTAGACGGAGGCGCCGTAGACGGAGCTGCAGCCGCCCCCGTACACGCCGCCGCCGTAGACGACGGCGCTCGGGAGGACGGTGGCGGTGGGCCCGCAGTAGCAGCAGGCGGCCTTGCCGGCCTTGGCCTGGTGGACGGGCTTGGCGGCGTCGGCGGAGGCCATGGCGGCGGAACCGAGGACGATCATGCCGGCGCATGCCGAAGTGACGAGAAGACGGCGAATCATGAGTTACTTCTCCTTGTACTAACCACCTGGGAAGAATGCCGCACTTCCACATTCTGTGCCGTGGTGGTTACCGAATGTGACCGCTCAGACAGTACCCAATGGCCGAACAGGACTAAGGGCGGCGAACGGTCAGCTGATGGCAATGGTTGGCGGCCCCGGCCCATGCCCCCGCCAAGCCGCGGCAAGGCGCGCTGCGCGACCCGGGGCGGGGGGCGTCCCGTCCCGGGCGGGGTCAACCACCTGGTCAGCTCGCCTTCCGGGGCGTCCCGCCCGGCCGGGCGGGACGCCCGCCGCCCGGTGCCGGCCCGCCCGCGCTTTGCCGGCGCTTTGCCGTCCCCGGCGGTTTCGGCGGTGCTGTCCCGCGATGACCTTCGCCGGGTTCGGCGCAGGTCAGCGCCGGTGCGCTCAGCCCTCGGCGGCGCGCGCCAGCCGGACGTGCGCGCCGGGCGGCAGGCCGAGACGCTGGGCCGCGTCCCCGCCGTTGACCGCCAGGGACACCATGCCGGCCGAATCGGTGAAGGCGACGAGGTTCCCCGGTGCCACCGCGGCGTAGGTGTCACGGAAGGGGACGGTCATCTGGCGCCGGCCCATGGTGACCGCCAGCGGGTCGCCGGTCCGGACGCCGAGCGTGGCCAGGTCCTCGGCGGTCACCGACAGCTGGACGTTGCCCCAGCGGTCCACCGACAGCACCTCGCCCTCGGCCGCCTCCTGGCCCAGGCGCGCGGTGGGCGCGGGCAGCGAGAGCAGGCGGTCCAGCGGGATCTGCGGGCCGAGTTCGGCCGGTTCGCGGCCGGTGCCGAGGTGTGCCGCGACCGGGGCGTAGATGTCCCGGCCGTGGAAGGTGGCCGACACCGGGGTGAGGAACAGCTCCTCGTTGGTGATCTCGTACGCCGCCCGGGCGCCGCCCGCGGCGAGCAGCGCCCATGACAGCAGGCCGTTGTCCGGGCCGATGAAGACGCGGTGGCCCGCCAGGACGGCGATCGACCGGCGCGTGCTGGCCGCGGCCGGGTCGACCGCCGCGACGTGCACGCCGGCGGGCAGATATGGCAGGGTCTGGGCGAGGATCGCGGCGCCGCGCCGGATGTCCCCGGCCGGCACCTGGTGGCACACGTCGATGATCCGCGCGTCCGGCGCGATGCCGATGATCACCCCGTGGCACGAGGCCACGAAGCCGTCCTCCAGACCGTAGTCGGTGAGAAGCGTGATGACAGAGGTCACACCTGGTGACTGTACGTCTCCCGAACTGTCGTGAACAGCCGCGAATTGCCGACTACCATGGCCACGGGCCACCCCCGCGCGTCGTGGCCCGGTGCGAGCCCTCCCTGTCCTGGCGACGGGCGCCGCGCCCGGCCCGCGTCCCCCGCCGGCTCGACGCCTGGACCTTCACGTGCCCCACCGAGGAGGAACGGCATTGGACACCGCACCCGAGCATGGTGACCACGCGGCCGGCGAGGCGCCGGCCGCGCGCGTCCCCGGCGAGCTGACCGAGCGGGAGCGGGACCTGCTGGCGTTCGAGCGCCAGTGGTGGCGGCATGCCGGCGCCAAGGAGCAGGCGATCCGCGAGACCTTCGACCTGTCGGCGACCCGTTACTACCAGTTGCTCGGCGCGCTGATCGACCGGCCGGAGGCGATGGCGCGCGATCCGATGACGGTCAAGCGGCTGCTGCGCCTGCGGCAGGCCCGGCGGGAGGAGCGTACGGCCCGCCGGCTGGGCATGCGGCGGGGAACGCCGGGGTAGTCCCCATTTCGTGACTCAAGATGTATTGCCGGACGTTGCCGGTTTTGCGGCGATAAAGAGTGATCCTTCGGGTGCGGTGATCGGGCTCGACTTCGACGGCACCCTCGCGCCGATCGTCCCTGACCCGGCGGACGCCCGGGTGGCTCCGGAGGCCGCCGCGGCGCTGGCCAGGCTGGGTGCCCTGGTCGGCGCGGTGGTGATCGTCACCGGCCGCCCCGCGGCGACCGCCATCGACTACGGGCAGGTGGCCGGCGGGCCGTCCCTGGCCGACGTGCCGGGCCTGGTGGTCCTCGGCCAGTACGGCCTGGAGCGGTGGGAGGCCGGCACGGTGACCTCCCCGCCGCCGCCCCCGGGGGTGGCGCGGGTACGCGAGGAACTGCCCGGCCTGCTGGACCGGCTGGGCCTGCCCCGTACCGACGGCACCCGGCCCGGGGTCGCCGTCGAGGACAAGGGCCGGGCCGTCGCGGTGCACACCCGGCGCGCCGCCGACCCCGAGGGCGCGCTGCGGGCGCTGCGCGAGCCGGTGCAGGCCCTGGCCGCCCGCACCGGGCTGGTCGTCGAGCCCGGCCGGCTGGTGCTCGAACTGCGGCCCGCCGGGATGGACAAGGGGCAGGCCCTGCGGGCGTTCCTCGACCGGCGCGCGGCGCGCTCGGTGCTGTTCGCCGGGGACGACCTCGGCGACCTGGCCGCCTTCGAGGCGGTCCGCGACTGCGGGCTGCCGGGGGTGACGGTGTGCAGCGCCTCAGCCGAGGTCACCGCGCTCGCCGAGCTGGCCGACGTGGTCGTCGACGGGCCGGCCGGGGTGGCCGCGCTGCTGTCCGCCCTCGCCGGCGCGCTGGCGGCCCGCTGAGCGGCTTCAGCGGCGCGCGTGGTGCACGGCGGTCAGTCGTCCAGCGCGGCGAGCTGGTCGGCGAACCACCGGGCGGGCGGCAGCGCGGTCGCCGCCGCCCTGAGCCGCGCGCCGCGCTCGGCGCGCTCGCGCTCGGGCATGACGAGCCCGTCGTACAGCGCGCGGGCGGTGCCCGATACGTCGTAGGGATTGACCACCAGCGCGTCGCCGCCCAGCTCGGCCGCCGCCCCGGCCTCGCGGGACAGCACCAGCGCGCAGCTCGGCGCCAGGATCGGGCCCTCCTTGGCGACCAGGTTCATCCCGTCGCGGATCGGATTGACCAGCAGCACGTCGGCGATGCGGTAGGCCGCCAGCGACCGGGCGTAGTCGTCGTCCACGTTGAGGATGAGCGGATCCCATTCCTCGCCGCCGAACTCGTCCTCGATCTCCTTGGCGCAGCGCTGCACCGCGGCGGTGTACTCGCGGTACTCGGGCAGGTCGTGCCGGGAGGGGTAGGCGAACGCCAGGTGCACCACCTTGCCGTGCCATTCGGGATGGTCGGTGAGGAACTGCCGGTAGGCCGACAGGCCGCGCACGATGTTCTTCGACAGCTCGGTGCGGTCGATCCGCACGATGAGCCGGCGGTCGCCCACCCGTTCGCGCAGCGCGGTCATGTGCGATTCGACGTCCGGCTCGGTGGCGCGGGCCCACAGCGCGTCACCGTCCACGCCGAGCGGGTGCACGCCGACGTGCGTCGCCCGGCCGTCGAAGACCACCAGGCCGGCCTCCCGGTCCACCTCGGCGCCGAGTATGGCCCGGCAGCAGTCCATGAACGCCGCCGCCCACCGCGCGGTGAGGAAGCCGGCGTGGTCGGCGCCGAGGATGCCGCTCAGCAGCTCGGCGGCGATGTCGTCCGGCAGCAGCGAGAAGTACTCCGGCGGCGCCCAGGGGGTGTGCGAGAAGTGCGCGATGCGCAGGTCGGGCCGCTCCACCCGCAGCATCGCCGGCGCGAGCGTGAGATGGTAGTCCTGGATCATGACCCGGGCGCCGTGCGTGGCGTCCTCGGCCAGCGCCAGCGCGAAGGCGGCGTTGTAGTCCTGGTAGGACTCCCATTCGCGGCGGAACCGGGTGTCGAAGTGCGGGGAGTTCGGGGTGTCGTAGAGCAGGTGGTTGACGAACCACAGGGTGGAGTTGGCCACGGCGTTGTAGGCGCGGTGGAAGGTCGCCGGCGGGATGTCGAGCATGCGCACCGGCCCGGTGTCGTATCCGGCCTGGTCCAGCCGCCCGCCGGGCGCCCGGCGGGCGGCGCCGCGGTCGCCGTCCGACAGCGCCGCGCACACCCACAGCACCTCGGAGTCCTTGGCCACCTCCGACAGCCCGGAGACCATCCCTCCGCCGCCGCGCCGCATGGTCAGCGACCCGTCGTCGGCCAGGTTGAAGGACACCGGGCCTCGGTTCGATGCCAGCAGAACAGTGTTCATCCGCCCACCACTCCTGTCCGCCTGCGGCGGTCGTCCCTCGCCGTTCTCTCCGCTGTGATGCTCGGCCGGCAGCACATTAATAAAAGTTAACGTTCCCAATAAGATGAGCTGGTGGCCACGCCGAACGCAACGGGCGGTGGTGGGGGAGGGCTGGGCATGGCGCTTGACGAGACGACCGAGGAGCTGGCGCGGGCCGCGGCGGCCGGCGACCACCGCGCCCTGGGCGAGCTGCTGCGCAGGGTGGAGCCCGACGTGCTGCGGCACTGCGCCAAGCTCCTCCCCTATCGCCAGGACGCCGAAGAGGCCTCGCAGGACACGCTGCTGGCCGTGGCCCGCAACATCCGCCGGTTCGAGGGCCGGGCGCGGTTCTCCACCTGGCTGCACATCGTGACGGCCAACTGCGCCCGCACGACGTACCGGTCGCTGAAGCGGCGGGCGGCCGAGCAGTCCTCCGGCGAGGTTCCCGACCTGCGGGCCGACCCCGCCCGGGTGAGCGTCATCGCCGGTGCCCGGCTCGACCTGCTGGACGCGATGGAGGCGCTGGAGGCCGACAAGCCCGACCTCGCCCAGGCGCTGGTGCTGCGCGACATCTGCCAGCTCGACTACAGCGAGGTCGCCGGGCAGCTCGGCATCCCGCTCGGCACCGCCAAGTCGCGCATCCATCAGGCCCGCAAGTACGTCCAGGCCGCGCTCGGCGACGCCTACGGCTGATCCCGCCGCGTCTCGCGCTGAGGTCGCCGCCGTCTCGATGAGTGAGACGCCCGGTCGATGGGGCAGGATGCCGGGGTACAGTGCAAATGGCCCGCCGGACGCCGGCGTGGCCGACAACTGCATATTGCTCATCCAGAGGGGTGGAGGGACCGGCCCTGCGAAGCCCCGGCAACCCTCCCGGCTGTGGTCATCGCGTCTTTCGGGAACGGCGCGGCACGCGACCTAGTGAGACCGGCCGGGACAGGTGCCAATTCCGGCCCGCGATCAGGGTGGTCGCGGGCGAAGATGAGGGAAAGGCCTCGCTTCATGGCGCTCGCACCAGCTGAGACTACGACCGCGTTCGACTTCGGCCCCGCCGTGGCGCTGTCCTGCCGCGAATGCGGCACCCGCTACGACCTGGGCCCCGACTTCGCCTGTGTCGAGTGTTTCGGGCCACTCGAAGTGGCCTACACCTGGAACTCCCCCGGCTCTACGGCGGTGCCGGTGACCCGCCGGGAGATCGAGTCCGGCCCGGCGAACATCTGGCGTTACCGCTCCCTGCTCCCCGTCCCGGCCGGCGTGGCCGGCCGGCGTAACCTCGCGCCCGGCTGGACCAAGTTGATCCACGCCGAGAACCTAGGCCGCGAGCTCGGGATGCGCCGCCTGCACGTCAAGGACGACTCGGGCAACCCCACCCACTCCTTCAAGGACCGGGTGGTGGCGATCGCCCTGGAGGCGGCGCGCAACTTCGGGTTCCACACCCTGTCCTGCTCGTCCACCGGCAACCTCGCGGGCGCGGTCACCGCCGCGGCCGCCCGCGCCGGGCTGGACGCCTGCGTCTTCATCCCCTCCGACCTGGAGGAGGCGAAGATCGTCATGGCGTCGGTGTACGGCGGCCGGCTGGTCGGCATCCAGGGCACCTACGACGAGGTGAACCGCTTCTGCTCCGAGCTGATCGGTGACCCGCTGGGCGACCGGTGGGGGTTCGTCAACGTCAACCTGCGGCCGTACTACGCCGAGGGCTCCAAGACACTCGCGTACGAGATCGCCGAGCAGCTCGGCTGGCGGCTGCCGGCGCAGATCGTCATCCCGGTCGCCTCCGGATCGCAGCTCACCAAGATAGACAAGGGTTTCCGCGAGCTGGTCCGCCTGGGCCTGGTCGAGGACACCCCGTACAAGATCTTCGGTGCCCAGGCGGCGGGATGCTCGCCGGTGTCGGCCGCCTACAAGGCCGGCCGCGACACGGTGCAGCCGGTCCGGCCGGACACCATCGCCAAGTCGTTGGCGATCGGCAACCCGGCGGACGGCCCGTACGTCCTGGACATCGCCCGCCGCACCGGCGGCGCGGTGGAGGACGTGACCGACGCCGAGGTGGTCGACGCGATCCGGCTGCTCGCCCGCACCGAGGGCGTCTTCGCCGAGACGGCGGGCGGGGTCACGGTGGGCGTGCTGCGCAAGCTGCTGGCCGGCGGGCTGCTCGACCCCGCGGCCGAGACGGTGGTGCTGAACACCGGCGACGGGCTGAAGACGCTCGACGCGGTGGCGGAGCAGGCGCGGCCGGCCGCCGTCATCCGGCCGTCTCTCGACGCTTTCCGCACGGCCATCGGCGATAACCAGGGAAAGGGCTAGGGGAATGAGCGTTTCTGTACGGATTCCGACGATTCTTCGTACGTACACCGATGGAGCGGCCGAGGTGACCGGCGAAGGGGCCACCCTGCGCGAGGTGCTGCAGAAGCTCGATTCGGACTTTCCGGGAATCGGAGCTCGAGTCTTGGATGAATCGGGCAAGATTCGCCGTTTTGTCAACGTCTATGTCGGCGAAGAGGATGTCCGTTTTGCTGACGGACTTGACACCGCCACCCCGGAGGGCGCCCAGATCTCCGTGATCCCGGCGGTGGCCGGCGGCTGACCCCGGGGCCGTCCGGCGGCCCGCACGACGCCCGTACCTCGCCCCGAGGTGCGGGCGTCGTGCTGTCGGGGGCCCAAGAGCGGCGCGGCTATCATAATAGAAGTCCTAACTCGCTCGGTCAGACCATGTAATTGTCAACTAACTGACCGGCTGAGGAAATAATCACGTACCGCTCTCGGCGAACGTCAAGAAGTGATTTCTGGTTTGACTCTGTTGCGCCAAGGCTCCTCACAGGTATGGTCGAGAACGATCGACGTGGCCGAGAAGTTCGCATGCGTCTCGGTTCCGAAGGTCACGGGCCTCGCGGAGGAGTGGGTGAGGTCCGGAGCCCAGCAAGAGGAGTCGGAAAGTGGCGCAGGGCACCGTCAAATGGTTTAACGCGGACAAGGGCTACGGCTTCATCGCGGTAGACGGTGGTAAGGACGTGTTCGTCCACTACTCCGCGATCCTGGCCGAGGGATATCGCTCCCTCGAACAGGGGCAGAGGGTGGAGTTCGAGATCACACAGGGCCAGAAGGGGCCCCAGGCGGAGGCCGTCCGGACCGTGTGACCTGACCCGGCCGGCCTGTCCGGCCGTCGCGGGGAGAGCCATCTCCCGCGTCCGGTGGTGGGAAGGTTCGGTCCGTCGCCCAGTCCGGGGCCGTGCCCCGGGACGGACCGGGCCTTCCGTCATGTCCGGTGTCCTCGTCAGATGTGACGGACGGTCCAATACTCGACATACGGCCAGAGAAATCCAGGCGCCGCCCTGGTCATAGGGGTTGCCGCTTGCACTCGGCGGGGTAGAGTGCTAAACAGTTCGTTGGCACTCTCCTGTCGAGAGTGACAACCTGGATCGAGGCGATGGGGCCTCGCGACCCACGGCGACAGGTGTCGTGCGGGCGCGCGGTTCACATGCCGTCGCGGGCGTCGGCTCGATCCGCTGCACGCCACCCTCTGTCTGGGAGGTCTAGCCGTATGGCAGCCAAGATGATCGCGTTCAACGAGGACGCCCGGCGCGGTCTCGAGCGCGGTATGAACCAGCTCGCCGACGCCGTCAAGGTGACCCTTGGTCCCAAGGGACGTAACGTCGTGCTGGAGAAGAAGTGGGGCGCTCCCACGATCACCAACGACGGTGTGTCGATCGCCAAGGAGATCGAGCTCGAGGACCCGTGGGAGAAGATCGGGGCCGAGCTGGTCAAGGAGGTCGCGAAGAAGACCGACGACGTCGCCGGTGATGGCACCACCACCGCCACCGTGCTCGCCCAGGCGCTGGTCCGTGAGGGTCTGCGCAACGTTGCCGCCGGTGCCAACCCGATGGGGTTGAAGAAGGGCATCGAGGCGGCCGTCGAGCGGGTGAGCGAGGAGCTCTCGAAGATCGCCAAGGATGTGGAGACCAAGGAGCAGATCGCTTCGACCGCCTCCATCTCCGCCGGTGACCCGCAGATCGGCGAGATGATCGCCGAGGCGATGGACAAGGTGGGCAAGGAAGGCGTCATCACCGTCGAGGAGAGCAACGCCTTCGGCCTGGAGCTCGAGCTCACCGAGGGCATGCGCTTCGACAAGGGCTACATCTCCGGTTACTTCGTGACCGACCCCGAGCGCATGGAGGCCGTGCTCGACGACCCCTACGTGCTGGTCGTCAACTCCAAGGTCTCCGCCAACAAGGACCTGCTGCCGCTGCTCGACAAGGTCGTGCAGGCCGGCAAGCCGCTGGTGATCATCGCTGAGGACGTCGAGGGCGAGGCGCTGGCCACCCTGGTCGTCAACAAGATCCGTGGCCTGTTCAAGTCCGTGGCCGTCAAGGCCCCCGGCTTCGGCGACCGCCGCAAGGCCATGCTGGGCGACATCGCCACCCTCACCGGTGGCCAGGTCATCAGCGAGGACGTGGGCCTGAAGCTGGAGACCGCCGGTCTCGACCTGCTCGGCCGGGCGCGCCAGGTCATCGTCACCAAGGACGAGACCACCATCGTCGACGGTGCCGGCGACCCCGAGGAGATCTCCGGCCGGGTGAACCAGATCCGCGTCGAGATCGAGAACACCGACTCCGACTACGACCGCGAGAAGCTGCAGGAGCGGCTCGCCAAGCTGGCCGGCGGCGTGGCCGTCATCAAGGCCGGCGCGGCGACCGAGGTCGAGCTCAAGGAGCGCAAGCACCGCATCGAGGACGCCGTGCGCAACGCCAAGGCGGCCGTCGAGGAGGGCATCGTGCCCGGCGGTGGTGTCGCGCTGCTGCAGGCCGGCGCCAAGGCGTTCGACAAGCTCGAGCTGCACAACGACGAGGCCACCGGTGCCGCGATCGTGCGCAAGGCCCTTGAGGAGCCGCTGAAGCAGATCGCGGTGAACGCCGGCCTCGAGGGCGGCGTCGTGGTCGAGCGCGTGCGCAACCTCGAGCAGGGTGTCGGCCTCAACGCCGCCACCGGCGAGTACGTCAACATGCTGGAGTCGGGCATCATCGACCCGGCGAAGGTGACCCGTTCGGCGCTGCAGAACGCCGCGTCCATCGCGGCGCTGTTCCTCACCACCGAGGCGGTCATCGCCGAGAAGCCCGAGAAGACCCCGGCCGCTCCCGCCATGCCCGGCGGCGGCGGTGACATGGACTTCTGAGCCTCGGCTCGCACAGTACGGCAAAGGGCCGTCCCCGGGATCCCGGGGACGGCCCTTTGCCGTGCTCGCCGGCCGTGCTCGCCGGCCGTGCCCTTCTCAGGCGGCCGGGCCGGCGGACCGATCCCCGGCCAGCCGGGCCAGCTGGTCGGCGAGCTCCCGGGGACGGCTCAGCGCCACCAGGTGCCCCCCGTCGATCTCGATGGGCGTGATCCCGAGGCGCTCGCGGACGACGCGGCGCATGAACTCCGCAGGCAGGAAGCGGTCGTGGCGGCACAGCAGGAACTCGGTCCGGACCGCCGGCCAGGCCGCCGGCGGCCACGGCCGCGCGAACGGGGTCGCCGACTGGTCGCGGCCGTGGCGGGCCGCCTCCGCCGCCAGGGCCGGCGGGACGTCGTGGAAGAACAGCGCCGCGTCGTCGTCCGGTGCCCGCCCGTCGCGCTCGTCCTGCTCGCGCCGGGCCCGTTCCCAGCCGGTGCGGGCCCACCAGTCGCCCGGCGGCTCGCCGGGCGCGGGCACCATGCCCGACAGCAGCACCAGCAGCTCGACCGGCAGCCGCTCGCACACCAGGGGCGCGGTGAACGCCCCGAATGAATGCGCGACCACCACCAGGCCGGTCCGGTCGCCGACCGCGCCGACCACCGCGCCGGCGTACTCGGCGAGCCCGGCCGAGTCGTCCGAGCAGGGCAGGTCGGGTGCCACCACGTCATGACCGCGCGCCCGCAGCTCGGCGGCGGTGAGATGCCAGTACCACGAGTCGGTGCCGGCGCCGGAGACGAACACGAAGGTGGTCATGGCCGGTCCGCCCGGCGCCGGCCGGGGCGCGTCCGGGCGGTCACGCCCGGCCCCGCCGCTCGAAGTCGGCCGCGCTCGCCCCGCCGGGCAGCCGCGTCTGGAAGTCCAGCACGCCGACCCAGGCCGGCCGGACCGCGATGCGGGCCATCCTGGTGCCCGGATGGTCCACCGCGGCCACGTTGGCGGCGCCCTGCTCCGGTCCGGCGTACCGGTGCTGGGCCAGCACGTACTCCGGCACGATCCCCGCCACGTCGGTGACCGACGCGCTTCCGCGGATCAGCAGCACCTCGGGCGGGGTGGTGGCGGCGTCGATGGTGATGGCGACGGCCGGCCGGGCCCGGAGCGCGTTGATCTTGGCGGCGCCGGCGAAGGTCGACATCACGACCTCGGTGCCGGTCCAGTGGAACAGCATCGGAAAGACGCGCGGCGTCCCGTCCGCCGCGACGTAGGCCAGCCGGGCCAGTTCGGTGGAGGCGAGCAGCCGGCGCGCCACCGGGCTGTCCAGCAGCCGGACGTCGCCCTGCGGCAGGGTGGCCACGTCCCGCTCTTCGATCTTCATGGTGCTCCTTCACGGTGGGCGGCCGCGCTCCGGGCGGCCGTACCACCGTTGAGACGGGTGCCCGCCCCGAAAGGGGGCACCCGGCGGCGGTCAGCCGCCGGCCGGCAGCACTTCCGGCAGCTCGAACGCGGCCAGCAGCCGCGGCTGGAACACGGTCATCTCGGCGATCCGCCCGTCCTCGATCCGCAGCACGGTCAAGGACTGGGCCCGGTACCGGTCGTCACCGGGCAGCCGGATGTAGCCGGCCACCGCCGGCTGCCGGTTGGCCCGGGTGAGCAGGCTCCGCCAGCGCCCGCCGTGCAGCGGGGAGTCCGGGCCGAAGGCGTGCGCGGCGAAGGCCTCGATCTCGGCGCGGCCGGAGAAGCGGAACGGCAGCGGCGGCATCGTCAACCGGGCGTCGGCGCTCAGCAGCTCGGCCAGCAGGGCCGGGTCGGCCCGCTCGTGCGCCGCCATGAACCGCCGCAGCAGTTCCCGTTCCCGCGCGCTCGGTTCCCCCGATGGCGCCCATTCGGTACGCCGTTCCGGGAGATGCGCCCGCAGGGTGGCCCTGGCCCGCTTCAGGCTGCTCTTCACCGACTCGACGGTGGTGCCGAGCTGCGCGGCCGTCTCCTTCGCCGACCAGCCCAGCACGTCCCGCAGCAGGAGCACCGCGCGCCGTCTCGGCGGCAGGTGCTGGATGGCGGCGAGGAACGCCAGCTCGATGGTCTCCCGGGCGACGACGGCGGTCTCCGGGGCCAGGGCGTCCGGCGCGGCCGGTTCCAGCAGGCGGTCCGGGAAGGGCTGCAGCCAGCCGATCTCCGCGGGCGAGGCCGGGCCTGCCGGTGCCCCGTCCGCCCCGTCCGCCGCGTGCGGCCGGCGGGCGTCGCGGTCCAGGAAGTCCAGGCAGGCGTTCGTCGCGATCCGGTACAGCCAGGCGCGCAGGGTGCTGCGGCCCTGGAAGGTCGCCCGGCCGCGCCAGGCGCGCAGGAAGGTCTCCTGCACCAGGTCCTCGGCCTCGTCGAAGGATCCGAGCATCCGGTAGCAGTGCACCCGCAGTTCCCGCCGGTGACGCTCGAGCAGCTCGGCGAACTCCGGGCCGTCGCCCGGCCCGGCGAATCCCGCGGAGTCGCCGGGATCGGGCCCGCCGGTGGTGGCGCCGCTGGTGATCCGCCCCGGGTGCATGCCCACACGCTAGCCGCCCGCTCCCGCCCGCGGAGGATCAGTAGCCGGGGAGGGCGCGGTCCAGGGCGTCGAAGGCGTCGGTGAGCAGCCGGAGGTGGTCGGCGGCGACCGCCTCGGCCGGCTCGCCGGAAAGGACGCGTCCGGCGCTGACGGCGTAAGCGGTGCGGTAGGCGGTGACGACCAGGGCGCCCGCCAGCCGGCACCAGGGGTCGCCCGGCGGCGCGCCGGTGGCCTCGGCGAGCAGGGCGGCGAGCAGCTCCTCCAGCTCCTGCATCGCCTCCCGGATCCGGGCCTGCAGCGCCGGTGAGTCGAGGACGACCTGCCAGAACCGTCGGTAATCGCCCACGCCGGACAGCGGGTGCCGGTCGCGCGCCAGGCCGATGAAGAGCTCGCGCAGCGCCGCCAGCGGCCCGGTGCCGGCCGGCCGCGCGCGGACCGCCTGGGTGATCAGCGCCTCGGCCTCCGGCATCCGGTCGAAGAAGAGGTCCTCCTTGCGCGGGAAGTAGTTGAAGACGGTCTTGGCCGAGACGTCCGCCGCCGCCGCGACCTCCGCCACCGTGACCGCGTCGAACCCGCGCGCCACGAACAACGTCGTGGCCACGTCGGAGATGAGTTGCCGGGTCTGTTGTTTCTTGCGCTCGCGCAGCCCAGGGGTGCCCTCCACGGAACGACTCTAGTCGATAAAAAACTACTGCTACAGTAATTTTATAGTGAGGGTAATTTAAGCTAGGGGGACCGGATGGCGTACGACGTCGACGTGGTGGTGGCGGGCGGCGGCCCGGTCGGCCTGATGCTGGCCGGGGAGCTGGCGCTGGGCGGGGTCTCGGTCCAGGTGCTGGAACGGCTGGCCGAGGTCGATCCGACGATGAAGGCCGGTTCGATGAACACGCCGGCCGTCGCGGCGCTGCACCGGCGGGGCATGCTGGCCGAGCTGGAGGAGGCGCAGCGGCAGAACCTGGCGCGCGCCGCGGAGTTCGCCCGGCAGCGCGCCGGGACGGCGCCGGGGGCCGGCGGCTCGGCGGGCCGGCGGACCCCGCCCCGTTTCGCGGGCCACTTCGCCGGAATCATGCTCGACGGCGGCCTGCTCGACGAGACCGACCCCGAACTGGCCGGCCACGGTCCGGCCGACCGGATCGGCTTGATCACCCAGCAGCAGGTGGAGGCCATGCTCGCCGGATGGGCGACCCGGCTCGGCGTCCGGATCCGCCGCGGCGTCGAGCTCACCGGCCTGGCCGCCGACGAAGACGGGGTCACCGTGACCACCGGCGAGGGCACCGTCCGGGCCCGCTGGCTGGCCGGCTGCGACGGGGGCCGCAGCGCGGTGCGCAAGCTCGCCGGCTTCGACTTCCCGGGAACCGACCCGGAGATCACCGCCTACCAGGCCATCGCCGAGATGGCCGGCACCGAGCGGCTCGGCACCGGCTGGCACGCCACCCCGACCGGCGTCTACGCGCACGGCCCGTTCCCCGGCCGCATCCTCACCGTGCAGTTCACCGGCCCGCGCGCCGAACGGGACACCCCGGTGACCGTCGAGGAACTGCAGGCGTCCATCCGGCACGTGACCGGGGCCGAGGTGACCGTCACCGGCATCACCAGCGCCACCCGGTTCACCGACAACGCCCGCCAGGCCACCACCTACCGGCACGGCCGGGTGCTGCTGGCCGGCGACGCGGCGCACGTCCACTCCCCGTTCGGCGGACAGGGCCTCAACCTCGGCATCGGCGACGCGGTCAACCTCGGCTGGAAGCTCGCCGCCACCATCCGCGGCTGGGCGCCGGACGGGCTGCTGGACACCTACACCACCGAGCGGCACCCGATCGGCGCCTGGGTGCTCGACTGGACCCGGGCCCAGATCGCGCTGATGCGCCCCGATCCGCGGGCCCGGGCGCTGCGCGGCATCGTGCAGGACCTGGCCGGGACGGTCGCCGGCACCACCTACCTCGTCAAGAAGATCTCCGGTACCTGGCAGCGCACCGACCTGCCGGGCGACCATCCGCTGATCGGCGCGGGCTCGCTGGACCTGGAGCTGTCCGACGGCTCCCGGCTGGCCGACCACCTGCACGACGGCCGCGCCCTGCTGCTGGACCCCTCCGGCGTGCTCGCCGAGGTGGCCGACGGCTACGGCGACCGGCTGACCATCGTCCCGCTCGGCTCGCCGGAGCGTCCGGCCCTGACCGGACTGCTGGTCCGCCCGGACGGCGTGGTCGCCTGGGCCGCCGACAAGGCGGCGCCGGACGAGGTCATCGGGGACGCCGCAGGTCCGGACCCGTCTCCCGGCCGGCCCGCCGGCGACGGGCCGGCCCAGGTCACTCCGGACACCACCGGTCCGGACCAGTCCGGCAACCGCGCCGATGCGGGCGGGCGGGCCGTCGATGACGGGCTGGACCCGCTCCGGGCGGCCCTCATCACCTGGCTCGGCACCCGATCCGCCGCCTCCGCCGCACCCGCCCGATGATGGAGCCGTCTGCCCGAGGAGGCACCATGCCGGACCCGTCCGCACGGACGTCCCCGCCCGCCGGTGACCCGGTGACCCGATCCCTGCTGCGGTGCGGGGTGATCGCCGGACCGCTGTTCGTGTCGGCGTTCCTGATCGAGGGCGCCACCCGGGCCGGGTACGACCCGATGCGGCACCCGATCAGCTCCCTCTCGCTGGGCCACCTGGGCTGGACCCAGGTGACCAACTTCCTGGCCGGCGGGCTGCTCACCCTCGGCTACGCCGCCGGGCTGCGCCGCGCGCTGCGGCCCGGCGCCGGTTCGTGGGGCATCCCGCTCACGGTGGCCGGTTACGCGGCCGGCCTGATCGGCGCCGGGTTGTTCACCACCGACCCGGTGGGCGACTACCCGCCCGGTGCGGCCCGCCCGCCCGGCGGCACGACGGCCGGGCAGCTGCACGACCTGCTCTCGTTGCTGGTGTTCCTCGGGCTGCCGGTGCTGTCCATCCTGCTCGCCCGCTGGTACGCCCGCCGGGGACGGCGCGGCCGGGCGGTGTACGCGGGCGTCTCCGGGGCCGCCTTCCTGGCCGCCTTCGCGGTGGCTGCCGGCGGCTTCGGCCAGGCCCCGGGGCTCGCGGCGGTCGGCGGGCTGTCCCAGCGGATCGCGCTGGTCATCGGCTGGACGCTGCTCGGCGTCCTCGCCCTCGACCTGCTGCGCGGCGGGAGCGCGGGTCAGCGGCGGCCGTAGTCGCCGATGCCCTGCTCCAGCAGGTCAAAGGCCAGCTCGGCCTGGGCGCGCAGGCTCGGGGCGATCTCGTCGGCGCCCTGGCCGGCGGTCTTGCGCCGGGTGATGTCCGCCTGCAGCCGCCGGGTCGCCGCGCAGATCTGCGCGGCGACCAGTGCCGGGCGCGGATCGTCGTCGTCCGCGCCGAGCTCCTCGGCCAGCGTGCGGGCCAGCAGCTCCTCGCGCCGCTCGGCCAGCTCGCGCATCCGCGCGCTGAGCGACGGGCTGTCGTCGATCAACCGGGTGATCACCTCGGCGCCGTCCGGTACGCCGCTGCGCCAGTGCCGCTGATCCAGGTCGGCCAGGTAGTCGCGGCGCAGCGCGGCCAGCACCGACTCGCCCGGCCGCCGCTCGCGGACCACCCGGCTCGGCCGGCCCACGAACTCGTCCTGCCGGTCCAGAAGGAGGTCCTCCTTAGTGCGGAAGTAGTTGAACACCGTGTTCACCGAGACGTCCGCCGCCCGGGCCACCTCGGCCACCGTCACCTTCTCGAACCCGTGGATCATGAACAGGCCGGTGGCGACGTCGGAGATCCGCTGCCGCGTCTCCCGCTTCTTGCGCTCCCGCAGCCCGACCTCGTCCGCCATGCCCCGATCCTAGGCGTCATCCGTGGTGAGGAGGGCCGGTGATCAGGGGCGGGCGGCCGCGGTGCGCCGCCGGATGATGCTCTCGGCCACGATCAGGTTGACGATCCACCCCAGCGTCTGGCCGATCGGGATCATCGAGGTCGCGGCCTCGCCGATCGACCCGGCCGCGAGCCCGCCGAGCGGGATCCGGACCAGCAGGGACAGCGGGACGATGACGCGCGCGGTGACCGCGAGGAAGGTCAGGGCGTAGTTGCGCGTCATCCAGTCCCGGTGGGCGGTGAAGTCGCCCCGGCGCGCCGCCCGGTACGCCAGCCCCGCCGTGACCAGCCACAACGCGGCGGCGGTGGTGAGACCGATCTGCGTCACCAGGCGGCCCGACCACATCGCGACCGGGATGGTGGCCACCGCGGACGGCAGGACCCCGGCGAGCAGGTAGACCCGGCCGATCGTCCGGTGGACGCGCCGGCGGGCCCGGACCTTCGGCACGAATTGCAACGGGCCGAGCACCAGCGCCACCGCGGCGGTCGCGATGTGACCGACCAGCACGTAGTAGTGCAGCCCGTTCCGGACCTGGAGCCGGCTGTCCTCGATGTCGAGGCTCAGGTACGGGTACACCAGCACCAGGGCGACGACGGTCGCGACGGTGAACATCAGCCAGGTCGTTCGTGGACGCATCCCTGAAAGCTCGCACGCCCCACCCCGACCGGCATCCGCCCCCCGGCGGCCGCCCCGGTACACCGACCGGAGTACGTCCGAGCAGTGTCAAGATACTGCTTCGTACCCGCCAGCCGAGATCATCAACGGCAGATGTTGTGAGCGATGGAGTCCAGATCGAAGGATCCCCAGCACGCCGCCTTGAGTTGATGCCCTTTGCCGGACCAGCCGGCATTGATGACCTTCAAGCCGCGCTCCTGCACGCGTTCGACCGCAGGGACGAAGTCGGCATCGCTCGTGACCAGGACGGCAACGTCATAAGCATCCTGCCAGGCCAGCGACAGCATGTCGGTAACGATCGCGGCATCGACGCCTTTCTCCAACCGCACTCGATAGGGCTGTGCACAAATCGGACAGGTCGTAGTCTTGGCGCCACAGTTTCGGCAATGTACCGATCTCGATTGTGACCTTCGCTCCCGGATGGAGACCCGCCAACTCGGTAGGCGCTCCATGGTCCCCGTAAGCCAGTGCCGTAGCCTGGTATCGGTGACTGGATCGACGGACGCGTAGAGCAGGGTCTCCTCCAGGTCGACCTGGTCACTCAGGTCGACCGACGAAAGCACCATGGCCGCCGCGGTTACTACTGCGGGCGGCAACGCCCGCCAATCGCACTGTTTCGGGTTCATGCTGGAGTTCCAGCTCAGCTGGAAGTTCCAGAAGTCAATGAAGATCCTGACTCGGCGCGTCACCCTGGACCCCTCGACATCGCGTCTAGCCGAAACGAATACGGGGAGCCCTAAGTCGGACTCCCCGGAGACGCAATGCGTGCGCGAGCGATGCCGCACACGGGGTTGTAATACATGCCAACCTATCTGACCCGCCGAACACTGTCAAGATTCGTCGCATCACGCTCCGTGGTGAAGAAGTCTCCCACCGAGGCTCTGACGGCGAGATGGATTTGCGGAACTTCCTCTGAAGGGCCGCAGATGAGGCGGCTGATCAGACCGTCAGGGGTTTGACCCAGCGGCCCCATTGGGGTTGGTAGGTGTAGCCGGCGGCGACCCAGGCGGGGTGGGCGATGGTGTTGTCGTGCAGGACCATGGCGTCCGCCCGAATCCCGCCCGCCTCGGTGAACCGCCGCTCGGCGGCGGCCAGCAAGGTCCGGGCGATGCCCTGGCGGCGGTGCGCCGGGTCGACGGCCAGCCGGTAGAGGTGGCAGCGCCAGCCGTCCCAGCCGGCGATCAGCGTGCCGACCAGCCGGCCGTCCAGCTCGGCGAGCATCAGCGCCTCGGGGTCCCGCTCGACCAGCCGGTACACCGCCGCCGCGCTGTCCTTGCGATCGGTGCCCTCGGCGGCGTGCCGCCAGAACGCCAGCACCTCCTCGACATCCCCCGCCGTCCCTGCCCGTACCCGCACCGATTCGCCCATGATCGGGAGGCTAGCAAGCCCGCTGGACGGGAGATGCGGCACGCGGTGGGAGCCGCGTTCCCGGGCGGCCGCGGATCAGCGGGCCCGGATGGGACGGCGCCGGAGCACGTTCGTCAGCACCGTTGCCGGCAGCATCGCCAGCACGGTCGCCGCGAACAGGGACCACAGGCCCGCGTGGAAGGCGGTCAACGGCGCCTGGTGTGCGGCCAGGCCCCGGCCGATCACGACGACGGTGATCGCGGTGCCGATCGAACCACCGATGCGCTGCACCGCGTTGAGCTGCGGCGTCGCATCGGCCAGCTGGTCGGGTGAGATCGTGGCGTAGGCGGCGGCCACCGCGGGCATGAGGCTGAGGCCCAGGCCGAGCCCGAGCAGGGTGATCACGACCTCGACCGCGACCAGGCCGGTGTGCGCGTCCATCAGCGCCAGCGGCACGATGGCGATCGCGGTGATCGAGAGCCCGGCCACGCTGACGACGCCACCGCCGAACCGGTCGGTCAGCCGGCCGGTCAACGGCATCGTGACGGCCGCGCCGACCCCGCCGGGACGCACAGCATCGGCCCGCCCGAGTCCTTGCTGTCCCGCACCCCCCGCTCCGGTGCCACCGAAGAACCGCCCACCTCCACGCAGTTGTCATTGGCTCCGCTGTGGGTGCTCTTGCGCCAGGTAGTCGTGACTAGGTCTGTGGCGCTCACCGCAGTGCCTCGTGTTTGAGACCGTTGATGAACGCATTCCAGCCGTCTGACGACACCTGAATCGCTGATACGCCGCGAACCTTGCTGTCCCGGACCGCTCTGCCTCCATCGGAGGCCACTGCCACTTCCACGCAGTTGTCATCCGTACCGCTGTGGATGCTCTTCCGCCAGGTCAACTTGGTCCAATCCATGGTTCGGTCACCTCACTCGTGGGCGATCAGTGCTGCCATGTGCCTCGTAGTCTCCTCCGGAGACAGCGCCAATGTCGATACATGCGTGAAAATGAGCCCATATTTATGGCACTCTTCCGGTCGTTCCAGCCAGTGAGTTTCGGTAGCCGTTGCCATATAGATCAGGCTCGGATCACCTGGGAAGTTCAGAATCAGGAACGGAGGGCTGGTTAGTGCCGAGTGTGCACCAATGCTGTTTGGAATTACCTGGATAGTGATGTTAGGGCGCGCGGCCATTGTGATGAGATGCTGTATTTGTTCCCTCATCACTGCCCGACCGCCAATGTTCTTCAGTAGAGCGGCCTCATCGATCAGTGCCACCAGTGATGGAGGTTCTTTGCGATCAAGAATTTTCTGCCGAGTGCGACGCGCCTCTACGTGACGCTCCACCGTTGAGGGAGCGATTACCTGGCCTCCGCGGAACACCGCAGCCGTATATCCGGCGACCTGCAGGAGCCCTGGTATGAGTAGGGATTCGTACGTTCGGATCAGTGAAGCGCCGGCCTCGAAGGCTGGCAGATTGCTGCGAAAGACATCCTTATAGTCGGCCCACCAGCCTCGTTGGCGCGACTCTCGGGCAAGCGTGAGCAGTGCTTCACGTCTACTCTGCTGTGTCACAGCGTAGAGATCGAGCAACAGTCGAATGTCGTGAACATTGGGTAGTTTCCATTCGTTTCGTTCGATCCTAGTGATTTTGCTGGCCGGCCACTCAAGACTTTTGGCGGCTTCGGTAGAGGTCATACCTCTTTCCTCGCGTAGCTGGCGAAGTGCGGCAGATAGCTGACGTCGTTTGAGAGCCGGGCTATGCACAGAAATCGCCTCTTTTGTCGCTATTTTGGTGACTGTTTTGGCGTAAAACGGAACTTTAAGAGTATTCCGATTCGGGTATTGCATTGAATTTCGTTCGGTCTCATGATGATGAGACCGAAGTTGCTCTACCGGAATTCGGTGGGCCGGCAAAGCCTTGAGGGCGCGTAGGGGTGGGGGCCCAGTGCAGCACCATAGTGGAAATTCTCGCCTCACAGACAGGCGTTCGACCAGAGGTCGTCACAGACGCGGTGTAGTTATTCCAGCTTTTTGTCGCAATTGCTGGGATATAAACGAAAAATTCGCTGCCGAGCGAATCAATCAGGCAGAGCCGGGTTGGTTGGTTTGGTATGGGGTGGGGGCGCGGCGGTTCTACGCGGCCGCGTGCGGGACGCCTCGTCCGGTGCTCCTGGAGGCGCGTACCGCCGAAGAACTGCCGGTTCTCCTCCGGGAGGCCGAGGCGTCGATGCGCCGAGCCGAACCGGCCGCCGCCGGGCCGTCCGTACGTGCGCGCGGCGGGGCCGCGCACGCCCTGCCGGAAGAGGCGATCATGAACGTGGACGCGGGCGGCCTGCGGGCCGTCGCCTGGGAGCTGCCCGGTGACCTGGCCGTCGTCGGCAAGGCCCGCCGGCTCGCCGGGGAGATGCTGCGGCTCTGGCAGTTGGACCACCTCGCCGACGACGCGACGCTCGCCATCGGCGAACTGCTGGCGAACGCGGTCACCTACGGCGCGCCGCCGATCCGGCTGTCGCTGTGGGCGTCCGCCGACCGGCTGTGCGTCCGGGTGACCGACCACGGCCAGGGCCGGCCGCGCCGCCTCGATCTCGGCCCCGAAGCCGTGCACGGCCGGGGCCTGGCGATCGTCGCCGGACTGGCCACCGGCTGGGGCGTCACGCCGCACGCCGATTCCCAGGGCAAGACGGTCTGGGCGTGCTGGACGCTCGGCCGGCCGGCACCCGCCCGCCACGTTCCCCGGCCTCCGGATCCACGACATTGAGGCGGCCAGGGAGCCTTCGAACCTTCATGCCGCGGGACCAGGTGGCCGCGGTGTTCGCCGGGGCACCCGTGGTGGATGACCGGAGATTCCGGACCTTCGTGTACACCGAGCTGCTGAAGGCGGGGTCCTCGGCCGAGACGGTCGTCTCCCTCCAGCACTTCCGTGAGCGTGACGACCGGGAGATCGACTTCATTTTGGAGACACGGGACGGCCGGATCGTGGCGATCGAGGTGAAGGCCAGCTCGTCTCCGCCGCGGGACGCCACCCGGCAGTTGCGCCGGCTTCGCGACAAGCTCGGCGACCGGTTCGTGCACGGTGTCCTGCTGTATCTGGGTGAGCACACCTTGTCGCACGGGGACCGGATCACCGCGGTCCCGATCTCCGCGCTGTGGGGACACGCCGGACTCGCGCGCGGTGCGGCGACGGCGCCAGGAGCGGGCGAGCCGGAATGACCGGCCCGCCCGCCTGGATCAGGTGAGTTCGGCGGGGAGGGGGTGGGTGTGCAGGACGGTGAGGGTGGTGACGGCGCGGGTGAGGACGACGTAGAGGCGGGCCAGGCCGCGGTCCTCGGCGGCGACGATGGCGGCCGGTTCGGCGACGACCACGTGGTCGTACTCCAGACCCTTCGCCAGGGTGGCCGGGATGACCGAGACGCGGTGCCCGCCGGTGGAGTCCGGGCCGAGCACGTCGTGCGGGACGCCGTCATCGGCGAGCGCGGCGGCCAGCGCGGGGACGGCGGCGTCGGCGGCGATCAGGCCCACCGAGCCCTCCCGGGCGGTCACCTCGCGGACGGCCGCGATCACCTCGGCCGCCAGGTCGCCGGTCCGGCGCACCGTCAGCGAGCCGGCGCCGGGGCGCAGGGACCGCGGGGCGGCCAGCCCGGGCGCGATGGACGGCAGCAGCCGGGCGGCGAAGTCGAGCACCTCGCGCGGCACCCGGAAACCCATGGTCAGCTCGGTGACCGACCCGTCGGCCAGGCCGAGATGCGTCAGCACCTCCTCCCACGAGCGGGCCGACCACGGGGTGGTGCCCTGGGCCAGGTCGCCGAGCACGGTGGCCGAGCCGGTCCGGCAGCGGCGGCCGAGCGCGCGCAGCTGCATGGCGGACAGGTCCTGCGCCTCGTCCACCACGATGTGGCCGAGGGTGGCCGGGCGTTCGATGAGGGCGGCCAGCTCGTCCAGCAGCGCGGCGTCGGCGGCCGACCAGCGCGCCGACTTCCACGACCGGGGCGGCTTCGGCCAGCGCAGGGTGTCCTGCTCGGCGGCGGTCAGGTCGTCGCGGGCGGCCCGGGCCAGGAAGTCGCCGCCGGACAGCAGCCGGAACAGCACCTGCTCGGGGGTCACCTTGGGCCACACCTGGTCCAGTAGCTGCTTGACCGGCCGGGACCGGGCCACCGCGTCCTGCACGCGGTCGTCGGGCGACTCGCCGCGCTGCTCCATCCGGACCAGGACGGCGTGCGCCAGCCGCTGGGCCAGCGCCGCGCGGCCGGGGCCGTACCGGGTGGTGCCGCGCAGCGAGGCGACGATCTCGCGGACCTCGTGGTCGGGGACGCGGAAGCGGTTGACGCCCCGGGTGATCAGCAACCCTTCCTCGGGCTTGCTGATGTGCGCCCACAGCGCGCGGCGCAGCACCGGAGCCAGCCGGGCGTCGCCCTTGATCGCGGCGACCGCGGGCGGCTCGGCGGCCGCGTGGCCGCCGAGGATGCCGCCGACGGTGGTCTGGTCGACCTTGACCTCGCCGAGCGCCGGGAGCACCGAGGAGATGTAGGACAGGAACGCCCGGTTCGGCCCGACGATCATGACGCCGGACCGGGACAGCTTCTCGCGGTGCGTGAAGAGCAGGTACGCCGCCCGGTGCAGGCCGACGGCGGTCTTCCCGGTGCCCGGGGCGCCCTGGACGCACACGGTGTGCTCCAGGCCGGCCCGGACGATCTCGTCCTGGTCGGGCTGGATGGTGGCCACGATGTCGCGCATCGGCCCGGTGCGCGGCCGCTCGATCTCCGCGGTGAGGATCTTCGACTCCTGCGGGGCGGCCCCCTGGCCGAGGTCCTCGTCCTCGTAGGCGGTCAGCTCGCCGCCGTGAAAGCCGAAGCGGCGGCGGCGGCGCACGTTCATCGGGTCGGACGGCCGGGCCTGGTAGAAGGCGCGGGACACCGGCGCGCGCCAGTCGATCACCAGCGGGCGGCTGCCGTCGTCGTGCACGTGGCGGCGGCCGACGTGGATGGTGACCGGCAGGTCGTCGCGGTCCTCGCGGTCGAGCCGGCCGAAGAACAGCGGGGTGTCGGGGTGGTCGGCGAGCGCGGCCACCCGCTGGTCGAGCAGGCCCTGCAGGACCTGCTGGGAGACCCAGTCGCCGGCGGCGTCGGCCGACAGCGAGGCGGCGTGCTCGCGCATCGCCCGCAGCGCGGCGCGGGCGGCGGCGAGGTGCGCGCGCTCGGCGCTCAGCACCTGGGCGGGATCGGCGGGGTCGGCGTGATCGCCGCCGGGTATGTCGGGGGCCAGTTGGTGTCCGGGCATGCTGACGCGCTCCTTGCGACGGTGGTGGACGGCCGGTGGACGGTGTGGACGGCCGGTGGACGGTGTGGACGGACGGTGGTGGACAAAGGCAGCGAACCCACGAGCCTATATGCTCGCCGGAGGCGGCCGCGGTCTCGTCCGCCAGGTGCGAGCTGGTGCGGCATTATCGGTCCGGCGTTTGCCGGTTCATGACCCGTGGGTAGGCCATCAAGGTGACGACGCGCGATTCGGCGGCGATGTCGCCAATGTCCCCACTTATCCCTGCGATGGCCAATCTGCTGCTCGGCGGGGTGTGGACGCTGTCCGTCTTCGCGGGCTGGGGGCTGGCCGCGTTCTGTGGCGCCGACGAATCGCCGGACGCGTGCATCGGCCGGCTCACGGTGGTCTCCACGCTGTCCGGAGCGTGTGCGCTGGTAGGGGCTATTGGCACCCTTGCCGGACTACTCCCGCCGATTATGCGTAGATATCCGGAAAAGTCGCTCCGGCTGTTGGGCGTCGCCATCGCCGCCTGGCTGATCGCGCTCGCCGTCCTTTACGTGGGCGGCCTTGTCGGCCGGTGACCTGCCCGGCACGCTACGTCAGCCGCCCCTAAAATACCGAAAAAGCGGGACAAAGCTTGTGATTTGGTTAGATCATAGGGTATGTCGCACTTGGCGTGCCGGAAGCCAATGGGCGAGGGGGTGATGCGGTTGTCCAGGACGCAGGGTATTTCATGGACCTGAATTCATTTCCGGTGGCCCCATTCCCGGGCCATCAGGGCCGGATCCGGCGGGACGGCGGCGTGCCGCGCGGCGACGGCGATCTCAATCGCCGGCGAGCACGTCGTCCGCGTCGATGATCTGGTAGGCGTACCCCTGCTCGGCGAGGAACCGCTGCCGGTGCGCCGCGAAGTCCTGGTCGACCGTGTCCCTGCTGACCACCGAGTAGAACCGCGCGCCGCCGCCGCCGGACTTCGGGCGGAGCACCCGGCCGAGCCGCTGCGCCTCCTCCTGCCGTGACCCGAAGGTGCCGGACACCTGGATGGCCACCGACGCCTCGGGCAGGTCGATGGAGAAGTTGGCGACCTTGGACACCACCAGCACCTGGATCTCCTTGTCGCGGAACGCCTGGAACAGCCGCTCGCGCTCCTTCACCCGCGTCTCACCCTTGATCACCGGGGCGCCCAGGTGCTCGGCCAGCTCGTCCAGCTGGTCGATGTACTGTCCGATGACCAGCACCTGCTCGCCCGCGTGCCGGCGGACCAGCGTCTCGGTCACCCGGGTCTTGGACGGCGTGGTCGCGCAGAAGCGGTACCGCTCGTCGCTCTCGGCCATGGCGTAGGCCAGCCGCTCCTGCTCGGTGAGCGTCACCCGCACCTCGACGCAGTCGGCGGGCGCGATCCAGCCCTGGTTCTCCATCTCCTTCCACGGCGCGTCGTACCGCTTGGGGCCGATCAGCGAGAAGACGTCCCCCTCGCGGCCGTCCTCGCGGACCAGCGTCGCGGTCAGCCCGATCCGCCGGCGGGCCTGCAGGTCGGCGGTCATCCGGAAGATCGGCGCGGGCAGCAGGTGCACCTCGTCGTACACCACCAGGCCCCAGTCGCGCGCGTCGAACAGCTCCAGATGCCGGTAGACGCCCTGCCGCCGGGTGGTCATCACCTGGTAGGTGGCGATGGTGACCGGGCGGATCTCCTTCTTGGTGCCGGTGTACTCGCCGATCTCGTCCTCGGTCAGCGAGGTGCGCTTGATCAGCTCCTGCTTCCACTGGTGCGCCGAGACGGTGTTGGTGACCAGGATCAGGGTGGTCGCGCCGGCCCTGGCCATCGCCGCCGCGCCGACGATGGTCTTGCCGGCGCCGCACGGCAGCACGACGACGCCCGAGCCGCCGTGCCAGAACGCGTCCGCGGCCTCCCGCTGGTAGGGCCGCAGCGTCCAGCCGGCCTCGCGCAGGCTGATCGGGTGCTGCTCGCCGTCGACGTACCCGGCCAGGTCCTCGGCCGGCCAGCCGAGTTTGAGCAGCGCCTGCTTGATGTTGCCGCGCTCGCTCGGGTGCACGGCCACCGCGTCCTCGCCGATGCGCTGCCCGAGCATCGGCTGGATCTTCCGCGCGCGCAGCACCTCCTCCAGCACCGCCCGGTCGGTGCTGGTGAGGGTGAGCCCGTGGTGGTCGCTCTTCTCCAGCCGCAGCCGGCCGTAGCGGGACATCGTCTCGGCGACGTCCACCAGCAGCGCGTGCGGGACCGGATAGCGGCTGAAGGAGATCAGCGCGTCGATCACCTGCTCGGCGTCGTGCCCGGCGGCGCGCGCGTTCCACAGCGCGAGCGGCGTCACCCGGTAGGTGTGGACGTGCTCGGGGGCGCGTTCGAGCTCGGCGAACGGGGCGATCGCCTTGCGGCAGTCGTCCGCCCTCGGATGCTCCACCTCGAGCAGCAGGGTCTTGTCCGACTGGACGATCAGCGGGCCATCAGACACGGGTTCTTCTCCTGGATCGGCTGCGGGCACCGCGCCGGCGGCCCCGTCCGCTCATCAAACAAGAGTGCGCGCCGGATCAATCCCGCCTCACCGGTGACTTGACCTAGTCGAGGTAGCCGTTCACCCCCAGAAAGATCATCGTGCCGACCCCGATGATCACCAGTCCCACGTTGATGCCGATGGAGATCCACGTCCATTTGAGAAGATTGCGGGCCTTGTCAGGCTCGGTGTCCACCTTGCCGAGCGCGACGCCGGACAGGATCGCCCCGGCGATGCCGCCCAGCGACACGTAGCAGCTCAGCGCCAGGACGATGCTGATCACCAGTGCGACGATCGCGTGAGTACGGGGCCCGTCGCCGGCCGGCCGCGCCGGGTAGCCGTAGGGGGACGGCGCGCCGTAGCCGGCGGGCTGCCCGTAACCCGGCTGCCCGTAGCCGTGCTGCCCCTGACCCGGCTGCGCGTACTCCTGGCCGTACCCGTCGGCCCCCTGGCCCTGCCCGTAACCCTGCTGCCCGTAGCCCTGCTGCTCGTAGCCCTGCTGGGCGTAGGGCCCCTGGTCCTGGCCCGGCGCGCCGTAGCCCTGCTGCCCGTACGCCTGGTCGCCGGACGGCTGCCCGTACGCCTGGCCGCCGGACGGCTGCCCGTACGCCTGCCCGCCGGACGGCTGCCCGTACGCCTGCCCGTTGGCCGGCTGCCCGTACGGCGCGTCCTGCGGGGCGTACGGAGTCTGCCAGTCGTGCGGGTTCTGGCCGGGGGATTCTGGAGTGCCGCTGCTCACTGTCTCTCGCTTCTCTGGCTCTGCCGGGACCGACCACACTTACCACGCCATCGGCGGAATGTGCCCGGCATATCAGACATAGGTTGACCTGTCACTGCAGGTCGGCCACGCCGGTGATCCGGTGCAGCGCGAAACGGTGCACCGCCGCCCGAGTCTCGTCGTACGCCGTCAGGTAACCGCCCTCCATCCGGGCGGGTTCGAGGATGCGGCTGGTGGCGTGCCCCTGGGAGTCCAGATAGCCGATCCACACCCGCGCGCCCTGCCGGATCGCCTCGCGCAGCGCGGTGATCGTCCCGGTCGACGGGGAGCGCGGCACCTGCCCGTCCGGCGCCGGCACCGGATGCCGGCGCGCCCGGTGCGCCTCGTCGCCCGCCCGGATCGCACGGACCGCCGCCGCGACCATCTCCGGATCCGGCCCGGAGACGGTGCCCGCCGGCCGCGGCATCGGCTGCCGCTCGGTGCGCCGCGAGTCGGCGCGGGTCACCATCACGTCGCCCTCGATGGACTCGGCCACCGGCGAATAGCCCAGCGAGCGCAGCGTGTCGACCACCGTGGGCCGGGAGGCGCGCGAGACCACCACGGTCGGCGCCAGCCGGCGCAGCCGCAGCGGGACCGCCCGCCGGTCGGCCATCACCTCGTCCAGCACGGCCGGATCGTCGCACCGGACGTACGCGCCGGCCGACCCGACGCGCAGCCGGCCGTGCCGGCGGGCCACGTCGGCCACCAGGTAGCGCAGCGGCTGCGGGACCGGTGTCGCGGAATGCCGTTCCAGCATGGCCACCAGCTCGTCGGCGCCCACCCCGGCGTCCAGCGCCCGCCGGATCGAGGACTCCCCGAAGCGGTAGACGGTGGCGCCGCCGGTGGACTCCACGTCGGCGGCCAGCGCCAGCCGCCGGCCGAGATCGCTGGTCAGCGGGCCGGGAGCCACCGCGGTGAGATCCGCCTGGAGCACCACATGGTCCACCGGCTCGGGCAGCAGCGGGGCCAGCGCCTCGGCCGCCGCCGCGTCCTTGCCGGGCAGCAGCGCGCGGCCGAAGGTGGACAGCACGCCGAGCCCGGTCACCCCGAGCTGCTCGGCCTCGCGCAGCGTGAAGCCGGCCAGCCGGTCGCGGTCGGCGCCGCGGCGCCGCGGCTGCTCGAAGGCCAGCCGCTCGCGGACCGAATCGGCCGACGGGGCCAGCCCGGGCCCGGCGGCCAGCACCGCCAGGGTCCGTGCCCGCACCTCGGCGGCGGCCGGCCGGCGCAGCTCGGGATGCAGCGCGTTCAGCAGCCGGTCCCGGTCGTCGCGCTCGCCGGCCAGGCCGGGCACCCGGTCGCCGGCCAGCCAGGCCGCGGCCAGCGCCGCCCAGCGGTCCTCGGTGGCCCGGACCCGCCAGGCGTCGTAGGCGGTGGTCGGCAGCCACTCGCCGTCCACCGGCGCGCTCGCGGCGATCAGCCCGGCGGCGTACGCCACCTCGACGGCGAGCGCCGCGACCCACTCGGGCAGGTCGAGCAGGGTCGCGGTGCGTTTCAGGTCCCGCACCGCCAGCCCGCCGGTGCGCAGCGTGCCGGGCGGGTCCACCCCCCAGCGCTCGCAGAGCTCCTCGACGGTCCGGACGAAGGTGAACGCCTGGCCGGCGGCCGTCCGGTCGGCCAGCGCCGGGTCGCGCGCGGTGCCGGCCGGTGCCGGGGGACAGGGGGACAGATCGCGGTGCACCCGGCCGCCGCGCAGCGCGAGCCCCACCTCGCGCGGCAGCACCACGCTCTCCTCGCCGGTGGCGGCCAGCAGGCCACGGGCCAGCAGCTGCTCGACCGGTGACCGGGTGGCCTCCAGGCCGACCTCGCGCCGGGCGTTGGGCAGCCGGCCGGCGGGCGGGCCCCACGCCAGCTCCTCCAGGGCGGCGCGGGCCTGCGGCCCGACGCCGTCCAGCAGGCGGGGCACCACCCCTTCGGCGGCCAGCAGCCGGCCGAGCCGCTCGGCCGCGCCGCCCGTCCGGTCGCCGCCGCCCGGCAGGCCGGCCGCCACGTCCCCGCCGGCCGGGCCGACCGCGTCCAGCAGCGCCGCCAGCCGCTCGGGCGGATGGTCGCGGAACGCCTCGGCGGCCGGCGGGCCGAGACCGGCCGGGAACTCCGACACGTCGCGCACCCCGGGCGCCGGTCGCAGCGCGTCGTCCGGCCCGTACACCAGCGCCAGCCCGCGCAGCCGCTCGACCGTCTCGCGCAGCGGGGCGTCCAGCGCGGGCTCCTGGCCGGCCGCCACCGACCGGGCCAGGGCGGCGCGCAGCGCGTCGTAGCCAAGGCCGGGTCCGTCGTCACCGGTGATCACCAGCAGCGTCTCGACGACCGCCAGGGCGAACCGGTCCAGCCGGTCCAGGGCCCGCCCGGTCGCCGACGGGCTGGTGGCCCGGATGGCCAGGCCGTCGACGTGCGCCGGGACCGGGGTGACCAGCTCGGGCCGGGCCGCCACCAGCTCGCGCAGCCGCTCGTCGGGGCGGGCGCGCAGCCAGTCGGCGAAGTCGGTGTTCATGGTCTGCCGCCCGGCCCCCTGTCGCCCTCGCCACCCGGCCCCGCCGCGCGGAGCCGTCCCGTCCATCGTAAGAGCCGCCACGCCCTGGCCCGGCAGGCGATCGATCGCGCGGCCGGATGCCCGTTCGGTGGAAAGGAGGCGTGCGGCGGCGGCCTCGGGCAGTATGGCGAGAGTGATCGAGCGCGCCGACCAGCTCGTCCTGGAGTACGTCAGCAAGGTGGCGGACGCCGCCCACGGCGTGCTGCGCCCCGAGCAGCGCCTCGACTTCGTGCGGCGGCTGCGCGCCCGCATCGAGCAGGAGCGGCGGGGCAGCGACGACCCGGTGAAGGTCCGCAAGGTGATCGCCCGGTTCGGCGACCCGGCGGAGCTGCTGCGCCGCGAGCTGCGGCGGCTGGCGGAGGAGGGCCGGCCCGTCCCGGCGCCCGGCGTGCGGACGCCGCCGCGCACGCCCTTCGGACCGGTCACCCGGCGCCCCGCCGCGTCCCCGCCGTCCGGGGTCCGGCCGCGTCCCGCCGGGCCCTTGCCGGGGGCCGGGCCGCGGGCCTCCGCGGGCGGGAACCGGGCGTGGCGGAGCGCCGGCCCCGCGCCGCCGGACGAGTTCGGCGACTCGGCCACCGAGGTGATGCCCGCGATCACCGGCGACGACCCGCCCACCGCGGCGGGCCCGCCCGTCCGGCCCGGCACCGGCGGGCCCGCCCCCGGGGCCGGTGACCCGGGTGCCGGCGCGGCCCGGCCGGGCGCCGGGGCCGGACGTCCGGGGGCCGGCGGGCCGGGCGGGCGAAGTGCCCCGGCCGGCGGACCCGCCGGTCGGCCATGGCGCGTCCCGCCCGTCGCGGCCGGCCACGACCTCGCGCGGGTGCTGCGCGGCCGGCGTCGCGAGATGCTCGGCCTGGCCCTGCTGGCGCTGGCCGCCGCGCTGATCCCGTTCCCGCTGCCGTACGTCGCGATCTTCCCGGTGCCGCTGCTCGTCTGGGCCCTCGCCTCGGTCGTCGTGCTGTCGTGCGGCGGCTGGTCGTACGCCGGGCGGGTGAGCGCCGTCCTCGCGCCGGTGGTGGCCTACGCGGCCGGCGGCGCCGCGCTCGGCGTGGTGCGGGCGCCGGACGCGCCCGGCACCGGCCTGACGGCGTTCGCCAACGCGTACTTCGACGTCAGCGGCACCATGTTCGTGCTGGGCACGGTGGCCGGGGTGCTGTGGCTGGGCTACCGGCTGGTCAGCCCGCCACCTCCGCCACCGCGGCGCCGGACGCCGGGCTCGGCGCGCTGAGCAGCCCGAGCGACAGCCGCACCCAGGAGGCGACGAACCGCTCGCGCTCCGCCCGTCCCGGCGGCTCGCCCACGGTGTCCTGGAACAGGCGGTAATGCACCACCGCGCCGCCGAGCACCGCGCCCACCGCCGGCCAGTCCACGTCGGCGCCGGCGTACTCGGGTTGGGCCCGGAACCAGGTCGTGATCGCGTCGAACATCGGCTGCAGCAGGCCGTCGCGCACGATGGCGACCAGCTCGGGGAACTGGCTGAGGTCGCGGAAGAACACGCGCATCAGCTCGCTCTCCTCCCGAGCCTTGGCGAGCCCGATACGGCACATGAGCGCCAGCCGCTCCTCCAGCGGGACCGTGGTGGCGACAGTGCTCGCCTCGGCCAGCCCTTCGGTGATCTGGGTGCGGGTGCGGGCCGCGTGCTCGTGCGTCGCGGCGGCCAGCACCTCGTACTTCGACCGGAAATGCCGGTAGAGGCCACCGGCGCCGGGGGAGAGCCCGGCGGCGGCCTCGATCTCGGCGACCGAGGTGGCGGCGTAGCCCCGCTCGGCGAACAGCCGGAGGGACTCGGCGACGATCCGTTCGCGCGTCGATCTGCTCATGGGTCCCTGATTACCTCCGCCGCGACTTCATGGTGCCGGAGGGCGCCGGACGGGACGTCGCGGCCGCCGGGGACCGCTCCGGTCGCTCGGGCCACCGCGGCGCTCGCCGGGCCTCGATGGGGTTCGATGGGGCTTGCCGGGGCTGGACGGGTGGGCTTTAGGGGGGTCGGGCCGGCCGGGGACCGCGCCGCCGCGAGCCCGCTGCTCGGCGGGCCGCGGCGACCACGCCGGGGGCCGGCGATGAGCAAGTCCTTCCTGCCCGCCAAGGTTCTCATAACCGCTGAGTGCGCGCACGGTGGCGTTGAGTTTGGCATGCTTCTAGGGTGCATTCGGTAGGATTCGATCTTGATCTCACGCTCGCGGACACCCGGGCGGGAATCGCCGCGACCTATGACGAGCTGTCGCGGCGCCTCGGCGTGGCGATCGACAGCGCCGTGGTGGTCGGCCGGCTCGGGCCGCCGCTGGAGCAGGAGCTGACCTGCTGGCTGCCGCCCGAGGACATCCCGGCCGCCGCCGCCCTCTACCGCTCCCTCAGCCCGCGCATCGCCGTGCCGATGACGACGCTCATGGCCGGCGCCGCCGAGGCGCTGGCCGAGGTCCGGCGGTACGGCGGGCGGGTCATCGTGGTCACCGGCAAGCATCCCGCCACCGCCCGCCAGACGCTGGACTTCCTCGGACTGGAGGTGGACGAGGTGGTGGGGTCGGTGTTCGGCGCGGCCAAGGGCACGGCCATCGCCGGCTTCGGCGCCGCGGTCTACGTCGGCGACCACGTGGGCGACATCGAGGCGGCGCGGGCCGGGCGCGCGGTGAGCGTCTCGGTGGCCACCGGCCCCTTCACCGAGCAGGCGCTGCGCGACTACGGCGCCGATGTCGTGCTGCCGGATCTGACGGGGTTCGCGGCCTGGTTCAAGGTGTGGCGGCTCGCGGAAATCGGGGCCGTTTCGACGGTCATGTAGCGCTCCGCGGGGGCATAACCTTTATCCATTCACCATTCATGACGGTCTGAACGAGGTCACCCCTGTGCCCACTGGCAAGGTCAAGTGGTACGACGCTGACAAGGGCTTCGGCTTCCTCACCCGCGACGACGGCGGCGAGGTCTTCGTCCATTCCTCAGCGGTTCCCAAGAGCGTCGAAGTGCTGAAGCCGGGCCAGAAGGTCGAGTTCGGCGTGGCCGAGGGCCGCCGTGGCCAGCAGGCGCTCTCCGTCCGCGTGCTGGAGCAACCACCGGTGCTGGGCAAGGCGCCGAAGATCAAGGGCAAGCGCAAGAAGCCCGACGAGCTCGTGGTCATCGTCGAAGACCTGATCAAGCTCCTCGACGACGTGTCCAATTACTACCAGCGCGGCAAGCACCCCGAGCCCGCGCACGCCAAGAAGATCGCCACCGTGCTGCGCGCGGTCGCCGACGACCTCGACGCCTGATCCGCGGCCGGTCCGGGCGGCGTCAGCCGTGCGGGTCGGTCAGCGGCCGCGTCCCCGCCGGGCCGGCCGGTCCCGGCGGGAGCGCCGCGTCCGGCGGTCCGGGGGCGCGCGGAGTCTCCGAGTCAGGCGGGACGGGCCCGCCGCGCGGCGCCTCCCGTTCCCGGCGGACGCGCTCGGCCAGGGCGCGCGAGCGCCGGTGGCGGGCGAGACCCAGCCAGGCCAGCGCGGCCGCCAGCGCCGCGGTCATCACCCAGAGCCCGGCCGGCCCGGCCGACCGGCCGGGCACCAGCGACAGCGCCAGCCCGGCGAGCCCGCCCGCGACCCAGGCGACCTGAAGCAGCGCCTCCACCACGCCGAAGGTGGAGGAACGCACCTCCTCGCCGATCTCGCGCTGCACGATCGCGTCCAGCGCCAGCTTGCCCACCTCCAGGGCCAGCCCGGCGACCAGCGCGAGGGCGAGGGCGGTCCACAGCGAGAAGAACACCGCGCCGGCCGCCGCCGTCAGCGTGGTGAGGCCGAGCGCCAGCAGCACGATCAGCTGGGGGGAGTGGCCGCGCACCCAGGACGCCACCGCCGCGCCGGCCAGGCCGCCCGTCCCGGCGGCCGCGGCGAGCATCGCCAGCACCGCCTCGTGCGGCAGGCCGCGCCCGGGCAGGTGTCCCTCCCGCACCAGGAACAGCAGGAAGAACACCAGGAACCCCGACAGCACCCGGACGGCGGCGTTCGCCCGGACGGCCTCGCCGACCACCGGCCCGACGCTGAGCAGCGTCCGCCACCGGCGGGGTGCCCGTGACCGGCCCGGCCGCGGCTCCCCGGCGGCCGCCCCGGCCTCGGCACCCGCGGGATCCCCGGTGGCGGCGCCCGCGAGGTACAGATCGTCGGCTTCGAGGTCCAGGTCCGGCGCGTCCACGTGGCGCGGCAGCCGGACGGCGGCCACCCCGGCCGCGATGAAGACGGCGGTGGTGCCGCGCAGCACCCACTCGGCGCCGAGCCAGACGGCCAGCCCGGCCGCCACCGGGGCCACCAGGGCGGCCGACACCAGTGCGAACAGCGCCACCCGGGCGTTGGCCGCCACCAGTGTGATGTCGGCGGGCAGCACGCTCGGCATCGTCGCGGCCCGGGAGACGTTGTAGGCCTTGGACAGCACCAGCACCGCCAGCGCGGCCGGGAACAGCGTCACCGCGTCCGCCGGGACGACCGCCGCCGCCAGCGCCCAGCACAGCAGGCCGCGGGCGAACAGCGTGCCGGCCATGACGTAGCGGCGGCCGGAGCGGAACCGGTCCAGCGCCGGCCCGACGAACGGGGCGAGCACGCTGAACGGCACCGTCGTGATCAGCAGGTAGAGCGCCACCTGCCCGCGCGCCTGGTCGACCGGCAGGCCGAAGAGCAGCGTGCCGGCCAGGCAGACGGTGACCAGCGCGTCGCCGGCGCTGTGCGCGGCGGTGAGCTCGATCAGCCGGCCCAGCCCGGTGCGGCCGGCGCCCTGGGCGTGGGTGAGCCTGCGGGTGGCGTGCCGCACGCCGCGCCCGGCGCGCGCCACGCCGCCGGCGGTGCCCCGGCCCGCGCCCGCCGTGGCGCGGGCCGCCGCCCGCCCGGCGCGCGCGGCACCGCGGCCGGCGCCCGCCGCCGCCGCGCCCGCCCGGGCCAGCGCCTCCCGCACCCGATCCCCGCCGCCGGGCCTCACGGGCGCGCGCCGGGGACGCCCGCGTGCCCGACCTGCCTCACCTGCGCCACCCTGCCCCTTCCATCTGCGACCCACCTGCCACTCGCGACGCGCCGCCGCGGGTCGCGGGGGTCCGGCCGGGCCGCCGGATCCGCCGCGCCGGGCCGCCGGGCGGCGGGCGTGGCATGGATTTCCAGTCTTACCCGACGGGTACGCGTGATGTCCGGTCCTGGCATGGGTGAGAATTGGCATGTGAGTCGCACTCGTTCCCGCACCTTTGCCGTCGACCAGGCCTGCGCGGCCGCCGTGGAGCCGGCCAGGGCCGCCGCCGAGGCCATCGCCCGCCCTGGCGAGGTGGGCGAGCATCTCGGCTTCGAAGCCGAGGCCGAGCGGGTCGTGACGCATTACTTCGGGTGCCTGGACCGCGCCTACCGCGGCTGGCGCTGGGCCGTCACCGTGGCGCGCGCCTCCCGGGCCCGTAACGTCACGGTGAGCGAGACGGTGCTGCTGCCCGGGTCCGACGCGCTGCTGCCGCCCGCCTGGGTGCCGTGGAGCGAGCGGCTGCGCCCCGGCGACCTCGGCGTGGGCGACCTGCTGCCCACCTCCGACGACGACGACCGGCTCGCCCCCGGCTTCACCGAGACCGAGGACGAGAACGACCGGCAGATGCTCTTCGAGTACGGCCTGGGCCGCGCCCGGGTGCTGTCGGCGATCGGCCGCGACCGGGCGGTGCACCGCTGGCACGCCGGCGACTCCGGCCCGCACACCCCGATCGCGCACGCCGCACCCGCGCAGTGCTCCACCTGCGGCTTCTACTGGCCGCTGGCCGGGTCGCTGCGCCTGGGCTTCGGGGTCTGCGCCAACGAGTTCGCCCCGGACGACGGCAAGGTCGTCGCCGCCGACCACGGGTGCGGCGCGCACTCCGAGGCGGCGGTGGTGCAGGCCCCGGGCGCCGAGCCGGCGACGCCGATCCTGGACGACCACGACTACGACACGGCCGTGGAGGAGACCGCTCCCGAGCCCGGCTCGGTCGACGACAACGGCGCCGAGCCGCTCGGCCACGCCTGATCCGCTCGGCCCAGCGCACGTCCGCCGGCCGGCCCGGCCGGGCGGTTTCCGGCGTACCGTAGGGCCGATCTCCGGCCGTGGGGGCGCGGCCGGTCCACTTCTGCCACTGGGACATGACCGTTGACTGACATCTTTGGCACCGAACGCCTGCGCGCGACCGTCCTGGCCGCCTGGACGGCCTCGCCCGCGCGGTTCCGCGAGGACGCGAACGCCGAGGAGGACTTCGCGCTCGGCGGGTACCGCGACCGGCTGATCGTGGAGCTGGCGCAGAACGCGGCGGACGCGGCCCTGCGGGCCGGCGTGCCCGGCCGGCTGCGGCTCACCCTGGCCGACGGCGTCCTCACCGCCGCCAACACCGGTGCCCCGCTGGACCAGGGCGGGGTGGAAGGGCTGGCGACGCTCCGCGTCTCGGCCAAGCGCGACGAGGCCGGGTCGATCGGCCGGTTCGGTGTCGGCTTCGCGGCCGTGGTGACGGTGACCGACGAGCCGCTGGTCGCGTCCCGGGCCACCGGCGCGGTGCGCTGGTCCCGGGCCGAGACCACCGCGCTGGTCGCCGCCGAGCCCGCGCTGGCCGGGCGGCTCGCCGAGCGCGGCGGGCACGTCCCGCTGCTGCGCCTGCCGTTCGCCGCGGGCGCCGTGCCGGTCCCGGACGGCTTCGACACCGTCGTCCGGCTGCCGCTGCGCGACAAGACCGCCGAGCAGGCGGTCCGCCAGATGCTGGACGAGGCCGGGCCAGCGCTGCCGCTGGCCATGCCGGCGCTGGCCGCCATCGAGATCGAGGTGGACGGCCGTACCCGCACGCTCACCGCCGCCGGGTGGCGGGTGCTGGAGGAGGCCGGCACGTTCACCGCCGAGCAGGTGGCCGAGCTGTTCGCCGACCGCCCCACCGAGGAGCGGGCCCGGCCGCGCTGGCTGGTCCGCTGGGCGGTGCCCGAGGAAGGCCACGGTCGGCTGCCCAGGGACGTGGCGCCGGTCGTGCACGGCCCCACGCCGAGCGACGAGCCGCTCGACCTGCCCGCGCTGCTCATCGCCACCTTCCCGCTGGCCACCGACCGGCGGCACGTCGCGGCCGGCCCGCTGACCGACTTCCTGGTGGAGCGGGCCGCCGAGACCTACGTCCGGCTGCTCGGCGAGCTGCCGCGGACGCCGCGCCTGCTCGACCTGGTGCCCGGCCTGATGGGCAAGGGCGAGCTGGACGCGGCGATCCGCCGGGCGGTGCTGCGCCGGCTGCCCGGCACCCCGCTGCTGCCCGCCCTCTCCCCGCCCGCCGACGCCGTCCCCGGCCCGGCGGCCGGCGGCGCCTTCCTGGTGGCCGGCCGGCAGGCCGCGGCCGTCGCCGGGACGGCCGAATTCCTCGCCCTGGTCGCGCCGATGGTGCCCGGCGTGCTCGCGGCCGGCTGGGCGTCCCGCCATCCGGCGCTGGCCGCGCTCGGCGTGCGGCGGGTCGAGCTCGCCGACGTGATCGACATGCTGTCCGGCGAGGCCGTCGAGGACCGCACGCCGGCCTGGTGGCGGTCGCTGTACGAGGTGCTGCCCGCCGACGATCCCGAGGCGCTCGGCGCGCTGCCGGTGCCGCTGGCCGACGGCCGGCTGGTGCGCGGGGCGCGCGGCACGCTGCTGCTCGCCGACGGGTCCGGGCTGGACCCGGCCGCCCTCGGCCCGCTCGGGCTGCGCGTCGTGCACCCCGAGGCCGCCCACCCGCTGCTGCTGCGGCTCGGCGCCGCCGAGGCCACCCCGCGCGGGGTGCTGGCCGACCCGCTCACCCGGGCCACCGTCGCCGAGTCGCTGGACAGTGCCGATCCCGAGCCGGTGGCCCAGGCGGTGCTGGCACTGGTGGACGCGGCCGGGCTGGCCCCGGGGGAGGCGCCGTGGCTGTCGGCGCTGGCACTGCGCGGCGCGGACGGCGAGCTCTACCCCGCGGGCGAGCTGCTGCTCGGCGACGGCTCGCTGGCCCGGCTGATCGACCAGGACGTGCCGTTCGGGGTGGCCGCCCCGGACCTGGTGGAGCGGTACGGCTCCCGGGTGCTGTCGGCCACCGGCGTGCTGGACGGGTTCGCCGTGGTCAACGACGAGGACGTGCTGCTCGACCCGGACGAGTGCGACCACGAGCTGGACGCCGAGGACGAGTGGCTGGAGCACGTGCTGGACGTGCTGCCCGCCGGCGACGTCCCGCCGGTCGCCCGCGAGTTCACCGCGGTCCGTGACCTCGAGTACGTGGCCGACTGGCCCGCCGCGCTGGCCCTGCTGACCAGGCCGCCGCTGCGGGCCGCCCTGCAGCCGCTGCGCGCCCTGGTCGACGGGCAGGTCGTCGAGGCCCCCTCGTACACGTCCTGGTGGCTGTCGCGCCACCCGGTGCTCGCCAGCCGCCGGCCCACGTCGCTGCGGCTGCCCGGCGGCGACCCGCTGCTGTACGGGCTGTACGGGGACGCGCCGGCCGGCCTGGACGAGGGTGCGCTCGCCATGATGGGCGTGCGCACCACGCTGGCCGACCTGCTGGCCGCGCACGGCGGCCCGGACGAGCTGCTGGAGCTGCTGGCCGATCCGTCGCTGGAGGTGGACCGGGCGCAGCTGCGGTCGCTGTGGATCGCGCTGGCCGCGGTGGAACCGGCCCGGGTCGCGCCGCCGGCCGCGGTGCGGGCGGTGCTGGCCGGTGAGATCGTCGTCGCCGACGCCGACGACGGGCACGTGACCGGCGGGAACGGCGGCCCGCCGCTGGCCGGGCTCGCCGCCGCGGGCGGCCCGGTCGTGGTGGAGGCGCCCGACCTGCTGCCCCTGGTCGCGGCCCGGCCGCTGGTGCTGGCGCCGTTCGACCTGGCCGAGGCGCTGTCGGAGCTGCTGGACCTGCCGGTGGCCGGCGAGGAGGTGGCCGGCGAGGTCACCTCCGCCGGCCAGGAGCGGCCGGTGCCGGCCGAGGTGCGCTCGCTGCTGCCCGCCGCGCCCGCGGCGTACGTGCACCACGCGGAGCTGCGGGTGGACGGCGTGCCGGTGGCCTGGCGGTTCTTCGAGGGGGCCGTGCACGCGAGCGGGGTGGACGGGCTGGCCCGCGGGCTGGCCTGGGCGACCGGCCAGTGGGGCGACCGGCTGGCCGTCGCCGCCCTGCTGCGCGATCCGGCCGCGGTGCCCCTGCTGCTCGCCGAGGCCGACCTGAACGGCTAGCGCGGGTCCGCCGGCCCGCGGTGCCCCGACGCGGTCAGGACGCCCTGTTCTGTCCGTCCGGCACCGCCCTGACCAGGGACCGGCGGACGGTGGCACCTGGCCGGCGGGTGCCGGCGGCTGCGCACCGGTCGTTCAGGGGGTGGCCGGGCCGCGTACCGGGTCCTCGCCGGGTTCGGCGGCGGCCGGGGTGCGGGGCGCGGGCGGGCCGGCCGGGTCCGGGACGGCCGGCGCGGGGTGCGGGGCGGTGTCGCCGCCGCCCTGAGCCCGCCGGCGGTCGAGGTGGCGGATGAACAGGCAGCCGAACAGGCCCAGGCCGACGCCGGCCACGCAGGTCCAGATCCACCACTCGTGGCCGGCCGGCGGTCCGGCGGCCAGCAGCACGACCAGGGCGATCACCCACAGGCCGGTCCCGGCGAGGACGGTGACGGTGTCGTTCGTCTCCAGCGGAGCCGGGTCATCCGGGGGGCGCGGCACATTCACGGGTTCCAGCCTAGGCGAGAGCGTTTGCCATGGTGCGCGGTGGGTCGGGTAGCCTTTTCGCGCATCCGAAATGTCCATAAATTGGTCACGATCTGACCACAAGCCATACAGCTTGGTCTCGATCGGACCACGAGCGCGTCAGGGGTCTTCCGGACTGTGATACCGCCTGCCACTCTGCCCGCGTGAGCGAGACAACCACCCCCGCCCCACCGCCGGCCGGCCTGGCCGGGCGGCTCGACCGTTACTTCCACATCTCCGAGCGCCGGTCCACCATGAGCCGGGAGATCCGTGGCGGGCTCGCCACCTTCTTCACCATGGCCTACATCGTGGTGCTGAACCCGCTGATCATCGGAACGGTGAAGGACGCCGACGGCCAGTACCTCGGTGACGGGAGCGCGCCCAACACCGCCATGGTCGCCGCGGCGACCGCGCTGGCGGCCGGCCTGTTGACGATCCTGATGGGCATCGTCGGCAAGGTGCCGTTCGCCCTGGCCGCCGGGCTCGGGCTGAACGCCTTCGTCGCCTTCGGCATCGCCTCCACCATGTCGTGGGAGGACGCGATGGGGCTGATCGTGCTGGAGGGCATCGTCATCACGATCCTCGTGCTGACCGGCTTCCGCACGGCGGTCTTCCATGCCATCCCCAACCAGCTGAAGACGGCCATCAGCGTCGGCATCGGCCTGTTCATCGCGCTCATCGGCTTCGTCGACTCCGGTTTCGTCCGCAAGGCCGCCGGCACCCCGCTGGAACTGGGCATCGGCGGCGCGCTGACCAGCTGGCCCATCTTCGTCTTCGTGCTCGGCCTGCTGGCCACCGCGCTGCTGGTCGCCCGCAAGGTGAAGGGTGCCATCCTGCTCGGCATCGTCGGCACCACGGTCCTGGCCATCATCGTCGAGGCGATCGCCAAGGTCGGCCCGTCCATGGCCGGCAAGAACCCGCAGGGCTGGAGCCTGGTCGTGCCCACCATGCCGGGACAGGTGGTCGGCGTGCCGGACCTCGGGCTGCTCGGCCAGTTCAGCCTGTTCGGCTCGTTCACCAAGATCAGCGCGGTGCTGGCGGTGCTGTTCGTCTTCACCCTGCTCATCACCGACTTCTTCGACACCATGGGCACCGTGGTCGGCGTCGGCGGCCAGGCCGGGCTGGTCGCCCCGGACGGCACGCTGCCGCGCACCCGGGAGATCCTGCTGGTCGACTCGGTCGCCGCGGTGACGGGCGGCGCGGCGAGCACCTCGTCCAACACCACCTACATCGAGTCGGCGGCCGGCGTCGGCGAGGGCGCGCGCACCGGCTTCGCCAGCCTGGTCACCGGCGTGCTGTTCCTGCTGGCGATGTTCCTGTCGCCGCTGGTCGAGGTGGTCCCGTACGAGGCCGCGGCCCCGGCGCTGGTGGTGGTCGGCTTCCTGATGATGACCGCGATCCGCGAGATCGACTTCAACGACTACGAGATCGCCATCCCGGCGTTCCTCACCATCGTGCTGATGCCCTTCACCTACAGCATCTCCAACGGCATCGGCGCCGGTTTCATCTCCTACGTGCTGATCAAGGCGGTCAAGGGCAAGGCCCGCGAGGTCCACCCGCTGCTGTGGCTGGTCACCGCGCTGTTCGTCGTCTACTTCGCCATCGGCCCGGTCAAGATCCTCCTTGGCCTGGCCTGATCCCGCGCGCCGCGCCGGCCGCCACCGGGCGGCCGGCGCCCATGAAGGATCAGCCCGGGACGACCGGCGGGTCCGCGCCGAAGAGGACCGGGAGGTCGACCAGGAGCACGTCGCCGCGCCGGCGTGCCGACGACACGAGGTCCGGGTGGAAACCCTCCATGGAGAAGACGGCGAGCCGGGTGGCGGTGACATCGTGTCCCCGCGCGCCCAGGAGCTCCTTGACGTGGAGCAGCCGATCCAGGTCGGCCGGCCCCCGGCGTGTCAGGGTGGCCTTCGCCTCCCCCAGCATCCCTATCCTGGCCCGGCCGGCCTGGCGGTCGAGCGCGACGACGTCGATCTCGTGCTTGGCGTGTCCCGCCTGATCGTTGACGACGGTGGCGGCGACGGTGCTCGCGCCCCCGCGGATGTCCCGGTCGGCGCGGCATAGCCAGTCACGGCAGCATTGTTCGAAATGCGGCCCCAGGATTCGGGACACGAAGGTGGACCGTGACTCCTCCCAGGCCTGCCGGGCGCCTCCGGTTTCCACCAGGTCCCGCTTGGGTACCGTGATCAGGTTGTGGAAGCGGATGATGGGATCGGCGACAGTGATCACTGGACGCCGTTCCTGCAGCGGATCCCGGGCGTACTCCAGGTGGCCGGCGGTCGTGAGCATGTCCAGCGGCCGGCTCAGTGATGTGCGGTCCCGTTCCAGCAGGCCGCCGATCTTCGCCGGGCTGCTTGTGGGAGGAGGATCCCGGGTCGCCTCGGGCAAGGGCGTGCCGGGCCCGCCCCCGTGGGCCGGGCCCGGCACACCGGGACGGGCGGACGGCCGCCGGCGTGCGCCGGCGGCCGTCCGATCCGCTCAGCAGAACTTGGACTTGATGGACTGGATGTAGGGGTTGGGCCCGTTGAACTTGCGCTTGCCGTAGTCGCCGCCCTTGACCCACAGGCAGGCGTCCTTGGTGCGGGCGACGCGGATCTTGATCGGCTTCGTGTGCTTGCAGCGGTTGTGGTAGTAGACGGTCACGCTGTGGGTGCCGCGCTCGCTGTAGGAGTAGCTGAAGCACCCCGTCTTGCCGCGCACCACTCCGCCGCCCTGAAGGGTGGCGGCGGCCGCCGGAACGGCGGTCATGGTGGAATTCGCGGTGGCGGTGGAAACGGGGGCCGCCGCATATGCCGGCGCCGAAATGAAACCGATGGCGGCGGCGGACGCGGTGGCGACGGTGAGCTTGTTCATGAATCGCATTTGATTCCTCTTCCGGTTCTCGGCTGTTTCGTGCCGGGTCCAACTCTTACGCCTCGACCCCGGCGCCGCCAAGCCGGATCGGCCCGATCGATGTCCGAACAATGTCCAAGAACACTTGGACAATTGCCTGCTAGGGGCGGCTCTGGCCGTCGATGGACGCTCCGCGCCCCGCTCGGTCCGCCCGCGCCTCGCGGTGACGTGGGAAAAGGGCGGCCGGCTTATCGGGAACGGGCGGCCGGCGCGGTGCTTCGAACGCCGGCCGCCCGGTGAAGAGTCATCGGCGGAGGTTTTCCGCCGGAATCTCTGGTGGGCGCCGACGGCTTTAGTCCGGTGAATCGCCATCTGTTGTAGATGACGCGGAACTGCGGGCCGGATTTCTCCATGTTCACCAGGGAGCCGGCCCGGTCCGGTGTCTTGGGTGCGTGCCCGCGGGCGATGGAGCATCCGGTCGCGCCCGGTGGCCGTGCCCGGGGCGGCGGAACGGTTAGGGTCGGGGCATGGTCCTGGACGAGCGGCGGACCCGGCGCGCGGTGCCGGTGGAACTGCTGCCGCACCTGCGCCACGCCCGGGACCGCATCGACCGCGAGTACCACGCCGATCTCGACCTCGCCGCGCTGGCCGCCACCGCCGGGATCTCCAAGTTCTACTTCGTCCGCTGCTTCGAGGCCGCCTACGGGGAGACCCCGATGCGCTACCTGACCCGCCGGCGCCTGGAGCGCGCCCAGGATCTGCTGCGGCTGGCCAACCTCACCATCACCGAAGTGTGCATGACGGTGGGCTTCAGCAGCCTCGGCTCGTTCTCCGCGAAGTTCACCCGGCTGGTCGGCGAGAGCCCGAGCGCGTACCGGGACCGGTGGGCGGCGCATGGCGGACCGCGGGTGCCGGGGTGCTTCCTGTTCATGCGCGGCGCGCTGGACCTGCGCGGCACCGCATCGCCCGGCCGGGCCGCCGGGCCCGGTTGTGCAATTCCGGAGAAGCCCGGCGGTGAACTGGGGCAATAGCCTCGGCCGCATGATTACCAACGTCTCGCTGGTCACCGTCTGGTCCCTGGACCAGGAACGGAGCCGTGACTTCTACGTCGACAAGCTCGGCTTCGTCGTCAACACCGACGCCGTGATGGGCGACGGATTCCGCTGGATCACCGTCAACCACCCCGACCACCCGGAGCTGGAGATCACCCTGCGGCCGCCGGGGCCGCCGCTGGACCAGGAGGCCGCCGCCTTCGTCCGCCGGGAACTCGGCAAGGGGCACCTCGGCGCGCTGGGCCTGCAGGTCGATGACTGCCACAAGACGTTCCAGGAACTCAGCGCCAAGGGCGTGGAGTTCGTGCAGGAACCGGCGGACCGGCCGTACGGCACCGAGGCCATCATCCGCGACGACTCGGGCAACTGGCTGGTCCTGGTCGAGAAGAAGGAGTTCCGGCCCCTGGACGCCGGCTGAGGCCGTCGGCCGAGTATTCCGGGCGGGCGCGCCGGGTGCGGGCGCCGATCACGGGGAACGGCGGCGGGGAAGGCGGCGGCCGGGGGCAGGTGAGCGGGGGAACGAAATCGCCACCCAAGGGGCGGGTGGTGATGTCGTTCCCCTGGTCCGATCGGATGAGATCGAGGTCGCGCCGGTGCTTCCGCCGCCCTCCCGCCTGGCGCGCACGATGCGATCGTCCGGTCCGCCGGCGGCGGGGCGGCGGACCTTGACCGGCCCGTGGTGGACGGAATACCTGGGGCTCCAATATAGTTAGCAAGGGTAACTATGACTCGTGCTAATGATTTTGGTGATGGAACCCCTGACGGATCAAAGTGGCGGCGACGCCCGGCTCGCCGCGGCCCTGCGCGTGTCGCTGGCCCGGCTGAACAGACGGCTGCGGCGGCAGTCCGGGGCGCACTCGCTGACGCCCACCCAGCTCGCGACGCTCGTGGCGGTAGAACGGCATTCCGGGATAACCCCTGGCGCGTTGGCCGAGCTCGAAAAAATGCAGCCTCCTTCGATGACCCGGGTGATCGCCGCACTGGAGGAGCGAGGGTTGCTCGACCGGACCGCGCATGCGACCGACCGGCGGCAGGTGACGGTCAGCCTGACCGAGGAGGGCCGGGTGCTCCTCCGGGAGGAGCGCCGGCGCAAGGAGGCGTGGCTGGTCCAGCGGCTGGGCGAGCTGACGCCGGAGGAGCGCACGACGCTGCGGGCGGCGGCGCCCATCCTGGAGAGGCTGTCGCAGATGTGACCGCCCTGAGGCCGGTGGACGCCGGGCTGCGGGAGCCTGCCGACCCTCTCGAACCCCGCTCGCCGCGTGCCGCGACGTCAACGCCGGGCCCGGAACCGGCGGAGCCGCCGGCCGGACGACCGGCCACCGGGGGCATGTTCCGCTCGCTGCGCAACCACAACTACCGGCTGTTCGTCTCGGGCAGCGTGGTCTCCAACGTCGGCACCTGGATGCAGCGAACCGCCCAGGACTGGCTGGTCCTGGAGCTGAGCCACGGCAGTTCCGCCGCCCTCGGCATCACCACCGCCCTGCAGTTCCTGCCGGTGATGCTGTTCGGGCTGTGGGGCGGCATGCTGGCCGACCGCTATCCCAAGCGGCGGCTGCTGATGGTCGCGCAATCACTCCTGGGGACGCTGGCGCTCACCGTGGGCCTGCTCGTGCTGACCGGGTACGCGCAGATCTGGCACGTGTACGTCATGGCGTTCGCGCTCGGGATGATCTCCTGCGTCGAGATGCCGACCCGGCAGTCGTTCGTCGTGGAGATGGTCGGGCGCACCGACCTGCCCAACGCGATCGCCCTGAACAGCTCGACCTTCAACCTGGCGCGGGTGGTCGGCCCGGCCGTGGCGGGCGTGCTGATCCACGCGCTCGGCGGCACCGGCCCGATCTTCCTGGTGAACGCGGCCTCGTTCGCCGCGGTGATCGCCGGCCTGCTCCTCATGAGGCGGTCCGAGCTGCGCACGGCCGCACCGGTCGCCCGGGCGAAGGGACAGCTGCGGGCCGGCCTGCGGTACGTGCGGGGACGGCCCGAGCTGCTGCTGCCGATCCTGCTGGTGGCCTTCGCCGCCATGTTCGCCACCAGCTTCTCGATGAGCATCGCGCTGATGGCCCGGCAGGTGTTCGGCCAGGACGCATCCTCCTTCGGCGTGGCGTCCAGCGTGTTCGCGGTCGGCGCCCTCGGCGGCGCGCTGCTCGCCGCCCGCCGGGCCCGGCCCAGCCGCCGCCTGCTGGTCGGCGGCGGCCTGTGCTTCGGCGTCGCCCAGATCGCCGCCGCGCTCGCCCCGGCGTACCCCGCGTTCCTGCTCGCCCTGGTGCCCGCCGGTATGGCCATGATCACCACGACCACGGCCGCCAACTCCTCGGTGCAGCTCGCCGCGTCCCCGGAGATGCGCGGGCGGGTGATGGGAATCTATCTACTGGTGTTCACCGGAGGCGCGCCGATCGGGGCGCCGCTGGTCGGCTGGGCCGGCGAGATCGCCGGCCCGCGGCTCGGCATGGTGATCTGCGGGGTGATGTGCCTGATCGGTGTCGGCCTGGCCCTGCTGGTGACCCGGCTGGCCACGGGAAGGAGGCGCGATGCGGTTGTTCGTGGCGTTGTCGCCGCCCCCGGAGGCGCTCGCTGAGATCGCGGCGGCCCTCGGCTCCCACCGGGAGGCGTGGCCGGAGCTGCGCTGGACGGCGCCGGAGACCTGGCACGTCACCATGGCGTTCCTCGGCGAGGTCCCCGAGCGGGTGCTGCCGGACCTCACCGGGCGGCTGGGCCGGGCGGTCGGGCGGTACCAGGCGGTGACTCTGGTGTTCGGCGCCGGCGGGGCGTTCCCGTCCGCCGCCCGGGCGCAGGTCGTCTGGCTCGGCCTGGCCGGCGGCGAGCCGGTGCTGCCCCGGCTGGCCGCGTCGCTGGCGGCCGGAGCGCGGCGCGCGGGCGTGGAGATGGCCGAGCGGCGGAGGTTCCGGCCGCACCTCACCGTGGCGCGGGCCCGCCCGCGGGCCGGCATCGACGTCCGGCCGCTGGTCGAGTCGCTGCGCGGCTTCGCCGGGTCGCCGTGGCACGCCGGGCACGTCCACCTGGTGCGCAGCCACCTCGGCGCCACCGTCCGCTACGAGATCCTGGAGACCTGGCCGCTCGGCGGTGCCGGCGTGCGCGGGTCATCGGCCGGGCGGAGTTAGGCTCCAATACGTGGACCGTCCCCGTCGCTGGTTGCTCCCCACGGTGCTCGCGCTGCTCGTGCTGATCGTACTGATCGGCGCGCTGTTCACCTGACGCGCCGCCCGGGTCGTTCCCCCGGCGCGAGCCGGCCCGGAGACGAGCCCGGGGAGCCGGAGGTCACCTCGCGGGCCGCAGCCGCCGCCGATGAGCCATCGATCATGGCTCTCCCGCTATCGGTGCGCCCCATCGCCGGCGGACGGATCCCCCCAGCGATCTTCCGGGTGGCCCATTCAGCAAGGCACGAATGCCGGAAATAGAGTATTAAATAGCTCGCTGACGGCAGATTTAACCACCTGCTCGAAAGTTTGAGCGAACTTTGCCGGCGCTATAAAGTCCTGGCCATGCTGACGATGGAACACGAGGCGTTGATCGCCCTTTTCCGAAATCGCCCCGAGTTGGCGGGCGAGATCCTGGAACAAGTGCTCAAGGTGCCGTTGCCGGCGCATCGCGAGGCGCGCGTGGAGCCGGGCGATCTAACGCAATTCAAGCCGCTCGAATACCAATCGGACACGATCACCGTGCTGTGGGCCGACAAGCCGGCCCTGGCGGTGGTGGTCGAGGTGCAACGCGGCCGCGACCCCGGCAAGCGTTGGAGCTGGCCGGTCTACCTGGCGTCCATCCGTGCGCGCCTGAAATGTCCGGCACTGCTGCTGGTCATCTGTACCGACCCGGGGATCGCCCGGTGGTGTGCGAAGACCATCGACATGGGACACCCCGGGTGGAATCTCACTCCACTGGTGGCCGACCCCGGCGCGGTGCCCCTGATAACCGATTCAAGGACGGCGATCCGCTCGCCGGAGATGGCCGTGCTCTCGGCGGTCACTCATGGCGGTGAGGACGCCGCCCAGCCGGTGCTGGAGGCATGCCTGGCCGGGCTTACCGTCGTCGACGACGAGCGGGCCCGGTTGTACGCTGATTTCGTGTTCGCGATGCTGCCGGAGGCGGCGCGCAAGAACTGGGAGGTATTGATGGCGGTGGGCACGTACGAATACCAGAGCGACTTCGCCAAGAAGTACGTCGCCGAAGGAAGAGAAGAAGGGAAAGCCGAAGGGAAAGCCGAAGGGAAAGCCGAAGGGAAAGCGGAGGCGGTCCTCGTGCTGCTGGCCGGACGAGGAATCCCCGTCCCAGGCGAGGTACGCGACCGCATCATGGAGTGCACCGACAGCACCCTGCTGGACACCTGGATCCAGCGGGCCGCGACCGCCACCACCGCCACCGACCTCTTCGACTGACTCCGCCCGCCGCCACCGGCCCGTCCGGTGGCGGACCGAACCAAGACCGGTGGCGTCACCCGGGGGCGTGGCCGAAGGCGATCTCGTTGCCGTCCGCGTCGCGGTAGGTCACCTTGGTCACCCCGCCGTCGTACGTCTCGTGCCGGGCCGGCTCGATGCCCCGCCCGGCCAGCCCGGCGACCCGCTCATCCAGATCGTCGACGAAGGACAGCACCAGGGCGTTCCCGGCACGTTCCGGATCCTGCACCAGGTAGACGTACCGGTGCTCGGCCATCTCCCACACCGCCTCGACATCGTTCGGCCGGAACGAGGGCGGCCCGCCGAAGAGCCGCTCGTACCACGGCAACGCCGCCGCGAGGCTTACGACGGGGACGCCCGCGAAAAGATCTCGTGACATGTGATCCTCCCGGTGATCGATGTGTCCCCATACTCCCGCGAAACCGCCGGAACCGTCGCCCGCCGTCGCGTCTCGTGGTGGCCGGCCTGATCCTCAGGAAACCTTCAGGATGGGCTGAGCCAGACATGACCTGGTGCCGCCAGGATGGCCGCCATGAGATCGAGGAGCGCACCGGCCGCCGCGCGCGCGGGAGGTCTCGCCCTCGCGGCCGTCCTGCTGGCCGGCGCCGGGCTGGTCCTGCTCGCCGAGGACGGGACGCCGAAGGCGCCGATCGAGCTGGCCGCCGCCCGGCGTGGCACCGTCGTCAGCGCGGTGTCCGCCGCCGGGAACACGGTGGACGCCCAAACCCGGGACCTGGCGTTCGGCGCCTCCGGCCGGGTGGTCGATGTCCGCGTCCGGCCGGGCAGCCGGGTGAAGAAGGGCCAGGTGCTGGCCCGGGTGGACGGCACGCTCGCCCGCGAGGACCGCGAGGGGGCCGCCGCCGCGCTGGCCGCCGCCGAGGAGACGCTGGACCGGCTGGAGAACCCGCCGGCCGCCCCGGCCGGCGGGACCGGTGGCAGCGGGCGGCGTGCCCCCACCGGCACCCGGCCGTCCGGCGGCCCCGCTCTCCGCCCGACCGGCGCGCCGTCCGGGCGGCCGACCACCGGTCCCACGGGTACGCCGTCCGGGTCACCGTCCGCCCGGCCGACCACCGGTCCGACCGGTACGCCGTCCGGGCGGCCGACCACCGGTCCGACCGGTACGCCGTCCGGCCGGCCGTCGGGCGGGCCCACCGGCCGGCCGTCCAGGACGCCGACCGTCCGGCCGCCGGCGACGCCCACGGCGAGAGTGACCTGCCCGCCGGCGGCGAGCCCGGCGCCCTCGCCGGCACCGACCGCGCCCCTGGTGGTGGTGACCGTGCGACCCCGGACGGAGCCGATCATGGCGGTACCGGCAGCGGCGCTGATGGCGGCCGAGGCCCCGGTGTCCGGCGTGGCCACGGCGCACGATGGCACCGCGGATCCGGCCGGCGTCCCGGTGCGCGGGGCCGGTGCCGAGTGGGGCGCCGGCGGTGACCGTGCCGGTACGCCCGCCGCCTCCCGCACGCCCAGCCCGACCCCGACGCCGTCCCCCGAGCACGCCAGGACGAAGGCGACCCCGGCGCCCGCGCGGACCAGGGCGGTCCCGGCGCCGGCTCGGACGAAGGCGGTCCCGGTGCCCGCGCGGAGCAAGGCGCTCCCGATGGCGGGCCGGACCGGGTCGGCTCACGTGCCCGAGGGTGCCGGGAACCCGGCGCCACACCGGACCAGGCCCGCCGGGACGGCGTCGCCGCACCCGCCGGCCTCCGCGAAGGCGACGCCCACGTCGCCGGCACCGGTCCGCCCCTCGGTGTCGGCGTCCCCCTCCGCTGCCGGCCGGACGCCGGTGGCGGGCGCTCCTTCGGACACCGGCCGCCGGGCAGCGGAGGCCACGCCGTCCGCCGGCCGCTCGCCGTCGCCCGCCGGGAGCCGTACGCCGGCCCCGCGAGCCGGCTCGCCGGCCGGTGGTACCGGTGCATCCGGATCATCCGCCCGGGCCGGTGAGCCGGGGGCCGCGACGGCCGGAGCAAGGCGGTCGGGAGGTGCGGCGGCCGGTGCGGGGCACCTGGGGGCTTCACCGGCCGGTGCGACCCCGGTGGGAGCCCTGGTCGCGGCGGGGGCGGCACCCTCGGGTTCGCCGACTCCGACCCCGCCGCCGGGTCCGCGCGGATCCGGGTCACCCGGCCCGCGGCCGTCCCCGTCGATCGTGGTGGTCGCCCCGCCGCCCGGCGCGCCGGACGGCGGCAGCACGCCCGGACCGCCGGTGGCGCCGTCCGCTGCGCCGCCCACCGGCTGTGAATCGCCGGACGGGCGCACGCCGCGGCCGGAGCCGTCGGCGCGCCCGTCCGGCTCCGGCGGCCAGGGCGACCCGTCCGGATCGGGCCGGTCGGGGAACGGCCGGGGCGCCCAGGGCGGCCGGGGCGCCCAGGGCGGCCGGGGCGCGCAGGGCGGCCAGGGTGCGCAGGGCGCCTTGGGAGCGCACGGTGGTCAGGGCGGGAGTGGTCAGGGCGGCGCGGTGACCACGGTGGCGCAGGCGGCGGCCGCGGTGGCCCGGGCGGCCACCGACCTGCGCGAGGCGGACGAGGCGCTGGCCGGAGCGACGATCAAGGCACCGGTGGCCGGCACGATCCTCGCGGTGCTCGGCGCGACCGGTGACCAGGCGTCGGCCGGTGCCACCTTCGTCACCCTGGGCGACCTGGACGAGCTACAGGTGCAGGCGATGTTCACCCAGACCGACGTGGGCCGGCTCCGGGTCGGCCGCCGGGCCGAGGTGACCCTGGCCACCCGCCCCGGCCAGGTGTATCCGGGCCGGGTGACGCACGTCGACGTCGCCGCGACCGGCACCGGCCGGCTGGTGCGCTACGGAGTGATGATCGCGTTCGACCGGCCGCCCGGCGGGCTGATGCTCGGGCAGGGGGCGACGGTGAGCGTGACGGTGGACGAGGCGGCCGGCACCCTCTACATCCCGGCGCAGGCGGTGCGCACCCGGGCCGACGGGGTGAGCACCGTGCTGGTCAGCGCCGGTGGCCGGACCGTCCAGCGGCCGGTCCGGCTCGGCGTGCGGGGCGACCGGTACGTGGAGGTGCGGTCCGGGCTCGCCGAGGGTGACCAGGTCGAGCTGCCCACCGGCACCACCTCCGGGGCCTTCCCCGACGAGCCTTTCCCGGCGGGCTGACACCGGCCGCCCGGCGTGGACCACCGGCGCCGGCCGCGGGGTGTTCGCGACCTGGGTACGGCGGCCCGGCGAGGACGGCGCCGGCTGGGCGGCGTCATGCCGGTGCCCCCCGGTGGGTGGCCGAGCGCGGACCGGCTCCGCGTGGCTTGGCACCGGTGAGGTGGCTCCATGCGGGCGCCCCGGGTGAGGTGGCCGAGCGTGGACCGGCTCCGGGCGAGGCGGTGCCGGTCGCGGCGGCTCCGGGTGAGGGGGGCGGTCAGCGGGCGGCGAGGTGGTGCCGCAGGGCGGTGCCGGTGTGCGAGCCGCCGGCGGCCGCCAGGTCGTGCGGCGTGCCCTCGAAGACGATGGTGCCGCCGCGGTCGCCGCCGTCCGGCCCGAGGTCCACCACCCAGTCGGCGTGCTCGACCACGTCCAGGTCGTGCTCGATGACGATCACCGTGTTCCCGGCGTCGACCAGCCGGTCCAGGATGCCGAGTAGCCGCTCGACATCGGCCATGTGCAGGCCGGTGGTGGGCTCGTCCATGACGTACACCTTGCCCTGGCGGTGCAGCTCGCCGGCCAGCTTGATCCGCTGGCACTCGCCGCCGGACAGCGTGCTCAGCGGCCGGCCGAGCTTGAGATGGCCCAGCCCCACCTCGTCGAGGGCGCGCAGGACGCGCCGGGGCTTCGGCTCGGTGAAGAACTCCACCGCCTCGCTCACCGTCATCTCCAGCACGTCGGAGATCGACCTGCCGCGCACCTTGTGCCGCAGCACGTCATCGCGGAACCGCCGTCCGCGGCACGCCTGGCAGGCCGAGGTGACGCCGTCCATGAACGCCAGATCGGTGTGGACCACCCCCAGGCCGTGACATTCAGGGCAGGCGCCGGTGGAGTTGAAGCTGAACAGCCCGGCGCTCACCCCGCCCGCCGCGGCGAACATCGCACGCACCTTGTCCATCAGGCCGGTGTAGGTGGCCGGGGTGGAGCGGGCCGAGGTGCCGACGGCGGACTGGTCCACGACCACCGCGTCCGGGTGCGCGGCCAGGAACGCCGTGTTGACCAGGCTGCTCTTGCCCGAGCCCGCGACCCCGGTGACCGCGGTGAGCACTCCGGCGGGGAAGTCCACGGTGACGTTCTTGAGATTGTGCACGGTGGCGCCGGCCACGGTGAGCCGGCCGGTGGCCGGCCGGACGGCCTTCTTGAGCTCCGGGCGGCGGCGCAGATGCCGCCCGGTGACGGTGCCGGCCCGCCGCAGCCCGGCGACGCCGCCCTCGTAGACGATCTCACCGCCGCGGGTACCGGCGTGCGGCCCGACGTCGACCACGTGGTCGGCGATCTCGATCACGGCGCGGTCGTGCTCCACGACCAGCACGGTGTTCCCCTTGTCGCGCAGCTCGCGGAGCAGCCGGTTGGTGTTGGCCACGTCGCGCGGGTGCAGCCCGATGGTCGGCTCGTCGAAGATGTAGGTCATGTCGGTCAGGCTGCTGCCCAGGTGCTTGACCATCTTGACGCGCTGCGACTCGCCGCCGGACAGCGTGGGAGTGGGGCGGTCCAGGCTGAGGTAGCCGAGTCCGATGGTGACCATGTGCCGCAGCCGGTTCACCAGGGCCTCCACCATCGGGGCCGCGACCGGGGCGTCGATGGCGGCTACCACGTCCACCAGGTGGCGGACCTCCATCGCGGCCAGCTCGGCGATGTTGCGGCCGTCGATCCGGCAGGCCAGCGCGGCCTGGTTCAGCCGCGCCCCCCGGCACAGCGGGCAGCGCCGGACGGTGGTGAAGGCCAGCGCCGCGTCGCGCCGCGCGGAGTCCTCGGTGTCCCGGTTGACGTGCAGGCGGTCGAACTTGACGATCAGGCCCTCGTACTTCTGCGGAGCCTGGCCGCTCTTGATCTTGATCTGGAAGCGGGGGCCGACGCCGTGCAGGAACGTCTCCCACTCGGCCTCGGTGTAGCCGGCCAGCGGCTTGTCGTTGTCGAACAGGCCGGACTGCGCGAACGTCGACCAGTAGTAACCGCCCACCGTGTAGCCGGGCAGCAGGATGGCGCCGTCGTTCAGCGACTTCGACCGGTCCACCGCCCGGTCCACGTCCAGCGCGACCCGCCGGCCGAGGCCCTGGCACTCCGGGCACATGCCGGCGGGCTCGTTGAACGAGAAGGCGTCGGAGTAGCCGGCGAACGGCGTGCCCACCCGGGAGAAGAGCAGCCGCAGCAGCGCGTGGATGTCGGTGGCGGTGCCGACGGTGGACCGGGAGTTGCCGCCGAGGCGCTGCTGGCCGATGACGACCGCGGCGGACAGGCCGGCGATCTCGTCGGCGTCCGGGCGGCCGTATTTCGGCAGCCGGTTGCGGACGAACGCGGGGAACGTCTCGTTGAGCTGCCGCTGCGACTCCGCCGCGATGGTGCTGAACACGATGGAGGTCTTGCCGGATCCGGAGACGCCGGTGAAGACCGTGATCTGCCGCTTCGGGATCTTCAGCGAGACGTTCTTGAGGTTGTGCTGCCGCGCACCGGTGATCTCGATATGGCTCATGTACCCGACGCTAGACAGCATCGCGGTCGGTTCCTGGCCGCGATTCGTGCCATCGTGGCATCCATGGCGGACACGACGGGCCGGGTGCTGCGGTTGCTCTCCCTGCTGCAGGCGCGGCACGAGTGGCCCGGCCCGGAGCTGGCCGGGCGGCTGGCGGTCAGCCCGCGCACCCTGCGCCGCGACGTCGACCGGCTGCGCGAGCTGGGCTATCCGGTGGACGCGACCAGCGGCCCGGCCGGCGGTTACCGGCTGGCGGCCGGCACGGCGATGCCGCCGCTGCTGCTGGACGACGAGGAGGCGGTGGCCATCGCGGTCGGCCTGCGCACCGCGGCGGCGGGCACGGTCACCGGGATTGAGGAGACCTCGGCCCGCGCGCTGGCCAAGCTGGAACAGGTGCTGCCCTCCCGGCTGCGCCGCCGGGTGAACGCGCTGCAGACCCAGACCGTGGCGCTGCCCGCCCCGCCGCCCGGGCCGTGGCCGACGGTCGACCCGGCGACGCTGGCGCTGCTGGCCCAGGCCGGCCGGGACCGCGAGCGGCTGCGGTTCGGCTACCGCCGCCGGGACGGCGCGCAGAGCCCCCGGCTGGCCGAGCCCTACCGGCTGGTGGCGGCCGGGCGCCGCTGGTACCTGGTCGCCTGGGATGCCGGGCGGGGTGACTGGCGCACCTTCCGGGTGGACCGGATCACCGGTCCGCGGCCGACCGGTGTCCGGTTCGCCCGCCGCGAGCCGCCCGAGGGGTACGTCGAGCGGTCCATCGTGGCCCCGATCAGCCGGTACCAGGCCGTGGTCACCCTGCGCGCCCCGCTGGCCGTGGTCGCCGAGCGGATCCGGCCCTCGGCCCACGTGCGGCTGGAGGCGGTCGACGAGGACACCTGCCTGCTGCGCACCGGGGGCGATTCGCTGGAGTGGCTGGCGCTGACCCTCGGGCTGCTGGACCTGGACTTCACCGTGCACGAGCCGCCCGAGCTGGCCGGCCGGATGCGTGCCCTGGCCGCCCGCCTCCGCGACGCGGCCGGCCCCCCGCCGCCCTGAACCGGCCAGGCCGGGCCCGGAACGCGACGGCTACGGCCCCTGGGCCGCGCCTGATCGCCCCCGCCTTACCGCCCGGGCCGCATCCGCTCGCGTACCGGGAGCAGAGTGGTCAGGTGGTCGCGGGCCTGCTGCCGGGTCGCGATGACAAGCCTTGTCGCAGCCCGGCATCGGCTGACCTGCCTTGTCGCAGCCCGGGATCAGGAGTGAACCGGAGTGCGGGCCCACGCGACCGGCGTGCGGGCGCCGGTCAGTCCGCCGGCGGATGCGCCTCCGGGGTGAGGGGCAGGAGGACGCGGAAGGTGGCGCCGGCGCCGGGCGCGGTGTCGACCGTCACCGTCCCGCCGTGCGCGGCGACCAGGCCGGCCACGATGGCCAGGCCGAGCCCGCTGCCTCCCGGGTCCTGCTCCGGCGCCGCGCGGGTCCGGGCGCGGGAGCGGTCGGCGCGGTAGAAGCGTTCGAAGATCCGCTCGGCGTCCTCCGGCGCCAGGCCGGGTCCCTTGTCGGCGACCTCGAGGAACGCCTCGACGCCGCTCGCCCCGGTCCGGACGGTGATCGGCGTACCGGGCGGGGTGTGCGCCAGCGCGTTGCTCACCAGGTTCCCGATGATCTGGCGGAGCCGCACCTCGTCACCGGCGACGATCGGCGCGGCGTCGCCGGCCACCTCCAGGGTGATCTCCCGGTCGGCGGCCAGGATGCGGGCGTCCTGGACGGCGTCCCCGGCCAGCGCGAGCAGGTCGACCGGCCGCCGGTCCGGCGGCCGCTGCCCGTCCAGCCGGGCGAGCAGCAGCAGATCCTCCACCAGCACGCCCATCCGGGCGGCCGCCTCCTCCACCCGGAGCATGAGCCGGGCCGGGTCGCCCGCCGGGTTCTGCCGGTAGAACTCGGCGAACCCGCGGATGGTCGTCAGCGGGGTGCGCAGCTCGTGGGAGGCGTCGGCGACGAACCGCCGCATGCGCTCCTCGGAGGCGCGGGCCGCCGCCGCGGCGATCTCGCGGTCCTGGAACGCCGCCTCGATCTGGGCCAGCATGCCGTTCAGCGACCCCGCCAGGCTGCCCACCTCGGTGCGCGGATCGCGGTCGGGCACCCGCCGGCCGAGGTCGCCCGCCGCGATGGCCGCCGCGGTGTGCTCCATCTCGGCCAGCGGGCGCAGGCTCCGGCGGACGATGACCGCGCCGAGACCGGCCAGCCCGAGCGTGACGGCCGCCCCGCCGAGCGCCTCGATCAGCACCAGCCGGCCGATGATCTGGTCCACCGAGGACAGGTCGATGGCCAGCACCAGGCTGCCCACCTCGGGGACCGCGGCCACCAGCACCCGCCAGGTGCCGCCGCCGGACTCGGCCCGCACCGTGCGCGGCTCGCGGCCCGCCGGCCCCGCGGCGGCCACCGGCGGCACCGGTCCGGGCCGGCCCTCGGCGGCCAGCCCGGTGACCGTGGCCAGGACCCGGCCGTCCTGCCCGCGGACCTGCAGCAGGCCCTCCGGCGGTATCCGGCCGCCGAGCGGGGCGGGGCCCGGCCAGGGGCGCTGCAGCCGCCGCGCGACGTCCCGCGCGAACGTGTCGAGCTGCTGGTCCACCCGATGCATCAGGTAGCCGCGCAGCAGGGACACGCTGCCCACCCCGACGACGGCCAGCGCGATCGCCACCAGCGCCAGCATGGTGGCGATCAGCTTGACCCGTAGCGGGGTGCGGGCCGACAGCGCGGCGAGCACCGGCCGCGTCCGGGCCCGCGGCGCGGTGGCGGCCGGCGCGGGCGGGACCGGCGCGGCGGCGGGGGCCGGGCCGGTCACGGCGGCGGGGTGCGCAGGACGTAGCCGACACCGCGCAGCGTGTGGATCAGGCGCGGCGTGCCGGTGTCGATCTTCCGGCGCAGCACCGACACGTACGACTCGACGATGCCCGCGTCGCCGCGGAAGTCGTAGTCCCACACGTGGTCGAGGATCTGCGCCTTGGACAGCACCCGCCCGGGGTTGGCCATGAAGTAGCGCAGCAGCTTGAACTCGGTGGGCGAGAGCGCGACCACCTCGCCGCCCCGCCACACCTCGTGGCTCTCCTCGTCCAGCTCGATGTCGGCGAAGGTCATCCGGGGCGGCGCCGCCGGGTCGCCGGCCGTGCGGCGCAGCACCGCCCGGATCCGGGCGATCACCTCCTCCAGGCTGAACGGCTTGGTCACGTAGTCGTCGCCGCCCAGGGTGAGGCCCCTGATCTTGTCCTCGGTGGCGTCCCGGGCGGTGAGGAACAGGACGGGGGTGTGGACGCCGCCGCCGCGCAGCCGTCGCACGACGTCGAATCCGTCCATGTCGGGCAGCATGACGTCCAGCACGATCAGGTCGGGACGGCGCCGCTGGGCGGCGCGCACCGCGTCGGCGCCGCCGGCGGCCGGCGTCACCTCGAACCCGGCGAACCTGAGACTGGCGCACAGCAGTTCGAGGATGTTCGGGTCGTCTTCGACGATCAGCAGCCGCGCTTCCGGGGAGTCGGTCACCCTCCTATAGTGGCGTGCCCGCTTTAAGTTCCGATGAAAGTCATGATGTGCCGGGCGATGGCCAGGCTGGAGGTCGCGGCCGGCGAGGGGGCGTTGCGCACCAGGACCACCGGGCCGTGCACGTCCACCACGAAGTCGTCGACCAGGGTGCCGTCCCGGCCGACCGCCTGCGCCCGCACCCCGCCCGGCGCGCGGGCGAGGTCGAGCGCGGTCAGCCCGGGCACGTAGCGGCGGGCGGCGTTCAGGAAGGCGTTGCGGGCCAGCGACCCGTAGATCTCGTGGACGCCGGTCCGCCAGTTGCGGGCCGCCATCCGCCGGGTGCCCGGCCAGGCGGCCAGCTCGCGCAGGTCGCGCGGCGAGATTCGCCGCCACGAGTAGCCCTCCCTGGCCAGCGCGGGCACGGCGTTCGGCCCGACCAGCACCTCGCCGTCGATCCGCCGGGTCAGGTGCACGCCGAGGAACGGGTAGCGGGGGTCGGGCACCGGGTAGATGAGCCCGCGGACCAGGTTCCTGGCCTCCGCGGTGAGCCGGTGGTACTCGCCGCGGAACGGCACGATCCGGACGTCGCCCGGGTGCCCGCTCATCGCGGCGATGGCGTCCGAGCCGAGTCCGGCGCAGCCCACCAGCCGGTCGAAGGCGAACCGGGTGGAGCCGGCCAGCACCTCCACCCCGGTCGCGGTCTCGCGCAGCGCGCGCACCGGGTGGCTCAGCCGGACGGTCCCGCCGAGTTCGGCGACGTCCTCGGCGAGCCGCCGCGCCACGGCGGTGAAGTCGGTGATCGCGGTGTGCGGGGAGTGCACGGCGCCGACGCCGACGGCGTGCGGCTCGATCTCGCGCAGGCCGAGCGCGTCCAGCTCGGTGACGCCGGGGACGCCGTTGTCCCGGGCCCGCTCGGCGATGCGGCGCAGTCCGGCGCGTTCGGCGGCGGTGGCGGCGATGACCAGTTTGCCGACCTCCTCGTAGGGGAGCCGGTGTTCGGCGCAGTACTCGCGCAGCAGGGCGACGCCCTCGCGGCAGAGCCGCGCCTTGAGCGAGCCCGGGGCGTAGTAGATGCCGGCGTGCACCACGCCGCTGTTGTGGCCGGTCTGGTGCGCGGCGACCCGGTCCTCCTTGTCGAGGACGGTCACCGTGGCACCGCGGGCGGCCAGCTCGCGGGCCACCGCCAATCCCAGGATGCCCGCGCCGACGATACCGATTCGCTGAGTCACAGGGGGTTATCTTGCTCGCTTTACCGAATGTGCGCCAGGCATGAGCAGTGGACGGTATGTCGGGATGCCCGGGACGCGCCGTCCGGCGGCCGGACCGAAGGCCGCGGAGACGCTGGAAACGGAGCCGGAGGCCCTACCACTTGATCGAACAGGTATTCGATAGGCTGGCCGGGTGTACCTTCCGCCCGGATGGCCGGCGGAGGTCCGCCCGCCGGGCAGCCCGGACTGGGAGGCCTCCGCGGTGGCCTGGCTGCTCGACGCGGTGCCGCCCGACTACCGGGCGTACGGCGTGCTGCGCCGGCATCCGCTCGCGCTGGCCCGAATGGCCCGCGGGCACGTGCGGGCGAACGTGGCGGCGGCGCGCGACGGCTACCGCGGCGCGGCCGTGGAGCTCAAGGAGCACCTGCCGCCGCACGCCGTGGAGGCGGTGCTGGCCGCCTACCGCCGCGAGGGGCCGCGGCTGGTGCGGCTGGCCGCGGCGATCGAGCTGGTCGAGCAGGCGCTGCGCGGCGAGCCGTTCGTCCAGCGGATGAACGGCACCGGCCCGCGCCGCTGATGAACATCGCCAGGCGGCCGCACCGCGGGTGATCAGCGGGCCCGGCGGGCGATCAGCGCGATGATCCCGGTGGCGCCGAGCGCGACGGCGAGCCACGCGGCGATGACCCCGGCCGGCACCCCGGCGTCGCCGGCGGTCATCGAGGTGCCGGTGGCCGCCGCGTCCGGCACCCCGGGCACGCGGGACGGCCGGCTCCGCTCCCGCGCGGCGGAGGGCGAGCCGGCCGGGCGGGCGGCGGCGGACTCGGGCAGCGGCACCAGGTGGACCGGGCTGCGCGGCCCCTCGCTCCCGGTGAGCAGCGCCTGGCCGTCGGAGGTGTAGGTGATCGACTCGGCCTGGCGCAGCGGCGGCATGGTCAGCCGGGTGATGAGCTTGTCGGGGGCGCGGTAGAGCGAGGCGGAGAAGTAGGTGCGGATGACGAAGCCCGACCCGTCCGGGGCGTAGGCGGCGTCGGTGGCCATGATGGGCGCCGAGCCGACCCGGCGCAGGATGTTCACCCGGTCGGTGCGCAGCCGGGTGGGCGCGGCGTAGATCGACCCGGCGAACTCCTTGCTCACCACGTAGACCCGGCCGGTGCGCGGGTGCACCATCATGCCCTCGGCGTTGCGCGGCCCGTCGTGGTAGCGGAAGCGGTAGCGGGTCGCGCGCACGGTGGCGTCGCGCAGCGTCCGGGGCTCGGGCACCCGGTAGATGGAGTAGTCGGGCCAGGCGCCGTCGAAGTTGTCACCGATGTCGGCGAACCACAGGTGGCTCTGCCCGGTGGCCGGGTCGATCGAGGCGGCCATCGCCTCCCAGTCGCGGGCCGCCGCGCCCGCCACGGTGAACGCGGCCCGGGTGCGCCCGTCCGGGCCGACCGCGTAGAACCGCGGGCCGGAGCCGCTGTCGTTGTGGGTGTAGACGATGCCCTTGTGGGTCGGCGATACGGCCAGCCCGCTGGACTCGGTGATCCGCGGATCGCGGAAGCGGAACAGCAACCGCTCGGCGGACCCGCCGGTGGCGCCCGGGTCGCGGGCCGCCGCGACGTCCCGCCCGGCGGCCCGCGCCGGCACCGGCGGTGCCAGCACCGCCAGCAGCCCCAGCACCCCGGCCACTCCGGCCAACCTTCTGTTCCCCACCCGGACATCATGCCCGCCGGTACCCGGCGGTGCGCGCCGGCCGCCGGACCATGGCGCGGAGTTGGCGCAAGCCTGGTGATCCCGCCGGGCCGGCCGGAGCGCGTTCCTGATCCAGGGTGAGGGTGGAATCTCCGACGGGTGACTTCGGCAGAGGGTTCTTCGCGATCACGGGATCAACTTCTTCGAGACCGCGAACGTCTACGGCTGGCCTGGAGTGCGCTCCAGGTGCTTAGTGTGGGAAGCATGGATTACGTACATCTTGGACGTTCTGGTCTGTCCGTCAGCCGCCTGTGCCTGGGCACCATGAACTTCGGCCCGGTGACCTCGGAAGAGGACTCCTTCGCCATCATGGACAAGGCGCACGAGCTGGGGATCAACTTCTTCGACACCGCGAACGTCTACGGCTGGAAGAAGGGCGAAGGCGTAACCGAGAACATCATCGGACGATGGTTCGCGAAGGGCGGCGGCCGGCGGGAGAAGACGGTCATCGCCACCAAGCTGTACGGATCGATGGGCGACTGGCCCAACGACACGTTCCTGTCCGCGCTGAACATCCGGCGGGCCTGTGACGCCTCGCTGCGGCGGCTGCAGACCGACTACATCGACCTGTACCAGATGCACCACGTCGACCGGGACACCCCGATCGACGAGGTCTGGGAGGCGATGGAGGTCCTCCGCCAGCAGGGGAAGATCATCTACGCCGGCTCGTCCAACTTCGCCGGCTGGCACATCGCCCGCGCGCAGGAGGCGGCGCGGCGGCGCGGCTTCACCGGCCTGGTCTCCGAGCAGTCGCACTACAACCTGCTCACCCGCCAGGTCGAGCTGGAGGTGCTCCCCGCCTGCGAGGACTACGGGCTCGGCGTGATCCCGTGGAGCCCGCTGGCCGGCGGCCTGCTCGGCGGCGTGCTGCGGAAGATCGACAAGGGCCGCTCCGCGTCCGACCAGGTGGCGGAACGGCTGGCCGAGCACCGGCCGAAGATCGAGAAGTACGAGGCGTTCTGTGACGAGCTGGGGGAGGACCCGGCCGACGTCGCGCTGGCCTGGCTGCTCACCCGCCCGGCGGTCACCGGGCCCATCATCGGCCCGCGCACCGGCGCGCAGCTGGAGGGCAGCCTGCGCGCCCTGGAGATCAAGCTGGACGACAAGGCGCTCGCCCGGCTGGACGAGATCTTCCCGGGGCCGGGCGGCCCGGCCCCGGAGGCGTACGCCTGGTAACGGCCGCCCTCGATCCGCCGCCCGGCCGCCCGCGGGGTGCGCGAGCACCCCGGGGCGGCGCGGGCGGCCGTGCCGTACCGCCGGCGCCCGTACCGCCGGCGGCGCGCCACCCGCCCGCCGGCCGCCCGTTGTCAGGAAACGCTCAGGTACGGCGCAGGTTCGTCCCAGCGGGATGGTCCAGGCTCAAGGGTCGTGAAGCTGTCGACCAAGCGCCGAGCGCTGATCGTCAACGGCACCCTGGCGGTGCTGTTGCTGGGCGGCGCGGGCGTCGCCTACGCGTCGCTGACCGCGGGGCCGTCCGCCGAGGCGCCGCCGCCGACCGCCCCGGTGACCAGAGGAACCGTGCTGGCCACGGTGTCGGCGTCCGGTGCCGTGGCCAGCGCCAAGACCCGCTCGCTGGACTTCGGCACCGCCGGCACGGTGACCAAGATCTACGTCGAGGCCGGCGAGAAGGTCGACAAGGGGCAGATCCTCGCCCGGGTGGACGGCACCGCGGCCCGGGAGGACCTGGACGCCGCGGCGGCGTCGCTGGACGCGGCGCGGGACGGCGACACCTCCACCGCCGCGGGCTACTCCCAGTACGTGCAGGCCAGGAACTCTTATCGGGCCGCCGAGCGGGCACTGGACGGCACGGTGATCAAGGCCCCGTTCGCCGGGACGGTCACCGCCGTGAACGGCACCGTGGGCGGGAGCTCGGGGTCCGCCGGCTCCGGCGGCAGCGGGTCCGGCGGATCCACCGGCTCCGGCGGATCCGCCGGCTCCTCGGGAGCCTCGGGGGCGGCCGGCGCGTCGTCCGGCACCTCCGGCTCGTCCGGCGACGGGTTCATCGAACTCGCCGACACCCGGCGCCTGCAGATCGTCGGTGACTTCACCGAGTCCGACGTCACCCGGCTCAAGATCGGCCGGCCCGCCACCGTCACGTTCGACGCGCTGGCCGGGGTGACCGCGAGCGGCAAGGTCACGCTCATCGACCCGGTGCCGCAGACCAGCGACAACGTGGTGCAGTACGCGGCCACCATCTCGCTGTCCGGTGTGCCGGCCTCGGTGCGGCTGGGCCAGACCGCCACCGTCCAGGTCGTCGTCGCGCAGGCGGACGGCGTGCTGACCGTGCCGAGCACCGCGGTGCGCACCGCCGGCGGGCAGAGCACGGTGAGCGTGTACGAGAACGGGCGGCAGGTGACCCGGCGGGTGGAGATCGGGGTCAAGGGCGACACCACCACCGAGGTGAAATCGGGGCTGCGCGAGGGCGAGCGGGTGGTGCGCAGCACCTCGACCGGCACCGGCGGCCTGCAGGGCGGCTTCCCGGGCGGCGGCTTCCCCGGCGGCATCCGGGTGGGCGGCGGCAACGGCGGCGGCGGGGGCCGGGGCGGCGGGACCGGCGCGGGAGGCGGCCGATGACCGGCCCGGTGAGCGGCCCGATGACCGGCCCGGTGAGCGGCCCGGTGAGCGGCACGGCGAGCGGCACGGCGAGCGGCACGGCGAGCGGCACGGCGCCGGACCGGGCAGGCGGCGAGGTCCCGGTCCTGGACGTCCGCGAGGTGACCAAGGTCTACGGGGCCGGCGAGGCCCGGGTACGCGCGCTGGCCGGCGTCTCCTTCACCGTCCGGCGCGGCGACTTCGTGGCGATCATGGGGGCATCCGGCTCCGGCAAGTCGACGCTGATGAACATCCTCGGCTGCCTGGACATCCCCACCAGCGGTCGCTATCTGGTCGACGGTACCGACGTCGTCGCGCTGGACGACCGGCAGCAGGCGATGCTGCGCAACCAGAAGATCGGGTTCGTCTTCCAGTCGTTCAACCTCATCCCGCGGATGACCGCGCTGGCCAACGTGGAGCTGCCCCTCGCCTACGGCGGGGTGGCCGCGGGCGTCCGGCGGGCCCGGGCGCTCGCCGCGCTGGAGCAGGTCGGGCTGGCCGACCGGGTGCGCCACGAGCCGAACGAGCTGTCCGGCGGCCAGCAGCAGCGGGTCGCCGTGGCCCGGGCCCTGGTCACCGCGCCGTCGCTGCTGCTCGCCGACGAGCCGACCGGCAACCTCGACACCGCGTCCACCGCCGACGTGCTGCGGATACTGGACCGGCTGAACGCCGGCGGCCGGACGATCGTGCTGATCACCCACGAGGACGACGTGGCCGCGCACGCCAGGCGGGTCATCCGCCTGGTGGACGGCCACATCGTCGAGGACCGCCGGCAGGCCCCGGTGGACGGCCCGCCGCCGCGCCCGGCCGGGAGCACCGGATGACCGGGCCGGCGCGGACGGGTGGGAAGGCGGCGGGCGATGGGCGTCCTTGAGATCATGCGCTTCGCGGTGCGCGGGCTGCTGGCCAACAAGCTGCGCAGCGGCCTGACCACGCTCGGCATCCTGATCGGGGTGGCCGCGGTGATCCTGCTGGTCGCGGTAGGCCAGGGCGCCTCGCAGTCGATCCAGCAGAACATCCAGCGCCTGGGCGCCAACACCCTCACCGTGATGCAGTCCTTCGCCGGTGGCGGCGGCCGGGGCGGCGGCTTCGGCCCCGGCCCGGTGCAGGCCGAGGCCGGGCAGGCGCCCGCCGGGCCGCGCACCCAGGCGAAGCGGCTCAGCCTGGCGGACGCCCGGGCCCTGGCCGACACCGCGAGCGCGCCGTCGATCAAGAGCGTGTCCCCGGTGGTCACCGCCGCGTCCCAGGCCGCCGCCTACGCGGGCGGCAGCCATACGATCCAGCAGCTGGTCGGCACCTACCCGAGCTACTTCGAGGCGTCCAACAAGCCGGTGGACAAGGGCACGTACTTCTTCAACGACGACGTGCTGGCCGCCCGGAAGGTCATCGTGATCGGGCGGACCGTCGCCGACGAGCTGTTCGGCCAGGTCGACCCGCTCGGCAAGCAGGTCAGCGTGGCCGGCGTGCCGTTCACCGTGGTCGGCGTGCTCAAGGAGACCGGCTCCACCGGCTTTCAGGACGCCGACGACATCGCCGTCGCCCCGCTGCCCGCCGTCCAGCAGAGCCTCACCGGGTTCGGCCCGCTCGACCAGATCATCGTGCAGGCGCGCAGCGCCGAGGCGGTGGACGCGGCGCAGTCGGAGGTCACCGGGGTGCTGGACCAGCGGCACGGCATCGCGGCCGGCGCCACCGCCGACTACCGGATCCTCAACCAGGCCGCGCTGCAGGAGACCGTCGGCGCCGCCGTCGGCACGTTCACCGTGCTGCTCGGCGCGGTCGCCGCGATCAGCCTGCTGGTGGGCGGCATCGGCATCACCAACATCATGCTGGTCACGGTCACCGAGCGGACCCGGGAGATCGGCATCCGCAAGGCCATCGGAGCGCCGCGCGGCGCCATCCTCGGCCAGTTCCTCGCCGAGGCCACCATGCTGAGCCTGTTCGGCGGGGTGCTCGGCGTGATCGTCGGCGTGGCCGGCGGCAGCCTCACCATCGCCGGCATCGAGCCGGTCGTCGTGCCGGCCTCGATCGTGCTGGCGCTGGCGGTGTCGGTCGCGATCGGACTGTTCTTCGGTAGCTATCCGGCGAACCGGGCGGCGAAGCTGCGTCCCATCGAGGCGCTGCGGCACGAGTGACATGGCCATCGGATCAGGGAGATCGACCCACAGATGAGTACGAGCAGGCGCAAGCCGGAACCGGCGCCCGCCGCGGAGCCGCTGGAGACCTCGCCGTTCGACGGCGACCTCGACGCCGAACTCACGCCGCGGCCAGCCGGTCGCCGGATGTCCACGCTCACCCTGGTGCTCGGTGCCGGGGTGCTGCTGGTGGCCGGCATGGTCGCCGGCATCCAGGCGCACAAGTGGTGGGGCGCGTCCACCGGGGTCGACGCGCTGATCGCGGCGGCGCAGCGCTCTGGTGCCGGCCAGGGCGCGGGCCGGCCGGCCGGGGCGGGCCGCTTCCCCGGCCAGGGGCAGGGCGGCCAGGCCGGGCAGGGCGGTCTCGGGCAGGGCGGTGCCGGCCAGGTCACCTTCGGCACCGTCAAACTGGTGGACGGCGCCAAGATCTACCTGCAGACGGCGAGCGGTGAGATCGTCACGGTGCGCACCACCGGCGACACCCGGGTCCAGGTGACCCGGGCGGGCAAGGTCAAGGACCTCAAGCCCGGCAGTACGGTCGTCGTCCAGGGGGAACGCCGGGACGACGGCACGGTCGGCGCGACCGCGGTGAGCCAGGCCGGCGCGCCCGGCGGCCGGACCGGCGGCGGCTGACGGCGGTGCCGTGCCCGCGGTGCCGTGCCACGGCGGTGCCGTGCCACGGCCGGCAGGATCGCCGGTGACCGCCGGCCCGGTTCGCCATCCCTGCCCTTTTGCTGCTACCTATCGGTTTTGTTGCCGTATGCCCGCTTCGCTGCCGCCGGCCCGGCCGGGGCTTCCAGGTGATTCTCAGGTTGGGGCCATGTGGCGTTGAGATTCGTGGACTTCGATGGTGCCGTCAGAGTCCCCCGGCTTCCTTTGGAGTCCATCCCGTGACCGCGTCGCTCCGGGTGCCCGCGCTCGTCGTGGCCGCCGTCCTGCTGGCGGCGGGCTGTGGCGGCGGCACCGCCGGCGACGCGGCGGCCGTTCCCTCCGCCTCCACCACCCCCGGTGGGGGCGCGGCCTTCGCCGACTGCCTTCGGGCGCACGGGGTGGCACCGCCCACGGGCCGCCCAGGTGGCGCATCCACGCCTCGGCCGGACGCCTCCCCGTTCGCCCGGCCGAGCGGGGGGCCGGGGGGCCCTGGCGCCATGAACCCGCAGTGGCGCGCGGCCTTCGAGGCCTGCCGCTCGCTGGCGCCGCGCGGCGGCCGCGGGCCGGGGCGGCCGGACGACTCCGCGCTGCGCGCCTTCCGGTCCTGCATGAAGGACAACGGGGCCGACCTGGCCGAGGGCGAGGGCCGGCGGCGGCTGGACACCGGTGACCCGGCGGTGGCCAGGGCGCTGGAGAAGTGCCGCCCGTTGATGCCCACTCCCGTCCGGCCCGGCGCCGGCGCGTCCTCACCGACCTGACGCCCTGGCCTGACGCCCTGGCCTGCCGGGCGGCGATCACCACCGGACTACGGCTCGGCCTGACCCCTGGCCTGCCGGGTGGCGGTCACCACCGGCCCCGGCCCGCCTGACGCCCCGTCCCATCGGATGGCGATCACCACCGGACCCGGTCCGGCCTGCGGTTTCACCCCACCGGCGGATACCCGGGCGCCTGCGGGGCATGACCGGGTGTATGGCAGGGAACGACGGTCTGCGCACGGCCCTGGAAGACCTGCGCCGCCGGCTCGATCACGATCTCTTCCCGCTGGCGGTCGGTGACGCGCCCGAGCACCGCCGCGCGCTGAGGGAGCTGGTCGGCCAGCTCGACGACTATCTGCTGCCCCGCGTCGCCGCCATGGACGCGCCGCTGCTGGCCGTCGTGGGCGGCTCCACCGGGGCCGGCAAGTCGACGCTGGTGAACTCGCTGGTGGACGCGGACGTCACCGAACCGGGCGTGCTGCGGCCGACCACCCTCGCGCCCACCCTGGTCGCCAATCCCGCCGACGAGGCGTGGTTCACCCGGCAGAGCGTGCTGCCCGGCCTGGCCCGGACCACCGGCGGCGGGCGCGGCGAGCCGGGAACCCTGCGGATCGTCACGGCGGGCACCCTGCCCCCCGGGCTGGCCCTGCTGGACGCGCCGGACATCGACTCGGTGGTCACCGCCAACCGGGAGATGGCCGCCCAGCTGCTGGCCGCCGCCGACCTGTGGCTGTTCGTCACCACCGCCGCCCGGTACGCCGACGAGGTGCCCTGGGGGTTCCTGCGCAGCGCCCGCGAGCGCAGCACGGCCCTCGCCGTCGTGCTCGACCGGGTGCCGTCCGAGGCGATGGAGCCGGTGACGGCGCACCTGGGCCGGCTGCTGGCGGCCAACGGGCTGGCGGGCACGCCGCTGTTCAGCGTGCCGGAGGCGGCGCTGGCGGAGGAGGACACCCGCCTGCCCCCGGCGTCGGTGCGCCCGATCCGCGACTGGCTGGCGACGATCGCCGCCGATGCCCAGGCCCGGGGTGAGGTGGTGCGCCGCACGCTGGCCGGCGCGCTGGACAGCCTGGCCGTCCGGGTCCCCGCGCTCGCCGACGAGGCCGACCGGCAGCGGGCGGGCCTCGCGGACCTGCGCCGTTCGGTCGAGTCCGCCTACGGTGCGGCGATGGCCGCCTTCGACGACGGCATCCGGGACGGCTCGCTGCTGCGCGGCGAGGTGCTGACCCGATGGCAGGACTTCATCGGCACCGGCGACTTCATGCGGTCGCTGGAATCGCGGATCGGCCGGCTGCGCGAGCGGGTGGTCTCGGCGTTCACCGGCCGGCCGGCCCCGGACGCCCGGCTGGAGATGGCCCTGTCCACCGGGGTGGAGGCGCTGATCCGGTCCGCCGCGGACGCCGCCGCCGAGCGGACCCTGGAGGCGTGGTCCGGCACGCCCGCCGGCCGCGACGTGGTGGAGCGGGCCGGCGCGGTGGCCGCCGGGCGGCTGGGCCGCGCCTCGGGCACCCTGCCCGAGCGGGCCGGGTCCGCCGTGCGGGACTGGCAGGGGTACGTGCTGGAGCTGGTCGCCCGGGAGGGGGCGGAGAAGCGGACCACCGCGCGGCTGGCCTCCTTCGGGGTCAACGGGCTCGGGCTGCTGCTCATGCTGATGGTCTTCGCCTCCACCGGCGGGCTCACCGGCCTGGAGGTCGGCATCGCCGGCGGTACCAGCGTGCTGAGCCAGAAGCTCCTGGAGGCGGTGTTCGGCGATCAGGCCGTGCGCACGTTGACCCAGATGGCGCGGGACGACCTGCGCCGCCGGGTGCGGGCGCTGCTGGACGAGGAGGCCGCCCGCTTCACCGCCCTGCTGGACGACGTGGGGCCGCCGCCGGACGCCGCCGACGGCCTGCGCCGCGCGGCGGCCGAGGTCCGCGCCCACCGCGCCGAGATCGGCGTCCCCGACGCCGCCGGTCCCCAGGAGGCGGGGCCCACCCGGCCGCTGCCCGTTCCCCAGGACGCCCGCGACGCCGGTCCCCAGGACGCCGGGACCACCCGGCCGCTGCCCGTTCCCCAGGACGCCCGGCCGGAGCCGTCCGGCCCGCAGGACCGCCCGCCCGCACCGCCCGCGGACCCCGGGGAGCGGGGCCGGGGAAGCGCGCCGGCTCCCGGCGAGGCGCCGCGCACCTGGGCGGACCGGCCGTGAAGGTGCTCAGGCGGGTCAAGGAGGTCCCGCTCGACAACCGGCTCGCCGCGCTCGCCGAGGCGGCGGCGCTGGCCGAGGGACGGCTGGACCAGGCGGCGGTCGAGCAGGCCCGGGGGGTGGCGGCCCGGGCGGCGGCCCGGCGCGGCCTGTCGGTGGGCCACACGGTGGTCGCGCTGGCCGGCGCGACGGGCAGCGGCAAGTCCTCCCTGTTCAACGCGGTATCCGGCACCTCGCTGGCCGGGGTGGGGGTGACCCGCCCGACGACGTCGGCGGCGCAGGCGGCGATGTGGGACCCCGAGGGGTCCGGGCCGCTGCTGGACTGGCTGGAGGTGCCGCGCCGGCACTCGGTCGAGGCGGCGGACGCCGCGCTCGGCGGGCTGGTGCTGCTCGACCTGCCCGACCACGACTCCATCGAGGTCGCGCACCGGCTGGAGGTGGACCGGCTGGTCGCGGTGGTCGACCTGCTGGTCTGGGTGCTCGACCCGCAGAAGTACGCCGACGCGGCGGTGCACGAGCGCTACCTGCGCGGGCTGCGCCGGCACCGGGACGTCATGGTCGTCGTGCTGAACCAGGTGGACCGGCTGGCGCCGGCGGCGGTGGACCGCTGCCTGCGCGATCTGCGCCGGCTGCTGGACGAGGACGGGCTGGCCGGCGTGCCGGTCATCGCCACGTCCGTGCCGCGCGGCACCGGGATCGCCGAGCTGCGCGCCGAGCTGGCCCGGCGGAACGCCGATCACCGGGTCTGGGCCGACCGGCTGGCCGCCGACGCCCGCCGGGCCGCCGACCTGCTGGCCGCGGCGTCGCAGGGGCCGGCCGGGACGGCGGGAACGGCCGGAACGGCGACGGCGACGGGCGGCGTCCCGGTGGCGGAGGTCGCGGTGGACCCCGCCGGGCTGCGGCGGCGGGCCGAGGAGGCCGGTGACGCGCTCGGCGGGCTGCCGGCCGAGCGGCTGACCGCCGCGCTGGCCGAGGCGGCGGGAGTCCCGCTGGTGGTCGCCGCCGTCGCCAAGGCGCACCGGCACCGTTCGATCGCGGCCACCGGCTGGCCGGTCACCCGCTGGCTGCGGCGCTTCCGGCCCGATCCGCTGCGCCGCCTCCACCTGGGGGTGCCGCCCGGTGGCCGGCACCTGGTCGCCGCCGAACCCGGCGGCCCGTCCGCGCTCCCGCCCCCCGGGCGCCAGGCGTTGCCCGGCGCCCAGCCGGCGCCGGCGCAGCCCGCGGCGCCCGGCCAGAGTCCGCCACCGGTCCTGCCGGGTCCCGATGGACCCGGAGCCGGTCCTGCGCACCCCGCCGCGTCCGGTCAGAACCCGTCCGGTCGGGCCGCTGCCGCTCACGGCGCGGCCGATGAGACCCGATCCGATCAGACCCGGTCCGCCTCGGGAACGTCTGCCGGCGGAGGCGCCACGCCGGATGCGCCCGGCGGCCGGACGGCCGTGCCCGCGACCTCCCGGACGTCCCCGAGCGCCTCCCCGGCCACCCGGACGTCCCCGGGGGTGCCGGGCGGGCGGCCGGTGCCGGAGCGGACCTCGCTGCCGCCGGCCACCGCGGTACAGCGGTCCCGGGTGGACACCGCGATCCGGGACGTCGGCTCGGCCGCCGCGTCCGGGCTGCCCGAGCCGTGGGCCGCGGCGGTACGGCACGCGGCCCGCTCGGCGCAGGGCGAGGTCTCCGACCGGCTGGACCGGGCGGTGGCGACCACGACCGTGGGCGCCGGGCGGCGGCCGCACTGGTGGCGGCTCGCCGGCGCGGCCCAGTGGCTGCTGTTCGCGGCGATGGTCGCCGGGGCCCTCTGGCTGACCGCGCTGTTCGTCCTGGACTACCTGCGGCTGCCGGAGCCGCCGACCCCGACGCTCGGCGTCGTTCCGTGGCCGACCGTACTGCTGGCCGGCGGCGCCGCGGCCGGCCTGCTGCTCGCGCTGCTCTGCCGGCTGGCCGCCGCCGTCGGCGCGGCCCGCCGGGCGGGCAGGGCCCGGCGAGCGCTGACCGCCGGGGTGGCCGAGGTGGGACGCGAGCTGGTCATCGAGCCGGTCCGCGACGAGCTGGACCGCACCGGCCGGTTCGCCGAGCTGGTCACCCAGGCTCGCACCTAGCCCAGCGAGCCGGCCGGCACCACCGGTTCGCCGACCTGGTCACCCAGGTCCGCAGCCGGACCGGTGCCGGGTGGGTCCGTCGGCCTCGGCGACCGGGTCGAGGCCTGGCCGGTCGGCGCCGTCCCCGTTGAACGGCTCGGCGCGGTGGCGGGCCGGTCGGAGGCCCCCGTGGTTCTCGTCCGGTCGAAGTCAGGCGACGACGCGCCGGCCGGTTCCGTCAGCGGACCGGGCGGGTCTGCCGGGTCCGGAGACCAGGCCCGCTGGCCGGTGTCCCGCCCGGCCCGGTGCCGTCGATCGTGGCGCCGGGCCGGGCGGGGTGGCACACCGGTTCAGGGGTTCTCCGGGCGGCGGACCCGGTGGGTGGCGGTCTCCTCGGTGAGGTCGGCGAGCGGGTCGGCGGCGGCAGCGGCGGGTGCGGCGGGCGCGGCGCCGAGCTGGCGGGGGCCGGAGTCCTCGGCGTCGGCGATGGCCTCCTCGGCGGCCTGCACGGCGTTCGCGGCCTCCTTGCGGGCGGCGGTGCGCGGCCGGGTGTCCTCCCGGGTGGCCGGCGACTGCGGCAGCGACTCGGTGAAGGCCCGCGAGACGCCCTGCAGCGCCGAGGTGACCTCGCTGGGGATCACCCAGAACGTGTTGCCCTCGCCCTGGGCGAGCTGCGGCAGCACCTGGAGGTACTGGTAGGCGAGCAGCTTGGGGTCGGGGTCGTTGCGGTGCACGGCCTGGAAGACCTCGTCGATCGCCTGCGACTGGCCCTCGGCCTTCAGGATGGCCGAGGTGCGCTCGCCCTCGGCGCGCAGGATCGCGCTCTGCTTCTCGCCCTCGGCGGTGAGGATCTGCGACTGCCGGAAGCCTTCGGCGGTGAGGATGGCGGCGCGCTTGTCCCGCTCGGCGCGCATCTGCTTCTCCATCGCCTCCTTGATGGTGCGCGGCGGGTCGATCGCCTTGATCTCCACCCGGTTGACCCGGATGCCCCACTTTCCGGTGGCCTCGTCCAGTACGCCGCGCAGCTGGCTGTTGATGGTGTCCCGCGAGGTCAGCGTGCTCTCCAGGTCCATGCCGCCGACGACGTTGCGCAGCGTGGTGACGGTGAGCTGCTCGACGCCCTGGATGAAGTTGGCGATCTCGTACTCCGCCGCCCGCGGGTCGGTGACCTGGAAGTACAGCACGGTGTCGATGTCGACGACCAGGTTGTCCTCGGTGATGACCGGCTGCGGCTGGAAGGAGACCACCTGCTCGCGCAGGTCGAGCATCGGGCGCACCCGGTCCACGTACGGGATGACGAAGTTCAGGCCGGGGCCGAGCGTGCGGTGATAGCGGCCGAGCCGCTCGACGTTGCCCGCCCGCGCCTGCGGGACGATGCGCACCGCCTTCAGAATGGTGATCACCGCAAGTAGTACGACGAAGATGCCGGCGATCAGAGCAGCATCCATATTGGCTCCCTCATTCCCGGGGATATACGAGGGCGGTCGCACCCTCGATCTCGATGACGTCGACGGTGGCGCCCGCCGGGATGACCAGGGTGTCATCGTAGGCGCGGGCCGACCATTCCTCCCCGCTGATGCGTACCCGGCCGTCGTGGCCGGTCACCTCGCGGGTGACGTACGCCGGCCGGCCGACCAGGGCCGCGACGCCGAACCGCCGCGCGGGCCGCTCGGTCAGGTGGCGGCGGGCGATGGGGCGCAGCACCACGATGCCGGCCACCGAGGCGACGACGAAGACGAGCAGTTGCACGAAGACCGGCAGCCCGAGGGCCGCGACCGCCGTGGTGAGCAGCGCCGCGCCACCCAGCAGCCCGAGTGCCGCGGTGAGCGTGAATATCTCCGCCACGCCCAGCACGGTCGCCAATATCAACCAGAAGATCCACGACTCCATCCGCCCGGCCCTCCCATAATGGACAACGCCCGCCGGTCACCGGTGGTTCCCCTATGCCCGGTGAATCGGTATCCAATGACATAAAGTGCCGGAAGTCACTGGCCGTCGCGGTCAGGATGCGGGTACCGGCCGGGCCGGCTGGATGGTGCCGGTCACCTCGCCGAGCGCGATCCGAGCGCCGCCCGGTCCCGGCGCGGTCGCCGAGATGGTCACCGTGTCGCCGTCCGCCAGGAAGGCGCGCTCGCCGGCGGCGGTCCGCACCGGCTCGGCGCCGTTCCAGGTCAGCTCGATCAGCGATCCGCGCTGCTCGCGTGCCGCCCCGGAGACCGTGCCGCTGGCGTACAGGTCGCCGGTGCGCAGCGACGCCCCGTTGACGGTCAGGTGGGCGAGCATCTGGTCCGGCGTCCAGTACATCTCGCGGAACGGCGGGTGCGAGACCGGCTCGCCGTTCAGCTCGACGGTGATCGCGATGTCCAGCCCCCACGGCTCGCGCCGGGCCAGGTAGCCGGGCGGCGCCGGGTCCTGCGCGCGCCCGGGGACGCGGGCGGCGGCCAGCGCCGCGAGTGGGGTGATCCAGGGCGACACCGAGGTGGCGAACGACTTGCCGAGGAACGGCCCGAGCGGGACGTACTCGAAGGCCTGCACGTCGCGGGCGCTCCAGTCGTTCAGCAGGGTGACGCCGAAGACGTGGTCGGCGAAGTCGCCGGCGGGCTCGCCGAGCCGGGTCGGGGTGCCGACCACGAACCCGAGCTCCGCCTCGATGTCCAGCCGGGTGGACGGCCCGAAGACCGGCGAGCCGTCACCGCCCGGTTCCGGTGCCCGCTGGCCGAGCGGGCGGCGGACCGGGGTGCCGGAGACGACCACGGTGCCGGCCCGCCCGTGGTAGCCGACCGGCAGGTGCCGCCAGTTGGGCGGCAGCGGGTCCTGGTCCGGGCGGAAGATCCGTCCGACGTTCGTGGCGTGCTCTAGCGAGCAGTAGAAGTCGACGTAGTCGCCGACCTCGACCGGCAGGTGCAGCCGTACGTCCTCGAGCGGTACCAGGTGCGGCTGGACGGCGGCCCGGTTGGCCGCCGCCTCCGGGACGTCGGCGGCGAGCAGCCGGCGCAGCCGGTCGCGGGTGTCGGCCCAGGCGGCCCGGCCGCGGGCCAGGAAGCCGTTCAGCGCGGGCGCGGCGAACACCTCGTCGTGCAGGGTGGCGGCCAGGTCCAGCACCTGGTCGCCGATCCGGACGCCGCACCGGGCCGGCCCGCCCGCCCGGGAGTAGACGCCGTAGGGGAGGTTCGCCAGGGAGTACGGCGAGGCGTCGGCGCCCGGCACCCAGCTGGACGCCGGCGGGCCCGCGGCGTCGGTCACCGGGCCCACGTCCAGGCGTAGGAGGAGTCCTCGCAGGCCAGCGCGGCCTCGCCGAGGTCCAGCGGGCGGAAGGTGTCCACCATCACCGCCAGCTCGCTGGTGAGGTTCATCCCGCGCTTGACCGCGTCCACCGCGGCCTCCACCGCGCCGGGCTGCGGGCCGTGGGTGAACCCGGCCGGGTGCAGCGAGATGGAGCCGACGTCGATGCCGGATCCCTTGCGCGCGGTGTAGTCGCCGCCGGCGTAGAACATGAACTCGTCGGAGTCCACGTTGTGGTGGTTGTACGGGATCGGCACCGCCTCGGGGTGGAAGTCCAGCGGGCGGGGGCAGAAGGAGCAGATCACGAAGCCGGGGCCCTCGAACGTCTGGTGGACCGGCGGCGGCGCGTGGGTGCGCTTCACGATCGGCTCGAAGTCGGCGATGTTGAAGGCGTACGGGTACAGGCAGCCGTCCCAGCCGACCACGTCGAACGGGTGGTGGGCGTAGGTGAGCCGGGTCAGGCCGCCGCGGGTGCGCACCAGCACCGGCACCTCGGTGTCCTCGACGATCAGCGGCTCGCCGGGGGTGCGCAGGTCGCGCTCGCAGTACGGGGCGTGCTCCAGGAACTGGCCGTACTGCGACAGGTAGCGCTTGGGCGGCCGGATGTGCCCGGCGGCCTCGATGACCAGCGCCCGCACGGTGGTGCCGTCCAGCGGCACCCAGCGGTGGATGGTGCCGGTCGGGACGACCACGTAGTCGCCCTCGCCGGCCTCGATGGCGCCGTAGGTGGACTCGAAGCGCACCCGGCCGCCCGCCACGTAGACGCACTCGTCGCCCTTGGAGTCGCGGTACAGCTCGCTGGGGCGGTCGGCGGCGGCGTACGACATGCGGACGTCGCCGTTGCCGGCCAGCGCCCGGCGGCCGGTGACCAGGTCGCCGCCGGCCGGCAGGTCCTGGGTGCGGAAGTGCCGGGGGGACAGCGGCAGGTTCGGCGCCAGCGCGGCGCCCGGCCCGTCGGTCACCGCCTCGGCCTTGACGATGGCGGTCGGCAGGTACCGGTGGTAGAGCAGCGAGGAGTCCGAGGAGAAGCCCTCCTCGCCCATCAGCTCCTCGGCGTACAGGCCGCCGTCGGGCCGGCGGAACTGGACGTGCCGCTTGCGGGGCACCTCGCCGACCGTGCGGTAGTACGGCATCGACCCTCCCGTTGTACGTATATCGGACAACGATGTCCTCTATACGTACAACGATCCGCCATCCCTCGGGCCCTGTCAATCAGGCCCGGGCCGCGCCGCCCGGGCCCGGAGGGATCAGCGGAAGGCGTCCAGGTTGCGCTCGACCCAGGCGGAGAACGGCCGCGCCGGGCGGGCGAGCACGCGCGCCACGTCCGGGCTCGCCACCCGCTCGGCCGGGGTCGGCTCGCCGAGGATGTCCAGGGTGCCGTCCGCCACGACCTCCGGCATGAACGTCACCAGCTGGGCCCGCGCCTCGGCCCGGGTCTGCTCGACGAACCGCACCGGCGCGCCGAGCGCCTCGCCGATCACCTGGGCCCGCCGCCGCGGGCTGATCGGTTCCGGGCCGGTGAGCACGTAGGTGCGGCCCTCGTGCCCGCCGCGCAGCGCCGCCGCCGCGACCTCGGCGATGTCGGCGGGATCGACGAAGGGCAGGCCGACGTCGCCGAACGGCGCGGCGGCGCTGCGGTGCGCGCGGATGCTCTCGGCCCACATGAAGGCGTTGGAGGCGAAGCCGCCCGGCCGCAGGAGCGTCCAGTCCAGGTCCTGCTCCAGCACGGCGGCCTCGTGCGCTCGCAGCCCGTCGTGGGACGGGCTGTCCGGCCGGGTGGCGGCGGCCTGGGACGACAGTAGGACGACCCGCCGGACCCCGCCGGCCTTGGCCGCGTCGAGCAGTGCGCGCGGATCGCCCGCCGCGCCGATCAGGAAGAGGGCGCGGGCGCCGTCGAACACGGCCCGCAGGCCGTCCGGGTCGGCGAGGTCGGCGCGGAGGTGGCGCACGCCGGGCGGTTGCTCCGCCGCGTGCCGGGAGACCGCCGTCACCTCCTCGCCGGTCGCCGCGAGCGCCGCCACCAGCGGGCGGCCGACGTTACCGGTCGCTCCGGTCACCACGATCATCAGGACTCCTTGGTTATGAGTTAGTTGGCTAACTGACTGGCACGGTAGCGGGTCCGATCCGGCGCTGTCCACCGCCGTACACTGCTGAGTGAGATGACTGACTCGGTTGCCGGGCCGCCCGGCCCCATTTCGGATGCGACGGTCGCGCGGCGGCCGGGCAAGCGCGCGCGGCTGGCCGCCGCCGCGTCCCGCGTGCTGCACGAGCGCGGCGTGGAGCGGACGACGCTCGCCGACATCGCCCGGGCGGCCGACGTCCCGGTGGGGAACGTCTACTACTACTTCAAGACCAAGGACGAGCTGGTCCAGGCGGCGATCGACGCGCACGCCGCCCGGCTCGGCGAGATGATCGCCGCGCTCGACCGGCTCCGCACGCCGCAGGAGCGGCTCAAGGCCCTCATCGGCGGCTGGGTCGGGCAGCGCGACCTCGCGGTGCGGTACGGCTGCCCGTTCGGCACGCTCTGCTCGGAGCTGGACAAGCGCGCCGACGGCCTGGACCGCACCGCGGCGGAGGTCATGCGCATCCTGATCGACTGGGCCGAGCGGCAGTTCCGGTCGATGGGCCGGGCCGACGCGGGGGAGCTGGCCGTCCAGCTCATGGCGACCTACCAGGGCATGTCGCTGCTCACCAACACCTTCCGCGATCCGGAGATCATGACCGTCCAGGGGCGCCGGCTGGCGGACTGGATCGACTCGCTCGGCTGACCTGCCGGCGCGGTCTCCGGAGTCCGGAGGCCGGCGGGATCTCAGGATCGAGGGCCGGTGGAGCCCCGGGCGCCCCGGCGGCGGGTGGAGACCGGGGCGGGCCGGCGGAACCTCAGGAAAGGGCGCGGCCGAGCTCGGCGGCGGCGGCCACCACCCGCGGGCCGGCGGCGGCGGTGTCCACCGCACCGAAGGTGACGATGCCCACCGAGGCCTCCAGCCAGGGCAGCCCGGGCACCGGCGCCGCCACGCCCCGCGCGCCCTCCTGCAGCTGGCCCTCGCTGACCAGATAACCGGACCGCCCCTCGCGCAGCGCGAGGATCGCCAGCCCGGCCGCGCCCCGGGTGAGCGGGTGGCGGGAGCCCTCGCGGTAGGCGAGGTGCAGATCGGTCCAGGTCGGCTCGACCACCGCGACCGCGAGCCCGTCGTCGCCCTCGGCGGCGGTCAGATGGGCGGTGGCGCCGGTCTCCTCGGCCAGCCGGCGCAGCGCGGGCAGCGCCGCCGCCCGCAGCAGCGGCTGCACGGCCTGGGCGAGCGCCAGCACGCCGAACCCCAGGTGCGCCCGGCCCTCGGCGTCCCGCCGGGCGAAGCCCTCGTTCTGCAGCGTGGTGAGCAGCCGGTAGACGATCGGCCGGCTCAGCCCGAGCTCCTGGGCCAGCTCGGTCGGGGTGCGCCCGCGATGCCCGTCGGCGAGCAGCCGGAGCAGCCGCAGGCCGCGCTCCAGCGTCTGTGCCGACTCGGGGCTTCCTTTTCGCTCGCGCATCGCCTTCTTGCCTGACCCGCCCGGCGCGGGCCGAAACCCGATGACCTTACCAGGGACTTCACTGGATATGACCGGCCAATACCGCCGAGACTCTGGCCGAGTAAAGATACGCCCGATACAGTCGTTTCGCTCGTTTGTGGACGATCACCGGGAAATGTGTCGCCAAGGAGACGCTGGATGCGGATCAAGAGAGTTCTCGCGCTGAGTGCCGCGCTCACCGCCCTCGCGGTCGGTGCGCCGGCCTACACGGCGTTCTCCGCGGACGGTGAAGGAGACTGCAAGAACGTCAGCAACGGCGCCTCCGAGTCCGACCCCCAGTGCTTCTGGATGGTGACCGACAGCCAGGAGGCGCTGGACATCGTCCGTTACTGGGCCGAGAACGACGGCGCCAACATGGTGGCGGCCACCCCCGACCAGCGCGGCTTCATCGACTGCACGGTCGAGGAGTGCAGCAAGGACGGCGAGGGCGACGGCAGCCTGCCGCCGGACGGCGCGGTGGACGAGAGCGGCCTCACCCCCACCTGCGCGAACGGCCAGCCCGGCTGCGCGGTCCCGCCGCAGGCCGAGGTCGACGCCGCCGCCCGTACCCCGGCCGGGCAGGCCGTCGCCGCCGCGGCGGCCGGCGACATGCGGGTGTGGATCGACACCGAGCTGCTCGACGAGTACCAGGCGGGCGGGCAGACCTTCACCGACGCCGTGCGCCGGACGGCCGCGCTGGCCGCTCAGCCGGGCGTGGTGGGCATCCGGTTCAGCACCCAGCTCGGCTGGAACGGCGCGGTGAAGACCGCCGAGGACATGAAGCGGTTCGTCACCGACACCTCCGCCGCCCTCCGGGTGGCCGCGCCGGGCAAGAAGCTCGCCGTGCACACCGTGCTCCCCGGCTTCGGCTGCGGCACCAGCGACCTGTGCGCGGCCGAGATGGCCAAGAAGTACCCGCTGCTCACCGCCGACAACGTCGAGCCGCTGCTCACCTCCGGCGCGGTGGACCAGCTGGCGCTGGACTCCGGCCTGCTGGGCACCGGCTACGCCACCTGGAAGATCTCCGCCGAGCAGGCCGCCCGCAACCAGTGGGCCAAGGTGAAGGCGCTCGCCTGGGACACCCTCGCCCAGATCTCCGCCGAGGACGCCGGGATGGCCGGCAAGGATGCTTCGCCGCTGTCGGCCGACCAGGCCGCCGCCGCGGCCAAGGAGCGCGTCGTGGCCCCGCTGAAGGACGGCGCCGCCACCGTGAACCTGTGGAGCGGCTGGAAGGACGCCTCCGGGGCCACCTACCGCATCATGGGCGCCAAGCTGGCCGCCACCCCCGCCTGGGACCAGCTGGCGAAGCTGCAGCCGCTGCAGCGGCGGCTGACGACGCTGTACAACCCGGCCACCCCCGAGGTGGGCGTCGGCGAGGACCTGAAGAAGCTGTCGGAGGTCTTCGGCCAGGTGTACATCAGCGAGTGACCGCGGCTCCGGCGGGCCGGCCCTGGTACGGGCCGGCCCGCCGGAGCGGCGCCCTAGCCCCGCAGGCGCGGCGAGGCCGCCGGGGCGTCTTGGTCCTGCGGCCCGGGCTGGAGCGCGGGAGTGTGCTGGTCCTGCGGGCCGGGCTGGAGCGCGGGGGCGTGCTGGCTCTGCGGGCCGGGCTGGAGCGCGGGGGCGTGCTGGAGCGCGGGGGCGTGCTGGTCCTGCGGGCCGGGCTGGAGCGCCGGGTCGTCCTGCGCGGGACCCGGCGAGGCGGTGGGAGCGCTGGGAGTGGCCGTGGCCGTCGGGTCCGCCGGGGCGGGCGTCGGCGTCGTGCCCTGGTCCTGCTCCTGGCAGGAGCCGTCCACCTGGACGTTCGAGGCCCGCGGCGGCTCGTCCACCACTGACACCTTCAGCTGCGCGGTGAGTGCGATCACCGCGCCCGCCGGGGCCCGCGCGGTGCCGGCGTCGCGGACGGTGTGCCGCTCACCGAGGAGCATGAACGTCTCCGGGTCGACGATGACCTGCTCCAGCACGCCGTTGCGTTCCCGGCCCACGGCCGTGCCGCGCCGGCCGGCGTCGTCGCGCACGCCTTCGGCCACCGTCACGCCCGGGATGGCCTTCGCCGCCGCGAACAGCGCCCGGCGCTGCGCGAGCGGCAGGTAAGTCTCCCGCAGCAGGTCGCCCAGCGCGGTGAACTCCTTGTCGCCCTCCTGGGCGTCCGGCTTCCCGCCGGCCGTCGCCATCCGCGACAGGTGGGCGCGCATCCCGTCCGGCTCGGTCGGCAGCCCGCTCAGGTAGGCGAAGTCGGTGCGGAAGACGTCCGGCGTTCCCGGGCAGCGGGCCGACAGTTCCAGGTAGCTCCGCTCGGGGCGCCGGTCCGCGTCCGCCGGCAGCGGCGACCCCGGGTACGGCCGGGGGGGCAGGCCGGCGATCCACAGCAGGCCCGGCTCGGTGCCGTCGACCGATCGCCACATCTTGCGCTCGGTCCGGTACAGGTGGCGGGCCGGTTCACCGCCCTGGCCGAAGGACTCCGACGGGTACATCGTCCGCGACTCGACCAGGATGTACTGCCCGGGCCGCGGGTGCAGTTCGGTGAACGCGCCCGGCGGCACGGCGGCGGCCACCCCGACGCCGTCACGGGCTCCGGTGGCCCCCGGCGTCCCGTCCGGCGCACCGTAGGACGACAGCGCCACCGACACCCCGGCCACCAGCGCCGCGGTCACCCCGAACGCGCCGGCCGCCTGCCAGGCGAAGCGGGGCGGCCGGAACCGGCGGCCCCGGTCGGCCGCGGCGTCCAGCAGCCGGTCGCGGGCCGCCGCCCGCGCCTGCGGCCGGTACGGCGGGGCCGCGGGACGGCCGGCCGCGAAGATCTCGATCTCGTCATCCATGGGTGTTCTCCAAACTCAGCGGGTCGGTGCCGCCGAACGCCCTGCGGACCTTCGCCCGGACCCGGTGCAACCGGGACCGGACGGTGCCCACCGGGACGCCGAGGGCGGCCGCGGCGTCCTCGTAGCTCAGTTCCGCCCAGGCCACCAGCAACAGCAGGTCGCGCTCGCCGGCCGACAGCCTGGCCAGCACCTGGGCGAGGCGGGGTTGCAACTGCTCGGCGGTGACCCGGTCGGCGCTGCGCTCGTCGAACTCCGGCGGCGGGTCGGCCGGCACCCGGGCCATGAGCCGCACCCGCCGCCGTTCGGCGCGGCGGTGCTGGGAAACCAGGTTCGTCGCGATCCCGTACAGCCAGGGCCGGGCGTCCGCGCGCGCGGCCACGTATCGGCCGCGGCCGCGGAACGCCACCAGGAACAGCTCGGCCACCAGGTCCTCGGCCGGCTCCGCGCCCAGCCGCCTGGCCGCGTACCGGTACATCTCATCGGCGTACCGGTCGAACAGGACCGCGAACAGCTCCGGCCGGTCCAGCGAACGCTCGATCACCGTCGAATCGTCGAGCGCGGCACCGTCGAGCAGTGCCCGGGCACTCTCCACGTCACGGTCCTCTCCGGGGTTTCGTCATCGTCACCCCGTACATGGCGGACCGCCCCCGCCGGGTTCCCGGATTCCGGCCGCGAGCTTTCGCGGTGGGTCAGTCCCGGGCCGCCGGGCCGCCGCGCGCCTGCCGGGCGCGCAGCACGATCTCCAGCTCGAAGCGCGCGTCGGGATCGTCGAGCTGGTCGCCGTACAGCTCCTCCAGCTGCCGGAGCCGGTAGCGCACGGTCTGCGGATGCACGTGCAACTGCGCGGCGACCTCGCCGGCGGCCCGGCCGCACCGCAGCCAGGCGAGCAGCGTCTCGGCCAGCCGGTCGCGCTGGGCCGGCCGCAGGTGGGCCAGCGGTGCCAGCCGGGACTCGGCGAGCACGGCCACCAGCTCCTCGTCCCGGAAGACGATCAGCGTGGCCATGTGGTCGGTGCAGCGCAGCACGCCGCGACGGTCGTCGAGCACGCCGCGCGCGGCCAGCGCGAGCGCCTCGCGGGCCCATCTCAGCGATGTCGCCGCACTGGCCAGCGGCACCGGCGGCCCGAGCGCCGCCCGGAAGCCGCGCAGCGCGGCCTCCACGGCCCGGACGCGGCCGGGACCGGCCGGATCGGGCACCAGCAGGCAGGGGTCGCCGTGGTCCAGGCCGGCCAGCACGTCCGGCGGGAGCGATGGCGCCCGGTAGTCGTCGCGCTCGGCGAGCGCCACGCCGGCCACAGTGCGCGGCAGCCGCCACCCGGCCGCCTTGGCCAGTCCGGCGATGGCCTCCGGCGAGGCGGGCGGCCGGGAGAGCAGCAGGTCCAGCAGCCGGCGGCGGCGGCGTTCCATCTCGCCGGCCGCCCCGGCCCGGGCCTCGTTGTAGCCGTCGGTCGCCGCGTCGGCGAGCTGGTCGAGGAAGACGAAGATCGCCTCACCCAGGTCGTACAGGGTCGGCGGGTCCAGGCCGAGCTGCTCGGCCTGCTCGGTGAGGCGGCGCCAGGCCACCCGCGCGCCGAGCCGCATCGCGGTCTGGAACGGCTCCAGGTCGCGGCCTTCGGCGGCCTCGCCCCGCCCGATCGCGCGGAACACCTCCGGATCCCACGGCTGCCGGGGCCGCTCGATCCGGTCGACGAACCGGCGCAGCGCCTCGGCGACGCCCAGGTGCAGCACCTTGATGTACATGTCGTCGGCGGGCCGGGAGTATTCCGGCACCCGGGCCTGGATCTCGGCGACCATCTGGTCGGCCAGCTCCGCGGTGACCGCGCGGAGCAGGGGCGCGACGGCGGGCCGGACCGAGGTCCAGGGCTCGTCGCCCGAGGTGGTCGCCATCGTGGCCTCCCGGCGTGCGCGTCCGGTCCTGAGGTCCGCCTCCCGCTGCGCCCGGTGGCGGCCCGGGTCAGGCGGTGGCGCTGAGGTAGCGGGAGAACTCCTCCAGCGAGATGCGCCCGTCGCCGTCGATGTCCAGCTTGCGGACCGCCGCCTCGGCGGCCTCGTTGGTCACCGGCTGGCCGAGCACCTCCATCAGGTGCAGCAGCTCCTCGGCCGAGATGAGCCCGTCCTTGTCGGCGTCGACCAGGTCGAAGGTCACCGCGTACTCGTTCATCGACACTCCTCGCATGGTGGGTCGCCCAGAACCTTAGTCCGGGCGGCCCGGCGGTTGATCGGTTTTGCGGCACTCGCCGCTCTACTGCCACCGTGCGAAGGTTGTACACCCAGGTACCCGTGGCCGGACACCCCCGGGCCGGGCGGGTTCGTCAGTCCCGGGCGGCCCGGGACATCCGGGCGAGCGCGAGGGCCAGGGTCGTGCCGTAGACCACATGGCCGGCGGCCATCACCGCCTGGCGGTCTTCCCGGTCCCGGTGGACGGGAGGCATGATCCGCAGGCCCGGGACCCAGCCCTGGTAGCTGACCAGCCAGATCGCCAGGCCGTAGGCCACGCCGAGCGGCACCGGCGGGCGCCGTCCCGCGGCGAGCACGCCGAACAGCGCGCCCGTCCCGGCGCCGAACCCGAAGTGCGCGACCGCGCCGAGCGCCCCCTCGCCGCGCTTGGGCCGCCGGCGGGACCCCGGCAGGAACGCCCGGGCGATGAGCTTGGGCGGGTGCTCGCCGAGCAGGCCCGCGCGGTCACCGGCGAGCATCACGGCGCTCATGGCCGCGGTGGCGAGCACGCCGCCGGCCACACCGTTCACGAGATTGCGCAGCATTGGGGCTGCCTGCCCGACCCCCGGCCGGGGAAACCCGCGGCGCCGTCAAGGGGCGGCGTCGCCGTCCATGCCCAGCACGGCAAGCACGCCCTCGATGTCCGCCAGACCGGCGACCAGTTCAGGGACCGAGCCCTTCCCGCGCACGCTCAGCCATACCGAGACCGCCGGCGTCCCGGCCGCCTGCGGCCGCCGGTCGACCGACAGCTCGCTCACCCCGAACCCGCGCTCGGTGCAGCCGCTGATCACCCGCCGCAGCACCCCCTCGCCGCCGGCGCAGCTCAGGTGCAGCCGGGACGGGGCGTACCTGGAGCGCGGCAACCGGTCGACGAGCGGGCTGAGCAGGACCGTGACCGCGAAGTGCCCGCCGGTGACGACGAGGGCGAGCAGCCACAGCCCCGCACCGGCCGCCATGCCGACGGCGGCGGTGAGCCAGACGGTCGCGGCGGTGGTCAGCCCGCGCACCGCGTCCCGCCGGATGAAGATGAGCCCGGCGCCGATGAAGCCGATGCCGGACACGATCTGCGCGGCCACCCGGGACGGATCGAGGGTGACGTACCGCCCGACGACGTCGTCGAAACCGTGTTTCGAGACGAGCACCAGCAGCGCGGCACCGAAACCGACCAGAGCGTGCGTGCGCAGTCCAGCGCTTTTCTGGTGGAACTCCCGTTCCAGTCCGATAAGGGCGGAAAGCAGGAAGGCGAGCGCCAGCTCGCCGAGCTGGGCCCAGCCCTGACCGGTGAACACGCCGGCGGCCATTCCTCCCATCGTCCCAGCGTAGACACCGGTACCCGCCATCTCCGGTAGTGACGGGCGCCGGCGGGAAGGGGCGGAACCGGTGCCCGCCCGCCGCCGCGCGAGGCGCGTGCCGGCCGGCCTCCGGTATGGCGTGGCGGGTCGGCCGGCCGGTCCGGGAGTAGGTGTGTGCCGGGTCGGCCGGCCGGTCCGGAGCGGGCGCGTGCCCGGTCAGCCGGCCGGGCGGGCGGCCGCCAGGGCGGCGGCGAGCACCTCGGGCGCCTCGGCCAGCGACGGGCCGTACCAGGTGAGGTGCCGGCCGCTCACCAGGGCGGCGGGTACGCCGGGGAAGAAGCCGGGACCGTCCTGCGCGGTGAACCGGTACGGCTCGTCCGGCAGCACGACCAGGTCCGGGCGGGCGGCCAGCAGCTCCGGCAGCGGTACCCGCGGGTAGCGCTCGGCGTGCCCGGCGTGGAGATTGCGCACCCCCAGGCGGAGCAGCAGGTCCCCGGCGAAGGTGTCCCGGCCGAGCACCATCCACGGCCGGCGCCAGATCGGGACCACCGCGGTCCGCGGCGGCCCGGCCGGCGGCGTCCGCCAGGCCCGCCCGGCGTCCGCCAGCCAGCCCGGTTCCGGCCGGCCGAGGGCGGAGCCGACCAGCCGGCGCAGCGAGGCGAGGGCGTCGTCCAGGGTGCGCACCACGGTCACCCACACCGGGATCCCCGCCGCGCGCAGCGCGTCGAGGTCGGCCGGCCGGTTCTCCTCCTCGTTGGCCAGCACCAGGTCCGGCGCCAGCCCGATGATGGCCGGCACGTCGGGGTTCTTGGTGCCGCGCACCCGGGGCACGTCCAGCCCGGCCGGGTGCGAGCACCAGTCGGTGGCACCGGCCAGCAGCTCCGGCGCGGTGGCGGCCACCGTCTCGGTCAGCGACGGCACCAGGGACACCACCCGGCGCACCGTGCCGGGCACCGGCACCGCCCGTCCCAGGTCGTCCTCGATCATCCTGGCCCCTCTCGTCCGCCATCGGTCCCTTCGGCGGCACCTCCGCCGGCCTCTTCCCGGTCTGTCCCGCGGCCTTCCCGTCCGCCATCGGCCCCTTCCCCGGCGGCTCCGCCGGCCGCGTGCCGGGCCGCCGCGCCGGCCGCGCGGGCCGCGCGCGCCCAGGCGGCCGCCCGGTCCGGCGGGCGCACCAGCGCGCAGTCGTCGCACAGGCCGCCGCCGGGGACGCGGTAGTAGAGGCAGCAACTGGTCCGTACGAAGAAGTGCACGCCGGGCGCCGGTTCGGCCGGCTCGCCGGTGCCCGCCAGCAGGCCCAGGCGGACGACTCCGGCGACCAGGCGCGCCGCCGCCGGCCCGAGGTCCGGGCGTACCGGGGGCAGGGTGCGCAGCGTGCCGGCCAGCGCCGACGCGGCGTTCCCCCACAGCACGGCCGCCGGGATCTTCACCACATCGCGCACCGCGTCCGCCAGCGGCGCCAGCAGGCCGGGGACGACGGCGTCGTACACCAGCCCGGCCACCCGGCCGGCCGGGAGATCGGCCGGGACGGCGAGCCAGCCGCCGCCCGCCGCGGCGCGCAGCGGCAGCGGGCCGGTGGCGGCCGGCCGCCAGCGCAGGCAGCCGGCGGCGTCCACCGGGACCAGGCCGCGGGCGGTCACCGTACCGACCACCGGCGACCACAGCCGGGCGGCCAGCCCCTGGAACAGGATGGACGCCGCCACCCGCGGCTCGCCGGTGCCCAGGCGCCGCGCGAAGTCGGCGATCCGCGCCCGCAGCGCCGCGGTGTCGGTCGCCAGCTCCGCCATCGGCCGCCACCCGTCCCCGCCGTCTCCGGCGGCACCGGCCCACCCGGCACCGCCCGGGCCGGCGGCCCGCCCGCGCCCGTCACCGTCGCCGTGCCCGTCGCGCTCGCCGGGGCCGGTGGTCCGCCCGGTTCCGGCGGGCTCGACGGCGAAGTACGGCCCGAACGCCGACACCTCGGCCAGTGCCCGGCCGACCGCCACCGCATCCGCCGGAACCGGGCCCGCCGGAACCGCACCCGCCGGAACCGGGCCCGGATGCCGTGTCCTGTCGCCGTCGCCGGTGATGGCGCCTCCCGTTCCCGCCCGTCTCGCGGCGCCGCCCGCCCGGCCCCGCCCATGGTCGCCAGCCTGTCACAACCCCCGCCGCACCGGCCCGGCCGCCGGGGCAGGCGGGGGTCAGAGGCCGGAGGTATGGCCGAGTCGTATGTTACTAACTGGTAAGAAACAACTAATGTGAGGTTGTGGTTCCGGTCAAGCGGCCGCACATTCAGGGCTACCGATCACATCGGGGGAGAGCCCTCAGGAGCCCCGCTTGGACATCCGCCGCATCCTCGTCGCCTGCACGATCCTCGCCACCGCCCTCGTCACCCTCGCCGCCGGACCCGCCGTCGCCGTCGCGGCCCCGGTCCCGGACTCGATGGCGTCGCTGGGCGACTCCATCACCCGCGGCTTCAACGCCTGCGGGTTCTACGTCGACTGCACCTCCCGGTCCTGGTCCACCGGTTCGTACTCCAGCGTCAACAGCCACTACACCCGGATCCGGGCGGTGAACTCCGGGCTGTCGGCGAACAACGACGCCAAGACCGGGGCCAAGGTCGCCGACCTGGCCGGCCAGGCCGACAAGGCCGTCGCCCAGGGCGTCGACTACGTGACCATTCTGATCGGCGCCAACGACGCCTGCACCTCCTCGGAGTCGAGCATGACCTCGGTCGCCGACTTCGAGACCCGGTTCCGCGCCGGGATGGACCGGCTGCGGACCGGGCTGCCGGACGCGCTGGTCTTCGTGGCCAGCGTGCCGGACATCAAGCGGCTCTGGGAGGTCGGCAAGGGCAGCTCCTCCGCGCGCAGCGCCTGGTCGCTGTTCGGCATCTGCCAGTCGATGCTCGCCAAGCCCACCTCGACGGCCGACGCCGACGTCGCCCGGCGCGACCGGGTGCGGCAGCGGGTCGCCGACTTCAACCAGGTGCTCGCCAGGGTGTGCGGCGAGCACCCGGCCTGCAAGTACGACGGCGGAGCCGTCTTCGGCTACCCCTTCGCGCTGTCCCAGATCAGCACCTGGGACTACTTCCACCCCAACACCACCGGCCAGCGGGTGCTGGCCGAGGTGACCTACGCCGCCGGATACGGGTGGTAGCCCGCTACAGCCCGGCCAGCTTGTAGTCGTGGTCGCGGGCGTCGGTGATGGCCATGTGGCCGGGCGCGTGCCCGATCGCGAACGGCGGCCGGGAGCGCATCACCGCCGCCTGCGGCGTCACCCCGCAGGCCCAGAACACCGGTACCTCTCCCGTACGGACCTCGACCGGGTCGCCGAAGTCGGGCCGGTCGAGGTCGGCGATGCCGAGCTCCGCCGGGTCGCCCACGTGCACCGGCGCGCCGTGCACCGCCGGATAGCGGGCGGTGACCCCGACCGCGGTCGCCACCAGCTCGGCGGGGATCGGGCGCATGGTGACCACCAGTGGCCCGGCCAGCCCGCCGGCCGGCCGGCACGGCCGCGAGGTGCGGTACATCGGTACGTTCGTGCCGTTCTCGATGTGCCGCACCGGCACCCCGGCGGCCAGCAGTGCCGACTCGAAGGTGAAGCTGCAGCCGAGCAGGAAGCACACCATGTCGTCCCGCCAGTGGGCGACGACGTCGGTGACCTCCGCCACCTGCCTGCCGTTCTCGTAGATCCGGTAGGCGGGCAGGTCGGTGCGCAGGTCGCCGTCGAAGATGGACGCGGCGACCTCGCCCGGCTCGGTGACGTCCAGCACCGGGCAGGGCAGCGGGTTGCGCTGCGCGAACAGCAGGAACTCGTACGCCCGATCGCGGGGCAGCGCGATCAGGTTGGCCTGGGTCCAGCCGGCCGACCACCCGGAGGTCTGCGAGACGTGGCCCCGGCGGAACAGCGCCCGCGCCTGCGGGGGCGTCAGCCGGGCCGCCTCGTCGGGCGTCGGGCCGGGGAAGGTGGGGGAGGTCGTGTTCATCGGATCGCGTTCCCTTCGGTACGGCCGGACGGGCGGGGTCACCGCGCGTCCAGGCACAGGCGGAAGCGGACTCGCTGCCCCGGGCGGAGCTGGGCGGCGAGGTCGACGTCCCGGGCCGTGACCACGGCGATCACCGGGTAGCCGCCGGTGATCGGATGGTCGGCCAGGAACAGGGTGGGCTGCCCGGCGGGCGGCACCTGCAGCGCCCCGGGCACCATGCCCTCCGGCGGCAGCTCGCCGTCGCGGGCCCGGACCAGTTCCGGGCCGCGCAGCCGGATGCCGACCCGGTTGCTGTCCACGGTCACCTCGTAGGCCGCCGAGCACAGCAGCCGCAGCGCGTCCGGGACGAACCAGTCGTCGCGCGGGCCGGGCAGCACCGCCAGCACCGGGGTGCCGGACGGCGGGCCGGGGGCCGGCACCTGGTCGACGACCGGGAAGCGCCGCGGCGGCGGGCCGACCGGCAGCAGCGAGCCGGGTTCGGGGCGGGCCGGGCCGAGCCCGGCCAGGACGTCGGTCGCCCGCGACCCCAGCACCGGCGGCACGTCCAGCCCGCCGCGCACCGCCAGGTAGGTGCGCAGGCCGTGCCGCGGCACGCCGAGGCGCAGCGTCGCGCCGTCCGGCAGCCGCTCGACCGACTGGTGGCCGATCACCCGGCTGCGCCCGTCCGGGCCGGTGACCGTGGCAGGGCACGGGGCGCCGGCCAGCGCGACCAGCAGCTCGCCCCGGGCGCGCACCTGCAGCCCGCCCAGGGTGACCTCCAGCGCGGCGGCGTCGCCGGGGTTGGCCAGCAGCCGGTTGGCCAGCCGCAGCGCCCCCCGGTCGGCCGCGCCGGACCGGCCCACGCCGAGGGCGCCGCGGCCGGGCCGGCCGAGGTCCTGCACGGTCGCCAGCGGACCGGTCGCCAGGACCTCCAGGAACCTCCGCGCGCCCGGCGGCGCGGGCTCAGCCACCGGACGCCTCGGTGAACCGCACCCGGGTGCCCGGGCGCAGCAGCGCGGGCGGGTCGGCGGCCAGGTCCCACACCGCCAACCCGGTCCGGCCGATGAGCTGCCAGCCGCCCGGCGACTCGCCGGGGTAGACCGCGCTGTACCCGGCGGCCAGCGCCACCGAGCCGGCCGGCACCCGCACCCGGGACTCGCGGCGCCGGGGCACCCGCAGCCGTGGATGCCCGCCGACCAGATAGCCGAAGCCCGGGGCGAATCCGGTGAACGCCACGGTCCACGGCGTGCCGGTGTGCGCGTCCACCACCTCGCGTTCGGACATCCCGGTGAGCGCGGCCACCTCGGCGAGGTCGGCGCCGTCGTACACCACCGGGACGGTCACCTCCGCCGCCGCGTCCCGCTCGCCGGTGGCCGGCCGGGCGGCCCGCACTGCGGACGCCACGGTGTCGTGCCGGGCGGGCGGGCCGAAGCGGAGCAGCAGGGTGCGGGCCGCCGGCAGGATGTCGGTGACGCCGGGCGGCGGGTCGGCGGCCAGCGTCTCGTACAGCGCCAGCACCTCCGCCACCCCGGCCACCTCCACCAGCACCGCGCTCTCGCCGCACCGCCGGACGCGCGGGCTCACCGGCCGGCTCCGGAGGCGCCGCCGCCGGTGAACGGGGCCAGCTCGATGCCGTGCGCGGTGAGCGCGGCCCGCACCCGGCGCGCCATGTCCACCGCGCCCGGGCTGTCGCCGTGCACGCAGATCGACGCGGCCCGCACGTGCAGCTCGGTGCCGTCCACCGCCTCGATCGGCTCGCCGGTGGCCATCCGCAGGCACCGTTCGGCCACCTGTTCGGGGTCGTGCAGCACCGCGCCGGGCCGGTTCCGCGGCACCAGCCGGCCCTCGCGGGTGTAGGCGCGGTCGGCGAAGGCCTCGGTGACCACGGTCAGCCCGGCGGCCTCGGCCTGCCTCAGCCACTCCGAGCCGGGCAGGCCGAGCACCGGCAGCCCCGGGTCGTACGCCCGGACCGCGGCGACGACCGCCGCGGCCTGTTCCTCGTGGTGCACGATCGCGTTGTAGAGCGCGCCGTGCGGCTTGACGTAGCCCACCCGGCCGCCGGCCAGCCGGGCGAAGGCGTCCAGCGCGCCGATCTGGTAGATGATCTCGTCGGCCAGCGTCTCCGGGGCCACCTCGATGAAGCGCCGCCCGAACCCGGCCAGATCGCTGTAGCCGACCTGGGCGCCGATCGCCACGCCCCGCGCGGCGGCCGTCTCGCAGGTGCGGCGCATGATCGACGGGTCGCCGGCGTGGAACCCGCAGGCCACGTTGGCGCTGGTGACGATGGACAGCAGCGCCTCGTCGTCCCCGAGCTCCCAGCGGCCGTAGCCTTCGCCGAGGTCGGAGTTGAGGTCGATGCTTCTGGACGGGCGGGACGCCGGGGTCATGTCAGGCTCCAAGGTGCTGTTCGCGCGCGGTCGAGGTCAGGCGAGCCGCCGGGCGCGCGTCTCCGGCAGGCCGAACAGGGCCACCACCGCGATGCCGTACGCGAGCGCGCCGAACGCCATCGCGCCGCCCACGCTGTAGGTGGTGGCCAGGAATCCGATCACCGTGGGGAAGAACGCCCCGATCCCGCGCCCCACGTTGTAGGTGAAGCCCTGGCCGGTGCCCCGGACGCCGCTCGGGTAGAGCTCGGACAGGTAGGCGCCGAAGCCCGAGAATATGGCCGAGGAGCAGAACCCGAGCGGGAAGCCGAGGAACATCACGTAGGCGTTCGCCGCCGGCGGCAGCATGGTGTAGAGCAGGATCAACCCGCCGCTGAGCACGGCGAACAGCGCGATGGTCTTCTTGCGGCCGATCCGGTCGGTGAAGTGCCCGCCGGTCAGGTACCCGCAGAACGCCCCGGTGATGAGGAAGGCCAGGTAGCCGCCGGTGCCGATCACCGACAGGCCGCGCTCGGTCTTGAGGTAGGTGGGCAGCCAGGTGGCCAGGGTGTAGTAGCCGCCCTGCGTGCCGGTGGCCAGCAGGGTGGCGAACAGCGTGGTGCGCAGCAGGCCGCCGCGGAAGATCGCCGACACCGGGACCCGGGCGGCGGTGCGCCGGTGCTCGGTGAACAGCGGGGCGTCCGCCACGTTGCGGCGAAGGTAGATCAGCGCCAGGGCGGGCAGCGCGCCGGTGAGGAAGAGCACCCGCCAGGCCAGGCCGGGGTCGGCGAGCTGGAAGACCAGCGTGTAGACGAGGACCGCCAGCCCCCAGCCGACCGCCCAGGAGCTCTGGATCACCGCGACCGCCCGGCCGCGGTGCCGCGCCTCGGCGTACTCGGCGACCAGGATGGCGCCGGCCGCCCACTCGCCGCCGAAGCCGAGCCCCTGCAGCGCGCGGAAGACCAGCAGCGTCTCGTAGTTCGGCGCGATCCCGCACAGCGCGGTGAACACCGCGTACGTGATCACGGTGATCATGAGCGTGGTGGCCCGGCCGACCCGGTCGGCTAGCACGCCGGCGGCGATGCCGCCGATGGCCGAGCAGACGAGCGTGGTGGTGGCCAGCAGGCCGGTCTGCGCCTTGTCCAGGCCGAAGGTCGCGGCGATGGCGACCAGGCCGAGCGGCAGGACCCAGAAGTCGTAGGAGTCGAGGCCGTAGCCGAGGAAGGCGCCCTTGAACGCCTTGCGGCCCTGGCGGGTCAGCGACGTGTACCAGGCGAACAGCGCCGGGCCGGGCCGCTCTTCGGTGGTTCCGGTCGGTTGGGACGTGGGCGATGTCGTCATTCGCGCACCTCACTGCCTTCTGCCGGACAGAGACGGCGCCGGGCCGGGCCTGGGGCCCGGCCGGGTGCCCCCGACGTCTCACGGCTCCGGAGGAGCCGATTGCTTCAACATAAGGATCGTTGAACGATTTGACAATAGGCTCGTGCTAAGATCCGGGAGTCCCAGGCCGGAGAAGGAGCCGTACCGTCGTGACCGAGACCGGCGTGCGGGCGGCGGATCGCCTCGCCGCCGAGCGCGCGATGCTGGACCGCACCAGCACCGCCGAGCGGGTGGCCTGGGTGCTGCGCCAGCGCATCACCGAGGGCGTGTACGAGCCGGGCGAGCGGCTCTCGGAGGGGCCGATCGTCGACGACCTGGACGTCTCCCGCAACACCGTGCGCGAGGCGTTCCGGCTGCTGTCCCACGAGCGCCTGCTGGTGCACGAGCTCAACCGCGGGGTGTTCGTCCGCCGGCTCACCGCGGCCGACGTCACCGATCTCTACCGCCTGCGCCGGCTGGTCGAGTGCGCCGCGGTGCGCCAGGCGGCCGGCTCGTCCCCCGACGGCCTCGCCGCGCTGCGCGAGGCCGTGCACGCCGCCGAGCGGGCCGCCGCCGAGGGCCGCTGGGAGGACGTGGGCACCGCCAACATGGGCTTCCACCGGGCCGTGGTCGCGCTGGCCGGCAGCGAGCGGCTGGACCAGATGATGCGCCAGACGCTGGCCGAGCTGCGCCTGGTCTTCCTCGCCATGCGCAACCCGCGCGCCTTCCACGAGCCGTACCTGGCCCGCAACCGGGAGATCCTCGGCCGCCTCACCGAGGGAGACGCCGAGGGCGCGGCCCGGCTGCTGGAGGGCTACCTCGCCGAGGCCGAACGACAGCTCGTCGAGGCCCACTCCTGAACCCGTGCGACGGCGTCCCCGCCCGCGATCGGGCGGGGACGCCTATCGGCTGACGTGGTCAGACGTATCGCCCGCAGGCGGAGAAGAACGCGTTGGAGGCGCAGGCCCGCGCGCTCAGCGGTGAGGGGGCGTAGACGAGGTCGGTGTACATGATCGACCACAGGCCGCTGGGATCCACGTTGTGCACCAGCCCCTGGGTGCGGCCGTCGCTCGCCTGCACCCGCAGGTAGACGTTGGGCAGCGTCTCGGTCAACCCGTTCGCCACGATCCGGGCCCAGTTGCTCTTGCAGGCCGGCGACCACCACAGCTGGATCTGCACCTTCACCGGCACCCCGAGGCTGTCCTTGGGGACGACCGGATAGCCGTAGGCCGTCCCCACCATCCAGGCGCCGTTCCGGCAGGGGACACGCCCGTCGCTCGGGTCGACGCCGTCACAGTTGGCGGCACTGGGCGCGGCCAGGCAGGCGTCCGCGGACGCCGCGTGGGCCGGTGCCTGGGTGATGGTGGTCACCCCGACGGCCATGAGCGCGCAGGCGATGGCGGTGATGAACTTGCGCATGGAACCTCCGATTCCAGGTGCGCCGCAATAGTGCGGCTCGGCGGTGGACATGGGCGGACCCGGCCCAGGACGGACCAGGTCCGGAGCGGTCTTGGTCACAGACCTTCCGCCGTGGAACCTGTATGCGGTCGGTATTGTCCAGTCGCCACATTTCTGGACAATCGCCACCAGGTTCGTTGTCTTCTTTGTCCAGAAGTCGAGGTGGTGGCGGTGGGCCGGCATATGCGCCCGCTCGACCCGGCCTGGGGGCCGGTCGAGCGGTTCGCCTGCGAGTTACGCGCCCTGCGCGCGGCGGCGGGGGAGATGCCGTTCGGCAGGATGGCGCGCCGGTGCGGCGTGTCCAAGAGCGCACTGGCCGCGGCGGTCGCCGGGCGGGGGTTGCCGTCCGAGCGGGTGCTGCACGAGTTCGTCCGGGTCTGCGGTGGCGACTGGCCCTGGTGGCGCGACCGGTGGCGGGCGGCGGCCCGCGAGGCGGCCGCCGGGCACCCGCACGGCGATGGCAGGGAGGAACTGGACGGCCCCGCCGGCCCGCCGCCCGGCGCCGGGCCGGCGGGCTCCGATGGCCAGGCCACCGATGACGCGGCCGGGACGGAGGCGCCGGGTGGCAGCGGGATCCCGGCAGACCTGCCCGGTGAGCCGGGCCGGGCGCTGCCGGTCCCGCTCCGGCGCGGGATGGTGCTGCCACGGATGGCGTTCTGGCCGGCCGGGACGCGGGAGAGGCCGCTGGACGGGGCGGTCCGGCCGCGGCCCGGCGGCCCGGGGGCGGGCTGGTTCGGCACCGGCGGCTGGACCGGCGCGGGCGGCTGGGGCGACACCGATGGCTGGGCCGGTGCCGGTGGCTGGGCCGGCGCGGGCGGCGCCGGGTGGTCCGGCGGTCGCCGGCGGGCGGCGGGCCGGCTGCTGGCGGTCGCGCTGGTGCTGTTGCTGGCGGGCGGCGCCGGCGGCTGGCTGCTGCACCCGGATGAGCCGCCCTGGCTGGCCGGGAGATCGGTCGGCGGCCCGCCCGTCCCGGATGACGGTGTCGACCCCTACATCGCCAACTGCGGGCCCGACCAGCGGCTCATCGAGCGGCAGGGCATGTTCTGGCCGGACGAGGAGCCCTACGGCTCGCTCGCCCTGTACTACTCGGCGCGGTGTGATGCGGTCTGGGGCTACGTCTACGGGCCCAACTCCGCCACCTGGAGCGTGCACATCATCACCCGCCGCCCGGTCGACGGCGCCGTCGCACCCGCCTATTACAAGGCCGACGCCCGGCCGAACAGCTGGGGCAACATGCTGATCGCCCGCAAGGGCTGCGTGCAGATCGAGGCGTACCTGCAGATCGGCGCCACCCGGACCAGGTCGGCCAAGACCAGCTGCTACCGCGGACACGGGCCGGTGCTCTACGAGCCGCCGCCGGACGTCCACCCCCCGGCGGAAACCCCGTCCGGCGGCCCGCCGCACTCTTCACCGGCCGCGTCCGGGTGACCGGCCCGCCCCGGCGGGGCAGGGACCTCGCATGGGGACGCTGAAGGTGGTCGCGCTGGCGGACACGCACGCGCCGCGCCGGTGGAAGGGGTGTCCGCCCGCGGTGGCCGGGCACCTGCGCGGCGCGGACGCCATCCTGCACGCCGGGGACGTGTGCACGGCCGGGGTGATCGAGGAACTGGCCGGCTACGCGCCGGTGCACGTGGTGAAGGGCAACAACGACGGCCCGGACGTGACCGCCCCGGAGACCCTGGAGCTGGACATCGGCGGGCTCAGGGTGGCCATGATCCATGACAGCGGCCCGCGGACGGGCCGGTGGGCCCGGCTGCGCCGCCGCTTCCCGGAGGCGGACCTGGTGGTCTTCGGGCACTCGCACATCCCGCTGGACCACCACGAGGACGGATTGCGCATCTTCAACCCCGGCTCGCCGACCGACCGGCGCCGGCAGCCGCAGGGCACCGTCGGCGTGCTGCGGATCGCCGGTGGCCGGCTGCTGTCCGCGGAGATCGTCCCGGTGACCTGACGCCCGGCCGTTCCGAGGCGGGGGTGACGCGGATTCGGGCTCCGCCTCCCGGGGCTGAGCGGATCGGCCCGGCCGGCCTTTCTTGCGCGCGGACGCGGGGGCGGCGCCGGCCGGTCCATTGCCGGGGCCGATAAGCGCTATCGCCTCACCCGGGTTTTCCGGTAGCGGGGTGGAAGCGAGGCGATAGGGGGCGGATAGCAACCCCTAATAGCTTTGTCATCAGCAGCAGGAACACGGCACGGAAACGGGCCGCCGGCGAATGACAGGGGACAGGGAAATGTCGAAGAACATCAAGTCCGCCACCGCCAGGATCGCCCTTTTCGCCATCATCGCCACCGGCGGCGGCCTGGCCCTGGCCGGTGCGGCGACGGCCGACTCCGTGCCGGCGAACCCCGTGGTCAGCGGCGTCCCAACGCCGACCCCCACGCCCACCCAGGACTCCAACACCCCTTGGGGCTGACGGTACGGGCCGGTGGCCCGCCGCACGGCCGGAGGCGACCGCCTCCGGCCGTGCGGCATTTTCGTGGTCCTTTTCCATTCACCTTGACGGCCTTTTTTTGTTGTGCCGGTCCAATCGCCGTCCGGCCGGCCGGACGGAACTCCGATCACCGAGGATTGGCCGATGATGAAAAGCGAACGCGGCCGGGGCCTTTCGGCCACGACCGCGTTCCGCGTGTCTTCGGGTATCAGCCCCAGGGGGTGTTGCCGTACATCGTCGCGGCGGAGCCGGCGCTGACGCGGATGGCGGTCGCGGGGGCCGAGTCGGCCTGCGCGGTGGTGCCGAGGACGATGCCGCCCACGGCGAAGATCGCCATGATGGTGAACCGAGTGGCGATCTGGATGCGCTTCGTCATTGCCGAGCCCCTCGCTCTTCTGGCCGGTGCCAATGCCCGGGCCGTACTGAAAAAGCTAGAAGGCACCGCTATCCGCTCTCTATCGGTGGACATTCCCTGGTGATCTGCCTGGTCAGAGGCCTGCAGCGTGGCCGGATGCGGCCACCGGAGCGCGTGCGGCCCCCGGAGCGGCCGGCGGCGGCGCGGCGGGGGACGGCCGTCACCGTACCTTCCGCCGGGCCGGAATGGGTGCGATCATGCGGGTGCCCGGCGGGATCGGCGGCACGCGGCGGGCCCTCGCGGCCGCCCGGGTCGTGGCGCGTCGGGCGCCACCGCCACCGCCCGGGCGGCGCGGTCTCCCCGGCCCCCCGCGCGCGAGGAGGAACGATGGCACGCCTCCCATCCCCGGACGGCACCCCGGGGGACCGATCGCCCTGGCGGACGATCGGGGTCCTCTACCTGGCCGGCGTGGTCGGGGCGATGAACCTCGGCAAGTACGCCCCGGTGGGCCCGGCGGTCGCGGCCGATCTCGGGCTCTCGCTGGCCCGGCTCGGCTGGATCATCTCGGCGGCGCTCGCGGTGGGCGCCGTCGTGGGACTGCCGGCCGGATACGCCGTCCGCCGGATCGGCGCCGAGCGCTCGCTGGTGATCGGCCTGGTCCTCACCGCGCTGGCCGGCGCGGCCGCCCTGCCGGCCGGCGGCTTCGGCTGGGCGCTGGCCGCCCGGGTGGTGGAGGGCGCCGGCTTCCTGCTGATCATCGTCGCCTGCCCGGCGCTGATGATCCGGCTCGCGCACGGCCGGGACCGCGGGGTCGCGATGTCGCTGTGGGCGACGTACGTCCCGACCGGCATCGGCCTGAGCACGCTGGCCGGCGGCCTGCTCGGCGAGGCGCTGGGCTGGCGTGGCTGGATCGGGGTGATGGCCGCGCTGTCCCTGCTGGCGGCGGTCGCGGCCCGGCCGATGCTGCCGCCCCCGGCGGCGGACGGCGGCCTGACCCCGGCCGCCCGGCCGGGGGCCGCGGACCTGCGCGGGCCGGTGTTGCTGTCCGCCGGGTTCTGCCTGATGGTGCTGATCGCCGCCCCGGTGGTGGCGCTGCTGCCGACCTACCTGATCGAGGAGCACGGGTGGGCGGCCGGGCCGGCCGGGGCGGCCACGTCGATCATCTCGCTGTTCGGGGTGCCCGGCGGCCTGGCCGCGGGCGTGCTGCTGCGCCGGGGCGTGCGGCCCGCCGCGCTGGTCGCAGCTGGAGTGATCATGCTGCCGGCGGCCTGGCCCGCCTACGGCATCGCGGGCTCGGCGGCCGCCTCGATCACCGGGGCGGCGGTCATCTCGCTGGCGAGCGGCCTGCTCGGGGCGGTGGTCTTCGCCGTGCTGCCCATGTTGCTGGCCCGGCTGGACCACGCGGACGTGGGCAACGGGGTGGTGGCCCAGATGGGCAGCCTGGGCTCGCTGCTGGGCGCGCCGCTGTTCGGCCTGGTCGCGAACTCCTACGGCTGGCCGGCGCTGGTGCCGGTCAGCGTGCTGTGCCTGGCGGCGGCGCTGGCGTTGCTGTTCCCGCTCGCCCGCCGGGCCTCCTGACGCGGGCCACCGCCTCAGCGCGGGCCGGGCGGCGAGCCGGGCAGCCGGGCGGCCCGGGCGTGCAGGTAGCGCTGGACCGGAAGGCTGGTCGCCCGCCGCGCCGCCGCCAGGTAGGCGTCCCGGGCGCCGGCCGGGTCGCCCGCCATCTCCAGCAGGTGCGCCCGGACCGCGGACAGCCGGTGGTCCCCGGAGATCCGCCGATCGGCCGCCAGGCCGCCGACCAGGTCGAGCCCGGCCCGCGGTCCGTGCACCATGGCGGCCGCCACCGCGTGGTTGAGCGCGACCACCGGATTGTCCGAGATCTTCAGCAGCAGCCCGTACAGCGCCAGGATCTGCGGCCAGTCGGTCGCCCCGGCGCTCGGCGCCTCGTCGTGCACCGCCGCGATGGCCGCCTGCAGCTGGTAGGGCCCGGTCGGGCCGCGGGGCAGCGTCTCGGTGATCAGCGCCACGCCCTCGGCGATCCGGCCGGCGTCCCACCGGCCGCGGTCCTGCTCGGCCATCGGCACCAGCGCACCGTCGGCGCCGGTGCGCGCCGGCCGGCGGGCGTCGGTGAGCAGCATCAGCGCCAGCAGGCCCGCCACCTCGCCGTCGCCGGGCAGCAGCCGGTGCACGATCCTGGCCAGCCGGATCGCCTCGGCGGCCAGCTCGGCCCGCTGCAGGCTCGGCCCGGACGTCGCGGCGTAGCCCTCGTTGAAGATCAGGTAGAGCACGTGCAGCACCGCGCCCAGCCGCTCGGCGCGCTCGGCGCCGGTGGGCAGCCGGAACGGCTCCCGGCTGTCCTTGACGCGCTGCTTGGCGCGGGTGATCCGCCGGGCCATGGTCTCCTCGGTGACCAGGAACGCGCGGGCGATCTCCGCGGTGGTCAGCCCGCCCACCGCGCGCAGCGTGAGGGCGATCTGCGCTGCGGGGGCCAGCGAGGGATGGCAGCACATGAACAGCAGGACCAGCGTGTCGTCGGATCCGGCGGCCGGCGCGTCCGCGGCCGGCGCCGCCCACTCCCGCGGCAGCCGCCACCGCGCGACGGTGTCCTCCCGGCGCCGGCGCGCCTGCTCGGCGCGCAGCAGGTCGGTCAGCCGGCGGGCGGCCACCGTGATCAGCCAGGCCCGCGGGTCGTCCGGCACGCCGCCGGCCGGCCACTGCGCGGCGGCGGCGAGCAGCGCCTCCTGGACCGCGTCTTCGGCGAGGTCGAAGTTGCCGTAGCGCCGGACGACCGCGCCGAGGACCCGCGGCGCCAGCTCGCGCAGCAGGTCCTCGGGAACGGGGGTGGCGCCGGTCACATGCCCAGGTCGGCGGCCTCGTCGGCGATCGGCCGCACGTCGGCCACCGCCGTGCTGGTGATCTCGGCCGGGCCGGGGCACCCGGCGAGCCGGCCGGCGATCTCGGTCGCCCGATCGAAGTCGGCGCACTCCACGATCCAGTAGCCGGCCAGCACCTCCTGGGTCTCGGCGTAGGGCCCGTCGGTGACCACCGGGACGCCGTCCCGGTTGCCCACCCGGCGGGTGTGCACCGGGGCGGCCAGGCCGCGGGTCTCCACCAGCTCGCCGGACTCGGCCAGCTCCTGGTTGAGGGTGGTCATGAACTCGTGCATGGCCGCGAAGTCCTCGGCCGACCAGGGGGTGCCCTCCGGGTCGCCGGCCATGGCGTCGTAGTCGCGCTGCGAGGCATAGGTCAAGATCATGTACTTCACGGGTCTCTCCCTCCGGCGGCGCCCCGGTGGTGCCGCACATCCGCGACGTCGAAACCGGCCGGCGGATCCGGACGGCCATCCCGGCGGCTTTCTCAGATTAGGACAACGTTTACCCGGATATATGCGGACACCAAGGTCGAAATGGCCATTCGGTCGGCATGCTGGCTTTACTTGGTGCTTCACCGGCAGTCGCGAAGAGCGCTCAGGTTCAGGGCGTAGGCCGCCTCCGACGCCTGAGGAGACTCGCATGTTCCGACGATCCGGCCTGACGGCACCGATGCTGCCGGCCATGGCCCTGGCGGCCGGCGCGGCCATCATGGCCATCGCGGCGCTGCCGTTCCCGGCGGCCCGGGCCGCCGGCCCGGCCGCCCGCGCGCCGGCCGCCGCCGCGCCCCTGGCGACCGGCACATACCCGGTCGCCGCCACGTCCCCGGTTGCCCCCACCTCCCCGGTTGCACCCACGTCGCCGGTCGCCGTCGCGTCGCCGGTCGCCGTCGCGTCGACGGTCGCCGTCGCGTCGACGGTCGCCGTCGCGTCGCCGGCCGCCGTCGCGTCGACGGCCGCCGCGCGGCGGGCGGCCGTCATCGTGGCGCATCGCGGCGCCTCGGCGTACGCCCCGGAGAACACCATCGCGGCGTTCCGGCTGGCGGCGCGGCAGGGCGCCGACCGGTTCGAGCTGGACGTCCGGCAGACCAGGGACGGCAGGCTGGTCCTGATGCACGACGCGACGCTGACCCGCACCACGAACGCCGAGCGCGTCCTGCCCGGCCGGGCGCCCTGGCGGGTCCGCGACCTGACGCTCGCCCAGATCCGCAAGGTGGACGCCGGCTCCTGGTTCGCCGCCAGGTACCGGGGCGAGCGGGTGCCCACGCTCGGCGAGGTGCTGCGCGCGATGCGCGGCCGGGGGATGGGGCTGCTGCTGGAGATCAAGGATCCGGCCCGGCAGCCGGGCATCGAGGCCCGGGTCGCCGCCGAGCTGCGGCGTGACCCCTTCTGGCTGGCGCCCGGCCGGCTCACCGTGCAGTCGTTCGACTGGGTTTCGATGCGCCGGTTCCACCGGCTGCTGCCCCGCGTGCCCATCGGCCTGCTCGGCACCCCGGCGCCCGCCCGGCTGGCCGGTCTGGCCCGCTTCGCCGACCAGATCAACGTGCCCTACCGCCACCTCGGCGCGGCGTACGTCCGCCGGGTGCACCGCCTGCACATGCAGGTCCTGGCCTGGACGGTGGACGACCCGCGGGCGATCCGCCGCCTGCTGTCCTACCGGGTGGACGGCATCATCACCAACCGGCCCCGGGCCGGGATCGCCGCCGCACGATGGGGCCGGGCCTCGGCAATGGTCCGCGGAGGGAGACCGGTAGGCGGGTCCCGGCAAGGAGGTCGGCCCCCGGGGACTGAGACGGGCGGGCCGGTTCCCCGGGGGCCGAGACCGGCGGGCCGGTTCCCCCGGGGGGAAGGAGCCGGCCCGCCGGAGCGCGGGCGCCGGTCGGCCATCCAGCCGAAATGACCGTGCGTAGCCAATGATTACACAAAGTCACGGCCAGGGTGCGGGAAAGCGGCACCTGGCCGGGCCGGCGGATGGCCGTTTCCGGCCGGCCCGGCCGGCCGCCGGGCGCCATCCGGCCAGGACCGGCCAGGACCGGCCAAGACCAGGCCGGTCCGGTCCGGGCCGGCCCGGACCGGATCCGTACCCCCGTTCCCGACCCCGGGCGAAGAGTTCACCGTCCCGTTGCGCGGCGATGCCGCCACCCGGAACGTCCATCGCTCAACCTGGCGAATGTCCGTACCTCTGCCCGTACCTCGTACCAACCAGCAAGGAGGCACCGTGCCCGCACCGCGACGCCCCCGCCCCTCGTGGCCGGTCCGGCTCATCACCCTGCTCACCGCGCTCAGCACCCTGACCGGCTTCGGGGGGATCACCCCCGCGCGGGCGGCGGTGTACGACACCTGCTCGCTGTCCCGGTGCGCCGACGCGCGCTACGCCGACAGCGTCTGGGCCGGCAAGGGATACCCGACCGGTGCCGGCTGGTACTCGTGGCCGGACGGCCGGTACAACTACACCGGAGGCCGCTTCTACAACCGGGAGGGACAGCTGCCGGCCGGCCGCACCTACTACGAGTACGACGTGTACTCGCGAGCCAAGGGCGCCGCGCGGGACGCCTACCGGATCGTGGTGGACCGCGCCGCCGGCGTGACCTGGTTCTCGCCGAACCACTACACCGACTTCTACCGCCTGTGAGGATCCGCCGATGACCACGGCCGCGCGCCCGTCGCCGTCCTGGCTGACCGTGTCCACCGGCCCGGTGCCGGTGGTCCTGGACGGGCGCGCGTGCCGCACCCGCGCCGCCTTCTTCACCGAGGCGGCGCGGGCGCTCCGCCTCCCCGGCTACTTCGGCCACAACTGGGACGCCCTCACCGACGCGCTGCGCGATGTCGCCGCCGGCCAGGGCGTTCACCTGGTCGTCGCGCACGCCGAGGAACTGCTGGCCGCCGAGCCCGCCGACCGGTTCGCGATGCTCCTGGACGTCCTCGGCGGCGCGGGCCTGCCGGTGACGCTGCGCACCGACTCCGCCCACGAGCCCGCGCTGCGCGCCCGCGTCACCGCCGCCCTCGGCTGATCCCGCGCCCGGGACCCCGGGCGCCCGTCCGGCGATCCACCGCTCGCCGCACCGGCTGACGTCCGTCCCCGGGGCAGGTCGATGGCGGCTGAATCGAGTGCCGTATATCGAGTGTCGTGCCCGGTTCCCGCGCTCATTGCGGTGCCGCGGACGCCTGGGTTACGGTTGTCCCGGCGCCGTCCCGCGCCTCACCTCCATTCCGGTGCTCACGCCACCGGCGCAGCGGAGGCAAAGGGAGCCGCGAGCTCTCGGGACGCCGGCACACACGACCTTTCCGGCGGGGTCGACGGGAGCGTGGGTCCCGCGGCCGTGCCATAAGGGAAAGCCGTGATGACGAGCCGAAAGTCGTTCAAGTCCCGGGTCCGGGCGCGTGCCGCGAAGACCGGCGAGAGTTACACCACGGCCCGCCGCCGGCTGCTGGCCGACGGCGGTGCGCCACCCGTCCGTCCGGCCGGAGCCGAGGTCAGGCGGAGCAAGGTGTCGGAGGCCACCATCCGGGCGCGGACCTCGCGCGGCTGGGACGAATGGTTCGCGCTGCTGGACGCCTGGGGCGCCACCGGACACTCGCACACCGAGATCGCGCGCCGGCTGCGCGAGGAGCACCAGGTCGACAGCTGGTCGTCGCAGAACATAACGGTGGCCTACGAGCAAGAGCGCGGCATGCGCGTGCCCGGCCAGAACGCCGCCGGTCACTACGGTGTCTCCGCCGGTAAGACGATCCACGTCCCGGTGGAGGTCCTCTACCGGGCGTTCGCCGACCCCGAGATCCGCGCGCGGTGGCTGCCCGTCGACGTCGACGTCCGAACCGCCACCGCCGCCAAGACGTTCCGGGCCGGCTGGCCGGACGGCTCGACCCGGGTCGTCGCCGGTTTCACCGCCAAGGGCGAGTCCAAGGCCGTGGTCGCGGTGGCGCACGAGAAGGTGACCGATCCGGCGGACGCCGCCCGGCTCGCCGCCTTCTGGCGCGAACGCCTCGCCGCCCTGAAGGCGCTGCTCACCCCCTGAGCACCCGCGCCCGCCGCCTCCCCGGCCGGACCTGGCGCGGACGACCTGACGCGGAAGACATGACGCGGAGGACGTTCGCGAGGGTGCCGGCGCGGCGGGTCCTCACTTGGCCGAGAGCCGCCTGCCCGCCTGGAAGCGGGCGGGACGAGATGGCCGGCCGCCTCTTACCGGCCCGGCCCGGGCGCCCCGCCGCGGCGACCTCAGGCGGTGCCTTCATCTCACCCGGCGATCCGCCGGGCACTCATCCCTGCGAACTATGGAGACAGATCTCATGGACATCGCCCCCTGGGCCCTGGCCGCGGCCGTCGCCGCCGCCTTCCTGATCAGCGCGACCTGGTACGCCGTTCTCGACCGGCCCGCCACCGGCGGCGAGGCGAGCACCGGTGCCGCCATGCCGATCTGGAAGGTGGGCGCCGAGCTGGGACGGGGCCTGGTCGTCGCCCTGGTGATCGCCTGGCTGGCCACCCGGCTGCAGATCACCGAGTGGCGCGCCGCCGTACTGCTCGGCCTGGTGCTGTGGGCCGGGTTTCCGCTCGTGCTCATCACCGGCTCGGTGCTCTGGGACGACGCGCCCAAGCGGCGCGCCGTCCTGCACGCCGGCGACTGGCTGCTGAAGCTGGTCGCCGTGGCGCTGATCACCGCGCTCTGGCGCTGACGCCGCCCTGGCCGCACCGGAGAGGCGGCCGGTCACGGCTGATCCCGCACCCGGGTCCGGGTGCGGGAGGCCGGAGCCGGGGCCGGGCGTTCCCCCTGCCCCCGGCCGCGGGTCTCAGACGGTGATGACGATCTTGCCGGCCGGGTGGCCCTCGGCCAGGTGGTGCAGCGCCGCCGGCGCCTCGGCCAGCGGATGGACCCGGCCCACCGCCGGGGTGACGTGGCCGGACTCGATCAGCCGGGTCAGCTCCGCCAGCACCTCGGAACGCTCCAGGGCCATCAGCATGCGCAGCCGGTGGCGGGTGAAAGGGCTGAGCAGCAGCGCCCGCAGGCCGCGCTCCATGCCGCCGAGCAGGGGGCCGGTGGCGTGCCCGCCGCCCACCAGCACCAGCGTGCCGCCCGGTGCCATGGCCCGGCGTAGCGTCGACAGCGGGCGGCAGCCGGCGGTGTCGACGACCACGTCGTAGACCGGCCCCTCGCCGTCCACCTCCTGCCGGGTGTAGTCGACGACGCGGGCGGCGCCCAGGGAGCGGACCAGGTCCGCCTTGTCCGGGCCGCACACCGCGGTGACCGTCGCGCCGTACGCCCTGGCGATCTGCACGGCGAACGATCCGACGCCGCCGGCCGCCCCGATCACCAGCACCCGCTGCCCCTCCCGGACCCGGGCGACGTCGCGCAGGGCCTGCACCGCGGTCTGGCCGGAGACCGGCGCCGCCGCGGCCTGCTCGAACGTCAGGCCGGCCGGCTTGGGCGCCAGCCGGTCCGCCCGGGCCACCGCGTACTCGGCGTACGCGCCCCTGGTGGTGGTGCCGTACACCTCGTCGCCGGGCCGGAAGCGGGTGACGCCGGCGCCCACCGCCGTCACCACCCCGGCGACGTCCCGGCCGCGTACCCGCACCCGGGGCCGGCGCAGCCCGAGGCCGGCGCGCACGATGTAGGGCCGGCCGGTCATGAAGACCCACACGCCCGGGTCGACGCCGGCGGCCCGCACCTGGACGAGCACCTCGCCGTCCCCGGGCACCGGCCGGTCGATGTCCCGCAGCCGTAAGACCTCGGCCGCGCCGTACCTGTCCTGGACGATCGCTTTCATTTCTCCCCCTCCGGGGTCTCGGGATACTGGAACACGTCGTCGAGCGGCACGCCGAACACCCGGGCGATGCGGAAGGCCATCTCCAGCGAGGGGGAGTACCGGCCCTGCTCGATCGCGATGATGGTCTGCCGGGTCACCCCGATGTGGTCGGCGAGTTCCGCCTGGGTCATCTCGCCCTGCCCGAAGCGCAGCGCGCGGATGCGGTTGGTGACCCGCGTCGGCTTCACCACTGCGGGACGCTCCTGCGGTAGAGGACGACCTTCGTGACCGAGCCGAGGATCGACGCCAGCACGAAGCACAGGTAGACCACGTTGGCGATCCAGAACCGGTCCCAGCCGGCCACCGCCATGAGCATGGCGGCGACCGCGCCGATGACCACGAACGACTGGCCCACGTGCTCGCCGTACCGCCCGATCTCCCGGTCGCGCACGTCCACCGCGCGGGACGCCCGCGGCTGGATCACCGCCATCCCGATCTCGGCCGCCATCGACGCGACGATGGCGCCGCCGATCGTCCACAGCAGGGCGGCCGCGTACGGGACCTCGGGTAACGGGCGCCCCTCGGCGCGGCCGGTGACGACGATCACGTAGCCGGTGTACGCCAGCACCGTGACGACCAGATGGATCCACGAGCGCTTCTCTTCATGCGTCATGACGAGCCCTTCGATGTACAGAATCCTTTACATCAGCAATGTAACCCATCCTTGACCCGATGTACAGATTCTTTTACATCGCCGCCATCGAGGAGGCCGCTCGTGGGGGAGCGCCCGAATAACCGGCGGGGTGCGGTGGTTGCACGGAAGGCGCCGTCCGGCGCGTACCCGCAGCGAAAGGCCGGTTCCCCATGGCTCCCGCACTGTCCATCCTCGATCTGGCCGTCATCGGGCCCGGAGAGACGGCGGGGGACAGCCTCCAGGCCAGCGTGGCCCTGGCCCGCCGCGCCGAGGAGCTCGGCTACCGGCGCGTCTGGTACGCCGAGCACCACAACATGGACGGCATCGCCTCCTCGGCGACCAGCGTGCTCATCGCTCACGTGGCGGCACACACCCGGACGATCCGGCTGGGCGCCGGCGGCGTCATGCTGCCCAACCACGCCCCGCTGACCATCGCCGAGCAGTTCGGCACCCTTGCGACGCTGCACCCCGGGCGCATCGACCTCGGCCTCGGCCGGGCGCCGGGCAGCGACCAGCAGACCATGCGCGCGCTGCGCCGCGATCCCGCCGCCGCCGACACCTTCCCGCAGGACGTCCTGGAACTGCAGGGCTATCTGACCGGCGAGACCCGGATCCCCGGGGTGAACGCCACCCTGGGCAACGGTACCGGCGTGCCGCTGTACATCCTCGGCTCCTCGCTGTTCGGCGCCCGGCTCGCCGCCGCGCTCGGCCTCCCGTACGCCTTCGCCTCGCACTTCGCGCCGGACGCGCTGGAGGAGGCCGTCGACCTCTACCGGCGCGAGTTCCGCCCGTCCGCGCAGCTGGACCGGCCGTACGTCATCGCCGGCGTCAACGTCATCGCCGCCGACAGCGCCGAGGAGGCGCAGGAGCAGTTCCTGGCGGCCAAGCGGCTGCGGGTGAGTCGGTTCATCGGCCGGGGGCGGACCTTCACCCCCGAGGAGGCCGACATGATCCTAAAGTCGCCGGCCGGCCGGCAGATCGCCGCGATGACCAGGCACTCCGCTGTCGGCACCCCGCCGGAGGTCAAGGAGCATCTCGACCGGTTCGCCGAGCTGGCCCGGGCGGACGAGCTGATCGTCGCCTTCATGGCGCCGGACCGCAAGGTCTGGTTCCGCTCCGTCGAGCTGCTGGCCGGCGTCGCCCTGCCCCGCCCCTCCTGACCGGCCCGGCCGGGATTTACGGAAGGGGGTGCAAACTCATGCAGGGTTGTGTATACAATTGAGACGTGTCCAAGGTGCTCACCTCTCTTCCGGTCGGTGAACGTGTCGGCATCGCCTTCTCCGGCGGCCTCGACACCTCGGTGGCGGTCGCGTGGATGCGCGAGAAGGGTGCCGTGCCGTGCACCTACACCGCCGACGTCGGCCAGTACGACGAACCCGACATCGCCTCGGTCCCCGGGCGCGCCACCGCGTACGGCGCGGAGATCGCCCGGCTGGTCGACTGCCGCGACGCCCTGGTCGAGGAAGGGCTGACCGCCCTGGCCTGCGGGGCGTTCCACATCCGGTCCGGCGGCCGCGCCTACTTCAACACCACCCCGCTCGGGCGGGCGGTCACCGGCACCCTGCTGGTCCGCGCCATGCTCGAGGACGACGTGCAGATCTGGGGCGACGGCTCCACCTTCAAGGGCAACGACATCGAGCGGTTCTACCGGTACGGCCTGCTCGCCAACCCCTCCCTGCGGATCTACAAGCCGTGGCTGGACGCCGACTTCGTCAGCGAGCTCGGCGGCCGCAAGGAGATGTCGGAGTGGCTGCTCGCCCACGACCTGCCCTACCGGGACAGCACCGAGAAGGCGTACTCCACCGACGCCAACATCTGGGGCGCGACCCACGAGGCCAAGTCGCTGGAGCACCTGGACACCGGCATCGAGATCGTCGAGCCGATCATGGGCGTCCGGTTCTGGGACCCGGCCGTCGAGATCGCCGCCGAGGACGTCACGGTCGGCTTCGAGCGCGGCCGGCCGGTGACGATCAACGGCAAGGAGTTCGCCTCCCCGGTCGACCTGGTGCTGGAGGCCAACGCGATCGGCGGCCGGCACGGCCTCGGCATGTCCGACCAGATCGAGAACCGCATCATCGAGGCCAAGAGCCGGGGCGTGTACGAGGCGCCGGGCATGGCCCTGCTGCACGCGGCCTACGAGCGGCTGGTCAACGCGATCCACAACGAGGACACCCTGGCCACCTACCACGACCAGGGCCGCCGGCTGGGCCGGCTCATGTACGAGGGCCGCTGGCTGGACCCGCAGGCGCTCATGATCCGCGAGTCGCTGCAGCGCTGGGTGGGCACGGCGGTCACCGGCGAGGTGACGCTGCGGCTGCGGCGCGGCGAGGACTACTCCATCCTGGACACCTCCGGGCCGGCGTTCAGCTACCACCCCGACAAGCTGTCCATGGAGCGCACCGAGGACTCCGCCTTCGGGCCGGTCGACCGCATCGGCCAGCTCACCATGCGCAACCTCGACATCGCCGACTCCCGGGCCAAGCTGGAGCAGTACGCCAAGGTCGGCATGGTCGGCCACCCGGCTCCCGCGCTGCTGGAGGCGGCCCAGGTGCCCTCGACCGCGCTGATCGGCGAGCTGCCCGAGGGCGGGGCCGAGGCGATCGCCTCCAGCGGGCAGGTCCCCGGCGAGGACGACCAGCTGCTCGACCACGCGGCGATCGAGTCCGGCACCGACTGAGCGCCCGCCCCGCCGGCCGGCCGGACCCGGCGGGCCCGGGTCAGCGCCGGGGCGGCTCGCCCGCCTCGCTGAGCCGGTCGAGGCCGGTGGCGGGCCCGGCAATAGGCCCGGCAATAGGCCCGGCGGTGGGCCCGGTGGCGAGTGCGGCGGCGGGCCCGGCGGTCCGCGGCCGGCCCGCCCGGCCGCGGCGGATGAGGAACTCGGCGGTGCCCAGCGCGGCCGCGCCGAGCAGCACCTCGCCGATCGTGCAGACCAGCCGGCTGGCCAGCGCCACCACCGCGGCCGCCGGGGCGGGCAGCACCAGGCTGAGCGCGGCGGTCAGCACCGCCTCCCGGACGCCGATGCCGTCCGGGACGAACACGCTGGCGATGCCGGCCGAGGTGGCCAGGGTGAACGCGCCGACGCACAGCGCCAGCGAGCGGGACGGCGGCGCGCCGACCGCGACGGCCAGCGGCCACAGGTGCAGCCCGGTGACCACCCACGACAGGGTCTGCCAGCCGATCGCCAGCCGCACCCCGCGCACCGAGGCGGCCCGCTCCGCGGTGGGGCGGCGCAGCAGCCGCAGCAGCAGGGCCGAGCTGCGGTTGATCACCTGCGGGCGCACCAGGACCACCACGATCAGCACCGCGGCGCCGGCCAGCCACACCGACCGGGCGCCCAGCATCTGCACGCCCGCCAGCAGCCCGACGGTGAACCCGCTGAGCAGCACCAGGCTCATGACGAGCGCCGCCGTGCTCATCAGTCGGCCGAAGCCGACGCCGTTGGCCGCGGCGACCCGGGTGATGGCGATCATGCCGGGCACCCGCCCGGGGACGTACTTGGCCAGGAAGCCGACGAAGAAGATCCGCACCAGCCGCGGCTCGCTGACCGGCGGGCCGGTCTCCAGGAGCACCACCCGCCAGGACAGGAACCCGAACGACAGCCCCGCCATGCCGGCCAGCAGCGCGCCGCCCAGCAGCAGGGCCATCCGCCCGGGGTCGGACCGGGCGAACAGGACCGGCAGCACCGACCAGTCCAGCCGGGACAGCGTCAGCGCGATCGCCGCCACCACGGCCAGGGCGAACGCGGCGGCCAGCGCCCGCCGCACCGGCCGCGGCAGCCGGGGGAGCCGGACGGCCCGCAGCCGCCGGACGGCCCTCACTCGCCGGCCCGGCCGGCCGACGGCACCGGGGACATGCCGGTCCGCACCGGCTCGCCCCGCCCGCGGCCCAGCGTCCAGGCGGCCCGCACCAGCCCCACGCAGGCGCCGGTGAAGAAGGCGGTGTGGAAGCAGAGCTGCATCCAGGCGACCCATGACGCGAACCCGGCGCCCCGGTGCCGGCGGGCGAACCCCAGGAACCCGCGGTTCTTCCACAGGAACACCCCGAGCGTCGCCGCCGGCACGGCCGACAGCCAGGGGGAGGCGAGCACGAGCGGCAGGGTCAGGAAGGTGGCGGTCGCCGACGCCGAGGAGACCCGGGGCGGTTTGCGGCGCCGGTGCTGGCCGGTCCCGATCATGTGGAGCTGGAAGCCCACCTTCCCCTCCTCGCGGAGCCGGCGGGCCCGCACCATGATCACCGGAAGCGTGGTGGACCGGACGAACCGCTCGGCCAGGCACCCCCAGAACCGGTCCTCGTCGTCGGCCCTGGTGACGACCGCGGTGGACACCACCAGCCGGTAGCGGGCCGGGACGCGGGTGCCGAACTCGAAGTCCTCGCCGTCGCGCAGCCGCTCGTCCAGCCCGCCCGCCTCCTGGAAGACCCGCCGCGGGACCAGCGTGCAGGACAGGAACGTCGCGGTGGTCCGGCTGCGCTCGTAGTGCTCGCACAGCACCCGGTACCGCTCGACCGGGCCGTCGTCGTACAGCGGCTCGGCGGCGTAGATGCCCTGCACCATGCCGCAGTCCGGCGTCGCGCGGTACTCCCGGACCGCGTTGGCGATCGCGTCCGGCGCCAGCGCGGTGTCGGAGTCGACGAAGAACAGCAGCGGCGCCGAGCTGCGGGCCACGCCCAGGTTGCGGGCCCCGGCCGGGCCCTGGTTGCGCGGCGACTCGACGATCGTGCACGGGAACTCCCGCGCGATCTCCAGCGAGCCGTCGGTGCTGACGTCGTCCACCACGATGACCTCGGCCGGCCGGTAGGTCTGCGCGTACACCGACTCCAGGCAGGCCCGCAGCGTCTTCCTCTTGTTGTAGTTCGGCACGATGACCGCGACGTCAGGCTGCCAGGGCGACTCGTCAGGCATGTCCATTCCCTTCGTAGGTCAGGTCACCGGCGGGGCCCGCGCCGGTCAGGACAGCGACATGATCACACGCTGGGCCCGGTGGTCGGACAGTCCCGCGGGGTCGAGCAGCTCGTACCGGTGCACGGCCACCTCGCGGCTGGTGTAGACCCAGTCGATCCGCCAGAGCACGGTGCCGCCGGCCGGGTACGTCGCCGGGTACAGGGACGACAGCTCGGGCGTCCGGTCCACCAGCCGCTCGGGGAGCAGCCGGCGGATGCCCATCGCGGGGGAGGTGTTCAGGTCGCCGGCGAGCACCACGGGGTTGGGGTTGGCCGCGACGTCCGCGCCGATCGCCCGGAAGCTCGCCTCCCGCCGCAGCGTCCGGGCGCGGTCGATGTCGCGGGACTCGGCGCGGTCCAGCCGCCACTCCAGCGGCGGCTGGGCGACCTGCCCGTCGTAGAAGGAGACCACCCGGCCGTTCACCTCGATGTCGGTGCGCAGCGTCTCGACGGTGTAGCCCTCCGGCCAGCCGCGCAGCTCCCCGGGGATCTCCCGCTGGTCGGCCGGCAGCCAGGGGCGCAGGTCCAGGCCGCGGTGCCCGGCGATCGGGAACCGGGACAGCGTGATCTGCTCGCCGGACACCGCCACGTGGTAGCCGGGGAACGCGCGGCGCAGCTCGGCCAGCCGGTCGATGCGCATCGCCAGGCCGGCCGTCCAGCGCTGACGGCGCATGTCCCCGGCCCGGGTGTCCACGTACAGGTACTCCATCAGCAGGTAGACGTCGGCGCGCAGGCCGCGCAGGTGGTCGTAGAACTCCGGCGAGTACCGGTCGCCCTCGGCGGTGCGCCAGTCCTGGTCCCAGAACTCGGTGTTCCAGGCGACCACGGTGATGGCACCCGGGCGGACCGGTGGCGGGCTGTGCCACAGCGCGGCGTAGTTGACGCCGCTGCGCCCGGCGCCCAGCACCAGGGCGACCGCCAGCACGGTCATGATCCGCCAGCGGACCGGCCGGGCCAGCGGCGCCACCACCATCAGCAGCGCCGGCACCGCCAGGAACAGCACCGGCGGGATCAGGTCGAGCGGCGCCCACAGCGGCGTCCGCCCGCTCGCCAGCAGGTGGCAGAGCACGAAGGCCAGCCAGCCGGCCGAGGCCGCCACCACCAGCCTGGTGCCCAGGCACCAGCGGCGCCGGGGGCGACCCGCCGGCCCGGCGGGCGGCGGCACGGCGGCGGTCCGCGTGCCGGCCGGGGCGTCCCGATCGCTCATTGGTTCCGTCCTCGGTCAGTGGGCCGGCGCCGAACGTACCGAGCGGGCCTTGTCGGGTCCTTGTCGACCGGCCCACGCCGCGAGTACGGCCCGCCTTGCGAGTACCGCGCCGCGAGTACGGCCCGCCTTGCGAGTACGGCGCCGCGGGGCGGTCCGCGCCGGGGCCGCGGCCGGGCCGGCGGGCGCGACAAGAATGGGACAAGCCGTGGTGCCTAGCGTGAGCCGGACACGAGGTCCGACAGGGGTTCGAAAGCGACCTCCAGCCACTGGAGCACATCATGAGCCGGGAGCATCCGCCAGTCTCCGTGATCATCCCCAGCCACGACCGGTCCGACGTGCTGCGGCTGTGCCTCGCCGCGCTGCGCGAGCAGACCTACCCGCACCTCGAGATCATCGTGGTGGACGACCACAGCACCGAGGACGTGGCCCAGGTGGCCAGGTCCGCCGGGGCCAAGGTGGTGCGCACCGAGGTCAACGGCGGCCCGACCCCCGCCCGCAACCTCGGCGCCGAGCACGCCACCGGGGAGATCTTCTTCTTCCTCGACGCCGACATCGCCCTCGACCCGGACGCGGTGGAGAACGCGGTGCGGATCCTGCAGGACCATCCGGAGATCGGCGCGCTGGGCGGCGTGCTGCGGCCGGAGTCGCTGGTGTGCCAGAGCCTGGCCGCGCAGTACCGCGCCGTGCAGATGCACCGCTGGTGGATGCCCGCGCACCGGCCCACCCTGGAGCTGCACGCGGCGGTGCTCGCCGTCCCGGCCAAGATCTTCGCCGAGATCGGCCCGTTCGACCCGGCGCTGCGCGAGACCGTCTCCTCCGACTACCGCGTCCGGGTGACCCGGCACTACCGGGTGAAGCTGAGCGACGCGATCCGTGGCCGCAAGGACCACGACCCGACCGTGCGGACCATCCTGCGCAAGGTGTTCCGCCGCGCCCGCATCAGCGCGATGGACTGGCGGCGCGGCGAGACGCCCGGCGACTCGGTGCCCCGCGCGCTCGGCGGCGTCCTGCTGCTGGCCGCGGTGCCCGCGCTCGCGCTGCCCCTGGTGGCCGGCCGGACCGGCGCGCTGGTCCCGGCCGGGCTGGTCGCCGCCGCGATCGCGCTGGACGGCGGCACCCACCGCTTCGCCTACGCCCGGCGCGGCGTCCCGTTCGGCCTGTACTTCTCCGGCGTCCACCTGGCCGTCACCTTCACCGGCGCGCTCGGCGGCGCGCTCGGCGTCCTGCAGCGCCTGGCGGTCTCCCGCCTGGAGAAGCCCGCCCGCACGCTCGTGGCGCAGGACTGACCGGCGATGCGGATCATCGGCACCGGCTTCGGCCGGACGGGAACGCTGTCGCTGAAGACGGCGCTGGAGCGGCTCGGCTTCGGGCCGTGCCACCACATGGTGGACGTGTTCGCCGACCCCCGGCAGATCAGGGGATGGCTGGCCGCCGCCACGGCGCCCGAGGTGGACTGGGACCGGCTGCTGCTCGGCTACGAATCGTGCGTGGACGGCCCGACCTCCGTGCACTGGCGGCGACTCGCCGAGCACTACCCCAAGGCCAAGGTCATCCTCACCACCCGCGACCCGGACCGGTGGGTGGCCAGCATGCGGCGGACGCTGTTCGCCCAGCGGCGGCGCATCGAATCGGTGCCCGGCCGGGCCGCCGTGCTGCTGTCGTCGCTGCTCGGCACCGACCTGGCGGCCTTCGTCCGGATGGTCGACACCACCCTGGACGCGCGGACGTTCGCCACCGCGGCCGACCGGGAGCCCGAACGGGCCATCCGGCTGTTCCACGAGCACACCGCCCGGGTGGTCGCCGCCATCCCGGCCGGGCGGCTGCTCGTCTTCGACGTGGCCGACGGCTGGGGCCCGCTGTGCGAGTTCCTTGAGGTGCCGGTGCCGGCCGAGCCGTTCCCCCGGGTGAACGGCGCCTCCGACTTCACCCGCAGCGGCCTGGGCCGGCCGCTGCCGCTGCTGCTGCGCCGGACCAGGGACCGGGCCGGGCACCGGACGGCGGACCGCACGAGAGAAGGGAGCCGCCGATGACGCCGCAGCCACGACCGCTGGTGTCGGTCATCGTCCCCAACCACAACTACGCCCGCACGCTCGGCCTGTGCCTGGCCGCGCTGGCCCGGCAGACCTACCCGCGCATCGAGGTCATCGTGGTCGACGACCGCAGCACCGACGACTCGGTGGAGATCGCCCGCCGGCACGGGGCGCGGGTCGTGGAGACCGCGACCAACATCGGCGCCCCGGCGGCGCGCAACCTCGGCGTCGAGCACGCCCGCGGCGAGGTGCTGTTCTTCGTCGACTCCGATCTCGCCCTGGCCGAGGACGTGGTGGAGTACGCGGTGGACCTGCTCGCCGCCGACCCCACCCTGGGCGTGGTGTGCGGCACCTACGACCCGGAGCCGCTGATCCCCGACAGCCTGGTGGAGCGGTACCGCAGCCTGCAGCTGCACCACTGGATCTCCGGCGACGAGGGCGAGATCACCACCATCTACTCCGCGCTGTTCGCCATGCGGGCCGAGGTCTTCCGGGAGGTCGGCCCGCTCAACCCCGCGCTGCGGCACAGCGAGAACGCCGAGTACGGCCACCGGGTCACCCAGCGGTACCGCATCGTGCTGGACAACCGGATCCGCGGCCGGCACGACCACGACGACCGGCTCGGCGTGGTGCTGTCGAAGTTCTTCCACCGCGCCCGGCTGCACATCCCGCTGTACCTGCGCCGCCCGGACTTCAACGGCGGGCCCGCCGACAGCAGCCGCGGCTGGGGGTCGCTGGCCGCGCTGTTCGCGGTGCTCGCCGTACCCCTGCCGGTGCTGCTCGGGCCGGCCTGGCTGGCGGCGCCGGCCGCGCTGCTGGCCGCCTCCATCGCGGCGGACCTCGGGATGTACCGCTTCGTCCGGCGCTACGCCGGCATCCCGTTCACCCTCTACTTCACCGCGGTCCACTTCCTGGTGAACGTCACCGTCGCGGTGGCGGTGTTCGCCGGGGCGGCCCAGTGCCTGCTGTCCCGCCGGTTCCGCCACACCTACGACCTGCCCGCCCGGCCGGCGCCGGCGGAGGTGTGAGGGATGACCGGACAGCCGCCCCTGGTGTCGGTGATCGTGCCCAACTACAACTACGCCACCTCGCTGGAGCTGTGCCTGCGCGCGCTGCTCGCGCAGACCTACCGGCCGGCCGAGCTGATCGTCGTGGACGACGGCAGCACCGACGGCTCGGTCGAGGTCGCCCGGCGGCTCGGCGTGCGGGTCGTGCGCACCGGGCGCAACCTCGGCGTGGCCGGGGCGCGGAACCTCGGCGTCGAGCACGCCCGCGGTGAGATCCTGGTGTTCGTGGACTCCGACGTGGCGCCCTATCCCGACGCCGTCGAGGTGGCGGTCGGCATGCTCGCCGCCGACCCGGGCCTCGGCGCGGTGTGCAGCGTGCACGACCCCGAGCCGCTGATCCGCGACAGCCTGGTCGAGGAGTACCGCGCGCTGCAGTACCACCACTGGACGGCCGGCTCGGAGGGGCCGATCTCGTTCCTGTTCCCGGCGCTGATGGCGATGCCCCGCCGGGTCTTCGACGACGTCGGGCCGTTCAACACCCGGCTGCGCGAGACCGAGGAGGTCGACTACGGGCACCGCCTCACCCAGCGGTACGGGATGGTGCTCACCACCGCGGTGCGCTCGCGGCACGACCACGACCACCGGCTGGGCCGGCTGCTGCGCAAGCTGTACCGGCGCGGCCGCGACCGGGTGCCGCTGTACGCCCGGCGCCGGCGGTTCGCCCAGGGGTTCGAGACCGCCGGCCGGGCCGGCGGCAGCCTGGCCGCGCTGGCGGCGGTGGCCACGCTGCCGGCGGTGGTGCCGTTCGGCCCGGCCGGCGCCGCGTTGCCGCTGCTGGCGCTGGCCGTCTCGCTGCTGGCCGACCTCGGCATGTACCGCTTCGTGCTGCGCCGGCGCGGCCCGCTCTTCCTGCTCTACTTCGGCGCCGTGCACTTCCTGGTGAACGTGACCATCGCCGCCGGGGTGGCCGCCGGGGCGGTGCGGTGGCTGTGCTCGGCGCGGTTCCGCCGGCTGTACGACCATCACCTGCCGCTGCGCGCCGCGGCCACGGGGGAGCCCGCGTGACGGGGTGCGGCGGATGACCGGCGGCACCGGGACGGCGACCCGGCCCCGGGACGCCCGGCGCGCCGCCCGGGCGGGCCGGCGCGTCCCGGTGGTGCTGCCGGCGGCGGCCGGCTGGCTGGCGTTCGTCGCGCTGCACCGGGTGCTGTCCGGCCGGGTGTGGTGGTGGCAGGTCCCCGAGCTCGTCCCGCCGCTCGCGTTCGTGGCCGTCCCGGTGCTGCTGCTCGCGGCGGTCGCCGCCGCCCGCCGGGCCCGCCGGACGGCCGCCGTGACGGCCGCCGTGATGGGCCTGGCGTCGCTGGTGCTGGGCGGGGGCGCCGGCGGGCTCAACCTCGCCGCGCTGTGGCACCGGGCCGCCCCGGCCCCGCCGGGCGCGATCACCGTGTTCTCCTGGAACACCTGGTACTGGGACCAGCCGGCCGCGGGCGGCCGGTCGATGCCCCCGCCGGCCGGCACGCCGGCCCGGGACGCCGACGCCTTCTACCGCTACCTGCGGGACCAGCACGCCGACGTGCTGCTGTTGCAGGAGTACGTCTACTTCGGCCCCGACGCGCGGCCGATCCGGGTGGACGACCGGGACCGGCTGCGCCGGGAGTTCCCCGGGTACCAGATCGCCACGGCGAGCGAGCTGGTGACGCTGTCGCGGTTCCCCATCGTGCGGCAGCAGGGCATGGACCTGCGCCCCTGGGCGGCCGACCCTCGGGATACCCCGGTGCCGCCCGGCGCCGGCTGGCCGGAGTTCTACACGGTCAAGACGCTGCGCACCGACGTGCGGGCCGGCGGCCGGACCATCTCCTTCTACAACGCGCACATCAACTCGCCGGTCGACCCCTCCTCGCGCGGCCTGAGCCCCGGGCGGCTGGACCGGGTCCAGCACGAGGCGCGCCGGGCGAATCTGCGCGCGCTGGCGGCCGACATCCGGGCGAACCCGCTGCCGGCCGTGCTGGCCGGTGACTTCAACGCCTCGCCGGCGATGGGCATCATGCGCCTGGTGCCGGAGCGGATGGCCGACGCGGTGCCCGCGCTGCCGTCGCTGTACCCCGCCACCTGGGACGAGCGGTGGCCGTGGTGGCGGATCGACTGGGCGTTCACCAGCCCGGAGATCGCCGTGCACCGGTACCGGCTGGTCCGCTCGCTGGGCCGATCCGACCACAGCGGCCAGCACCTGGTCATCTCCCTGGCGCGCTGACCTCGGCGAGCACCCGCCGGCGCGCCGGGCGCGGCGGGGTCCCGGCGTCGCCGCGCAGGATCATCATGTGCAGCGCGCGCAGCCCCGGCCCCGGCTCGATGCCCAGCCGGTCGGCGAGGTACCCGCGCAGCCGGGCGTACAGGGCGACCGCCTCGGCGGCGCGCCCAAGCGCCCACAGGCCGCGCATCAGCATGTCCGCCAGCGGCTCGGCGAGCGGATGGTGCGGCACCAGCGCGGCCAGCTCGGCGACCACCAGGTCCGGGCGGCCCAAGCGCAGCTGCGCCTGCGACCAGGTGACGACGCCGTCGAGGAGCTGCTGCTCGATGCCGTACCGCATGCGGGCGGCCCAGTCTCCCGGGACGCCCGCGAGCGGTACGCCGCGCCACAGCTCCATCGCCTCGGCCAGCAGGGCGGCCCGCGCGGCGTCGTCGCCGGTGTCCCGGGCCCGCCCGGCCAGCCGGCGGAACCGGTGGGCGTCCACCCGTTCGGGGTCGACCTCCAGCGCGTAACCCCCGCCCCGGCGCCCGATGCCGGCCCCGGTCACCGCCAGCGCCCGCCGCAGCCGGGCGATGTGCGCGTACAGCGAGTCGGTCGCCCGGTCCGGCGGCTCGTCCCAGACCCGCTCGATCATCGTGTCCAGCGGCACCGGGCGACCGGCGTCGACCGCCAGGGCGGCCAGCACCGCCCGTCGCTGCGGGGGGCCGAGGGGGACGCGGCGACCGTCGCAGGTCACCTCGACCGGTCCCAGTAGTCGGACGTCCATCGCCTTCCTTCCGTGTCGCCGCGGGGGCACCGCGGGCACTGCGGTTGGTCACTGCGGGTGGTCACTGCGGTTGGTCACTGCCGGGGGCACCGCGAAGGGGCACCGCGGCGCCGTCGCGGGACGGCCGTGGACCGCGGGCTCACCGGGGGACGGCGGCCGCCAAGGCCGGGTGGTGGACGAGCACGAGCGTCACGCCCAGGGTGACGGCCCACAACGCCGAGTTCGCGACCATGACCCGGTCGCGCAGCAGGATGCGGACCGGGTCACCGTCGCCCTTGCCCACCGCCTGGATCTGCAGGTACCGGAACAGCGCGAACAGCGCGAACGGCGTGGACAGCATCATCGCCGTCTGGCCGTGCTGCGGGCCGAACGGCCCCTCGTCCCGCAGGTACATCAGGCCGGAGACCAGCGCGAGCACCGCGGCGATCTGCAGCAGCCAGTTGGTCAGCTCCATCGAGTAACCGCGCAGCGCGGGCCGGTGCACCGCGCCGATGTCCAGCAGCTCCTGCCGGCGCTTGCCGAGCAGCAGCAGCAGGGACATCGAGAACACGGTGATCAGCAGCCAGGCGGGCGCCCGGCCGCCGGTCACCGCGTACCCTTGCATGACGCGCAGCACGAAACCGGTCGCCACCGTGCCCACGTCGATCAGCGGGATGTGCTTGAGGGACCGGCTGTAGGCGACGTTGAGCACCAGGTACACCAGCAGCGGCCAGTACGACGCCGGCGACCGGGCGACGATGGCGGCCAGCAGCGCCAGCAGGCCGGCGCAGCAGGCGCCCGCCGTCACCACCCCCACCCGGCCGGCCGCGATGGGACGGTGGCGCTTCACCGGATGGTGGCGGTCGCGGTGCCGGTCGGCGATGTCGTTGGCGATGTAGACGGCGGCGGAGGCCACCACGAAGGCCACGGTGGCCGAGACGATGCCGAGCAGCTCGGCCGGGCGGTAGGCGGGGGCGCCGACCAGCGCCACCGGCACCAGCAGGACCGCCTTGACCGCGTGCGACGGGCGTACCAGGCCGGCCAGGTCCGCGAGCAGCCGGCTCGGCGGCTCCGCCGGCCGATCCGGCGCCGGCTCCGGGCGCTGCGGGCTGTCTGGTACGTCTGCCGATTCGACGACGTGCATGCTTGGGTCCCGTCAGCTCAGAAGAAGACTTTCGCCAGCGACAGCGCGCCCTGCCGCCAGGCGTCGCGGCTGGTCCGCCCGGCGCCGCGCGCCGCTCCGGCGGTGCGCCGTTCCCGCCACCAGGCGTAGGTGCGCAGGATCGCGTCCCGGTTGGACAGCCGCGGGCGGAAGCCGAGCCGGTCGCGGGCCTTGTCGATGCTGACGTAGGAGTCGGCGAGCAGCTTGTGCACCAGCCGCCCGTACACCGGGGACAGCCGGCCGCGTTCCAGCAGCCGCAGCCCGGCCAGCGCCGGGCCGGCCGGCACCGACCGGACGCGCCCGCCGTGCCCGGCCGCGTCCAGCACCGCCTGGAAGTCCTCGCGCAGCGTGCCGAACTCGGCGGCCGCCAGGTTGTAGGTGTCGTTGGCCACCTCGGCCGGCGCGTCCAGCACCCCGGCCAGCGCGTCCACCAGGTCCTCGACGGCGAGCATCTGGATGCGCTTGTCCCCGGCGCCGAGCACGGGAAAGTCGCGGCCCTCCTCGGCCCACTCGAAGAGCATGGCGAACAGGCCCATCCGGCCCGGGCCGAGGAAGGTCTTGGGCCGCAGGATGGGCACGCACATGCCGTCGGCCCGGCACTTCTCGGCCAGCTCCTCCGCCTCGGCCTTGGCCCGGGTGTAAGGGTCGACCGGCTCGCGCGGGTGGTCCTCCGGGGTCGGCACCAGCTTCGGCAGCCCGTACACGGCGGTGGAGGAGATGTGCACCACCCGCGGCACGCCGGCCAGCCGCCCGGCCGCCAGCACGGCGCGGGTGCCGCCGACGATCAGGTCGTGGATCTGCTCGGCCGGGTAGCTGGGCAGCGCGCCGGCGCAGTGCACCACCGCGTCCGCCCCGGCCATCACCTCCGCCATCAGCGACAGATCGCGCACGTCGCCCACCCGGTGCCGGCCGGCCGGCAGCGGGTCGGCCGGCGGGCGCACGTCCACCCCGAGCACGTCGTGCCCCTCGCGCAGCAGCCGGCGGGTGAGGTTGCCGCCGAGCATCCCGGCGCTGCCGGTGACTACGACCCGGAGGACCATCGCGATCCCACCTTCTCCCGGACGAAGCCGGCGAGCAGCCGGGGCAGGCCCTTGGCCAGCGTCTGGTCCAGGGCGTCCAGGAAGTACTCCAGGTCCGCGGGCTCGATGGCGAGGGTCGGCGCGACGACCAGCGGGTTGTCGGCGTTCGGGCTGTAGTAGGAGACGATCCCGTGCTCCCGGTACAGGTGGGCGATCACCGACAGGGTGATGAGCTTGGTGCGGAACCGCGGGTCGTGCGAGAAGCCGGGCGCCAGCCTGGCCGCCAGGTCGAGCACCTTGGGGCCGCCGTCCAGGAACACCCCCCACAGCGCGCCCACGCCGCTCACCCGGCCGACCACGTCGGGGTGGCGCTTGTGGACGTTCTCCAGGCCGGGCCGCAGGACGCGCTCGATCTGCCGTGCCCGGCCGGGATAGTCGTCCTCGACGGCGATGTTGACGGCCTCGATGGCGGTGACGGTCTCCTCGCCGAACCCGTAGTAGGTCGTGCTGTGCAGGATGACGTCCGACAGCCGGTCGTAGGCCTTGCGGAAGACCGGTTCGCGCGCGGTGTACCCGGAGATCGACGCCTTGCCGCCGCCCAGCGACTTGGAGTACACCAGGATGTCGGGCAGCAGGTCGGGATATCGCATGAAATAGAAGAGGCTGCCCGTCTTGCCCCATCCGGTGTAGACCTCGTCGAAGACGAGGATGATGTCGTTCGCGTCGCACAGCCGCCGCAGCTCGTACAGGTCGGGCTCCGACCAGCAGCGCATGCTGGACGCGCTGTACGGCTCGGCCATGATCGCGTAGATGTCGCACCCGCCGTCCGGGGTGCGGGCCGCCTCGACCGCGGCCCGGACCGCCGCGATGTCGCCGTAGGGGTACACGACGATGCCGGGCAGGCCGGGGAAGCGGAACGAGTTCTCCGCCGAACCGGTCAGGCTGCCCGCGCCGAGGGTCTTGCCGTGGAAGCTGATGTCGGAGCGCAGGATGGTGCCGCGCCGCCCCTCGTGGTACTTGTACGCCAGCTTGACGGCGCCCTCGTTGGCCTCCGCGCCGGAATTCGGGAAGTAGGAGATGTTCAGATCACCCGGCAGCAGCTCGGCGATGTTGTGGCTGAGCGCGGCCACGTAAGGCGAGAAGAACGCCTTGTGCACCTCCATCCGCCGCAGCTCGGCGAAGCGCTGCCGCGCCCGCAGGATGCGCGGGTGGTTGTGGCCGTGGTTGAGCACGCCCACCCCGCCGGTGACGTCCAGGATCCGGCGGCCGTCCCGCAGCCGTATCCAGGCGCCCTCCGCGCTTTCGACGAGTTCGCGGCCGAAGCCGAAGGAGGTCATCAGGTTGACCTGGCTACGGCTGACGTACTTTCGGTACAGGTCCTGGACCTGTTTCACGGTGAGGTTTTCGCACTCGTCGACGCCGATCAGCTCAGACACGTCCGCCCATCCCTTTAGGTGTTGGCGCGAATTTCGCCGGATGCCGGCCTTCTCCGCGGTGCGGAGAAGGGGTGACACCCGTCAATGGTGTTGAACGCGGCTACACCCCGTGCCATACAAATCCGTGTAGGTCCCGCACCGGGCGGCGGCGGTGAAGAAAGAAAGCGCACGACGGCGGCCCGCCGTGAATGAACCGGTGGATGCCGCGTTATTCGCGAAGGATTTCCGGGAGCGGAGGTCTCAGTGGACCGCCGTCGCTGCCGTCGCACAGGTGGCCGGCGTGCTGGCGCGGGCGACCGGCGCGGGCGCGGCCTCCGGCGCGGGCGGCTGATCGCGGATCACCCGCCGCAGCGCCCGGGCCCGGTCCTCGGCGGTCTCCTCCTCCCGGACCCGCTCCCGGGCGAACAGGCGCACCAGGTCGTGCATGCCGTACCGGTCGTGGTCGAAGGCCTCGACGAGCCGGGCCTCGACGAGGCGGTCCAGCAGGTCGGTGGCGGCCGGCCGCGGGCGGCCGGCGAGCGCCGCGGCGGTCGCCACGGTGAAGGAGAAGGCGCCGAGCAGGCCGAGCAGCCGGAACACCCGGGACGACTCGGCGTCCAGGCTCCGGTAGCTCATCATGAAGCACGGCCGCACCGCCCGGTCGCCGGCCTGGAGCTCCGACAGGCGGTGCTCGGCCACCGCCAGCCGGTCGGCCAGCGCGCGCAGCGACAGCCCCGGCTGGGCGGCCAGCCGGGCGGCGGCGATGCGGATCGCCAGCGGCAGGCCGCCGCACAGCCGCACGATCGCCCGGGCCGCCCGCCGGTCGGCGGCGACGCGCTCCGCCCCGGCCAGGCGCTCGAGCAGCGTGGCGGCCTCGTCCTCGGCCAGCAGGCCGAGATGCAGGTGCGACACCGCGTCCAGCGAGGTGAGCATCCCGCGGGCGGTGATCAGCACCCGGCAGGTGGGGCTGGCCGGCAGCAGCGGGCGCACCTGCGCGGCGTCGCGGGCGTTGTCCAGCAGGAACAGCAGGTGCCGGCCGTCGGTCAGCGAGCGGAACCGCGCCGCGGCCTCGTCCACGCCGGCCCGGCCGGCCAGGTCGTCGCCGAGGGAACGCAGCAGGCGGGCCAGCACGTCGGCCGGGTCCAGCGGGGCGACGCCGGGGGTGAAACCGTGCAGATCCACGTAGAACCGCCCGTCGGGGAACCGGTCGGCGACCTGGTGGGCGACATGCAGGGCCAGCGCGGACTTGCCGGACCCCGCCGCGCCGGTGATCGCCGCGACGGTGGTCGCCTCCGGGCCGGTCGAGGTCAGCGCCCGGCGCAGCCCGGCGACCTCGGTGGTCCGGCCGCTGAAGGCGGAGTGGCCGATGGGCAGCTCGGCCGGGGCGACGGCCCGGCGGGCGGTGCCGGTCTCCGGCGGCGCCAGGCCGGGGTCGTCGGCGAGCACCCGCTGGTGCATGCGCCGTAACTCCGGCCCGGGGTCGATGCCGAGCTCGGCGGCCAGCAGCCCGCGCGCCCGCTGGTAGACCTCGAGCGCGTCGGCCCGGCGGCCCGAGCGGTAGAGGGCGAGCATGAGCTGCTCGCGCAGCCGCTCGTTCAGCGGGTCCCGGCCGGCCAGCGCCTCCAGGTCGGCGAGCATCTCGCCGTGCCGGCCGAGGGCGAGCCGGGCCTCCAGCGAGGCCTCCACGACGGTCGCGCGCAGCCGCTCCAGCCGGGCCGCCTCGCCGCGCAGCGGGGCGGGCAGCGGCAGCCCTTCCAGCACCGACTCGGCACGCCACAGCCCGAGGGCCCGGGTCAGCCGGTCGAGCGCCAGGTCGTGGCGGCCCTCGGCCAGCGTCCGGCGGCCCTGCGCCGCCAGCTCCTCGAACTGCGTCACGTCGATCTCGCCGGGCGCGACCCGCAGCACGTACCCGGTGGAGCCCGCCTCGATCCGGGAGGGCGCGCCGAGCGCCCGGCGCAGCGCGGAGATGTAGGTGTAGAGGTTGGACTCGGCGGTGGCCGGGGCCCGCTCGCCCCACAGCCAGTCCAGCATCCGCTTGCTCGGGATCGCCCGGCCCGCGTTGAGCAGCAGGGCGGCGAGCAGGACCCGCTGCTTGCGCCGTCCCAGCGGGATCGGCCGTCCATGGGAGGTACGGACCTCGATCGGACCCAGGATCTTGAAATCCATGCCCACCACCCTTACCGCGCCGGCGTTCACCGCGATGAAACGTACAAATGCATATGTTTACTGATTTGCCGGACTTATGGTCCGGGGAGCCGGCGCCACCCGGTACTCCCCTCAAGGGAATATGAGCCTTACTGATAAAACCCGCCTGCGCGGTGGACAATTGACGTGACAGTCGCCCGGCCCCTGGACAATGCCCATCGAAACGTTTTGACTTCGGCGGCGGAAGCGGTCTTCGGGCCGAATGTCAATTAAGGGCGGGGTGCGGGGAAATGTGAATTCCAAAGCCGTGATACCGGCGGCGACAGGCCCGGCCGGACCGGGTGGACGGGCGCGCGACGGGCCGATCCCGGACGCGCGCCGAAGCTGCACCGGCGCCCACCGGGCGCCGAGTTCTCCGGCCGGCCGCTTCGCCGGCCCGCCGTGTCTTGATTGTTAGCGGTGGGTATGGAGTGAACGTGGAATGAAAATGTAATCTGTCGTCCGGCCCGCGGCCGCCCGGGAACCGCGATGGAGGAGTGGAACTATCGCTGACTCGCTTTCCGGGGCGCCGGCGCGATTCGACGTCTTCGGCCCGGTGGAGGTCCGGCATCGCGGCCGCCCCGTCGAGCTCGGCCACGCCCGGCAGCGGACCGTGCTGGCGCTGCTGCTGGTGGAACCCGGCGTGGTGCACCCGACCGGTCACCTCATCGACCTGGTGTGGGACGGCGCGCCGCCGCCGACGGCGCACAACGTGCTGTACGGGTACATCGGCCGGCTGCGACGGTGCCTGGCCGGCATCCCCGACGTCGCGCTGGGCCGCCGGTCCGGCGGCTACGTGCTGGACCTGGACCGGGACCTGGTGGATCTGCACCGGTTCGAGCGATTACTCGGCGAAAGCCGGGACCGCGCCGGCGACGCCGAGATCTCGGCCACCATCCGCGCGGCGCTCCGGTTGTGGCGCGGCCGGCCGTTCGCCGGGCTCGACTGCCGGCGGCTGGCCGCCGTGGCGGTCGCCGCCGAGCGGGACCGGCTGGCCGCGCTCCGGCGCTGCCACGAGCTGGAACTCCGGCTGGGCCGGCACCATGAACTGGTCGCCGAGCTGGAACTGCTGGCCGAAGAACACCCCACGGACGAGATCACCGTCCGGCACCTGATGATCGCATTGGAGCGCTCCGAGCGGCGGGCCGAGGCACTCGACCGATACGCGCGCACCCGCCGGATCCTCGCCGAGCAACTCGGCATCGGCCCGAGCGGCGAGCTCGAACGGACCTACCTGACGATCCTGCGCGCCGACCCCTTGCGCGAGCCGCGCACCGCGGCCGCCCTGGCCGGCCCGGCGGCCCCGCCGCGACCGGCGCAGCTGCCCGCCGGCCCCCGCTGCTTCGCCGGCCGCGACGACGAGCTGCGCGCCCTCGACCGCCTCGTCGGCGGGGACGCCGCGGCCCGGGTGGTGGTCATGCAGGGCCTGCCGGGGGTGGGGAAGACGGCGCTCGCCCTGCACTGCGCCCACCGGCTGGCCGCCGGCCACCCCGACGGCCAGCTCTACCTGGACCTGCGCGGCTACGACGAGGAACGGCCGCCGCTGCCCCCGGCGGACGCGCTGGCCACCCTGCTGCGGTCGCTGAACGTGCCGCCGCACCGGCTGCCGGCCGAGCCGGGCGAGCTGTCGGCGCTGTTCCGCTCGGTGACCGCCGGCCGGCGGCTGCTCCTGCTGCTGGACAACGCCGCCACCGCCGACCAGGTGCGCCCGTTGCTGCCCGGCAGTGCGTCCTGCCTGGTCCTGGTGACCAGCCGGACGCGGCTCACCGGGCTGGTCGCCCAGGACGGCGCCGCCATGCTCTCGGTGCGCCCGCTGACCGCCGCGCACAGCGTCGCCCTGCTGCGGGCGGTCCTCGGCGACCGGCCGGTGGAACGGGAGCCGCGGGCCACCCGGGCGCTGGTCGAGCTGTGCGCCGGGCTGCCGCTGGCCCTGCGGATCGTGGCCGCCAACGTCTCGGCCACCGCCGGGCGCGGCCTGGCGGGCGCCGTCGAGGACCTGGCCTCCAGCGACCGGCTCACCGCGCTCGCCACCGACGACGAGGGCCTGGCGATCCAGCGCGCGTTCGACATGTCGTACCGGGTGCTGGACGAGGCGTCCCGGGAGCTGTACCGCACTCTCGGCCTGCTGGTCGGCCCGGATTTCACCGTCCGCCACGCCGCGGTGCTCGCCGACCTGCCGGAACCGCGGACGCGGGCGTTGCTGTCCCGATTACAGGCCGCCAACATGATCGAGCAGCACACCGACGGGCGTTACCGCCTGCACGACCTGCTGCGGCTGTTCGCGTTGCAGCGGCTGCGCGAGCAGGAGGCGCCGGACCGGGCGGCCGCCGCCCGGGACCGGCTGCTGTCGTGGTATCTCGACACCAGCGGCGCCGCGGCGTCCGCGCTGCGCACCGGGACCGGCCGGCCGCGACCGGCGGCGGGCGGCCCGCGGGACGGCCGGCCGGCGGTGCCGACGGTGTCGGACGCGCTGCTCTGGTTCGAACGGGAACGCGCCAATCTGCTGGCGACGGTGCACGAATGCGCCGACCACGGCCCGTACGAGGCGGCGTGGCGCATCGCGGACACCATGGGCGGCTACTTCCGCGTCCGGCCGTTCGGCGGCGACTGGCTGGCCGCCGCCGAGGCGGGCCTGACCGCGGCCCGCCGGGCCGGTGACCGGAACGCGATCGCGTCCATGCGTCTCAGCCTGGCGCGCGCCCGGCGGCACGCCGGCCAGGACGAGGCGGCCCGCCGGCACGATCCGGAGGCGCCGCGCCCGCGCTCCCGGCCGCCGGAGCCGCCCGGCCCGGTGGAGACGGTTGTCCCGGGTCCGGCGTCGGGATACCTCAGCCGGCCGTGATCCACCGGAAAGTTTCAGATCCCCGGGACTTTTCGCGGTAGGACCGAAAACCCCGCGGGGCGGACCCGGCATCCGATGACATGCGACGCCGCCTGGCCGGGGGACGCCCGGCGGGGGCGGATACGCCCGGACGTAATGGACGTGTTCATTGACGAGCCATCCGCCGGACACCTAGCGTTCCCCACGCCCTCCCGAAAGTTTTGTGGATGGCATGAAATTTTCGCGACACTCATGCGTACCCCCATGCCGGCGAGCGGGTGGTGCTCCGCCGTCGTCCGGCAACGGCTCAGGAGGAACGACGGTGATGTCACAACTCGTGCTGTTCGCCCTCGACATCTGCGCGGTGACGCTGCTGGTGTTCGGGCTGTACTTCCCGCGGCACCGCCGCCGCGACCTGGTCGTCGCCTACCTCGGGGTCAACGTCGGCGTGCTGGCGGTGGCCGGCGCGCTGAACTCCGGCGCCGGCGGCGGCGGGCTCGGCCTCGGCCTGGCGCTGTTCGGCGTGCTGTCGATCATCCGGCTGCGCTCCACCGAACTCGACCAGCACGAGGTCGCCTACTACTTCTCCGCGCTGGCCCTGGGCATCCTCGGCGCGATGGGCACCACCTCGACCTGGCTCGGCGCGGGCCTGATGATGTTCATCCTGCTGGTGATGTACCTCGGCGACCATCGCCGGCTGTTCCGCGACTACCGCCACCAGATCATGGTGCTGGACTCGGCGTTCACCGACCAGGTCGCGCTGGTGGCGCACCTGGAACGGCTGCTCGACGCCCGGGTGCACGCCGTCACCGTCCAGCGGCTGGACCTGGCCAACGAGACCACCGTGGTCGACGTCCGGTACGCGCTCACCCGGCGCGACCGGGCCGCCGAGCCCGGCCGGCCCGTCCCCTCGGCGGCACGCCGATGACCGCGACGCCCACCTGGCCGGCCCTGGCCCGGCTGGACCCGGTCGGACCGGCCGAGCTGGTCGCGCGGGCCGCGCTGCAGACCCGGGTGGACCGCAAGTACGTCGTCCCGGTCGCCGCGCTGCCCGGCCTGCTGGAGCGGCTCGTCCCGCACGCCCGGGCCCTGGACATCGACGGCGCCCGCGCCTTCCGGTACCGGTCGGTGTACTTCGACACCCCGCTGCTGGACAGCTATCACGCCGCGGTGCACCGGCGGCGCCGGCGCTTCAAGGTGCGCACCCGCACCTACCTCGACTCCGCCCGCTGCTGGCTGGAGGTGAAGATCAGCGGAGCGCGGGGGAGCGTCACCAAGCACCGGCTGGACTACCACCCCGACCACTGCGACTCGGTGCACCCGGGCCGCGACTTCGTCGAGGACGTCCTGGCCCGCGAGTCGCTGGTGCCGCCCGCCGGGCGATCCCTCGACCCGATCCTGGTCACCGAGTACCACCGGGCCACCCTGCTGCTCCGCCCGGCCGCCGGCCGGGTCACCATCGACACCGGCATCACCTGGCGGGCCGGTGACGCCACGCTGAGCCTGCCCGGCCTGGCCGTGGTCGAGACCAAGACCGCCTCGGCCGCCACGATGGCCGACCGCATGCTGTGGCGGGACGGCGTCCGGCCCGCCCGCATCTCCAAGTACGCCACCGGGCTCGCCGCGCTGCGCCTGGACCTGCCCGACGTGCCGTGGCGGCGGACGCTGCGGCGCCACTTCCGTGACCGCCCCGCCGGGCCCGCCGGGCCCGCGCCCGCCGTTCTCCACCGACCCGAACAGGAGGCATCGTGCGTCTGACCCATCGCGGTGCCGGCGCGACGAGCCGCCGCAGCCCCCGGGGCCCGGTCGCCGCCGCGCCGCATGCCGCGCCACCCGCCGTGCGCCCCACCCTGCCGCTCGCGGTCCGGCCCACCCCGCCGCCCGCCGTGCGGCCCCGCCTGCTGCTCACCGTGCCGACCGTGCTGACCGTGCTCGCCGTGCTCGCCGCCGTGCTCGCCGCGCCGGCCCCGGCGTCGGCCGGCGCGGTGCCCGGACGCCACGTCCGGCCCGCCGGGTCGACCGCCGCCGCGGCGGACACCACCTCGACGACGGCGGCCGCTTCGGCCGCTTCGGCCGCTTCGGCCGGTGACGCCGCCGCCGCGGCGGCAGATCTGACCGGTGACATCGTCTTCTCGGTGCCGAGCGGCACCTTCCAGGGCCAGGTGACGGTATCGCTGAGCACCGCGGTCAGCGGGGCGCGGATCCGGTACACCACCGACGGCCGGCCGCCCACCGCCCAGTCGGCCCTCTACCAGGACACGCCGCTGCAGTTCACCCGCACCACCCAGCTGCGCGCCCAGGCGTTCGCCGGCGACGCGCCCTCCGGCGCGCCCGGCACCGCCATGTACGTCGCCCGCGACACCGACGCGGCGCACGACCTGCCGCTGATGGTGATCGACTCCTACGGGGCCGGCAAGCCCGGCCGGGAGTACCTCGACGCCGCCATCATGATCTTCCAGCCGGGTGCCGGCGGGACGACGTCGCCGGCCGCGGCCCCGGCGGTCGCCACCCGTGCCGGGTTCAAACTCCGCGGCCAGTCGTCGGCCACCTTCGAAAAGACCCCCTACCGCCTGGAGTTCCGCGACAACGCGGACGACGACGCCGACCTGCCGGTGCTCGGCATGCCCGCCGACTCCGACTGGGTGCTGCGCGGGCCGTTCACCGACAAGGCGCTGATCCGGGAGGCCTTCGTCTACGACCTCGCCCGGGAGATGGGGCTGAAGGCCCCGCGCTACGCCTTCGCCGAGGTGTACCTCAACACCGACGCCGGGCCGGTTGGCGCGAGCGACTACATGGGCGTCTACATGATCGTCGAGACGATCAAGAACTCCAAGAACCGGCTGAACCTCAAGCAACTCGACGAGGACGACCTCACCCTGCCGAAGATCACCGGCGGGTACATCTGGAAGTTCGAGTGGATGGCCGCCGAGGAGCCGACGCTGCCCTGCACCGGGCCGGCCGCCACCTGCTGGAACTACCTGGAGGTGGCCGACCCCTCGCCGCTGGCGCCCCAGCAGCGCGACTGGCTGCGCGGGCACGTCCAGGCCTTCCACGACGTGTTGCGGGCCCCGAACTTCGCCGACCCGGCCACCGGCTACCGGGCCTACATCGACACCGGTTCCTTCGTCGACATGCTGATCGTCAACGAGCTGAGCCGGGAGATGGACTCCTACATCCGCAGCGCCTACTTCTACAAGGACCGGGATACCAAGATCTTCGCCGGGCCGGTGTGGGACTACAACCTCTCGTTCGGCGTCGGCGGGTTCTTCCAGAACGACCAGACCTCGGGCTGGCAGTACCAGCAGACCCGCCAGCCGGTGGCCAACGACTGGTTCAACCAGCTGCTGCGCGACCCCGCCTTCGTCAACGAGGTGCGGACGCGCTGGCAGGCCCTGCGCCGCGGCCCGCTGTCCGACACCGCGCTGCAGAACCGGATCGACGCGCTGACCCGGCCGCTGGCGGCCGGCGCGCAGCGCAACTTCCAGCGCTGGCCGAACCTGGCCACCCGGCAGATCGGTTTCTTCGTCACCCCGACCGCGCCCACCTGGCAGGGCCAGGTGCAGTACATGCGGGACTGGATGCTGCGCCGGGCCGCCTGGCTGGACTCCACCGCCGGCTGGGGCGGTCCCATCGCCACCCCGTCCCCGAGCCCCACCCCCACGCCCACGCCGACTCCGACCCCCACCCCCACCCCGACTCCGACACCGACACCGACGCCGACGCCCACGCCGACCCCCACGCCGACTCCGACCCCCACCGGCGCCGCCCGGTGCACCGCGACCTACACCGTGGTCAACCAGTGGCCCGGCGGGTTCCAGGCCGAGGTCCGGGTCACCGCGGGCGCCTCGGCGATCGGTAACTGGACCGTCTCCTGGTCCTTCACCGGCGGCGAGACGATCAGCCAGGCCTGGAACGCGACCGTCACCGGCCAGGGCGCGATCACCGCCCGCAACGTCGCGCACAACGGCTCGCTGGCGGCCGGTGCCAGTACCACCTTCGGGTTCCTCGGCTCGACCACCGGCACCCCCGGCCGGCCGGTGCCGGCCTGCACCGGAAGCTGACCTCCGCCCGGGACGCGCCCCCGGCCCCGCACGGTGCCGGGGGCGTGCCGGCCGGCGTCCCGGTGGTCCACCATCGGACCGCCGGGACGCGGCACATGATCAGTACGGGTCCGCCCCGCTGGTGACCCGCCGGTCGCGGTTCCGCCACAGGCCGTCGGCGGCGAGCAGCCCGCCGCCGGAGTAGGCGATGGCGAGGGACGCGGCGCACAACGAGAGCACGAACTCGTAGCCGCCGTTCTCCAGCCACAGGCCGTTCGGGCCGTGCACCCAGATGATCGCCCCGATCATGTCCAGCGCCAGCAGCGTGCCGGCCACCGGGAGCAGCAGCCCGAGCACCAGGGCCGTCCCGGCGACCATCTCCAGCACCGAGATGCCCGGTGCGGTCAGCGCGGCGAACGGCACGCCGGCCGTCTCGAACATCCCGGTGATCCGCTCGGTGCCCAGGGTGAACAGCTTCTGCCAGCCGTGCGCGATGAAGATCAGGCCCACGGCGACCCGGGCGACCAGCAACGCCGCCGGCCGTAACTTCTCGATCATGATTACCTGCCATCGGTGGGGTCGGTGTGTTCCCCAAGCTTCACCAGGACGGCTCGAGAACCGCTCGAACCGCGGCGCGCCGGACCGCCGGGGGACGGGCGACCGGTGCGCCGCCGGTCGGCCGGCCGTGGCGAGCGGGACGGGCCGGGGCGGGCCAGGCGGGCCGGACGGGCCGGGGAGGCCGGGGCGGGCTCAGCGCGGATCGCCGGGGACCGTCAGGCCGGTCTCGTAGGCGGCGATCACCGCCTGTACCCGGTCGCGCAGCCCCAGCTTGGCCAGCACGTTGCTGACATGCGTCTTCACCGTGTGCTCGCTGACCACCATGGCCCGGGCGATCTCGGCGTTGGACAGCCCGCGGGCGACCATCCGCAGCGTCTCCCGCTCGCGCGGGGTCAGCATGGCGAGGCGCTCGGCCGGCGGCGCGACCGGCGCCGACGCGGCGAACCGGGCGATCAGCCGGGTGGTGACCGAGGGCGCGAGCAGGGACTCGCCGGCCGCCACCACGCGTACCGCGTGCACGAGGTCGTCACGGCGCACGTCCTTGAGCAGGAACCCGCTCGCCCCGGCGCGCAGCGCGTCGAAGACGTAGTCGTCCAGGTCGAACGTGGTCAGCATGAGCACCCGGCAGTCGCTGCCGGCGCACACCACGCGGGCCGCCTCGATGCCGTCCATGACCGGCATGCGGATGTCCAGCAGAAGCACGTCGGGGCGGTGCGCGCGGACGGCGGCGACCGCCTGCGCGCCGTCCCCCGCCTCGGCGACCACCTCGATGTCCGGCTGGGCGTCCAGGATCATGCCGAAGCCGGCCCGCACCAGCTCCTGGTCGTCGGCCACCACGACGCGTACCGTCATGCCGGCCGTCATGCCGGCCGTCATGCCGGCACCGCCCGGCCGGGCCGCGGCAGCCGGGCGCGCACCCGGAAGCCCGGCCCGTCGGTGCGCGGACCGGCCATCGCGGTGCCGCCGCAGGCGGCGGCCCGCTCCCGGATGCCGATCAGGCCGTTGCCGCCGGTGCCGCCGGCCGGCGCCGGGCCCCGGCCGTCGTCGGTGATGTCGATCATGATGCTGTCGTTCTGCCAGGCCAGCCCGACGTCGGCCCGGGTGGCGTGCGCGTGCTTGACCACGTTGGTGAGGGCCTCCTGGGTGATCCGGTAGGCGGCGATCTCGGTGTCCGGGGACAGCCGCCCGGGCTCGCCCGAACTGGAGTACGTCACGGTCAGCCCGGTGGCCCGCACCTGGTCGGCCAGGGTGGCGAGCGCCGCGATCGTCGGCTGGGGCGAGCGGGGTCCGTCCTCCTCCTTGAGTACGTCCAGCAGCCGGCGGAGCTGCGTCATCGCGTCGCGGCCGGCCGCCGCGATCGCGTCGAACGCGGCCGCCGCCCGCGCCGGGTCGCGGGCCACCACCACCGGCCCGGCCTCGGCCTGGACCACCATGAGGCTGACCGCGTGGGCGAGGATGTCGTGCATGTCGCGGGCGATCCTGGCCCGCTCGCGCTCGGCGGCCCGCTCGGCCTCGACCTGGCGTTCGCGGGCCAGCTGGGCGGCCCGTTTCTCCAGGGCCGCGGCGTGCGCCCGGGAGGAGGCGGCCGCCCGGCCGACGGCGTAGGCGGCGACGAACTGCACGATGCCCCGCATGGCGGTCTCCGATGAGCCGACCATGGACAGGCCGCCGACCACGGTGACGGCGAGCATGATCATCCGCGGCCATCGGGCGGAGTGGGCGGCCACGGTGTAGAGGGCCACCAGCCCGATGTACCAGACCGGCTGGGCGGCCACCTCCTCGACGGCGTCGTAGGACGCGGCGGCGACGAGGGCGATCAGCAGCACGGTCACCGGCGCCCGCCGCCGCCACACCAGCGGGACGGCGCCGGCGATCACCACCGCGAAGCCCCACCAGTGCCAGGGGCCGCCGCGGGGATTGTCCCGGCTCAGCAGCGGCCACAGCTGCGCGACCAGCATCAGGGCGGCGAGCGCGGCGTCCGGCCAGGCCGGCGGCAGCGCTCGCACCCACCGGCGTAGCCGGTCCAGCGATCGGCCGGCGTCCAGGGGCCGGATCCCGCCGGTCACGCCGGACGCGGCCGGCGACGGTCCGGGAGCCCGCGGTCCGAGAGCCCGCGGTCCGAGAGCCCGCGGTCCGGGAGCCCGCGGCCCGGCGGGCGTGGTGCGGCATCCGGTCCGGGCCCGGGCGCGGCGGGCGCGCTGCGAAGGTCCATACCCGAGATCCTGCTCGCTGCCCGGGATGTCGGGCATCGCCGGTACGAAGGATATTCCGGGTCACCCGTCCGGAGGAGTACGGATCGCCCGCACCGGCGATCCGCCGCGGCCCGGTGATCGGCAGGATGGGGCGCCTGCCGACCGAACCCGCTGACCTGGAGATGTCCCGATGAAGCCAGCCGTGGCCTGCCTCGCACTCGCCACCATCGCCACCCTCGTCACCGGCCCCGCCGCGCCCGCCGCGGCCGCGCCGGCCGCCTGTCCCACCCCGACGGCCATCCCCTCCGACGCCCCGGCGCCCGTCCCGCCGGTTGACCCGGCGGCGCTGGCGAAGACGATCGGCGGCCTGCCCGCCCCCGACGCCACCGCCGCGATCGTCCGGGTCGGCGGCGGCGGCTCCTGGCAGGGCGTGACCGGCGTGGCCGACATCGCCACCCGCCGCCCGGCCTCGGCGCGCGTCCGGTTCCGGGCGGGCAGTGTGACCAAGATGTTCACCACCGCGGTCGTGCTGCAGCTCGTCGCCGAGGGCCGGCTCTCGCTGGACGACACCGTGCAGGGCCGGCTGCCCGGCCTGCTGCCCGCCGGATACCCGGAGATACGCGTCGGCCAGCTGCTGAACCACACCAGCGGCCTGCCCACCCCCGACCACCCCGACGGGCTGGAGTGGGTGTACCAGACGCGGTTCCGGACCTGGACGCCCCGGGAGTTCGTCGCGGAGGCCGTGCGGAACCCGATCGAGTTCCGGCCCGGCACCCGGCAGCACTACCTGAACATCAACACGTTCGTGGCCGGGCTCCTCATCGAGAAGATCACCGGACGGTCGTACGAGCACGAGGTCACCACCCGCATCCTGCGCCCGCTCGGCATGCGCGACACCTACCTCCCCGGCGTCTCGCCGCGCATCCGCGGCCCGCACCACCAGGGGTACCAGACGGTGCCCGCCGGCTTCCCCGACGCGGTGCCCTACCAGGGCGGTCACGTGGTGAACATGACCGAGATGAGCGTCACCTCGACCTGGGCATCCGGAGATCTCATCTCGACGGCGGCCGACCTGGAGACCTTCATCAGGGCGCTCTTCCGCGGGAAGGTGGTGCCGAAGGCCCGGCTGGCGCCGATGTTCACCGTCCCCGCCGTGCCCATGTACGACCCGTCCGGCGGGTGCGGCGCCGGGCCCGCCGTCTACACCTCCGGAATGGCCCGGATGGAGCTTCCGAACGGCGTCGTCGTGTACGGCAAGACCGGCGCCCGGTACGGCTACGCGGCCGGGGTCGGCGCGACCCGCGACCTGAGCCGCACCCTGGTCTACTCGGTCAACTCCACCGACGCCAAGGCGTCCGGTCAGAACGAGCGGACCCTGCGCATCGCCCTGGCCGCCTTCTCCTAGCCGGCGGGAACGGTCCTGCGGCCGGCTCATGGCCGGCGGGACCGTGCCGTTCGCCGCGCCCGCGGGCGGCGGCAGGGCACTGGCGACGCCTCCCCGGCGCGGGGAGAATGAGCGGCGCGCGACCACTTTCCGGCTCCGGCGGTGTCCATCCAGTCGAGAGGGACCACCGGGAAGAAGGAGCCACCATGCGAGGGAACCCACCGGAGGCCTCCCCGGCCCGCGGGCGGCGGCCCGCCGGGGAGCTGGCGGCGCTGGCCCGCGCCGGGGACGGCGCGGCGTTCCAGGAGCTCGTCGAGCCGTACCGGCACGAGCTGCAGGTGCACTGCTACCGCATGCTCGGCTCGGTGCAGGACGCCGAGGACCTGCTTCAGGAGACGCTGCTGGCGGCCTGGCGGGGCATCGGCGGCTACCAGGAACGCGCCTCGGTCCGGACCTGGCTCTACCGGATCGCGACCAACCGATGCCTCAACGCGCTGCGGGCCGGCGCCCGCCGGCCGCCCGAGCAGGCGGCCTACCGAGCAGAGGTCCCGTTGCCCGAGCCGTCGCACCGCCGGGCGGAACCGAGCTGGCTCGAGCCCTACCCCGACGTGCTGCTGGACGAGATCGCCGACCGGGAGCCGGGCCCGGAGGCGCGCTACGAGGCCAGGGAGTCGGTGTCGCTGGCGTTCCTGGCCGCGCTGCAGCACCTGCCGCCGCGGCAGCGGGCCGTGCTGGTGCTGCGGGACGTCCTCGGCCTGCGGGCGCCCGAGGTGGCGGACATCCTCGACACCACCGAGAACGCGGTGACCGGGGCGCTGAAACGTGCCCGGCGCGCGCTGGCCGGCGAGCCGCCGGGGCCCGGCCGGGAGGGCGCTCCGCTGCCGAACTCCGCGCTGGAACGGCGGATCGTGAACGACTTCATCCGCGCGTTCGAGGCCGGGGACGTCGAGGCGATGGTGTCGCTGCTGACCGACGACGCGCTGCTGACCATGCCGCCGCTGCCGCTGGAGTACCAGGGGCTGGACGCCGTCGGCAACTTCCTGGCCACCGTCGCGCTGCGCGAGGGCGTCCGCCACGTGCTGATCCCGACGCGGGCGAACGGCCAGCCGGCGTTCGGCTGCTACCTCCGCGATCCGCACACCCCGTTCCTGCGCGCGCACGGCGTGCTGGTGCTGACCCTGGCCGGTGGCCGGATCGCGGCGATCACCCGGTTCGTCGACAACTCGCTGATGCGGACGTTCGGCTTCCCCCGGTCGCTGCACGCCTGACCGGCCGGCCGAGCACCGATCCGAGCGGCCGCACGCCCCGCGGGCGTGCCGCTCGGTCGTGCCCGTGGACCGGCCACGACCCGCGGCGCGACCGCGGACATCCCACCGGGGACGGCGCCTGCCCGCGCGGTCCTCGCCGCACATCGATGAGGAGGAACCGTTGAGTTCCGACGCAGGACGGATGACCTCCAGGCAGGCCTGGGGATTGGGCCTGGCGTCATTGGCATCGTTCATGATGGCGCTGGACAGCCTGGTGGTGACGACGGCGCTCGGCACGATCCGGCGGGAACTGGCGGCGTCGGTCGAGACCCTCGAATGGACCGTCAATGCCTACAACCTGACGTTCGCGGTCCTGTTGCTCACCGGTGCCGCGCTGGGCGACCGGTTCGGCCGGCGCCGCGTGTTCACCGCCGGGCTGGCGGTGTTCACCGCCGCCTCGGTGGCCTGCGCGCTGTCTCCAGGCATCGGGGTACTGATCGCCGCACGGGCGGCGCAGGGCGCCGGCGCCGCGATGGTGCTGCCGCTGTCGCTCACCCTGATCAGCGCGTTGTTCCCGCCCCCGCAGCGGGGCAAGGCCATGGGGACATACCTTGGCATCACCGGCCTGGCGACGTTCAGCGGGCCGTTCATCGGCGGTGTCGTCGCCGAGGGACTGGCCTGGCAGTGGATCTTCTGGCTGAACCTGCCGGTCGGCATGGCCGCGATCCTGCTCACCCTGCGCCGGGTCGAGGAGAGCGCCGGCCCGAACGGCCGCTTCGACCTGGCCGGCACGGTGCTGGTCACCCTGGGCGCGTTCGGCATCGTCTGGGGCCTGGTCCGGGGGAACGCGGCGGGCTGGGCCGCCGCGGAGGTGCCGGGCGCGCTGCTGCTCGGCGTCGCGCTGGTGATCGCCTTCGTGTACTGGGAGCGGCACACCGCCACCCCGATGCTGCCGATGCGGTTCTTCCGGCTGCGGGCGTTCGCCACCGCCAACCCGGCGAACTTCCTGGTCTTCGCCTCGCTGTACGGCACGCTGTTCTTCCTGGCCCAGTACTTCCAGATCATTCTCGGCGTGGGACCGCTCGGCGCCGGGCTGCGGCTGATGCCGTGGACCGCGACGCTGATGATCTGCGCGCCGATCGCCGGCCGGCTGGCCGACCGGGTCGGCGAGCGGCGGTTCGTGGTCGCCGGGCTGCTGCTGCAGGCCATCGGATCGGCCTGGATCGCGCTGGTCGCCGGTCCCGGCACCGGCTACCTGGAGATCCTCCCGGCACTGATCATCGGTGGGGGCGGGGTGACCATGGCCATGCCCGCCGCCCAGAAGGCGGTGGTCGGCGCGGTCCGCCCCCAGGAGATCGGCCAGGCGTCCGGCGCGTTCATGATGCTCCGCATCTTCGGCGGAGTGTTCGGCGTCGCGGTCTCGGTCGCCGTCTTCGCCGGCGCCGGCGGTTACGCGTCGGCCCAGGAGTTCGGCAGGGGGTTCACCGCGGCGATGGGGGCCGTCGCGGCGTTCGCCTTCACCGGCATGCTCATCGCCCTCGGCATGCCGGCCCGTCGTCCGGCCGCCCCGGCCGCCGCGCCGCCGATGACGGGCACCACCGCCCCGGACGCCGCCGGCCCGCTCGCCAGATCCTGACCGATGACCGGCCGGCGGTCGCGGGTCGTCTCCCTCCCCGCCTACGGGGAGAGCGGACGGCCCGCACGCGGCCGTTCGCCGCGCCGGCGCGCGGAAAGGGAGCCCCAGGCCGCCGCGACCGCGACGGCGAGGCCGAGCAGGACGAAGCTGCCCGCCACGTCGAGGACGTAGTGGTTGCCGGTGGCGAACACCACCGCGATCATGCCCGCCGGGAAGAGCCACGGCAGCAGGGCCCACCGCGGGTTGCCGACCCGCAGCGCGGACCAGGCGGCGTAGGCGCACCACAGCGACCAGGCCGTGTGCATGCTGGGCATGGCCGAGTAGACGTTCTGGCCGGCGGTGATCTCCTTGGAGACGTGGGCGCCCAGGATGTCGTTGGCGGCGATGACGTCCACGACCCCCGGCAGCGCGAACCGTGGCGGTGACATGGGCACCGCCCAGTAGACCGGCAGCACCAGCAGGCACATCGCCACCAGCGTCCGGCGGACGTGCCGGTAGACCTCGGCATGCCGGACGAAGACCCACACCAGCACCCCGAGGACGACCGCGTAGTACAGGCGGTAGTAGTACACCGCCGGCTTGACGAGGGCAGGATGCTCGACGAGCCACCGGTTCATCCCCGGCACGATGTCCAGATGTAGGGCGCTCTCCACGGCCTGCAACGCGCGGGCGTTGGCGGTGGCCACCGCGGCGTCGGTGCCGGTGGCGGCGTGCACCCGCTGGAAGACGAAGAGCGTCAGCAGCAGGATGGCCAGCTCGGCGAGCACAGCGGGACGCCCGCGCCCGCCTCCGCCGGGCAGGACCGGGCGGACCCGGCCGGCCAGGCGCTGAGCCCGGCCGGCGGCCGGTCCCGGCGGGCGCGCCGTCTCGCCGGGTAACGCCGGGGACGGGTCGTCGCCCTTGGATGATGAGGCCACGTGATCAATCTAACCGCCGGAGTTCCGGTACCGATCACGTGATCGTGCGCGGCCGTCGTCGGCGGTTCGGCCAGGTTCGGTGCCGAATCATGCTTCACCCGGCCGCGGGCGGGTGTGGTTTCCCGCACCCCTGGACGGATGGGTACCTCATGGCGCCCATGCCGGATCGTCCATACCCTGGGCCGCGGGCCGGTCATGCCGGCCTTGCCGGCGGATGCTCCGCCGGGCGGTGCGGAGAGCGTATGCGGTCGGTGTTCAACGGGTTGAAGCTGGTCGGGGCGGTGACCGCGGGCGCGGTGACCGCCCTGGTCGGCCTGCTCTTCGTGCTGCTGGCCGCGCCGTTCGCCGGCCGTCCCGCGGTCCGCCGGGCGGCCGGGTGGCTGACCCGGCTGGAGCTGTGGCGGCTCCGGCTGGACCTGCCGGACCGCCGTGCGGACGGTGAACCGCGCTTCCTGGCCGCCCGGGCGCCGGTCGGCCTGCTCGGTGGCCTGGTGCTGCTGGTACTGGTGGTCGGCGCCGGCACCGCGATCCGGCTCGGCTGGGCGTGGAGCCGGGGGGAGCCGTTCGACGGCATGGCGCCCACCCTGCCGCTGCTGGCTTACATACTGGTCGTCGGCGCTGTCGCGGCGTTCCTCGTGCTGTCCGGCCTGGTGGGGGTCGAGACGCTCGAACGGCGGCTGGCGCTGCGCCTGCTCGCCCCCGACCCGGCCGAGGCGCTCCGCCGGCGGATCACCGAGCTGACCGAGAGCCGCGCCGGGGTGGTCGCCGCCGTCGACGCCGAGCGGCGGCGCATCGAGCGCGACCTGCACGACGGGGTGCAGCAGCGGCTGGTGGCGCTGTCCATGCTCGCCGGCCGGGCCCGCCGGGGCCGTCCCGAGTTGCTGGCGGACCTGCACGAGCAGGCCCGGCAGGCACTGATCGAGCTGCGCGAGGTGGCCTGGCGGGTGTACCCGTCCGGGCTGGACGCGCACGGGCTGGCCGAGGCCCTGGCCGGGGTGGCCGAGCGGGCCCCGGTCCCGGTCACGGTGGCCTGCGACCTGCCGGAACGGCCCCCGCCGCCGGTGGAGACCGCCGCCTACTTCGTGGCCGGCGAGGCGGTGACGAACGCCGTCAAGCACGCCGCGGCCACCCTGGTCGCCATCGAGGTCCGCCAGGAGGGCACCATGGTCGTCGTGCGCGTCCAGGACGACGGCGCGGGCGGCGCCGACCCCGCCGGCGGCGGGCTGACCGGGCTGGCCCGGCGGGTGGCCGCGCTGGACGGCCGGTTCACCGTGACCAGCCCGCCCGGCGGGCCCACCCTGATCGAGGCGGAGCTGCCATGCGGGTGACCCTGGCCGAGGACTCGGCGCTGCTGCGCGAGGGCCTGGTCCGGCTGCTGAAAGAGGAAGGCCACGACGTCCTGGCCGCGGTGGGCGACGCCGCCGCACTGCTGGCCGCGGTGGACCGCGACCCGCCGGACGCGGTCGTGGTCGACGTGCGGATGCCGCCCACCCACACCGACGAGGGCCTGCGCGCCGCGCTGGAGATCCGCCGCCGCCGGCCGCGGGTCGCGGTGCTGGTGCTGTCGCAGTACGTGGAGAAGAAGTACGCCACCGAGCTGCTGGGCGGCAGCGTCGAGGGCGTCGGGTACCTGCTCAAGGACCGCGTGGCCGAGGTCGGTGACTTCCTGTCCGCGCTGGAGCGGGTCGGCGCGGGCGGCACGGCGTTCGACCCGCAGGTGGTCCGCCAGCTGCTCGCCCGCACCAGCCACACCGATCCGCTGGCCCGGCTCACCGCCCGCGAGCGCCAGGTGCTGGAGCTGATGGCCCAGGGCCTGACCAACGCCTCGATCGCCCGGTCGCTGCACGTGTCGCTGAGCGCGGTGGAGAAGCACGTCAACGCCCTGTTCGACAAGCTCGACCTGTCGCACGCCACCGGCTACAGCCGCCGCATCCTCGCCGTCCTGCGCTACCTCGGCTCCTGAGCGGCCTGAGGTCGACCGCGCTCGCTCACCCTCTCGGTGAACCCGGCGCCCGCACCCCCGGTACCGGGGAGATCATGGCCATCGCCGTCAAGACGCTCCGCGGGTGACCACCGGGGGCTATCCCGGCGGCCGGGTGCCGGTCGCGGACAGGCCCTGTTCGGCTGCGTAGCCGGCCAGGCGCTCGGCCAGCTCGGCGGGGCGGCTCAGCGCGGGGGTGTGCCCGCCGTCGATCTCGTCGGGGGTGATGCCCAGGCGGTCGCGGGCGACCCGCCGCACGTAGGGCGCGGGGAACATGCGGTCGTCCCGGCAGAGCAGGACCTTGGTGGGGACGGCGGGCCAGGCCGCCAGCGGCGACGGTTCGGCCATCCGGGCCTCGGACTGTCCCGGGGACCGCTTCAGCGCCTCGGCGGCCAGCTCGGGCGGGACGTCCTGGTAGAAGACGGCGATCGGGTCGTCGTACCGCTCCCGCGGCTCGTCGTCGTACCCGGTGGCGGCCGTGTAGCCGGCCGGGGGCTCGCCGGGTGCGGGGATCATCGGCGCGACCAGCACGAGCAGCCGCACCGGCAGCCGGTCGCAGACCAGCGGTGCGACGAACCCGCCGAGCGACTGGCCGACGACGATCACGTCGGGCCGGCCGGCGAGCGCGCCGGCCATGGTGTCGGCGTATTCGGCGAGACCGGCCGAGTCGTCGGTGCAGGGCAGATCCGGCGCCACGCTGTCGTGGCCGCGCCGGGCCAGTTCCGCCTGCACGAGATGCCAGTACCAGCCGACGTCTCCGGCGCCGTGGATCAAGCCGAACGTGGCCATGTGTACTCCTTCGCTCCGACCGGATCTTCGTGGCTATTGTGAGGGCTTGCACCGACATTTGGCGGCTGCCGGGGAGCTGGATACGGGCCGTCCGGATCGTGAGGGGTGAGGGGCGATCAAGCGGGGACTGTATCTGGCGCCGTTCGACCGGCTGGCCGACCCGCGGCTGCTGGCGGACCTCGCCGGCCGCGCCGAGCAGTGCGGTTGGGACGGCCTGTTCCTGTGGGACCGGATCGCCTACCCGCCGCCGGGCCGCGCGGTGGCCGATCCGTGGGTGGCGTTGAGCGCCATCGCCATGACGACCGAGACGCTGCGGATCGGGCCGATGGTCACCCCGCTGGCCCGCCGCCGGGCGCAGAAGGTGGCCCGCGAGACGGTCACCCTGGACCACCTCAGCGGCGGCCGGCTGACCATGGGGGCCGGGCTGGGCGACCCCGCCGACCTCGGGCCGTTCGGGGAGGTCGTCGAGCCGCGCGAGCGGGCGCGCCTGCTGGACGAGAGCCTGGACCGGCTCGACGGGTTCTGGCGCGGCGGGTTCCACCCGCTCCCGGTCCAGCGCCCGCGCATCCCCGTCTGGGTCGCCGCGAGCTGGCCGCATCGCCGGCCGGTGCGCCGGGCGGCGCGGTGGGACGGGCTGTTCCCCATCGGCCTGCCCGGCCCCGAGGAGCTGGCCGTGCTCGCCGAGGAGGTCGCCCAGGCGCGTGAAGACGAAGGCCACTTCGACCTGGTGGTGGAGGTGCCCCCCGGAGCCGGCGTCCAGCGGTGGGCGGCCGCCGGCGCCACCTGGGTGCTGACGAGCTTCGACCCCCAGCCCCCGGAGAGCGTGGTGCGCGAGGTCATCGAGGCGGGCCCGTGACCGGGCCGGTCGACTACGACGCCGAGCTGGCCGCCTACCACGCGGTGCTGTGCCGGGCATGGGACGTGCGCCCCGGTGACCGCGTCCTCGACATCGGCTGCGGCGCCGGGCGGACGACCCGGGACGCCGCACGCCTGGCACTCCCGGGCGGCGCGCTCGGCGTGGACGCCTCCGCCGCCGCCGTCGAGCGCGCCCGCGGGCTCGCCCGGGCCGAAGGCCTGCGCAACGTCACCTTCGAGCACGCCGACGCGCAGACCCACCAATTCGCGCCGGGCCACTTCGACCTGGCGATCAGCCGGTTCGGCACGATGTTCTTCGCCGACCCGATCGCCGCGTTCGGCAACATCGGGCGGGCGCTGCGCCCGGGCGGACGCCTGGTCATGCTGGTCTGGCAGGCCGCCGCCCGCAACGAGTGGGACGTCGCCATCCGCCGGGCGCTCGCCGGTCCCGGCGACCCGGCGCCGGACGCCGGCGCCGGACCGGACCCGTTCTCGCTGGCCGACCCGGCGACCGTGACGGAGATCCTGCGGGCCGCCGGGTTCGCGGGCGTGGACCTCGCCGACGTCCGCGAACCCGTCCACTACGGCCCCGACCCGGCTGCGGCCCTCGAGTGGGTACGCGGCTTCACCTGCACGAACGAGGCCCTCAAGCACCTCGACGGCGCCACCGCGGCCGGCGCCCTGGCCCGGCTGCACGACGCCCTCGCGGCGCGGATGACCGGCGACGGCGTCCGCTTCGACGCCCGCGCCTGGCTGGTCACCGCGCATCACCGCTGACCCGGGGGAGACGCGGTGTGCGAGGAGAAGGCCGGATCAGCCCGGATCGTCGAGAAGCCGCCAGGCGGTGAGGGCGAGCATGGCCCGGATCAGGCCGGCGGGCTCGGTGACGTCGATGCCCAGGCTCTCGCCGATCCGGCCGAGCCGGCGGGCGACGGTGCTGTGGTGCAGGTGAAGACGGCCGGCGACCCCGCGCAGCGAGCCGGTGGCGCAGTAGGCGTCCAGCGTCGCCAGATCCGCCGGGTCGCCGGCGAGCCGGGCGATCGCCGCCACGTCGGCGTTGCCGCGCACGGCGTCTTCGGGCGTCTGGGCGAGCAGCGCCAGCGCCCCCAGCTCGTCATAGCGGACCACCGGCTGCCGTGGCGTGGTGAAGCGCAGCGCGATGCGGGCCTCGGACCAGGCCTGGTCCGGACGTTGCGCGGCACCGACGCCCGCGCGCACGCCGGAAGGAAAGCGGCCCGGATCCATGGCGGCGGCCAGGATGACGCCGGCGTCCGCGAGCGGTGCCGCCTTGACCGGCCGCGCCGGGCAGATCAGGCCGCCGATCCGGTCGAGCGGTAACCGGGAGCGCACGGCGGCGACCCGGACCGGCCGGCCGGCGGCGAATCCCAGCAGGCGCAGTGCCCGGGCGCGGGCCGCCTCGTCGCCGCCGGAGGCGATCACCAGTTCCACCAGTGCCGGGTCGGCCATGGTGGTACGGGCCGGGCCGTACCTCTCGGCGAACGCCGCGGCGGCGATGGCGAGCCGGTCCAGCAGCACCTCGTCGAGCGGATTGGCCGGTCCGGCGCGCTCCAGCCACACCGTGCCGATCTCCTCCTCGTCGAGCATGACGCGGGCCGTGCCGGACGCCGGTGCCGGCGGGGCGCCGGCCGGCCTGCCCTCCGGGGACATCCGGATGACCTGCCCGTCACCGGGCAGCCGGATGCCGGCCACGCATTCGGCCAGGCCGGCCGAGGCGCGGGCGAGCGCGGTGAGATCGAGCCGCCGGCGCATCAGCGTGTCGTAGAACATGACGACGCGCAATGCCCCTTCGGCCTGCCTGTCCAGGTGCGACAGCCGGGCGGCCAGTGCCTCCATGGCCCGAGGATAGGTCCCGCGGCGGCGGGAACGAGGCGCCGATCGGTGCGGGATCCGGGCCGGATGCCCGACGGCTGGCGGATGACCGCGACGCCGGGGCCGGTGAGGATGATCGGCATGGATCCCGAACTCGAAGCGTTCATCCCGTTGTTCCCCAAGGCCGACCTGACCGACCCGCTCGCCGAGCGCGAGAACTTCGCCGGTCTGGCCGCCGCGATACCGGCACCGGACACCACCGGAATGGAGATCGAGGAGCGCACGGTCCCCGCCGACCCGGAGGTGGCGGTACGGATCTACCGCCCGAACCAGGCCCGGGGCGCCATCGTGTGGTTGCACGGCGGCGGGTTCGTCATGGGCGACCTGTCCACCGAGCATCCGTGGGCGGCCCGGATCGCCGGCACCGCCGCGGCGGTGGTGATCTCGGTGAACTACCGCCTGGCGCCCGAGAACCCGTTCCCGGCCGCCCTGGACGACGCCTACGCCGTGCTGACCTGGACGGCCGAGCACGCGGCCGACCTCGGCCTCGACCCGGAGCGCATCGCGGTCGGCGGGCACAGCGCGGGCGCGAATCTCGCGGCCGCGGTGGCGTTGCGGGCGCGTGACCGGCAGGGGCCGCCGATCCGCTTCCAGCTGCTCAACCAGCCCCAACTCGACGACCGGCAGGAGACCTGGTCGCAGCGGAACTTCACCGGCACCCCCTGGATGACCCGCGAGAAGGCCACCGCGGCGTGGCGGCACCTGCTGGGCTCCGAGCCGGCGACACCGTACGCCGCTCCGGCGCGGGCCGCCGATCTGTCCGGACTGCCGCCCGCCTACATCGCCACCGCGGAGTTCGACCCGCTCCGCGACGAGGGCATCGCCTACGCGATGCGCCTGCTGGAGGCGGGCGTATCGGTCGAGCTGCACCAGTGGTCGGGCACCTTCCACGGGTCGCAGGCGCTGCTGTCCGCCGAAGTCTCCCAGCGGCAGAACGCCGAAGTGGCCGCGGCCCTGCGCCGCGCCCTGTCCGGCTGACCCGTCGCCGCGGTGTCGCCAGGGACGAAGCGCGCAGCGGTCCGCCCGAACCGCCGGACCGGCCTACGCCGGCGAGCGGTGGGCCGCCCAGGCGGCCAGGCCGGCCTCGGTGAGGACGTGGTCGAGCGCGGTCACCACCGCCCCGTGCAGCGGCCCGTCGCGGCCGAGGGCGGCGGCGACCACGGCGGGCGGGTCCGCGCGGCGGAAGCGCATCAGCCCGCCGGCCAGCGTCCGGCCGAACTCCGGTTCGGCGGCGGCCCGCAGCGACTCCGCCAGGCCGCCCAGGGTGACCACGGCGGGATCCAGCGCGTTGACCAGTCCCGCGATACCGCCGGCCAGCCCGCGCGCGGCGGCGCCGACGGCGGCCCGGGCGGCCGGGTCGGCGGGTGCCCGGGCGAGGACCCGCTCGGCGTAGCTGCGGGGGTCGGCCGGCGGCGGGTCGCCGAGATGGCGGGCGATCGCGCGGCCGTCCACCTCCAGGTCCCAGCAGCCCCGGGCGCCGCACGGGCAGCGCAGGCCGGGATCGCCGAACGGCAGGTGGCCGAACTCCCCGCCGGCCCCGCCGGCGCCGTCCACCGGCCGGCCGTCGACGACCAGGGTCCCGCCCACGCCCACCTCCACGGTGATGTGCAGGACGGTCGCCGCTCCCGCGGCGACGCCCCGCCGGGCCTCGGCCAGGCCGGCGAGGGTGGCGTCGTTGCCGATCAGCAACGGCAGCCGCGGATCGGGTGCCAGCGCCGCCAGGTCCACCGCGTCCCAGCCGAGCACGGAGGACTGCACGACGCGGCCGTGCCGCACGGTCGCGGCGATCGCCACCGAGACCCCGACGACGCGGTCGCCGTGCCGGCGGTGCAGGTCGCGCACCGCCCGCCCGACCGTGCCGGCCACCCGCGCGGGGTCACGGCTGTGGTGCGTGCCGGCCGCCGCGACCTCGGGCCGCCCGTCGAGCGGCGCGACCGCGCACCGCCAGTCCTCCTGCCGCAGGTCCACGGCGATCACCAGCGGACCGTCCGGGTGCGGGGTGAGCGCGGTCGTCGGGCGGCCGCGGCCCGCCGCGGCGACCGGCGTCTCGGCGAGCAGCCGAAGGTCGCGCAGCCGGGCGGTGATCTCGGTGGCCGAACCGGTGCTGAGACCCAGCCGGCGCGCGACGGCGGCCCGGGTCACGCCCGGCTCGCGGCGCATCTCCTCCAGCACGGCCAGCGCGCCGCGCCAGCGGACGTCCCTGGCGCGCGGGGACCGGGGCCGGCCCGCGGGGCTTGCCATGCTCGCCTCCCTCTCCTTTATGCTCGTGGCACGAGTTTAATCGAAGGGGGCGCGGTGCGGCGGCAACGGCTGGATCTCGGCACGATCGAAGCGGTCCTGCTGGACATGGACGGCACCCTGGTCGACTCCGACGCCGCGGTCGAGCGCGCCTGGACGACCTGGGCGAAGGAGTACGGGGTCGACACAGAGCAGGTGCTCGCGATCGCGCACGGCAACCCGGCGGCGCACACCGTCCGGCGGCTGCTGCCGCACCTCGTCGAGGAGGCGGTCCAGGCGGCGGCGCGCCGGCAGCACGCCCTGCAGTACGACGACCTCGCCGGCGTCACCGCCGCGCCCGGCGCCCATGCGCTGCTCGCCGTGCTCGACCGGCTCGGACTGCCGTGGGCCGTGGTGACCAGCGCCGACGGCCGGCTGGCCAAGGCGCGCCTGCACGCGGCGGGGATCGACCCCCCGCTGCTGCTCACCTACGACGACGTGGCGGCCGGCAAGCCCGACCCGGAGGGCTACCTGGCGGCCGCGGCCCGGCTGGGCATCGCCCCGCCCGCCTGCCTGGTGGTGGAGGACTCCGAGCCGGGACTGGCCGCCGGCCGCGCGGCCGGGATGCCGGTCGCGGCGCTGCGCGGGCTGCCCGGCGAGCTGTCGCCGCCCGACCTCGGCCGGCTGGCCCACCTGCTGGACCGGTCGCGGGTCCGGCCCTGGTGGCGGGACGCCGTCGGCTACCAGGTGTACCTCCCGTCGTTCGCGGACGGCGACGGGGACGGCTGGGGCGACCTGCCCGGGGTGAGCGCGCGCCTGGACTACCTGGCCGGGCTGGGGGTGGACGTGGTCTGGCTGACCCCGTTCTTCCGATCTCCGATGCGCGACCACGGCTACGACGTCGCCGACCACCGTGCCGTCGATCCGTCCTTCGGCGGGGAGGACGCCCTGGCGGAGTTGCTGGCGCAGGCGCACCGCCGCGGGATGCGGGTGATCGGCGATCTGGTCGTCAACCACACCAGCGACGCCCATCCCTGGTTCGCCGCCGCCGCGTCCTCGCCGGCGGACCCGCACCGCGACTACTACATCTGGCGGGATCCGGCACCGGACGGCGGCCCGCCCAACAACTGGCTGTCGCACTTCGGCGGCCCGGCCTGGACGCTGAGCCCGGCCACCGGCCAGTACTACCTGCACCTGTTCCGCCGGGAACAGCCCGACCTGAACTGGCGCAATCCCGCACTGGTCGCGGAGATCGACGCGGTCATCGAGTACTGGCTCGCCCGCGGGCTGGACGGCTTCCGCATCGACACCGCCGCCTACCTGATCAAGGACGCGGACCTGCGGGACAACCCGCCGCTGCCCGCCGGCGAGCTCCTCCCGGCGCGCGGCGTGACCCTGGACTGGCGCCGCCAGGAGCATCGCCATGACATCCACCAGCCCGGCGTGCACGCCGTCCACGAGCGGTGGCGGCGGATCGCCGACCGGCACGACGCCTTCCTCGTCGGCGAGGTCTACGAGCTCGACCCCGTCGCGCTGGCGCGTTTCGTCGAGGACGAGCGGCTGCACTCGTCGTTCTGGTTCGGCCTGGTGGAGACCGGCTGGGACGCCGACCGGATCGACACCATGATCGAGGCCGCCGTGGCGGCGTCACCGCGGCTTTCCTGGGTCCAGGGCAACCACGACCGCTCCCGCGCCGTCACCCGGTTCGGCGGCGGGCCGCGCGGCCGGCGGCGCGCGCTGGCGCTGCACGTGCTGATGGCGTTGCTGCCGGGCACGTTCTGGCTCTACCAGGGTGAGGAACTCGGCCTGGGCGACGGGCGGGTGCCGCCCGGCCACGGCGCCGACCCGCTGGGCGCCGCCCAGCCGGAGGAGAGCCGCGACGGCGCGCGCACCCCCATGCCCTGGCGCCCCGGCCCCGGCCTCGGATTCACCACCGGGCGCCCCTGGCTGCCGGACGGCGCCCGCGGCGACGGCGACACCGTGGCGGGGCAACAGGACGACCCGACCTCCCATCTGAACACCGTCGGCCGGTTGCTCTCCACCAGGCGCCGGCTGGCCCACCTGCCGGCCGCCACCGACCGGCTGGACCGGGTCGCGCTCGGCGCACCGGTCACCGCCTACCGCCGGGGGGCGCTGTGGTCGGTGGTGAACCTGCGGGACACCACGGTGGCCGAGCTGGAACTGCCCGCCCCCGCGGTGTTCGACAGCGACGACCCCGCGGTCACCCCCGACCGGCCGCGGACCGGCCGCGTCCGGCTCGCCCCCCAGCAGGCGCTCCTGCTGGCCGGGGGATCGACGGCACCACCAACGCCGGACGCCGCGACCGGGCCGGCCGGCGACGCTCCGGCCGGGAGGACGGCATGACCGGCGAGGTGACCCCGTTCCGGCTCGACGTCCCGGAAGCCACGCTGGACGATCTGCGGGAACGGCTGCGGCGCACCCGGTGGCCCGAACCGCAGACGGTCGAGGACTGGTCGCAGGGCGTCCCGCTGGACTACCTGCGGGAGCTGTGCCGGTACTGGGCCGAGGACTACGACTGGCGGGCCACCGAACGGCGCCTGAACGCGCTGCCGCAGTTCCGCACCACCATCGACGGGCTCGGGATCCACTTCCTGCACGTCCGCTCGCCGCACCCGGACGCGCTGCCGCTCGTCCTCACCCACGGCTGGCCCGGGTCGGTCGTGGAGTTCCTCAAGGTCATCGGCCCGCTCACCGACCCGGTGGCCCACGGCGGCGACGCCCGCGACGCGTTCCACGTCGTGTGCCCGTCGCTGCCCGGGTACGGCTTCAGCGACCGGCCGGCCCGCGGCGGCTGGGGGGTGGAACGCATCGCCGGCGCGTGGATCCGGCTGATGGACCGCCTCGGCCACCACCGCTACGGCGCGCAGGGCTCCGACTGGGGCACCACCGTCACCACCCTCGTCGGCCGCCAGGACCCCGATCACGTGGCCGGCATCCACCTCACCCCGCCGCTCGCGGCCCCCGACCCGGCCACCTTCGGCGACCTCACCCCCGCCGAGGCCGCCGCGCTCGCCGACCTGGAAAGGGCGCAGCGGACCGAGGACGGCTACTCGCTGGAGCAGTCCACCCGGCCGCAGACCATCGGCTACGGGCTGGTCGACTCCCCGGCGCTGCTGGCCGCGTGGATCGTGGAGAAGTTCCGCTCCTGGACCGACTGCGACGGCCACCCGGAGAACGCCCTCACCCGCGACGAGCTGCTGGACAACCTGATGTTCTACTGGCTGCCCGGGACCGGCGCGTCCGCCGCCCGGCTCTACTGGGAGAGCTTCACGGAGGTCCAGCGGATCTTCACCGCCGGGACGCCGGACGTGGTGACCGTCCCGGCCGGCTGCTCGGTCTTCCCCAAGGAGAACCCCCGGCCCTCCCGGCGCTGGGCCGAGAAGCGCTTCACCGACATCCGGTACTGGAACGAACCGGATAAGGGTGGACACTTCGCCGCCTTCGAGCAGCCCGACCTGTTCGTCCAGGACCTCCGCGCCTTCTTCCGCCTGGTGCGCTAGCTGACCACCGCCCGCGCCGGTTGCCGGCGCACGGCGAGGGGCGGTGGCCCGGCCGGGCCGGTGTCCGCCCTCGCCTGGCGGTCCCGCGACCAGAGGGACGCCATCGCCGCCGCCCGGATCCGGCGGGACCCGGGCCGGTGGGGACGCGGCTCAGGAAGCGACGTACGCGCCGGCGTACTCCCCGGTCGCCGGGATCGGCGTGATCACGTCGATCAGGACGCCGTCCGGCCCGGCGACGATGAAGTGGCGCTGGCCGAACTCCTCGTCGCGTAGCGCCAGCTCGACCGGGAGCCCGCCGCGGACGACCAGCCGGTCCCATTCCGCGTCGACGTCCTCGACCTCGAAGTTGAGCAGCAGGCCCTGAACCGGCCGCCGGTAGCCGGCGGGCAGGGTCGGGTGGGTGTGGTCGAGCAGCGCCAGCTCGTACCCGGGCGGGCCGGGGTGGCGCAGGCTCACGTACCAGTCGGCCTCGAACGTCGTCTCGAAGCCCAGCCGGTCGGTGTAGAACGCCCGCGACTCGGCCGGCCGGCTCGTACAGATCACCGGATAGAACCCGGTCAGCAACATGATCGTCCTTTCGCATACCATCGGTATGCGGGAACGGTAGTTCGCGTACCATCGGTATGTCAATGGAGGTGTGATGCCCAGCAGGATCGAACAGCGGGAACGGACCCGGCGTGATCTGGTCCGGGTGAGCCGGCGGCTGTTCGCCGACGTCGGCTACGCCGACGTCGGGCTGGCGGAGATCGTGCGAACCGCCGGGGTCACCAAGGGCGCGCTCTACCACCACTTCGACGGCAAGGAGGCGCTGTTCCGGGCGGTCCTCACGGAGGTGCAGCAGGAGGTGGCGCAGCGGGTGGCCGCCGCCGCCGACGCCGAGGACGATCCGTGGGAGCAGTTCACCGCCGGCTGCCGGGAGTTCCTCGCCGCCGGCACCGCACCGGACGTACAGCAGATCATGCTGATCGACGGGCCGGCCGTACTCGGCTGGACCGAGTGGCGGGCGATCGACGAGGCCGCCGCCGGCCGCCACCTCGCCGAGGCGCTGGCCGCGCTGGTCGACCGGGGGCTGATCCCGCCGCAACCGGTCGCCCCGCTGACCCACCTGCTGTCCGGCGCCATGAACGAGGTAGCGCTCTGGCTGGCGCGCACCTCCGACCCGGCCGCTTTCCCCGACGCGGTGGCCGCCCTCACCACCGTCCTCACCGCCCTGCGCGCCCCCGCACCGCCTCGATGACCCCGGACGCGCGCCGGCGATCCACCGGCGACCCCGCCCCGGCCGTCGGCCCGCCGCCGAACGGGACGACGCCGCCCCTCCTTCAGCGAGGCGAGCATGTCCCGCACGGGTCGGCGCGCAATGACGATCTCTGATAGGCAGGTCAGTTGCTATCGGCTGGGCAATTGGTTCCGCAGGCGGAATCAATT
>NZ_BOOU01000058.1 GCF_016863395.1 Sphaerisporangium rufum | reverse complement strand
ACCGGCCACGTTCAACAACGTGGACTTGCCGGAACCGGACGGACCCATCACCGCCACCAGCTCTCGCGCCGCCACCGCCAGGCTCACCTCCGCCAAAGCGGTCACCGCGTTCGGCCCCGACCCATGCACCCGGGACACCCCGGAAAGCCGCACCACCGGTTCAGTCGTCATCTTTCGTCTCCTGGGAAGTGCCGAGGACCGCCTCGCAGTGGTCGAGCCAGCGCTGCTCGGCCTCGGCCTGGAAGATCATCGAATCGAGCACCAGCCGCTGCGCCGTCCCGGCGATCACGCGCTTGGCCCGGGTCAGCTCCTGCAGGCTGCGCATGGTGGCGGTGCGCTGCACCTGCACGACGCCCGGCACGTCTACGCCGGGGGTGGTGACCGCCATGGCGAGCTTGATCACCAGCTCGTCGCGGGGTCGGTCGCCGCGGTGGATCGGCGTGGCGAACCACCGTTCCAGCTCCGCCCGGCCGGTGCCGGTGATCTCGTAGACCACCCGGCCCTGGTCGTCCGGCTCGCCCGGCGCGACCGCGCCGTCACGCTCCATGCGGGAGAGCGTCGTGTAGACCTGGCCGATGTTCAGCGCCCAGGTCGCCCCCGTCGACGCCTCGAATTCCGCGCGCAACTGGTAGCCGTACCGCGGCCCTCTGGTCAGCAGAGCCAGCAGTCCGTATCTGATGGACATGGATACTCAGTATGCATACTCGGTATGCTCCAAGCAATCGATCTCCGAGATCCCCCATATTCTGGACACTTCGTGGGCGGCAGCCTGATACTCGGGACATGAGCTCGACGCACCCGCCTGTGCGCGCGTCCGACGGTGACCGCGATCGCGCGATCAACGAGCTCCGCGAGCGCGCCGTGGAGGGACAGATCTCCCACGACACGTTTCTCGGCCGGGTCGACCAGGCGCTGCGCGCCCGCAACCGCGGCGAGCTGACCGAACTGGTCTCCGACCTGCCGCCGCCCGGCAAGTGGCGGCGGCGGCTCACCGACGCCGTCGCGTCGATCTCCGACCTGACCACCCGGGTGGAGAGCGCCTGGCGCCGGCCGCGGCTGCCCCGGCTGGCCCTCCCCGGCGACCAGCGCGTCCGCTACGTCGTCGGCCGCGGGTCGGAGTGCGACCTGGTGCTCACCGACCTGACGGTGTCGCGGGTGCACGCCGAGCTACGGCGGGACGCCGGGGCGGAGGACTGGCTGCTGGCGGACCTCGGGTCGCTGAACGGCACCCGGCTGAACGGCTGGCGCCTGGTCGGCCCGGCCCGGGTGCGCGCGGGCGACGAGATCTCCTTCGGCGACTGCGCCTTCCTCCTCACCGTCCCGGCCCACTGAACCTCGCCTAGGCCGGCGCGCCCTCGGGCCGTCCGGGAACGTGACACCCCGCCGGGCTCGGCGAGCCGGCGAGTTCCGTCCGGCGGGCGACCGCCGCCACCAAAGTGGCAACATACGCAGATTTCCGGATTGCCGGGTACGGCGCGGATCACGATGATCTCAAGGGTGTGCACCCCCCGGGCCGGCCGCCGAGCGGGCCCGTTCACCCTCATGGAGGACCCGTGCGGATCCCCGGACGAGCGACCGCGGCCCTGGCCGCGGCGCTCCTCACCGTCTCCCTCAGCTGGGCGCCGAGCGCCGGCGCCGACGACCCCGCGCCCGGCGTCACCGACCTGGTACAGGACCTGGACGCCATTCTCGGTGCCTCCTGGCTGACCCCGGCCCGCGCCGGGGTGGTCGTCCGCGACGCGCGGACCGGCGAGCAGCTCTACGCCCAGGACCCCGGGAAGGTCTTCCTGCCGGCCTCCAACACCAAGCTGCTCACCTCGGCCGCCGCCCTCGACACCCTCGGCACCGGCTACCGGTTCACCACCAGCGTGCTCGGCTCCGGCCGGCGCGCCGGGTCGGCGCTGGCCGGCGACCTGTACCTGAAGGGCACCGGCGACCCCACCATGCTCGCCGCCGACTACGACGCGCTGGCCGCCAAGGTCGCCGCGTCCGGCGTCAAGCTGGTCACCGGCCGGCTGGTCGCCGACGACACCTGGTTCGACGACGTGCGGCTCGGCACCGACTGGGCCCAGGACGACGAGCCGTACTACTACGCGGCCCAGATCTCCGCGCTCACCGCCGCGCCGGACACCGACTACGACGCCGGCTCGGTGATCGTCTCGGTGGCCCCCGGCGGCACGGCCGGCGCGGCCGCGAAGGTCACCACCCGGCCGGCGACGCACCACGTCACCATCGAGAACCGCGCCACCACCGGCACCGCGACCGACGTCACGGTGACCCGGGTGCACGGCACGAACCGCATCGTGGTCACCGGCACGGTCGCCGAGACCTACGAGGAGTGGATCGCCGTCGACGACCCCACCGGCTACGCGGCGTCGCTGTTCCGGGACGCGCTGGCGAAGCACGGCGTCCGGGTACTCGGCCGCACCGCGCGGGGCGCCACCCCGGCCGGGGCCAGCCAGCTCGCCGACCGCGCCTCGATGCCGCTGTCGGAGCTGCTGGTGCCGTTCATGAAGCTCAGCAACAACATGCACGCCGAGATCCTCACCAAGGCGATGGGCCGCAAGGTCTCCGGCCAGGGCACCTGGGACGCGGGGCTGGCGGTCACCACCGCGTTCGCCAAGGCCAACGGCCTGGCCACGGTGCGGCTGCGCGACGGCTCGGGTCTGTCCCGGCTGGACGGGTTCACCCCGGGCGAGCTGACCGCCTACCTGATCGCGCTGCGGGCCAAGCCGTGGTTCACCACCTGGTACGACGCGCTGCCGATCGCCGGCGAGGCCGACCGCTTCACCGGCGGCACGCTGCGCAGCCGGATGCGCGGCACCGCCGCCGCGGGCAACGTGCACGCCAAGACCGGCTCGCTGACCAGCGTGTCCGGCCTGTCGGGCTACGTGACCAGCGCCGACGGTGAACCGCTGGTGTTCTCCGTGCTGACCAACAACCACCTGACCGGCAGCCCGCGCACCATCGAGGACGCCATCGCGGTGCGGCTCGCCCAGTTCAAGCGGGACACCCCGGTGAACGTCGCCCAGCTCCGCACGGCCGCCCCGCCGCAGGACCAGGACCTCGAATGCTCCTGGCTCAAGCCCGCCCCCTGCTGACCCCGCCCCTCCCCGGGCGGCAGGTATCCCACCCGCACCCGGGGAGGGCATCCCACCGGTCACGCGACCGAAACCGCGCGGTTCCGATCCGATCGAGCGGACGAACGCGTCGCAGTCTGAGGGCGACACCCACCGAACCATGACCTGTAGGTTCGGCGCGACAGATTTGATGGCTGCAACTATCATAGTTGCAGCCATCATTTCTGGCGCCATCATCAGGAGAGAGTGGACGCGCCCCTTGCAAAAGCCGAAGCGTCTGTACGGCCGGGACCTCGAATGGGAGCATCTCGCCGACTTCGTCGCGTCCTCCGCGCCCGGCGCGACCCTCGGGCTCGTCTATGGTCGACGCCGGCAGGGTAAGACGTTGATGCTCGAACTGCTGGCCCAGCAGACCGGCGGCTTCTTCTTCGGCGCGACACAGCAGACCGAGGCGCAGAACCTCGCCGACCTCGGCGCGGCCTACGCCGCCCAGCGCGGCCTGCGCCAGCCCGTCGTGTTCACCGGCTGGCGCGAGGCACTGGACGAACTGCTCCGGCTCGGCGAGAGCCAGGCCACCCCCCTCATCATCGATGAGTTCCCCTACCTGGTCTCGGCCACCCCGGCTCTGCCGTCCTACCTCCAGCAGGCGCTCAACCCGCTCGGGTACGCCAAGGAGCACACCCGCACCCGGCTCATCCTCTGCGGCAGCGCGCTGACCACGATGGCGCAGCTCCTCGCCGGTGGTGCGCCGCTGCGCGGGCGGGCGGTCATGGAGCTGGTCGTGCGCCCGTTCCGCTTCCGGGAGGCCGCCGCCTTCTGGGGTGCCGATCATGACCCGGAGCTCGCGTTCCGGCTGCACGCCCTGCTGGGCGGCACTCCTGCCTACCTGGAGATGAGCGGTGGTTCCGGCCCCGCCGACCTCGCCGGGTTCGACCACTGGGTGCGGCGACGCCTGCTGAACCCCGCCTCCGCGATGTTCCGCGAAGGCGCCCTGCTGCTCCGCGAGGAGCCGTCGATCAGCGACCCGACCTCGTACGCGGCCACGCTCAGCGCGATCAGCGCCGGGAACCACCGGCGCTCGGAGATCGCCGCGGCCCTAGGCCGTCCCAGCGGCGCGCTGGCCCACCTGCTGAGCGGCCTGCAGGACATCGGGCTGGTCGAGCAGCTCGACGACGCGCTGCGCGGCAAGCGCAGCGTCTTCCGCGTCGCCGAGCCGGTCGTGCGGCTGCACCAGCTCCTCATCCAGCGCCACGAGGCCCAGCTGATCGCCGGGCACGCCGACCGGGTCTGGCGGACCAACGCCGACACCGTCGCCGCGCGGATCTACGGCCCGCACTTCGAGGACCTCGCCCGGCAGTGGTGCTTCGAGCACGCCGATCCCGAGACGCTCGGCGGCACCGCCGGCGCGGTCCGCCCGACCGAGCTTCCCTGCCGCGAACACCGCCAGGGCCACGAGCTGGACGTCGTCGTCACCGAGGTCACCTCGTTCGCCGCCGACCGGATCACCGCGATCGGCGAGGTCAAGAGCACCGTCGCCCCGATCGGCACCGCCGAGCTGGAGCGCCTTGAACACCTACGCGGCCTGCTGCCCAGTGCCAAGATCGGCGCGCTGCCGAAGCTCCTGCTGTTCTCCCGCTCCGGCTTCACCGCCGACCTGACCCGCCTCGCCACCACCCGCCACGACGTCGAACTCATCCCCCTAGCCCGCCTCTACACCGGATCGTGAACCACACCCGGGCTCCATTGGCCGGCGCGGGTCACTTCCCCGGTTTCCGCTGCGCCTCGTGGCAGGGCTCAGCACACCGTCCCGACCGGGTACCGGGCAGCGCCCGATCGAGGGTTCCCCATGGGTGATCGCGTTGGCGTGCACCTCGCCGACCGCCAGGACGCCACCCGTCCCGGTCGAACTCAGCCTCCCGGCCGCTACTACCGGCCGGTCCGGCCGTGGCGGAATCCTCCGGCCGGGCAGAAACCACCGTCGGTTCCGGACTCGTCGGCCCCCGCGGCGGTGCTCTGGGGCTTCCGCGGCCGGGGTTGACCTCAACCTAACTTCAACTAGCAGGCTGGTCGTCGGCGCGAACACGCAGAAGGGAGCACGGCCATGCCTGAGAACCGGGTGATCGTCTACGAGGAGGCCGACGCCGACCAGCGGATCGATGTGATGGCGGTCCAGACCGCTCGCGGCCGCACCCGCGTGCGGGCCGTGGCCGAGGCCGCCCAGATGGTGGGCCTGGTGGCGAGCCTGGTGGCCGAAGGCGTGGATCAGGTCGAGTTGTGCGGCGGGTTCGGCGCCGTGTGGCACGCCGAGGCACGCCGGGCCACGGGCGGGAAGGCGGCTGTGGGGGCCATCTACTACGGCTTCGAGTCGTTGACCTCGGTGGCCTCGTACAAGGAACGTTTCGAGGCGGGCGAGCCGCTGTCGGAGGCGTTCATCGTCGTGCACGGCGGAGCCGATCCCGAGGCCGACCGCGTGGTGCACGAGAAGGAGGGCGGCGGCCGGACCATCTTCGTCGCGGTGCCGGACGTGAACACCGCCGCCGAGATGGCCGCGAAGCCGGCCGGGGAGTCGCAGCTGATCGAGCTGTACGGCACCGAAGGGCCCGATGAGGCCGAGCCGGTCATCAGAGCCGTGGACGCGAAGGTGCCCGTAGGGGTCAGCGGCTACCGGCGCTGAGCCGGTTCCCCACTTGACCGTCCGGCAGGACGCCACTGCGGCGCGCAGCAGCCTGCGGACGGCGGTCACTGGCTGAACTGCGATGGTGCGCAATGAGTGGGGGCCAGGCCGCTCCGGCCGTTCATCATCGAGATCGAGTTCTAGCGCGCCCGCGAACGCGTCGCCCATAACACTAAAACCGGCTTACCGGCATAACCGCTACCATACATCGCATGCCTTTATAGAACGACAATACGTCTCGGCCGGCCGCGGAACACTCATGGAGCCTCAAAATCGCTATCCCGCGCGAAGCAGGTAAACAATCCACGCCAACCCTCAGACAGCATCTTTGGCCATCCGAAGTGACAGGCCTCTATCGAGGCGGGTGGGTGTTCGGCATTCCGTCGCGCCTGGCAGCCGGCCGCAAAGACACCGGGCGGCCGTAGCGACCGCCCGGTGTGTGTTCACCCGCTCACCTCGAGATCACCAGTACTGCGTGGGGCTCCTGACCTCATAGTGCAGAGCCCCGGTGTTGGTGTACACCCGCACCCGAGCATAGGCCGATCCATTCGAGGGGGGAAGCGTGGCTATGTTGTTGCTGATGGGTCCGTACCGCCCCGTCCGGGTGAGGTCGTACGACTGGGAGGTCGCCGTTAAGCCGTTCTTGATGATCGCCAGGACGGCCGTAGACATGCTCGCGTCCGGCCTCTTGTTCTGGTAGAAGTCGGCGTACAGGAAATTACCCGACAGGCTGATGCACGGGTCGGTATTGGGGTGGTCGTAGCAACCCCCGCCCGAAGCCGCGTTGGCCGGCGTGGCGGTCACACCGAAAAGTCCGAAGGTCATCGCGGCTGCGGCGACCATGGTCTTCGTGGTCTTCGTGAACATCCGTTTCCTCCTCTTCCGCGTGGCACGAGTTGTGCCACCAAGGGGCCCCGCCGATATTCCAGCAGCCATCCGAGCCAGAGAGGTTGATCATGAGCGTCCACACTTTGCCGCTGCGCGCCAAATATGATTCACCGGTTAAGTCCGGATTGGCCGGCGGCGCTCACCACCCGCCGATCACTCCGGGCAGCGGTAGAGCACCTCGGGATCGTCGTCATCGAGGCCGTGCACCATGCCCTCCGGTCGTCGACCGAGCCCCTCAAGCAACCGCTGCATGGCGAGATCGGACAGGTTCGTCGAGGTGAAACAGCTCAGCGGTGCGGCAGGACGCCACCGCGGCGCCGACCGGCCCGTGCCGCTTCACCTTGTTCCCGTGGTTCCGCTGCGCCTTAGAAGCAGGGCTCAGCACACCGTCCCGGCCGGTAGCCGCCACCGCGCCCAGACGGCCTTGCCTGCCGCACCGGGGAATGGGGTGACTCCCGTCCGGTGGGCCAGGGCCGCGACGATGACCAGCCCGCGCCCGTGGACGGCGTCGACACCGAGATCGAGATGACGGGGCCGCTCGGCGCCGTGGTCGGTGACCTGGACGCACAGTTCGGCGCCTTCGACGGCAATGGCCAGCCGGACCGGGGGCTCCCCATAGGTGATCGCGTTCGCGAGCAATTCGCCGACCGCCAGGACGACGTCATCCGCGAGAGCTCGTAGCCCCCAGCAGAGGAGGGTCTCGTTCACCATGCCGCGTGCCTTGGCGACGATCGCCGCGTCCGGCGGCAGGTCCCAGCAGACCGAACGTGTACCGCCCATCGTCTCCGCATGCCGACTCCTCTTGGTGACTGTGCACCTGATGGAAGGGAACGTGCCGCCGCGCCGGCCCGCTCGGCCTCGCGCATGAGAGCCCGAAGTTCGTCGGCCGCACCGGCCTGCAGGATCAGCGGTTCTGCCATGGCCGTGATGGCAAAGGCATAGAAACGCCGCGCGCCGACGCCATACCAGACGACCCAGTCGGGCTCCATCTGGTCCAGTTGCCGCCCGGCGGCTCGTTGGGCGACATCCCAGCGTCGCGGGGATACTTGGCTCATCGGCGCACCGCGCCGGTGCCGACCACGCTTTCGTATCGGGTCAACGGATTCGTGCGGTTCACCACCGAGGCCGATGACCGGCAGGGCATCGTGAAGCATGCCGCGACCGTAGAAGTCGATCAGGGTTCTGAACCCAAGCGACAGTTGGGTCTCGCGCTAACCGATGATTCGCGTCCGAACTGCCAGATCGAGCAGTGAAGGTGCGGGGCGTCTCCGCTCCGACAGCATCTCCCTGATCATCTGTCGGGCGATCGGACTGAAGACGACGGTCTCTGCGGAGTGGACTTCCGAATGCCGGAGCGCAGCCATCGCCGCATCGTCATCATGGCGGCGCAGATATCCACGGGCGACGTCGAGCAGATGCTGAGCACGTCGATTGGAGGAAGGGATGGCGGAGACATCGACGGCGTTCGCCCGATCGATCGCCGCTGCGGATCGTCCAGTCTCGACGTCGATGGCCACGGCGTAGATCCCGACGTTCGGCTCGCCGAACATGGTGAGCGGATCGTGATGAAGAGGGCCGAGACGGGCGGCGGCGCCGCATGCGAGGTCCCAGTGCCGCCATGCATCGGCGACTCGCCCGTTCTTCGCACTCGCGATCGCGATGAACAGTTGGAGAGATCCCCATGCTGACAGCGCCGCTGCGGAACGCTCACGGTGTGGCGCCAGGTGACGGACGGCGTTGATGGCGATATCGAGTGCTTCGTCGATCTCGTCTCGGCCGAGGGCCGCCATGGTCGACGTCCAGGCCGCGATGGCGATCGAAATGGGATCACCGGTCTCTTCCGCCGACACCATCGCGCGATCCGCCGCTCTGGCTGCGATCTCGGTCTCACCTACGCAGTACATGAAGCGCTGGGTGAGTTGAAATACATCCGCCAGCAGCGACCACGTGCGAATCCGTTCGGACGGTCGGGCCGTCTTATGCAAGGAAAGAGCATCCCGCACCAGACCAGGAGCCACCACTCCCAATGCGGTGTATGGACGTGTCGATCCGTGCCAGGTCGACCAAGCAGACGCGAGCCGACTCTGAACCTTGTCGATCTCAAGGGCGACGTTGTCCACCTCGTAGGGCTGACACAGCGGGGTCGACATGGCGCGTCGGATCTCCGGGACCGCCTTGTGCTGGATCCCGCCAGTGCGGGTCACCGTACACGTCGACCCATGAAGCCGATCTTCCACGATGAGGCCGATGTCTCGCACGCCGAGAACCTCTGCCAGGGTCACCAGCGTGGACAGCTTGTCCAGACGTTGCTGACCGCGTTCCACCTGGCGCAGCCACTCCTCGGTACGGCCGCACAACTCGGCGCAGGCACGAAGACCAAGGCCACGGCGCAGCCGCAGCGTTCGAACCCGGCTACCGATACGCCGGTCGATCTCAGCGTCTTCCTTGTGGGTGGTCTCCACGGCAAGCCCCCTGAACCCGGACGTATGGTTCCTTGCAGGATGCATTCACCCTTGAGATATGGAACATAACCGAGTGTAGTCACATGTATGTCGGGAGGCGTTAGGAATGGCCGATCAAAAGCCGGTCCTCTACATCATCGCGTGTGGCGGCCGACCTGCAGGAGAACTCCCTTCCCTGGTGCAGCGCCTGCACGGTGAAGGTTGGGCAGTCTGTGTAGTTGCCACACCATCTGCCATGAAATTTCTGAATGCGTCGCAACTGAGCGCCTTGACGGGATATCCCGTCCGTAGTGATTACAAACGGCCGGAAGAGCCGGATGTCCTCCCCCCGGCGGATGCTTTCGCCGTTGTGCCCGCGACCTTCAACAGCATTAACAAGTGGGCACAAGGAATCAGCGACACCCTGGCACTTGGCCTACTCAACGAAGCCCTCGGACTCGGACTGCCCATCGTCGCCGTCCCATGGCCCAACGTCGCGCTGGCGCGCCATCCGGCATTCCCGGCCAGTGTCGCACTGCTCCGTAAGGCAGGAGTCACGGTCGTCCTCGACTTCGATCGTCTCCCGGCACCCAACTCGGGGGCACCTGGCGCCGCATCATTTCCCTGGGACGATCTGTACCGAGAACTCCGGGTCGTGCGATCGAGACTCGGCTACTGATCGGCTTCGCGTGGGTGGCAGAGGTAGAAGACCTCGGGGTCGTCGTCGTCGAGGCCGTGCACCATTCCGGCCGGGTACCAGCCGAGCCGCCGGAGCAGGCGCTGCATGGGCTGGTTCGACAGGTTCGTCGAGGTGAACAACTTGGCCGTCCGGCAGGACACCACTGCGGCACGCAGCAGCCTCTCACCGATGCCGTGGCGACGCCGGCCCTCGGCGACCATGAGCATCGTCACGAAACCCTGCTCGAAGAAGGTGTACTCCACGACGCAGTACCCGGCCACCCCGGCGGGCCCGTCGGCGACCAGCACCGACCCGGCGCGGCACCATCGCTCGATACTCTCGCGCCGCCCGCCTCCGTCCGATCCGGCCACCGGGTCGAGAAGCGCCAGGGCATCCGCGTCGCCGGCGGTACCGGCTCGCACGGAAACATCGTGGAGCTCGTCAACGGTCATAAAGCGACCTTTTCACGGAGGATTACTTCGTGACTCGATATCCAGCCGTACCCGGCCGGCCTGGAAGCGCCGATCGCCCGGAGCCGAAGGGTCCGGGCGATCGGTGGTGGGGCGGGTTACTTGTCCTTGAGCCAGCTCATCATCGGGCGCAGCTTGGCGCCGGTCTTCTCGATGGCGTGCTCGGCCAGCTCCGCGCGGTACTTGCGGAAGTTGCCCTGGCCGCCGTCGAACTCCTCGACCAGCTCGCGGGCGAACGCCCCGGACTGGACCTCGGCGAGGATGCGCTGCATCTCCTTCTTGGTCTCCGGGTTCACCACGCGCGGGCCGCGGGTGTAGCCGCCGTACTCGGCGGTGTCGGAGACCGACCAGTACATCTTGGAGATGCCGCCCTCGTACATGAGGTCGACGATGAGCTTCATCTCGTGCAGGCACTCGAAGTAGGCGACCTCCGGCTGGTAGCCGGCCTCGATGAGCGTCTCGAAGCCGGTCTTGATCAGCTCGGAGACGCCGCCGCACAGCACCGCCTGCTCGCCGAACAGGTCGGTCTCGGTCTCCTCGGTGAAGGTGGTCTTCAGCGCGCCGGCCCGGGTGCCGCCGATGCCCTTGGCGTAGGACAGGGTGAGCGGCCAGGCGTTGCCGCTGGCGTCCCGCTCGACGGCGACCAGGCAGGGGACGCCGCGGCCGGCGGCGAACTGGCGGCGCACCAGGTGGCCGGGGCCCTTGGGCGCGACCATGGCGACGTCGACGCCCTCGGGCGCCTCGATCAGGCCGTAGCGGATGTTGAGGCCGTGCCCGAAGAACAGCGCGTCGCCCTCGACCAGGTTCGGCGCGACGTGCTCGGCGTACAGGTGCCGCTGGACGTGGTCCGGCGCCAGGATCATGATCAGGTCGGCCTCCTCGGCCGCCTCGCCCGGCGTGACGACGCGCAGCCCGTCGTTCTCGGCCTTCTCCCGGCTCTTGGAACCCTCGAGCAGGCCGACGCGGACGTCCACCCCGGAGTCGCGCAGCGACAGGGCGTGGGCGTGCCCCTGGCTGCCGTATCCGAGCACGGCCACGTGCCGGCCCTGGATGATCGACAGGTCGGCGTCGTCGTCGTAGAAGATCTCAGTCACTACTGGTTGCCTTTCGTGGGTTTCTGCCGGCTCACGCGCTGCGGTCCAGGGCCCGCAGCGAGCGGTCGGTGATGGACCGGGCTCCGCGGCCGATGGCCACCATGCCCGACTGGACGAGCTCCTTGATGCCGAACGGCTCCAGCACCCGGATGAAGGCGTCGAGCTTGTCCGGCGTGCCGGTGACCTCGATCGTCACCGCGTCGGTGGCGACGTCCACGCAGCGCGCCCGGAAGAGCTGCACCAGCTCCAGGACGTGCGAGCGGGTCTCGGAGTCGGCCCTGACCTTGATCAGTGTCAGCTCGCGCTGCACCGACTGGGCCGGGTCGAGCTCCACGATCTTGATCACGTTGATCAGCTTGTTGAGCTGCTTGGTGACCTGCTCCAGCGGCAGCTCGGCGACGTTGACCACGATGGTCATCCGGGACACGTCGGCGTGCTCGGTCGGCCCGACCGCGAGCGAGTCGATGTTGAACCCGCGCCGGCTGAACAGCGCGGCCACCCGGGCCAGCACGCCCGGCTTGTTCTCGACGAGGACCGACAGGGTGTGGCGGCTCATCTGTTCCCTCCCACGATCGCCCGCGGGGCGGTGCCCGGCCGGCTCATGCGTCATCCTCGTTGTCCCACACGGGAGCCATGTCCCGGGCGACCTTGATCTCGTCGTTGCCGGTGCCGGCCGCGACCATGGGCCACACCATCGCGTCCTTGTGCACCACGAAGTCGACGACCACCGGCACGTCGTTGATCTCCATCGCCTTGCGGATGGTGGCCTCCACGTCCTCCGGCCGCTCGCAGCGCAGCCCGACGCAGCCGTAGGCCTCGGCGAGCTTCACGAAGTCGGGGATGCGGCGCACCGACTGCAGGTCGGTGTTGGAGTAGCGCTGCTCGTAGAACAGCGTCTGCCACTGCCGGACCATGCCCAGGTTACCGTTGTTGATCACGGCGACCTTGATCGGCACGCCCTCCAGTGCGCAGGTGGCCAGCTCCTGGTTGGTCATCTGGAAGCAGCCGTCGCCGTCGATGGCCCACACCGTGGCCTCCGGCTGCCCCATCTTGGCGCCCATCGCGGCCGGCACCGCGAAGCCCATGGTGCCCGCGCCGCCGGAGTTGATGAACGTCCCGGGGTTCTCGTAGCCGATGAACTGCGACGCCCACATCTGGTGCTGGCCCACCCCGGCCACGTAGAACGCGTCCGGGCCGACGATCTCGCTCAGCTTGCGCATGACGTACTGCGGCGCCAGCGAGCCGTCGTCGAACTCGTCATAACCCAGCGGGTAGGTGGTCTTGTAGCCGTTCAGCACCGTCCACCAGGCGGTGTAGTCGCCGGTCCGGCCCTCGGCCCGCTCGTGGCGCACCGCGCCGAGCAGGTCGTTGATCACCTCGCGGCAGTCGCCGACGATCGGGACGTCGGCGTGCCGGTTCTTGGAGATCTCCGCCGGGTCGATGTCCGCGTGGATGACCTTCGCGTGCGGGGCGAAGGAGTCCAGCCGGCCGGTGACCCGGTCGTCGAACCGGGTGCCGAGCGCGATGAGCAGGTCGCTGCGCTGCAGCGCGCCCACCGCGGCCACCGTGCCGTGCATGCCCGGCATGCCGAGGTGCTGGGGGTGGCTGTCGGGGAAGGTGCCCCGGGCCATCAGCGTGGTGACCACCGGGATGCCGGTCAGCTCGGCCAGCTCGGCCAGCTCGGCCGACGCCCGCGCCTTGTGCACGCCGCCGCCGACGTAGAGCACCGGCCGCCGTGCCTCCGAGATCAGCCGGGCCGCCTCGCGGATCTGCTTGGAGTGCGGCCGGGTCACCGGCCGGTAGCCGGGCAGCCGCATGACCGGCGGCCAGGAGAAAGCGGTGGTGGCCTGCAGCGCGTCCTTGGAGATGTCCACCAGCACCGGGCCGGGCCGGCCGGTGGAGGCGATGTGAAAGGCCTCGGCGATGGTCCGCGCGATGTCGCCGGCCTCGGTGACCAGGAAGTTGTGTTTGGTGATCGGCATGGTGATGCCGGAGATGTCGGCCTCCTGGAAGGCGTCCGTGCCGATCAGCGGCGAGACGACCTGGCCGGTGATCGCGACCATCGGCACCGAGTCCATGTAGGCGTCGGCGATCGCGGTGACCAGGTTCGTCGCGCCGGGGCCGCTGGTGGCCATGCACACCCCGACCCGGCCGGTGGCCTGCGCGTAGCCCTCGGCGGCGTGGCCGGCGCCCTGCTCGTGCCGTACGAGGACGTGCCTGACCTTGGTGGAGTCGTAGAGCGGGTCGTAGGCGGGCAGGATGGCACCGCCGGGGATCCCGAACACCGTGTCGACCCCGACGTGCTCCAGGGCCCGCACCAGGGCCTGTGCACCTGTCATCTCTTCGGTCATCGGCTCGTTCCTCGTGTGGCTGAGCTGGACGTGGCCATAAAAAATGCCCCGCCCGCCGGAGAGGCGGTGCTGGGGCTGCGCGCGGGCCGGAGAGCTTCGTCAGCGGCCTGCGCGCCGGCGAAGTACTACACCGTCGAGACGGGCTCGGCCGAGCCCGGCGATGGCCTCTCCAGTGGTACGCATGGCGTAACGATAGCCCTTCGGAGGACGGGGGTGTCAAATCTATGGACGCATGTCTCACCATCCGAGAGACACGCGTCCACGATCAGGCGGTGTTCTGCAGCGGCGCGCAGCTGGTGCGCATCAGCGAGTCGACGCCGCGGGCGGCCATCGGCCGGGCCACCAGGTAGCCCTGACCGCGGGTGCAGCCCATCTCGCGCAGCAGCTCCAGCTGCTCGGGACGCTCGATGCCCTCGGCCACCACGACCAGCCCGAGATCGTGGCCCAGCCGGACGATGGTCCGGGTCAGCAGGGTGAGCGTCTCGTCCCGGCCCAGCCCGGCCACGAACGACGGATCGATCTTGATCATGTCGACCGGGAGCTGCCGCAGCAGGGCAAGCGAGGCGTATCCGGTGCCGAAGTCGTCGATGGCCAGCCGCACGCCGAGCGCGCGCAGCTCCGACAGCCGCCGGATGACCTCCTCGGCGTCCTCGACCAGCATCTCCTCGATCACCTCGAGGGTGAGCACGCCGGGCGGCAGGCCGCTCTCGGCGAGCGCCGCCTGCACGGTCTCCACGAAGCGCGGCGCGGTGATCTGCCGGCACGACAGGTTGAGCGACAGCCCGACGTCCCACGAGGAGGCCCGCCAGGCGGCGACCTCGCGGCAGGCCTCGCGCAGGATCCACTCGCTGAGCGGGACGATCAACCCGGTGTCCTCGGCCGCGCCGAGGAACTGCTGCGGCGGCACGAACGCGCTGCCCCGCCACCACCGCACCAGCGCCTCCACCGCGGTCACCCGGGAGGTGGCCAGGTCGACCACCGGCTGGTACTCCACGGCGAACTGGCCGTCCAGCAGCGCCCGCTGCAGGTCGGCGGCCAGCTCCAGGCGGCGGACCACGTCGGCGTGCATGTGCGCGGCGAACACCTCGACCCGGCGCCCGCCGAGCTCCTTGGCCCGGGTGGTCGCCACGTCGGCGTTACGGATGAGATCGCCGGCGGGCGTGCCGTCCTCGGCGAAGGCGACCCCGACGCTGGCGGTCAGCGCGATGTCGCGGCCGGCCACCCGGAACGGCTCGGCGGACACCACCCGGACCAGCAGCTCGGCCAGGTCGATCGCCGACTGCGCGTCGGCCGTCCCGGCGCCGGTGCTGCCGGACTCCAGCAGCACCGCGAACTCGTCGCCGCCCCACCGGGCCAGGGTGTCGTCGGCGCGCACCGCGGCACGCAGCCGGCGGGCCGCCTGGCTGAGCAGGTAGTCGCCGCCGGCGTGCCCCACCGAGTCGTTCACGCCGGTGAAGCCGTCCAGGTCGAGGAACACCACCGCGGTGCGGCCGGCGCCCCGGCGGGCGAGCACCTCGCGGGTGCGCTCCTCGAAGTAGGCGCGGTTGGGCAGCCCGGTGACCCCGTCGTGGAAGGTCAGGTGGGCGACCTGGTCGCGCAGCGCCACCTGGTCGCTGACGTCCCGGGTGGAGATCAGCACCAGGTCCTCGCCCTCGCGGGGATGCCGGGTGGCCACCGACTCGGCGGGGCGCCAGGTGCCGTCGGCGGCGCGCACCCGGCAGGAGACCCGGCACACGCCCTCCGGCGCGGGCTCGTCCTCCGTCGTCATGGCGCGCAGCGCGGCCTGCACGCCGGGCGCGTCCTCGGAGTGCACGTAGTCGAGGATGGAGCGGCCGACCAGGTCGGCGGCCCGGTAGCCGTACACGGCCGTCACGCCCGAACCCATCTCGCGGATCTCGCCGTCGTGGTCGCACACCAGCACGACGTCCCCGGCGTTCTCCGCCAGGCTGATCAGCCGCCGCTCGCCGGACGCCACCGAGGCGCGCATGCCGGTGGCCTCGACGGCGAGCACGAACACCTTGGCCAGCAGCACCACGACCACCGAGCCGCCCAGCACCGGCAGTACCGCCATCGGTGGGCGCACCCCGCCGGTGATCACTCCGATCACGATGACCGCGGTGGCGACCGCCGCCAGGCCGAGCGGCGCGGCCTCGGCCACCGCCACCGACGCCGACGGGCCCGGCCGGCCGGGGGCGTGCCCGCCGGTCCACGGCAGGGCGGCCAGCAGCAGGAACGCCACCGGGGCCACCATGCCCGCGACCAGCGGGGGGTCGCCGCCGGAGGTGAACCGGACCACGGCGGTGGCGAACTCGGCGAAGGTGATCGCCGCCAGCGCGACCAGCGCGGCGGTGGCGACCCGGCGGCCGGGCGCGCGGGTGGCGAGCACGGCGGGGGCCACCGCGCAGCCGGCCAGCAGGCACAGCACGGGCGAGATCAGCGGGCCGGGGCCGTCCCCTTGAGCGTAGGCGGGGGCCAGCACCAGCAGCCAGCAGATCGCGAAGATGGACGCCGCCGCGACGTAGGCGTTGGTGGCGTAGTGCAGCAGCGACCGCCCGTAGGCGGGCCGGCCCGCGGCCCGCCCGCAGCCGATGGCGAGCAGCACCGTGCCGACCAGCAGCAGCACGTCGGCGAAGGTCAGCACGAACGGCGTGCCCTCGGCGAGCGGCCGGACGCCGACCCCGGACAGCCAGGTGACCGACCCGAAGGCCAGCCAGCTCCAGGAGTCCGACCGCGGCCGGTGCCCGCCGCGCGCCACCGCCAGCAGCAGCGAGACCGCGGCGGCCAGCCCGGCCACCACCCCCGCGACCGCGGTGACCGCCGGGGAGGGCCGGTTGATCAGCAGGGCAGCCGTCAGGGCCGCCCCGCCGAACCCGGCGGCGGCGGTCAGCGGGACCTTTGGATCACGAAGACGGTTCAACATCGTCGCCCATACGGCTCATCCCTGTCACGTCGCCAGTCTCGCTCCCGGCCGGCGGCGCGGGAGGCGACAACCGCCCAGTCGTCACCGATCTGATAACCGCCATTGGTGCTTCCGAACGGTGGCACGGTGAGATTCACCGTACGCAGCGGAGGTCACGAGGCAGCCACGGTCTGACTTTGCTTTACTATCGGTCCGAGTCAGGATGTGCTGTCAGGACGGTCAGTACGAGCCGGTGATCACGTTGTTCAGCGGTTCCCCGGACAGGTATCTCAGCATCTGAGAGCGGACCAGCCGGCGGGCGCGGCGCAGCGAGGCGGGGGTGCTGCCCGCCACGTGCGGGGTGATGAAGACGCCGGGCGCCGTCCACAGCGGGTGGCCGGGTGGCAGCGGCTCGGGGTCGGTCACGTCCAGCGCGGCCCGCAACCGCCCGGCGCGCAGCTCGGCGAGCAGCGCATCGGTGTCCAGCACCGAGCCGCGCGCGGCATTCACCAGCAGCGCGCCGTCCTTCATCGCGGCGAGGAACGCCGCGTCCGCCATCCGCGCGGTGGCGGGGGTCTGCGGCACCAGCAGCACCACCACGTCGGCCGCCGGCAGCAGGCGAGGCAGCTCATCCGCGCCGTGCACGCCCTCCCGGGCCGAGCCGGCCACCCGGACCACGTCCACCTCGAAGCCGGCCAGCCGCCGCTCCAGCGCCGCGCCGATCGAGCCGTACCCGACGATCAGCACGGTGGCATCGGCCAGCACGCCGGTGTGGTGGTAGATCCACTCCCCGCGCCGCTGGGCCGCGGCGAACTCCGGGAAGTCGCGGAGCACCGCGATCATGGCGCCGACCGCCCACTCGGCGGTACCGGCCTCGTGCACGCCGCGGGCGTTGCACAGCACGACCCCGTCCGGCAGGTGCGGCCGGTAGGCCTCCACCCCGGCCGACACGGTCTGCAGCAGCCTCAGCCGCGCCATCCGGCCGAGCAGCTCGGCGGTGCCGGGCGGCGGGATCAGCGGCGGGATCCAGACCTCGACCTCGCCGGCTCCCCCGGGCGGCGGGCCGGCGCCGTCGTAGATCTCGCACTCCACGTCCGGCAGGTCGGCCAGCACGTCCGCGACGTCCCGCGAGGGGGCCCAGATCCTCATGGCCGCCCACCCTAGCGAGTCCGCCGGGCCGGGCGGGAACCTCCGGGCGGGCGGGGCAGTATGGACCTAGCGAGGAGGTCCACACATGTCCAACCGACCCCGCCCGGCAGCCGGCCGGGCCACCGCACGAGCGCGGGCCGCCGCGATGCCGGTCGCGGCGCTGCTGGCGGCGGCGCTGGCCACGGGGTGCGCGGCCGAGCCGGAGGGCGCGGCGGGCGCGCCGCCCGCGTCCGGCGGCGCGGCCTCGCCCGCCGGGACGGCCCCGGCGCCGGCCGGCACCGCCGCACCGGGCACCGCCGCACCGGGCACCGCCACACCGGGCACCGGCACCGCGGGCACCGCCCGACCGGGCGAGCCGCGCACCCTGGCCACCGGCCTCTCCGTGCCGTGGGCGATCGCGTTCCTGCCCGGCGGCGACGCGCTGGTGACCGAACGCGACTCCGCGCGGCTGCTGCGCGTCACCCCGCAGGGGCGGGTGACCACGGTGGGCACGGTCGACGGGGTCTCGGCGAGCGGCGAGGGCGGCCTGCTGGGCGTCGCCGTCTCGCCGAAGTACACCCGCGACCGCTACGTGTTCGTCTACTTCACGGCCGCGACCGAGAACCGCATCGTGCGCTACCGGTACGACGGCGCGCTGCGCGACCCGGTCACCATCCTCAGCGGCATCCCGCGAGGCGGCATCCACAACGGCGGCCGGCTCGCCTTCGGCCCGGACGGCAACCTGTACGCCTCGACCGGCGAGACCGGCGACCGGCCGCTGGCCCAGGCGCTGGGCTCGCTCGGCGGCAAGATCCTGCGGATGACCATGGACGGGAAGCCGGTGCCCGGCAACCCGTTCCAGAACGTGATCTGGAGCTACGGGCACCGCAACGTGCAGGGCATGGCCTGGGACGCCCAGGGGCGCATGTACGCCACCGAGTTCGGCCAGAACACCTTCGACGAGGTGAACCTGGTCGAGAAGGGCCACAACTACGGGTGGCCGCAGGTGGAGGGCACCGGCGGGGGGTCGAAGTACACCGACCCGCTGGTCACCTGGTCGACCGCCGACGCGTCCCCCTCCGGCCTGGCGTACGCGGGCGGGTCGCTGTGGGCGGCGGCGCTGCGCGGCGAGCGGCTGTGGCAGGTCCCGCTCACCGGCGGCGGGCGCACCGGAAAGCCGGTCGCCTGGTTCGAGGGCGAGTACGGCCGGCTGCGGGCGGTGTCGGCCACCCCCGACGGGCGGTCGCTCTACGTGAGCACCAGCAACAAGGACGGGCGTGGCGACGTGCGGGACGGCGACGACCGCATCCTGGTCATCCCGCTGGACCGGTCGTCCTGACCGTGGTCGCGGCCCCATCGGCGCGCGGCCGGCCCCACGTCCTACGCGCCGGGGTCGCCGTTCGTCCGGCCGGCATCGCCGTCCCCGCCGGCACCGGTGCCGGCGTCCGTCCGGTCGGCGGCCCCGTCGCGGTTCGCCCGGCCGGTGCCGTCGCCACCGGTCTTGCGGCCGCCGGCACCGTCGCCGCCGCGGCCGCCGTCGGTCCTGCCGTCACCGCCGTCGCGGTCGGTGGTCTTGCCGTGGCCGGCACCGTTGCCGTTGCTCTTGCCGTCCCCGCCGCCGGTGCCGCCGCCGTTGGTCTTGCCGGAACCGCCGGTGCCATTCGTCTTACCGTTACCGCCGTTGCCGTTGCCGCCGCCGTTGGTCCTGCCGGAACCGCCGGTGCCATTCGTCTTACCGTTACCACTGTTGCCGTTGCCGTTGGTCTTGCCCTTGCCGGCGCCACCGTCACCGTTGGCGGCGTCGGTGCGGCCGGCCTGGTCCTCGGATAAGCACACCGTGCGGGGACGGGGCGCATAGACCACCGTCTGCGCCGGGTCCCGCTGGACGACCTTGCCACCCCGGTAGAAGACCCGGCCGACCGTGACGGTGAACCCCGGCGCGCCTGCGGCGGCCACGCAGTCCGAACCGCGGTCGACCCGCTCGCCCGGCTGGGTGATCGCGGTCCGCGCCGAGGTGAGCACGTCCACCTGGTCGTAGATCTTGGTGCTCCACAGCGTCACCGTCAGCCCGGTGCCGGTGGCGGCCGCCTTGATCAGCACGCCATGGCCGGTGTCGTTGCGCCACCGCAGATCCACGTCCGGGTAGGACACCACCGCGTCCAGGCCGGGGACGAGCCCGGGGGCGTTGACCTGGTGCCGGGTGTGGTCCACATCCCGGAACCCGGCGCGGTACACCGCCTCGTACATCGTGCCGGCGAGCTGGGCGACACCGCCGCCCACGGCGACGGTCACCCGGTCGTCCTGGACGGCCTGCGCCCGGACGAACCCGCGGGCCGCGTCCGGCTCGCCGATGACCTCGTTCAGCGAGAAGCGGCGCCCGGGACGGACGATCAGCCCGTCCACCAGGCGGGCGGCCCGCTCGATGTTGGTCACCCGGGCCGAACAGCATGGGTAACCGGTGGTGGCCGTGCCGATCTGCTCCTTGACCCCGAGCTTGAGCGCCTCGGCGTCGCTCAGCTCCGGCCGGGTGATGGCGAGCGTGACCCGGATCGTCCGGGACCCGCCGTGCTCGACGATCCGGGAGACCTCGGCGGCGAGCCGCCCGGTGTCCACCCCCTTGCCGACGCGCGCGGGCACCAAGGTCGGCACGCCGCCGACGATCTGGAAGCCCGCCTCGCGCACCGCCTCGGCGACCCCGACCAGGGTGGTCTCCAGACCTGCGACGGCGGTGGCCGCGTCGAACCTCGGACGTACCGCGCCCCGCTCGTCCGGGACGAAGGTGAGGTTGGCCGCGATCACCGGCGGCGACAGCCGTACCCGGCCGGCCCCGCTCCGCAGCACGATGGGCGCGGCCACCGCCGCCCGGGCCCGGGCCAGCGCCGCGTCGAACGCCGGACGTTCCACTTTGGGCAGCACCGGGGTGGCCGGCAGGTCGACCGGGCCGGCGCCGCGCACGAAGGCGCGTTGGACGGCCTGGGAGGCGGCCTGCTCGTCCAGGACCAGGCCGGTTCTCGGGGGGACCACCTCCGGCGTGGTGCCGCGGTAGACGATGGATCCCTCATGCGCCGGGTCGTTCGCCTCCTTGAGGATGCTCCGTAGCCGCTGGGGGAACTTGACCGGGTTCAGCGAGATGCGCGGGGTGAGCCGGCGCTCTCCGGTGAGCGCCCGCCAGACGGCCGGCGGGCTCGGGAAACCGGCCTTCGCGTCCTCGGTCACCGTCCGCTCGACGTCCACCGTCAGGCCGGCGTCGCCCGGGTCGAGCACGGCGACCCGCCGGCCCCGCACGTTGAGCGTCATGGCCTGCTGGTCCAGCCGGTCGAAACGCTGGTGCAGCCGCTCGATGGCCACGGTCTCGGTCAGCCCGCCGATGTCGACGTCCCCCACCCGGGTGCCCGGCAGCACCTTGCCCCACATGATCGCGGCCGGCACGGCGTAGGCGAGCACGAAGAGCAGGCAGATCGTGCCGAACGCGGTCAGCGTGCGGCGCAGCCCGCGGCGGGACCGCTCCGGTTCGGCGGGCTCGACCGGCTCGACCGGTTCGAACTCCACGCCGCGCCGCGAGCGGGGCGCCACCCGCCAGGGCTCGGCGGGCGGCGGGGGCGGCGGCAGGGTGGACGGAGGCGTCGGCACCGGCGCGCTCGGCGCCCCGGACCCGGGCGGCGGCGGCGTGGTCACGAAGATCTCCGGCGAGACGCCGGGCGGGATCGGGGTGACGCCGGGCGGCAGCCTCTTGCGCGGGCCGGACCCGGCCGCGGCGCCATGCTCGGCCGGCCGCGCGCCGGAGGACTTCGCAGGCACCGGCGCGAAGGGCTCGGGCGGCGGGTCGATCGACGCTCCGGCGTCCCGCACGCCCTCGTCTCCTCCCGCTCCGTACCCGACCCCCCGCATCACCCTAGACCAACCGCCCCTGGGATTTCTGCCGCAACGGGCGACGAATCCTGTCCCAAGTACGAATCGCCGGCGGGCGGGATCGGTACCAAGTACGGGTGTGTTCGCGGGCGGGTCCCGCGGGACCCGCCGGCGAACACACCAGTCGGCCGGCCGCTACCCCGCGACGCCCAGGCGCTGCAGGATCAGCTCGCGCGCCCGGGCGGCGTCCGCCTTGCCGCGGCTGGCCTTCATCACCCCGCCCACCAGGGCGCCGGCCGCGGCGACCTTGCCGGCGCGCACCTTGTCGGCCGCGTCGGTGTTGGCGGCCAGCACCTGGTCGATGATCGCGATGAGCTCGCCCTCGTCGGAGACGACCCGCAGGCCGCGCGCCTCGACGATCTCGTCCGGCGAGCCCTCGCCGGCCAGCAGGCCCTCCAGCACCTGGCGGGCCAGCTTGTCGGTCAGCGCGCCGGAGGCGACCAGCTCGACGACCCGGGCGATCTGCCCCGGCTCGATCGGCAGGTCGGCCAGCGCGGTGCCGGACTCGTTGGCCCGGCGGGCCAGCTCGCCCATCCACCACTTGCGCGCGTCGGCCGCGGGCGCCCCGGCCGCCACCGTCGCCTCGACCAGGTCGACGGCGTCGGCGTTGCGCATGGCCGCCATGTCGAGGTCGGAGACGCCCCACTCGGCCTGCAGGCGCCGGCGGCGCGCGGTGGGGAGCTCGGGCAGCCGGGCGCGCAGCTCCTCGACCCACTCGGGGGCCGGCGCGATCGGCAGCAGGTCGGGCTCGGGGAAGTAGCGGTAGTCCTGCGCCTCCTCCTTGGACCGGCCCGAGGTGGTGGCGCCGGTGTCCTCGTGGAAGTGGCGGGTCTCCTGGACGATGCGGCCGCCGTCGGCCAGCACCGCCGCCTGGCGCTCGATCTCGCCGCGCACCGCCCGCTCGACGCTGCGCAGCGAGTTGACGTTCTTGGTCTCGGTGCGGGTGCCCCACTCGGCCGCACCGCGCGGCATCAGCGAGACGTTGACGTCGCAGCGCAGCGAGCCCTGCTCCATGCGCACGTCGGAGACGCCGAGCGAGCGCATCAGCTCGCGCAGCTCGGTGACGTAGGCTCGGGCGACCTCGGGGGCCAGCCGGTCGGTGCCGGCGATCGGCCGGGTGACGATCTCGACCAGCGGGATGCCGGCCCGGTTGTAGTCGACGATGGAATAGTCGGCGCCGTGGATGCGGCCGGTCGCCCCGCCCACGTGGGTGGACTTGCCGGTGTCCTCCTCCAGGTGGACGCGCTCGATCTCCACCCGGACGGTGCGGCCGTCCACCTCGACGTCCAGGTGGCCGTCGGTGCACAGCGGCTCGTCGTACTGGCTGATCTGGTAGTTCTTCGGCATGTCCGGATAGAAGTAGTTCTTCCGGGCGAACCTGCACCACTCGGCGATGGTGCAGTTCAGCGCCAGGCCGATGCGGATCGTCGACTCGATCGCCTGGTCGTTGGCCACCGGCAACGCGCCCGGCAGCGCCAGGCACACCGGGCAGACCTGGGTGTTGGGCGGCGCGCCGAAGGCGGTCGGGCAGCCGCAGAACATCTTCGACTCGGTGCCGAGCTCGACGTGGGTCTCCAGGCCGAGCACCGGCTCGAAGCGCTCGAGCGCCTCGTCGAACGGCATCACGGAGCGGGTGGTGGTCACAGGGACGGAGCCTCCTTCAGCAGCGGGCCGCCCCAGCGGTCCTCGAACGCCTTCTCCACGGCGGCGCCGACCCGGTAGCAGCGGTCGTCGCCGAGCACCGGCGCCATGATCTGCAGGCCGACCGGCAGGCCGTCCTCGTCGGCCCGCCCGCACGGCACCGAGATGGCGGCGTTGCCCGCCAGATTGGCCGGGATCGTGCACAGGTCGGCCAGGTACATCGCCATCGGGTCGTCGGCGCGCTCGCCGATCGGGAACGCCGTGGTCGGCGTGGTCGGCGAGATCAGCACGTCGACCTGGTGGAACGCGGCCTCGAAGTCGCGGGCGATCAGCGTGCGGACCTTCTGCGCCGAGCCGTAGTAGGCGTCGTAGTAGCCGCTGGACAGCGCGTAGGTGCCGAGCATGATGCGCCGCTTGACCTCCGCGCCGAAGCCGGCCGCCCGGGTCAGCGCCATGACCTCCTCGGCGCTGCGGGTGCCGTCGTCGGCGACCCGCAGGCCGTAGCGCATGCCGTCGAACCGGGCGAGGTTGGAGGAGCACTCCGACGGCGCGATCAGGTAGTACGCCGGCAGGGCGTAGGTGAAGCTCGGGCAGGACACCTCGGTGACCTTGGCGCCCAGCGACTCCAGCAGCTCGACGGCCTCCTGGAACCGCGCGGTGACGCCGGGCTGGTAGCCCTCGCCGCCGAACTCGCGGACCACGCCGACGCGCAGGCCGGCGACGTCGGCCTGCCGGGCCGCCTCGACCACCGGCGGCACCTCGGCGTGGATGGAGGTGGTGTCCATCACGTCGTGGCCGGAGAACGCCTCGTGCAGCAGCGCCGCGTCCAGCACGGTGCGGGCGAACGGCCCCGGGGTGTCCAGCGAGGAGGCGAAGGCGATCAGGCCGTAGCGGGACGAGCCGCCGTAGGTGGGCTTCATGCCGACGATGCCGGTGACCGCCGCCGGCTGGCGGATCGAGCCGCCGGTGTCGGTGCCGGTGGACAGCGGCGCCTGGTAGGAGGCCACCGCCGCGCTGGAGCCGCCGGACGAGCCGCCCGGGACGCGGTCGAGGTCCCACGGGTTGCGCGTCGGACCGTAGGCGGAGTTCTCGGTGGAGGACCCCATCGCGAACTCGTCGAGGTTGGTCTTGCCCAGGATGACCAGGCCGGCCTCGCGCAGCCGGGTGGTGACGGTCGCGTCGTAGGGCGGGCGGTAGCCTTCGAGGATCTTCGACCCGGCCGTGGTCGGCATGTCACGGGTGGTGAAGACGTCCTTGTGCGCGATGGGCACACCCGCGAGCGGGCCGAGCTTCTCGCCGGCGGCGCGGCGCGCGTCGACCGCGCGGGCCTGCTCCAGGGCGGACTCGGCGGCCACGTGCAGGAACGCGTGGACCCGCGAGTCGACCTCGGCGACGCGGTCCAGGTGGGCCTGCGCCACCTCGACGGCGGAGACCTCGCCGGCGGCCATCAGCGCGCCGAGCTCGGCGGCGTTCCGGTGGGTGAGACTCATGCCTCCTCCCCGAGGATGCGCGGGACGCGGAAGCGGCCGTCCTCGACGGCCGGGGCGGCGGCCAGCGCCTGTTCGGGGGTGAGGCCGGGCCGCACCTCGTCGGGTCGATAGACGTTGGTGAGCGGCAGCGCGTGCGACGACGGCGGGATGTCATCGGTGGCGACCTCGGCCACCCGCGCGACCGCACCGATGATGTCATCGAGCTGCGTGGCGTAGTGTTCGAGCTCGTCGTCGGCCAGGGCCAGCCGGGACAGCCGGGCGAGGTGGGCGACCTCGTCGCGGGTTATGGCGGACATGAGTCGTTAACCCGTTTCATGGATGGCAATCGGACACTGTCATCCTAGGGCGCCCCGCCGCCGGCGGCCGAACCATCCGGTGAGGTCGCGGGGACCGGCCGGCCCGGCCGCCGGACCGGCCGCGGGCCCGCCGCCGGCAGCGGGACCGGCCGCGGGACCGGCCCGCCCGGCGTCGGTGGCCCGGCGGCCGTCCGGCGATCATCCGGTGGTGAGCTCGGCCGGCCGGTCGTAGGCCGCGACGCCGAGCCGCCGGCGGAGCCAGGCGGTGGCCTCGCCGGCCGGCATCGGCTCGGCGAACAGCCAGCCCTGCCCGGCGTCGCAGCCCATCTCCCGCAGCCGCCGGGCGACCTCCTCGGTCTCCACCCCCTCGGCCACCGAGCGCAGCCCCAGCGAGCGCACCAGGTCGACGATGGACCGGACGATGCGCTCGTCGTCGGCGGACGCGCCGATCCGCCGGACGAACGACTCGTCGATCTTCACCTCGCCGACCGGGAGCCGCTGCAGCCGCACCAGCGAGCTGTAGCCGGTACCGAAGTCGTCCAGGGCCAGCGGCACGCCGAGCTCGACCAGGGCGCGCACCGAGTCGGCGGTGTAGGCCTGGTCGGTCATCAGGATGCGTTCGGTGACCTCCAGCTGGACGGCCCGCGGCGGCAGCCGCAGCCGGGAGAGTCCGGCTTCCAGCAGGTCGGGCAGCCCCGGGTCGAGCAGGTCGCGGGCCGAGACGTTGATCGACACCGGGATCTCGATCCCGGCGTGCCACCAGGCCGCCGCCTGCTCCAGCGCGGCGTCGGTGACGTGTTGGGTGATCTGCCGCATCAGGTACGACTGCTCGGCCAGCGGGATGAACTCGGCCGGGGAGATCGGCCCGCGCTCGGGGTGCCACCAGCGCAGCAGGGCCTCCACGCCCTCCACCGCCCCGGTGGCCAGGCACAGCTTGGGCTGGTAGTTCAGCCGCAGCTCGCTGCCGCCGACGGCCCGGCGCAGGTCCGCCAGCAGGCTGAGCCGTTCGGGCGAGTTGCGGTCGCGCTCGGCGAGGTAGGTCTCCACGCCGGTGCGGCCTTCCTTGGCGAAGTACATCGCGACGTCCGAACGCTGCAGCAGCAGCTCGAAGTCCGGCGCGTGGTCGGGGTAGAGCGCGATGCCCACCGAGGCGTCCAGGTCGAAGGACATGCCCTCCAGCCGCACCGGCTGGGTCAGCGCGACCCGCAGCCGGGCGGCCACCTCGCGGGCGGCGGCGGCGTCGCGGACGGTCGGCAGCAGCACGGCGAACTCGTCGCCGCCGAGCCGGGCCACCACGTCCCCGGGCCGGACGCTGTGGGTGAGCCGGTGCGCGACGACCTGCAGCAGCCGGTCGCCCACCGGATGGCCGAGGGTGTCGTTGACCTCCTTGAACCGGTCGAGGTCCAGCAGCAGCAGGCCGACCCGCTCGTTCTCCCGCGCCTCGGCCAGCGCCTCCTCGGTGCGCAGGACCAGGAGCTTGCGGTTGGGCAGCGCGGTGAGGCCGTCGTGCATGGCCTGGTGGTCGCGGCGGACGGACTGCGACGCGGTGAGGTACATGGTCGCCAGCGGGGCGACGAAGAGGGGGACGAGCCCCGGCGACCGGCTCATCACGACGACCACCAGCGGGGCCAGGCCGAGCAGGGCGGCGTACACCAGGCTCTGGTGGCCGATCGTGGCGCGCAGCACCCGCACCAGCGAGCGCCGCTCGTGCAGCGAGACCGCCGCGCACACCAGCAGCCCGCGGGTCAGGAAGTAGGCGAGCGCGGCCAGGCCGACCGACGTGATGTCGGCGCCGTCCGGCACCCAGGGCACCCCCGGCCGTGGATGGTGACCGAAGGCGTCCAGCACGCCCGCCGCCGCGGTCGAGGCCAGCGTGATCTGGGAGACGTTGAACAGGGTGCGGTGCGGCGCCCGCCGGCGGGACAGCCCGCTGGCCACCACCGCGATGGTGTGGATCAGCACCGCCACCGGAAGCCCGTAGTACAGCAGCGCGGCGAAGGCGAACAGGGTGGAGGTGGCGGTGCCACCGGCCAGGCGCGAGCTGGAGACCACGATCGGCCGCAGCTCGCCGAGCACGGTCAGCGCCACCAGCGTCCAGAACAGCGGCGTGCGGGCGAGCCCGGCCGGCTCACCGGTGCCGAGCCGGATCTCGGCGGCGAGCAGCGCCGCCAGCCCGGCCACGACCACCACGGTCAGGTACGTCCACAGCGGGGAGTACGGCCGCGGCGCGGTATCCCGCGTATCGGATGGATCCGTCATAAGCAAGTAAACCCCCAAGAGGCCACTATGGGAGAGTACGGCCTCTGGGCCACTTCGCGAAACCGGTTGGGTACGTTCCGTCACCGAATATTTCGGTGACTAGGCACATCTGGTTCGTCGCCCACCCGGCTCGCGGATGATGAAAAATCACCCAAAATATTATTCCGGCATTTCGGTCAGGAGCCCACACGCCTCCCCAGCACCCCGCGGCGCCCCGGACCACCCGCCCCCGGCGGGTACGGCACTTCCGGTCATCATAAAATCCGACAAATATCCGGTTCCGGATGTCATCATGGTCCCCATGCTGGAGATGGCCGGGTTGGACGCGGTCATGGAACGCGCGTACCGGCTCCTCATCACCGCCCCCGAGACCGACCTCACCGGGCTGGCGGCCGAACTCGGCGTGCCGATCGCGGAGGCCGAGCGCGCCTTGCGGGACATGCGGGCCATGGGGCTGGTGCGCGAGACCGCCGGAAGCGTGCCGCGGTTCTCCCCGGTCGCTCCGGACCTCGCGCTCGGCCCGGAGCTGACCCGGCGGCACGCGATGCTCGACTCGGCCCGCCGCGCGGTGGACCAGCTGGCCGAGGAGTACCGGACCAACGTCCGCCGCCGGGACGCCGCCCAGCTCGTCGAGATCCTGCCCAGCCGGTCCGCGCTGCGCGAGAAGCTGCGGCTGCTCCAGGACGGGGCCCGCGAGGAGGTCCTCTACTTCTGCCGGGCCGGGCACGTCGCGATGCCCTCCACCGACAACCGCGAGGAGCCGGCGGCCCTGGAGCGCGGCGTCGCCTACCGGGTCATCTACGAGCGGGCGCTGCTGGAACAGCCGGGGATGCTGCCCAACGTCGCCTACAGCGTCGACCTCGGCGAGCAGGCGCGGGCGATGCTGGCGCTGCCGGTCCGGATGATGATCGTGGACCGGCGGATCGCCGTCATGCCGCTGGTCCAGCACGTGCGAGGAGTCTCCGAGCCCACCGCGGCCGTGATCCACCACAGCAGCCTCCTCGACGCCCTGATCGCGCTGTTCGAATCGCACTGGACCCGCGCCACCCCCGTACGGCTGGCCGGTGACGACACCGAGGACGGCTCGGCGGCCGTCACCCCGTCGGGCGATGATCTCTACCTGCTCTCGCTGCTGGTCGCCGGAGTGTCCGACAAGTCGATCGCCACCCAGCTCGGGCTGAGCCTGCGGACCGTCCAGCGGCGGCTGCAGAGCCTGATGGAACTCGCCGGCGCGCAGACCCGCATGCAGCTCGCCTGGCACGCCGCCCGGGAAGGGTGGCTGTGAGCGGCGGCCGTGAGCGGTGGGCGGCCGGTCCGGCCGCCCACCGCCCCGCTACCGCACCCCGTAGCCGCGGATGATCTTCTGCTCGACCCGGTTGCCCGCCCGGTCCGTCGCCGCCACCCGCAGGGACACCGTGCCCGCCCGGTGTGTGACCTGGCCGGTGTACCCGCCGCCGCCGGTCGAACGCAGCCGGACCGGCGTCCAGGTCGCGCCGTCGTCGTACGACAGCTCGGCCGTCATCTGCCCGACCTTCATCCCGGGGACCGTGCCGCGCACCGTGAAGCCCAGCGAGACCGGCCGGCCGGCCGGGACCAGGCCGTTCTCGTCGGCCGGCACGTCGTAGTCGACCTGCGGCATCGGCAGCACCTGCTCCCGATCGGCGCCGCGGGACCGGAACGTCCACGCCGTCTCGGTGGCGGTCGCGTGCACCCACTCCGGGGACGTGCGGGAGGTCGACAGCTCCAGCCGGTACTCGGCCTCCTCAGGTACGGCCGGGAAGCGGTCCCGGGCGTTGGCCCGTTCGGCCACCAGCTCGCCGTTCCGGAAGAGCCGCGCCGAGGTCTCGTCCTCGCCGAGGCTCTGCTCCAGGTATCCGTAGTGGCCGTCGCCGTCCACCATCTCCGGCACGATGATCGTCATCTCGTCACCGTCCCGGGTCGGCGGGTACGGGTAGCCGGCCGGGATCGCCGGGCGGACCAGCGGGCCCCACCACCGTTCCCGGACGATCTCGCCCGGCCGGTAGCCGCGTTCGGGCTGGGCGACGCCACCGCCGTAGATGGACCCCCACAGCTCCCAGGTGAAGTAGCTGTGCACGAAGTGCTCCCACGTCGTGTCGGCGTCGCTGGAGCTGACGTACTCGTCGCGCCGGAGCGGGGTGCGCACCGGCGTCTGCCGCTCGTTGGCGAAGACCTGCCAGGGGCGCCACCCGAAGCGCTGTTCCTTGGCCCAGTGCTCGCCGCCGGACTCGGTGTACTCCGCGGCGATCCGCGCGGTGTTGCCGGGACGCACCTTGTGCACGATCTGGCGGGGAATGCCGCCGTACTCGCTGTGCGAGACGTCGTAGGTGTACGGCGGCGCCATGGTGCAGGTGAGATCGATGGTCGCCCGCCCGGCCCGGACCCGCCCCAGCAACTTCTGCCCGGCGTCGTGGGAGATGAGGAAGGCCGGCGACGGATACCGCGGGTTGACCGGCAGCCATTGCTGCCACAGGCCGTACCGCTCGCCGCCCACCGCGATGACCGCGGCGGCGCCGGCCTTGCCGATCGCCCTGATCCGTTCCTCGGACTCGTAGAAGTCCTCCTCCTCCGAGGGCAGCGAGATCACCACCGCCTTGCCGCGTACGTCGCGACCGGCGACGTCCTCCGGCCGGCCACGCCCGGCCTCCATCAGCGGCCACCGGAACCGGCCGTCCATCTCCGGCGACCAGATGGCCGGCTGCATCGGCAGATCGTCCCGCAGACCGGTGACCCGGGCCCGCGAGACCATGGGCGCGGCGAGTTGGAGGCGGGTGTTGAACTCGAACGTCCCGTTCTTCACCCGGTCGGTACCCGCCACGGTGACCAGGTCCGACGGGAAGTTCATGCCCGCGATGGAGATCCGGCGGTCACCGTAGGTGCGATAGGCAGCCCAGGTGGTGATGCCGGACCGCACGGCCGGCTTCGGGGTCTCCACCACGACCGGCTTGGCCTTGCGCGCGTCCAGCACCACCTCGAGATCCCGGTCCACCTTCAGTTCGGGAATGGAGATGAGCACGTCGAGCGGCTGCTGCCGGCTGGAGATCCCGCCGAAGACCGCCTGGGTCAGGTAGGTGCCCTGCTCGACCTCCAGGATGAGACCCGCGTCGCGGTCCTCGATCCAGCCCGAAGCGTCATTGATCGCGGCGGCGCCGTACATCAGGATGGCCGCCACCCGGGACGGCTTCCCCTCGTCGTCGATCGCCCGGAAGTGCACCTTGCGCGCCGGTCCCCGCCGGGTGAGCGCCAGGGTCGTGTGCGCGGCGACCGACCCGTCGGCGGAGCGGGCGGTGAGGTAGCCGACGTGCCGGCCCTTGGCGATCTTGGTGAGGTCCACCCGCACCGGGACCTCGGCGGTCCCCCCGGCGGGCACGGTGACCGCCGTCGATCCGAGGGCGAGGGCTCCCTCGCCGGGCACCGCGCCGTCCTGGTTGCGCAGCGCGGCCGACAGGTCCAGGGTGACCGGCGCGGTGCCGGTGTTGGTGTAGGCCACCTTGCCCTGCACGTCCTGGCCGGACTCGCCCTCCACGGACGTGCCGAGGTCCAGCACGCCGGTGGCGGTGACGTCCTGGCGGACCGCGCGGGCCACGTCGAGCCGGCCGCCGCCCTGCTCGTGCACGGTCTGCCCATCGATGGTGGCGGCGGTCGAGACCAGGGCGTCCTTCAGCCGCCCGGCGGTCCAGCCGGGATGGCGCTGCTTGAGGATCGCCGCGGCCCCCGCCACGTGCGGGGTCGCCATGGACGTGCCGGACGCGGCGATGTACCGCTCGTCGACCGGATCGCCCATGGTGGTCCCGGCGGCGCGGGCCGCCGCGATCCCCACCCCGGGCGCGGTGATGTCCGGCTTGGGCGCGTCGTCCAGCCGGGGACCGCGGCTGGAGAAGGACGCCAGGGCGTCGTCGCGGTCCACCGCGCCCACGGTGAGCGCGGTGGTCGCGGCGCCCGGCGCGCCGACCTGGTACGCCCTGCCCTCGTTGCCGGCGGCGGCGACGAACAGGGTGCCGGTGCTCGCGGTGAGCTCGTCCACGGCCACGCTGAGCGGGTCGGTGCCGTCGGTGGGGCCCGAGCCGAGGCTGAGGTTCACCACGTCGGCCCCCGCCCCGGCGGCCCACTCCAGACCTTCGATGACCTGGGAGAGGGTGCCGGAGCCGGTGTTGTCGAGCACCTTGCCCACCAGCAGGCGCGCACCCGGGGCGACGCCCTTGCGCAGGCCCGCGGAGGCGGAGCCCTGGCCGGCGATGATCGAGGCCACGTGCGTGCCGTGCCCGACGCCGTCCTCGGTCGTGGGGTCGTCGGTGAAGTTGCGCCGGTCGTCGACCCGGCCGGCCAGGTCGGGATGGGTCTCGTCGGCGCCGGTGTCCAGCACCGCGACCTTGACCCCGGTGCCGTCGTAGCCGGCCTGCCAGGCCTGCGGCGCGCCGACCTGGGGGACGCTGCGCTCCAGGCTCGCCTTCACCCGGGCGTCCAGCCAGATCTTCTCCAGGCCGTTCGCCGCGCCCGCCTTGGCCGACGGGTCCGCCGTGGTGACGGCGGCCTTCCAGAAGTCGGCGAGCCGGCCCTTCTCCGGCGCGGCGGCCTGGGCGTCGATGCTGTTCAGGGTCGCGGTGACCTTGACACCGGGCACGGCCGCCGCCCGCGCCCCGTCGGCGTAGTCGAGCAGCAGCGGCAGGGTGGGCCTGCTCCTGTCGTCGTATCCTTGGTCGATCAGCTCCCCGACCTGGAACAGCGTCGGGTCGAGCAGGCCGTTGACCAGATAGGGGAACGCGTCGGACGGCGTGACCCGGATCTCGCCGTCGACCTCCTCGGTGGTGAATCGGATCTTCTCCCGGCCCTTGCCCGGCCGGACGGTGACCGCCCGGCCGCCGCCGGCGCGGGGCCGGACGGTGACGACATCGCCGGTGATGAGGGTGACATGACGGACGTCGCCGACCGGTGCGGCGGACGCCTCGCCACTCGCCGGCCGAGCCGGCGCGGGCAGGGCGAGCAGCGTGGACGCCACTCCCACCGCGAGGAGACGCGCGGACCAACCCATGGGGTGCCTGACCTTCCGTGAAGCCGTGTTGCCGATCACGAGACTGGCGGACGGCTCCGGGGGGCGTCACTAGCGTCAGGCTGGCGCAGTCATGACATGTCGTACATATGCCAGGAAGGAGGACTAACCGGCCACCTCCGGGGACCGCTCGTCGACGCCGCCGCCCGCCGCGTCCGGCACCACTTCCCCGGCGTCCCCGGCGTCCGGGGCATCCTCCGTGGGCGCGTCTCCGGCCTCTCCGGCGGCTTCCGCGGCGGGGAGCACCGCGTCCGGGCCGTGGTCGAGCAGCACCCGGAAACCCTCCTCGTCCAGGATCGGCACGCCCAGCTTGAGCGCCTTGTCGTACTTGGACCCGGCGTTCTCCCCGGCGATCAGGAAGCTGGTCTTCTTGGAGACCGAGCCGGTCACCTTGCCGCCCCGCCCCTGGATGGCCTCGCCGGCCGAGTCCCGGGTGAAGCCCTCCAGGGTGCCGGTGACCACCAGGGTGAGCCCGGCCAGCGTGCGCGGGCCTTGACCGGTGGCCGGCTCGTCCACCATGCGCACGCCCGCGGCACGCCACCGCTCGACGATCTCCCGGTGCCAGTCCACGGCGTACCACTCGCGGACGGACGCGGCGATCGTCGGCCCGACGCCCTCGACCGCGGCCAACTCCTCCTCCGAGGCGCCGAATATGCGGTCCAGGGACAGGAACTCGGCGGCCAGGGCCTGGGCGGCAGTCGGCCCCACGTGCCGGATGGACAGCGCGACCAGCACCCGCCACAGCGGCTGGGCCTTGGCCTTCTCCAGCTGCGCCATCATGTGCACGGTGTTCTTGCTGGGCTCGCCGCTGAGGTTGGCGAAGGACATGACGACCTTCGGCTCGCCGGTCTCCGGGTCGGTCTTGGGCAGCCCGGTGTCCTGGTCGCGGACCACCGATCTGATCGGCAGCAGGCTCTCGACGGTGAGGTCGAACAGGTCGGCCTCGGTGCGCACCGGCGGCTCCTGCGGCGGCAGCGGGGCGGTCAGCGCGGTCGCCGCCACGTAGCCGAGGCCCTCGATGTCGAAGGCGCCGCGGCCGGCCGCGAAGAAGATGCGCTCGCGCAGCTGGGCCGGGCAAGAGCGGGCGTTCGGGCAGCGGATGTCCACGTCCGCCTCGCGGATCCGCCGCAGCTCGGTGCCGCACTCCGGGCAGTGCGCCGGCATGACGAACTCGCGCTCGCCTCCGTCGCGCAGCGCCGTCACCGGGCCGACGATCTCCGGGATGACGTCGCCGGCCTTGCGCAGCACCACGGTGTCACCGATCAGCACGCCCTTGCGCGCGACCTCCGAGGCGTTGTGCAGGGTGGCCCGCTCCACGGTGGAACCGGCCACCACCACCGGCTTCATCACGCCGTAGGGAGTGACCCGGCCGGTGCGGCCGACGCCGACCTGGATGTCCAGCAGCTTGGTGTTGACCTCCTCCGGCGGGTACTTGTAGGCGATCGCCCAGCGGGGGGCGCGCGAGGTGGAGCCGAGCCGGCGCTGCAGCGCGATCTGGTCGATCTTGACGACCACCCCGTCGATCTCGTACTCGGGATCGTGGCGGTGCTCGCGGTAGTGCTCGATGAACCCGTTGATCTCCGTCAGGGACGGCACCACCCGGTAGGTGTCGCTCACCGGCAGCCCGAACCCGCGCAGCCGCTCGTAGACGCCGGAGTGGGTGACCGGCAGCGGCGCGCCGCCCTCCCAGACGCCGACGCCGTGCACGAGCATCCGCAGCGCGCGCTGGGCGGTGATCCGCGGATCCTTCTGCCGCAGCGAACCGGCCGCGGAGTTGCGGGGGTTGGCGAACGGCGGCTTCCCGGCGGCGACCAGTTGCTCGTTCAGCTTCTCGAAGCCGGCGACCGGCAGGAACACCTCGCCGCGCACCTCGATCACCTCCGGCACCCCGTCGCCGGTGAGCCGGTGCGGCACGTCGGCGATGGTGCGCACGTTGGCGGTGACCTCGTCGCCGACCCGGCCGTCGCCGCGGGTGGCCGCCCGCACCAGCCGGCCCTTCTCGTACACCAGGGCGATCGCCAGGCCGTCGATCTTCAGCTCGCACAGGTACGGCCCGGGGTCGGCCTCGATGAACCGCTCGGACCTCGCCTGCCAGGCGGCCAGGTCGGCCTCGTTGAAGGCGTTGTCCAGGCTCTCCAGCCGGCGCAGGTGGGTGACGGGGGTGAAATCGGTGGAGATCGGCGCGCCGACCTTCTGGGTGGGCGAGTCGGGCGTGGCCAGGCTCGGGTGGGCCTCCTCCAGCTCGCGCAGCTCGCGCATCCAGCCGTCGTACTCGGCGTCGCTCACGGTGGGCTGGTCGAGGACGTAATAGCGCCAGTTGGCGTCGTCGGCGAGCTCCGCCAGCTCGGCGTGGCGCTCTCGCGCCCCGGCCGGCACGTTCTCCACCTCGGCGGACATGCCCGTCTCCCCTCGTCTGTCGAACCCAGGGAGAACGCTACGGCCGGCGGCGACCGCGCGGGCCCGCACCCCCGCCCGGCGCGTTCACCTGGGGAATCGTTACTCCTACCATGCCATCCGCCACCGACATTTCCCCACGAAAACCTGCCATACCCCTATGAATAGGGCGGGTCACGGCGTGCTCAGCACGACGTCCACCGCGTCCCGGTCTCGGCGCCACATGTCCCAGACGCCCACCAGGCGCAGCCTGCCCCCGGGCACCTCGACGGTCTGCCCCTCGCTCACCCGCACCTCCCGGCCGCCGCCGGCGGTCCCGCGCATCCCGATGAGCACGTCGCCGCCGCCCAGCATGGCGTTCAGCGACACCGCCCCGCCCGGGTACGGATGCTGGAGCGGCGGCAGTCCGGGCCGGGACAGGGTGAGCCGCACCGCGCCCGGCCCCGCCGGCGGCGGCGCGGCGCTGTACCTGGCCAGCGCGAACACCACGCCGGCGAGCACGACCAGCCCGGCGACCGCGGCCCAGACCCTCACGCCGGCGGCTCGGTCCCGGCGCCCGGCCACGGCTCGCCCTCCGACGCCACCAGGACGTGCTCGGCGGCGATCTCGCGGACCACCAGCACCCGCCCGCCCGCCTCGGCGCTCTCCCCCGGGCCGAGCAGGAAGGCCTCGGGCTCGGCCGCGCCGGCCGCGCGCACGCCCAGCAGCACCGCCCGCGGGCCGTCCCCGCCGGTGAACCGGCGGATGCCGATCCGCATGCCCCAGGCCTCGGCGTCCACGCCGCGCCGCACCTTCACCGTGTACTCCATCGCCACCCCGTCATCTCTCTCCGTCGTTCCCGCCGCGTGCCGATCATTCCTCGGCGGCGATCTCCACCTGCCAGTTCCGGGCCCAGGTGCCGGTCCCGTCCTTGATCCAGCTGAGCGGGACGTCCACCTGATGCGGCGCCGAGGCGCCGGCACCCCACGGGTTGACCAGCCTGACGGTCTCCACCCCGTTCTTGTCGATGAAGACGTCCTCGACGGAGTACACGTGTTTGGTCACCAGCTGGGCACCGGGACCGGTGCGATGGTCATCGTCGAAGATCCCGTCGGCCGGCGTGCTGACCGTCATCGGCACCTTCGCGTCGCTCAGCTTCTTGAGGTTGGCGTAGCTCAGGTCGTCCAGCTCCCCGACCTTCTTGCCGTCGATGTCCGGCCAGGGATCGACGACGAACCCACCCTCGATCTCCTCGAAGGAGCTCAGGCCCTTGAACTGCGCGTAAGCCTTCTCATAGATGGCCAGCAGCGGCGGGCTCACGAACGCGTCCTGCTGGGTCCCCTTCCACATCGGAACCGCCGCCGTCACCGTGACCGGCACCGGCGCGCCGTCGCGGAAGAAGGTCACCGTGTAAGTCCCGTCCGCGTTGCGGGTCATCCGCTTCGTCAGGAAGTTGGGGTCCTGCCGCAACCGGCCCGCCACGGCGGCCAGGAAGTAGCAGTCGCCGAGCTGGCCCTGGCTCACCCCCAGCTGGTAGAGCGGCATCGACGGATCCGGCAGCGTGCCCGGCATCCCGTACTCGAACCGGCCGGCGTCCTCCACGTCGAGGCGCGGATCCGGGACCGGCACCTGGCCGGCGAGCCCGGCCAGGCCGGCCAGTGCCTGCCGGACGCCGTCGAACTCGCTGGTCAGCGGTTCCTTGTTCTGCGTCTGCCCGAGGACCCGGGAGATGAGCGGGTCGGCCGGATTGCACCAGGTGAGGTCGCCGGGGGGACGCATCCGCTCGCCCACCTCGCGGGCCTCGACGGTGGCGGCGGTCACGAACCGGCCGAGCGGGTCGCCGCGGCCGGCGTCGTCACCCAGCCATCCGGGCAGGTCCCCGCTGATCATCCGGTTGATCATGTCGAAGTTCTCGGCGTAGACCTGGTTGGCGGCCATCGGGTTGCGCGCCAGGCCGTCCAGGAACGAGGCGGCGAGCTCGGTGTCGCCCCCCAGGGTGCCGCGCAGCCCTCGGTTGCCGATGGCGACCAGGGTGTCCTTGTTCCAGGTGCCGTGCTGGATGACCGCCGCCAGGCCGCTCAGATCGGGCATCCCGTCGGTGCCCTTCGCGAACTTCCCCAGCCACGCGTCGTCGATCACGCCCTGGTGGCTCGCCACCGCCATGACGGTGGAGAAGGCGGCCAGCCGGGCACCGTCGTCGTTCTCGCCGCGGGCCCGGTTGACCAGAAAGGCGGCTTTCTCCGGGCCGAGCTGCTTGAGGAGGGCCCGGGCGAAGTCCGGATCGCTCTGGTACTTGCGGATCTGCTCCCAGGCGTCGTCGGGGAACCCCTCCGGCTCCTGGTACGTGCCGGCCAGCTCCTTGGCCTTGGCCTCCGCCTCGGCGGGACTCTTGAAGAACCCCTCCCACTCGGTCTGCACCATCGCCCCGGTGAAACCGAACTGGTCGTTCTCCTTCGACAGCTGCTCGGCCATCCGCTGCCGCCGGTTCAGCATGCCGAGCTCACCGCCGATCCACCCGGCCACCCCGGCCAGCGTGCCGATCGGCTTGGTGGACAACCCCACCCGGGAGAAGGCGTCCTTCAACCCCGGGACGTGCTCCTCCACCAGCCCCTTGGCACCCTCCAAATCCTTGATCATCGAACGCATCAGCACCGGGTCGATACCGGCGAAGTCACCACCGCCGTCGTCCTCGCGAGGAGCCATGCCGGGAATCGTAGGGAATCACGGCCGCGCGTGCACATGCCCGTCGATCAGGTGCCACCCGGCCGAGGGGCGGACGGCGGCCCTGGCGGCCGGCCACCAGAGCGCCGTACACCGCTCTCCCGATCGGCCGCCACCCTGATGAACAGGTCTTTCTACCGAAAGGTTGTCAGTAAGCCTTCATCGGACGTACCGTTGTTTCAACCACACGGTTGAAACGGCGAGGAATGATGAGCACGGATGGGTTGTCCCGCGTATTCGCCGCCCTCGCGGACCCGACCCGGCGCGACATGGTCGCCCGGCTGGCGGAGGGCGACGCCACCGTGAGCCGGCTGGCCGAGCCGTACCGCATGTCGTTGCAGGCCGTCTACAAGCACCTCCGGGTGCTGGAGGAGGCCGGCCTGGTCGGCCGCCCGCCCGGACCGCAGCCGCGGGCGGTGCGCCTGGAGACCCGGGCCTTCGACCTACTGGACACCTGGCTCGAGCGGCACCGGCGCCGCACCGAGCAGCGTTACCGCCGCCTGGACACCGTCCTGGCGGAGATGAGGAGAGACGAGCATGAACAGCATCAGCGAGACGGCGATCGAGGCGGATCCCAAGCTGCCGATCATCCAGATCACCCGTGACTTCACGGCCACGCCGGAGCAGTTGTTCCGCGCGCACACCGACCCCGAGCTGTTCGCCCGGTGGGTGGGGCCCGACGCGCTGGCCACCCGCATCGTGCACTGGGACGCCCGCACCGGCGGCAGCTGGCGGTACGTCGCGGCGCAGGACGGCACCGAGTACGGGTTCCACGGCTGCTTCCACGAGGTGCGGCCGGACCGCATCGTGCAGACCTTCACCTTCGACGGCGAACCCGACGGGGTCGCCCTGGAGACGCTGTCGTTCGAGGACCTGGGCGACGGCCGCACCCGGCTGCGGGCGCGGTCGCTGGTCGACAGCCTGGAGGGCCGCGACGCATGGCTGCGCAGCGGCATGGAGGTCGGCGTCGACCAGGGATACGCGAAGCTGGACAGGATGCTCGCCGATGGCGCTGTCTGACCGCCCCGCCGACCGGCACCGTCAGGTCGCCGGCCTGTTCACCGACCGGGTGCGCGGCACCCGGTCCTGGGACGTGCCCTCCCCCGTCCCGGGCTGGTCCGCCCGCGACGTCGTGCGGCACCTGGTCGACTGGTTCCCCGCGTTCCTGGCCGCCGGCTCCGGCGTCGACCTGGCCCGCGGGCCGTCGGTGGAGGAGGACCCGGTCGCCGCCTGGCAGGTCCTGCGGGACGGCGTCCAGGACCTGCTGGACGATCCGGAGACGGCACGCCGTGAACTGACGAATCCGCACATCGGGCGGGTGCCGCTGGACGCGGCGATCGACCGGTTCTACACCGCCGACGTGTTCATGCACACCTGGGACCTGGCCCGGGCCACCGGCCAGGACGACCGGCTGGACCCGGACTTCTGCGCCGGCCTCCTGGCCGGGATGGTCGAGATCGAGGCGGCGATGCGCGCCTCCGGCCAGTACGGCCCCCGGGTCGAGGTGCCGGAGGACGCCGACGCCCAGACCAGGATGCTGGGATTCATCGGCCGCGATCCGTTCTGGTCGCCGGACCGGCCGGCCGGTCGCTGACCGCCGGGCGGGTGGCCCGCTAGCCGTCTTCGGGGTCCTCGCGCAGGACACGGGCGGCCTCCCGGCAGCGGGCCAGCGCGGCCCGGGCCTGGCCGGGCGAGGCGCCGGCCAGCCCGCAGGACGGGGTGAGCACCACCTGCTCGGCCAGCCGCCCCGGCGGGAAGCCGAGCCGGCCCCACAGCGTGCGGGCGGGCTCGGCCGCCGCCGCGGTGGCGGGCAGCGGCGCGCCGGAGCCCGGGACGACGCCGAGGAACAGCGCGATGCCCGCCTCGATCGCCTCGCCCAGCCGGTCCTCGTCCCGGCGGCGCAGCAGGGCCGCGTCCAGCGACACCCCGCCCGCGCCGGCGGCGCGCAGCACGTTCAGCGGCACGCCGGGGGCACAGCAGTGCACCACGGTGAAGGCGTCCCCGGGCAGCACGGCGCGCAGCCGCTCGGCGGCGTCCGGCGGTTCCACCGCGGGCAGCCGGCCGAACCCGGACGCGGTCGGCACCGTGCCGGCCAGCACGCCGGGCAGGCCCGGCTCGTCCAGCTGGACGATCACCTGGGCGCCCGGCACCCGGGCGCGCACGTCCGCCAGGTGCGCGGCGAGCCCCTCGGCCAGCGACCCGGCCAGGTCGCGGACCGCGCCGGCGTCGGCCAGCATCTTGTCGCCGTGCCGCAGCTCGACGGCGCCCGCCAGCGTCCACGGCCCGCACACCTGGATCTTCAGCGGGCCGGTGTAGCCGTAGGCGACCTCCTCCAGCCCGTCCAGGTCGCGGGCCAGGTGCTCGCGCGCCCGGCGCAGGTCGCGGCCCGGCCGGTCGGTGACCCGCCAGCCGGACGGCTGCACGGCGACCGGCAGGTCGACCAGCAGGCCGGCGGTACGGCCGATCATGTCGGCGCCGACGCCGCGGTCCGGCAGCTCCGGCAGGTACGGCAGGCCGGGCAGCTCGCCGAAGACCGTCCGCAACGTCTCGAGGTGGTCGCCGCCCGGGTGGGAGCCCACTCCGGTCGCGGCGGCCTCCTCCCAGGGAAACTCGCTCACAGCCGCACAGCTTAGAACCGCCGCGGCACGCCGGGCGCCGGGCACCCGCGGGTCCCTCCCCGCGACCCCGCACCCGCGGCGAACCACCTCGTGGTGCCGTGTCGCCGCGGCCAGGTAGCGAAATGTGACTTACGTCATACAACATCCCCGCGCACGCTGGCGTCGTAGAGAGAAAGCACCCCGCACCGGGGCCGCCATGAACACTCCGCGCCGGATCGGAGAAGAAGCAGTACCACCAAATCTCGAACGGGGACAGAAGTGACATACACCCAGCACGTCACGACAGAGCGGATCGGCGGCACGCGCGCTCCCGCGCCGCGGACCGGATCGGCCGGATGACCGCCCACGGGGACGGCGGCAAGGGGTTACGCGGCTACCTGGCCGGCTTCTTCGGCGCGGATGACGATCCGCACCTGGCGGACGACACCCACGCGTTCACCGACGACGACGGCGACGACGACGCCGAGGACCTGGACGACGAATGACGACGAGAACGACGATCGGCCCGCCGCACGGGGCCGGCGGGGCGACGCGGCCGAGGGGACGGGCCACCGGATGACCTTCACGCTGGACGAGGTACGGGCCCAGACCTACAAGGCCCGGGACGCCTGGTGGACGGTCTGGCTGGTGGACCCGCTGGCCGGCCGCCTGGTGGTGATCACCGCCAACCGCACCTCGATCACCCCCAACCAGATCACCTGGGGCGCCTTCCTGCTCGGCCTGGCCGCCGCGGGATGCTTCCTGCGGGCGGAGTGGCCCTGGCTGGTCGCCGGCGCGCTGCTCTACCACCTGAGCTTCGTGCTGGACTGCATGGACGGCAAGATCGCCCGATTGAAGGGCACCGGCACGGTGCTCGGCGGCTGGCTGGACTACGTGTTCGACCGGATCCGGGTGCTCACCTGCACGCTGGCGCTGATGTGGGGGCAGTACCAGGCCACCGGGCAGGAGGTGTACCTGCTGCTCGGCGTGGCGGTGGTCTTCCTGGACATGCTGCGCTACGTCGACGCCCTGCAGATCGCCAAGGTGCGCCGCCAGATGCGCACCCGGCTGCGGCGTGCCCTGGCCGAGACCGCGCCGGACGCGGACCTCGCGACCGGCGTGCCCGGCGGGATGCCCGGCGGGGTGCTCGGCGAGGACGCCGACCTGGACGCCGAGGAGAACCGGGTGCGCACCCCCGAGGAGCTCGCCGCGGCCGCCGCGCCACGGGTCCGGCCCGGCGACCAGGTGGACCTGCAGGAGGAGTTCCGCTCCCGGTTCACCGGCTACCTGCGGATCCGCGACCGGCTGCGGGACCACCGGGTGCGCACCCACCTGGTCAGCGGCATCGAGTTCCAGATGGCGGTGTTCATCATCGGCCCGCTCACCGGGCAGATCATCCCGGTGACGGTGGGCGCCGCGGCGCTGCTGCTGGTCTTCGAGGCGGCGATCATGTACAAGCTGTGGCTGTCGTCGCGCGACTTCGCCCGCGCGCTCGCCCGCACCCAGGAGATGGCCATGTGACGTCCCCCGGGCCGGCCGCCGCCCGGCCCCGGCCGGCAATGCACGACCCGGGACCGGGCCGGGAGGCCCGGTCCCGGCTGTGGACCGGCCTCAGGGCCATGATGGGACGATGAAGCTCACCAAGCACGGTCACGCCTGCGTCCGGCTGGAGAAGGACGGCGCGACCCTCATCATCGACCCGGGCGGCCTCACCGAGGAGTCGGCGCTGGACGGCGCGGACGCCGTCCTGATCACCCACGAGCACTTCGACCACCTGGACGCCCGGCGGCTGGCCGCGCTGGGCCCCGGCGTGCCGGTCTACACCTGCGCGCCGGTGGCCGAGCAGCTCGCCGGGCTGGCCGCCCCGGTGCACGTGGTCGGGGACGGCGACGCGTTCACCGCCGCCGGCTTCGAGGTCGGCGTGCTCGGCCGCGAGCACGCCCGGATCGCCTTCGACGTGCCGGTCGTGCAGAACATCGGCTTCCTGGTCGACGGCGAGGTCTTCCACCCCGGCGACGCGTTCACCGTGCCGGACCGGCCGGTGGGCACGCTGCTCACGCCCACCTCCGGGCCGTGGATGAAGGCCGCCGACATGGTCGACTACCTGCGCGAGGTGGCGCCGGCCCGGGCCTACTCCATCCATGACGGGCTGTGGAACGAGGTGGGGCTGAAGCTGGTGGACGGCACCCTGGCCCGGCGGGGCGAGGCGCAGCACGCCGACTTCCGCCGGCTGGCCACCGGCGAGACCGTCGAGCTGCCGGGCTGACCCGCGGGCGGGCTCAGCGGGCGGGCTCAGCGGGCGGGCTCAGCGGGCGGGCTCAGCGGGCGGCGGAGATGGTGGCCGAGCCGATGACGGTGTCGCCGTCGTACAGCACGGCCGCCTGGCCCGCCGCCACCCCGGCCGCCGGGGTGTCCAGCTCCACGTGCAGCTCGCCGCCGGACAGCTGGGCCCGGCAGCCGTACACCTCGCCGTGCGCGCGCAGCTGCACCTGGCAGGCCAGCGGCGCCACCGGCTCGGGCAGCGGGCCGTTCCACACCGGGCGCTCGCCGACGATCGAACTCGCCGCCAGCGACGCGCGCGGGCCCACCGTCACCGTGTTGGACACCGGCTCGATGGACAGCACGTAGCGCGGCCGCCCGTCCGGCGCCGGCCGGTCGATGCGCAGGCCCTTGCGCTGGCCCACGGTGAAGCCGTAAGCGCCGTCGTGCCCGCCGACCACCGCGCCGGACTCGTCGACGATCGGCCCGGGCTCGGCGCCCAGCCGCTCGGCCAGGAAGCCACGGGTGTCGCCGTCGGCGATGAAGCAGATGTCGTGGCTGTCCGGCTTGTCGGCCACGGTGAGCCCGCGGTCGGCGGCCTCCGCCCGCACCTGCGCCTTGGTGGTGTCGCCCAGCGGGAACATCGCGTGCGCGAGCTGCTCGCGGGTCAGCACCCCGAGGACGTACGACTGGTCCTTGCCCGCGTCGACGCTGCGGCGCAGCACCCCGCCCGCCAGCCGGGCGTGGTGACCTGTGACCACCGCGTCGAAGCCGAGCGCCATCGCCCGGTCCAGCACCGCGGTGAACTTGATCTTCTCGTTGCAGCGCAGGCAGGGGTTCGGGGTGCGGCCGGCCGCGTACTCGCCGACGAAGTCCTCTACCACATCGCGGTGGAAGCGCTCGGCCATGTCCCACACGTAGAAGGGGATGCCGATCACGTCGGCGGCCCGCCGGGCGTCCCGCGAGTCCTCCAGCGTGCAGCACCCGCGGGCGCCGGTCCGGTACGACCGCGGGTTGGACGACAGCGCCAGGTGAACCCCGGTCACGTCGTACCCCGCCTCGGCGGCGCGGGCGGCGGCCACGGCCGAATCGACGCCGCCCGACATGGCGGCAAGCACGCGAAGGCTCATAACACCACGAGGTTACCTCCCCTCGGCGCCCCGCACGGCGGCCCGGCCGCCGGGCGGCAGCCGGGACGCGTTGGCGTCGGCCCGGGACTCCTGCGAGGATCGGGGGCCATGCGAGACAACGGGCATGGCGACGGGCCGGCGGGCTTCTGGGCGTGGTGGGCCGGGGCCCGGCCGAGGGTCGAGTCCCTGGCGGACGCCGGCGACACCGAGGGCCTGGCCGCCGAGCTGGACCCGGCGGTGGCGGCGATCGACCCCGGCCTGGTGTGGGACGTGACCCCGGGGCGGGCCGCCCGGCACGCCCTGGTGGTGTCCTCGGCCGGCGACCCGGAGCTGCGCCCGCTCGCGCACCGCTGGGCCCGGTCGGCGCCGCCGGCCGACGCAGGGTGGGAGTTCCATCCGTCCCGGCCCGCCGACCCCGGCGCCGCCGGGCGCACGCTGCGGGTGGACGGGCGTCCGTTGCCGCTGGCCGACCTGGTGGTGGGCCTTCGGGTGCCGAACGGGCAGCCGCGCGTCGACATCACCGCCTACCACCCGGTCTTCGAGGACCTCGCTGACGACGAGGTGCGCACCGAGGCGACGCTGCTCGCCCTGGACCACCTGCTCGGGGAGGACGAGGTGGCCCGCTGGGCGGGCGAGGTCGTGGCCGCGACCGCGCCGCCGATCGACGCCGTCGCCGCCGTCCACCTGCCGGCGGTCGTCGCCGACCTGGCGTCGGAGTATCCGGACGGGCAGTGGGCGCTGATGGAGGGCCGCACCCCTGCCGGGGCGCGCCTGCTGGCCGCCGCCCGCCATCCGCTGCGGCCGGTGGACCACCCGCTGTTCGACCAGCACATCGCGATCACCCTGGCCTACGCCGAGGCGGACGCCGACGGCCTGCCCGCCGGCGGCTCGGCGGCGGCGCTGCGCGGGTTCGAGGAGCGGCTGACCCAGGCCCTGACGCCGCTGGCCGGCACCGCGACGCTCGCCGTGCACGTCACCGCCGAAGGCGCCCGCGTCTTCCATGTCTACGCCGACCCCGACGGCGACGTCCCCGGCGCGCTGCGCGACCTGGCCGCCGGCTGGACCGAGGGGCCCGCCACGGTCGAGGTGGCCGACGACCCGGGCTGGATCATCATCTCTCCCTTCCACAGCTGATCCGGCGCACCGGCCCGCCCTGAGGCCCGCACGCCCGGCGCCGCGTCCGGCCCGCACCTTTCACGCCCGGCTCGCATGCCGGCCGGAGGCGGCGCCGCGGCCGGGCCCCCGGGACCGCGGCGCCGCACTGCCTGTTGATCACATGGTGTGGGCGCGCAGTGCCTGCTCCAGCCAGGTGTGCGCGGCGGTCTGCGGGTGCGGCCAGGGGTCGCCCCGGATGATCGCGGCCAGCTGCCACTGGCGGGTGGCCCGCGGGTCATGCTGTTCGTAGCCCCGCAGCAGCGTGCGGCGGAACTCCGGCCCGTCCGGCCCGCCGTGCATCTCGGTCAGCAGGCCCGCCGCCCGGTCCAGCACCGGCCGGGCGGCCGCCGAGTCCGGCGCGACGCCCGCCGCCACCGCGGCGAGCACCATCTCCACCAGCTCCTGGTCGGCCTTCTGCCAGACCGCCGGGTCATAGCCGCCGTCCGCCTCGCGTTCGCGCCAGTATTCGTCGCTCCGGGTGCGCAGCGTCGCCTGGTAGTCCTCGTCGGCGAGCAGCTCGACCAGCTCCAGCCAGGCGTCGAGCTGCTCGACGGTGGGCTCGGCGGGCAGGTCGGGCACCATGGCCTCCCGCAGGCAGGTCAGCCACCGCTCGCGGGCCGGCACGCCGCCGCCGACCTCGGCGACGAAGGTGTCCAGCAGCGCGTCCCGCTCGGCGGCGCCCAACCGGCCGAGCGTGTTCAGCCGGCGCAGGTCGGTCTCGGACGGCTCGCCGCGCTCCAGTGTGGCCCGCAGGATGGCCCGGGTGCGCTGCAGGCCCTTGAGCTGGGTCTCCACCGTCCGCAGGTGCAGTTCCAGCACCTCGCGCAGGTCGCGTTCGCCCAGCGAGCGGATCACGGCCAGGCCGACGCCGATGTCGCGCAACGCGCGGATCAGCTCCAGCCGGGCCAGATCCTCCTCCCCGTACACCCGATAGCCGCCGGAGGTGCGGTCGCGCTCGGGCAGCACGCCGGCGTCGGAGTAGAAGCGGATGGTCTTCACCGGGATGCCGGACAGCGCGGCCAGCCGGCCGATCGTGTACGTCTCGCGGGCCATGGCACCGATTATTCCGGTTGAGTCTCCAGTAACTGGACACTTTACCGTTTCCGGCATGGCGAAAAGCAAGATCGTAAGAGTGGTGAAGATCCAGCTCAAGGCCGGTGAGGCCGGTCCCGCGACGGTGGGCAAGGACCTCGGCCCGGTCGGCATCAACCTGATGGACTTCTGCCGGCGCTACAACGCCGCGACCGAGGCGCAGCGCGGGTTCGTGGTGCCCGCGGAGATCACGGTGTACGAGGACCGCTCGTTCGACGTGGTGACCAAGATGCCGACCACGGCGTCCCTGCTGCGCCGGGTCGCCGGCCTGGACTCCGGAAGTCCCCGCCCCGGGCACCAGAGCGTGGCGACGATCAGCCGCGAGCAGCTGCGGGAGGTCGCCCGCACCAAGCTGCCGGACCTGAACACCACCGATCTGGACCAGGCCGAGAAGATCATCGCCGGCACCGCCCGCTCCATGGGTCTGAAGATCAAGGACTGAGCCGGCCGCACGGCCGTCACAAGAGCAGGCCCGGTGGGCGGCGGTCCCCACCGGCCTCACCTGCTTCAGGTCACAGCGTGCCCGCGGTGCCCGGCTCCTCGGCCAGGCGGCACCGCGCACTCCTCGCCCGCTCGACACTCGGTGCCCCCCCGAAATGTGAACGTGACGGCCGCGACACTACGGGAAATATGATATCGATTCATTAATTGCCAGCAGATTAGAGACTTGATCGAAAGTTTGAGCGGGCTTTGCCGACACCATAAAGTTCTGGCCATGCTCACGATGGAACACGAGGCGTTGATCGCCCTTTTCAGGAATCGTCCTGAATTGGCAGGCGAGGTCCTGGAACAGGTGCTCAAAGTGCCATTGCCCGCACATCGCGAGGCACGCGTGGAGTCGGCTGATCTGACACAGTTCGAGCCGGTTGAATATCAATCAGACACGATTACCGTACTGTGGGCCGACAAGCCAATGCTGGCCGTGGTGGTCGAGGTGCAACGCGGCCGTGACCCCGGCAAGCGGTGGAGCTGGCCGGTCTACCTGGCATCCATCCGTGCGCGCCTGAAATGTCCGGCATTGTTGCTGGTCATCTGTACCGACCCGGGGATCGCGCGATGGTGCGCGAAGACCATCGACATGGGGCACCCAGGGTGGAATCTCACTCCGCTGGTAGCCGACCCCGGTGCGGTCCCCCTGATAACCGATGCCGAGACGGCGATCCGCTCGCCCGAGCTGGCCGTGCTGTCGGCGGTGACCCACGGCGGCCAGGACGATGCCCAGCCGGTGCTGGAGGCATGCCTGGCCGCCCTTACCGTCGTCGACGACGAACGGGCCCGGTTGTACGCTGATTTCGTATTCGCCATGCTGCCGGAGGCGGCGCGCAAGAACTGGGAGGTATTGATGGCGGTGGGCACGTACGAATACCAGAGCGACTTCGCCAAGAAGTACGTCGCCGAAGGAAGAGAAGAAGGGAAGGCCGAAGGGAAGGCGGAGGCGGTCCTCGTGCTGCTGGCCGGACGGGGCGTCCCGGTCCCAGGCGAGATGCGCGACCGCATCATGCAGTGCACGGACACCACCCTGCTGGACACCTGGATCCAGCGGGCCGCCACCGCCACGACCGCCGCCGACCTCTTCGACCGACCCTCCCGCCATCACCACCCGGCCACTCCGAACGGATGCGCGTCACCCCATGGCGGCCGCTCCGGCATGACCTGATCACCGAAGCGGCGCCGCACCCGCCGGCGCCGGTCAGGGCTGGACGCTGAGGGCGCGCGCGACGGTGAGGCTGTCCTCGTAGATGTGGTAGCGGGTGATGCGCCCGTCGGTGACGGTGAGGTGCAGCGCGAACGGCGAGGTGTAGGCGGTCCCACCGGCGCGTACCGTCTGCGCGATCTCCCCCAGCACCACCGCGTCCTCGCCATCGACGAGAATCCGGCTCACCGAGGTGCCGTTCAACTCGGGCACATGATGCGCCTCCAGCGACCGGAAATGGTCGGCCACGTCGGCGCGGGCGGACCGGGGACGGATCCATGGCACCGCCGGGTGCCCCTCGACCGGCCAGCTGAGCCGCCAGTCGAACGGCTCGGCGAACATTTCCGCGGTGCGCTCATGGTCGCCTTCGGCCAGCCGGCCCAGGAACTCCGTCACGACGTCACGAGTGTCACGATTCATGCCCCAACTCTCCCGGCCGGGCGTGCGGGGCGTCGATTACCCGGGAGGTAAGGCGGAAGCCGCCGCGGCCGGTCGTCGCAGGTCAGCGCCTCCGGCCGGCCGCGCGAAACGGGTTGGGCGAGCCTGGCCGGGTCATTGGCCGATGCGACCGTCGATGCGCTCGCGCAGCAGGTCGACGTGGCCCATGTGCCGACCGTACTCCCAGATCATCCCGACCAGCATCTCGCGCAGCGAGGTCTGCCCGCCGCCGCTGCCGTGCTTGTTCAGCGAGTCGTCACCGGTGATGTCGAGACTCGGTGCCTCGGCGACGAATCGCTCGGCGAAGGCCACCTCCGCCCGCCAGGCGTCCCACGCCTCCGCGACCACCTTCGGATCGGGGACCGCCCCGTCGAAGTCGCCGTCCCGGTCGGTGTCGGAGGTGAACAGCTTCGGCACGTCCTGCCCGGCCATCAGCACCCGGAACGTCGCGCGCTCCACCTCGGCCAGGTGCCGGACCAGCCCGAGCAGCGACATCGTCGACGGCTCGACCGACCGCCGGGCCATGGCCTCCGCGTCCAGGCCCTCGCACTTCATCTCCAGCGTCAGGCGGGCCGTGCGCAGGGCCTCGGCCAGCGTGGTGCGCTCATCGCCGAGCGTCGGTCCGTGCTCGCGCGGGTCGTCGTCGGAGGGCTTGCCGTCCGCGGTGAACATGTCCGCGCGTCGTGTCGTCGCCATGGTCGCCATCATGGGCGGGCGGCCGCCGGCCGACAACCGATTAAATCGGGTGGCCCTCCGGTGCCGGACGCCGGCGGAAAGGCCGCCCGAAATCTGCTCGTTCCTGCCGCTCGACGGTGGTTAGGGTTGTCCGCCATGCACGACGAGACCTACCACTACAACGAGCAACGCTGGCAGGCCCTGGTGGCGGCGGACGCGTTATTCACCCGTCCCGCGCTCGACCTGGACCCGGACAAGGCCCGGGCATACCTGGACCTGGACCGGCTGGGCGTCCCCGGCGACCTGGCGGGCCGCAGGGTGCTCTGCCTGGCGAGCGGCGGCGGGCAGCAGTCCGCGGCCTTCGCCCTGCTGGGCGCCGACGTGACGGTCGTCGACATCTCGTCCGGGCAGCTGGCGCGGGACCGCCAGGCCGCCGAGCACTACGGCGTCGCCGTCCGCACGGTCCAGGGGGACATGCGGGACCTGTCGGATCTCGACCACGCCACGTTCGACCTGGTCTGGCACCCGTACTCGCTGAACTTCGTCCCGGACTGCCTGGTCGTCTTCCGCGAGGTGGCGAGGGTGCTCGCCGAAGGCGGCCACTACCACCTGATGTGCGCCAACCCGGCCTTCTCCGGGCTCACCCACCACACCTGGACCGGGGAGGGTTACCTGCTGACGCAGCCCTACACCGAGGGGGCGGCGACCTCCTATCCCGACCAGGAGTGGGTCTACGACGGCGAGCCGGCCGGCCGCATCCGCCCGCCCCGGGAGTACCGGCACACCCTGGACCGGGTCGTCAACGGTCTGCTCGGCGAAGGCTTCGCGCTGACCTTCCTCGCCGAGTCGCGCGAGCACTACCCGGACGCGGAACCGGGCAGCTGGGCGCACTTCATCGGGGTCGCCCCGCCGTGGCTGGACTCCGTCTGGCGGTACCGCCCGGCGTCCTCGCCGGAGGCCGGCGTCCCGAGGCCCTGATGACCGCGGCCGGGCCGGCCTGGCGGAACACCCCGCGCATCTGCCGGCCGCCGCCCCCAGGTCTTGCTCCGACGCGCCGGCCGACCGGCGCGACCGCACGCCGGCCGGAGGTCCGAGCTAGAGATCGTCGATGTAGAGCAGCCGGTCGGGGGTGCCGGCCGGGACGTCCCGCAGCGCGCTGGTGGCATGACCGACGAGCCAGTTGCGGACGGTGACGGTGCTGGAGTCGCCGTAGGCCTGCTTGAGCAGCGCGGCCGTCGCGGTCACGTAGGGGGCGGCGTAGCCGCTTCCGCTGCCCCGCGCCTCGCCGCCCCCCGCGGCCGCCGAGACGATGCCGACGCCCGGGGCGTACAGGTCGACGCAGGGACCGGCGTTGCCGCCCGGGGCGGGTGCGTCCTCGATCGAGGACGCGGCGACGGTGACGACGCCGGAGGCGCTGCCGGGTGAGGCGGTACAGGCGTCACCGGACTGGTCGCCGCCGCTCGCCACGACGAAGGCGCCGAGGTCGGACAGCGTCTTGGCGGCGTCGTTGGCCACGGCGGACCGCAGGCCGCTGACGGAGACGTTCACCACGGCGGGACGTCGCAGGTGACCGGCGATCCAGTCGAAGCCCGCGATCATGCCGCCGAAGGTGCCGTTGCCGGCGCAGTCCAGCACGCGTACCGGCGCGAGCCGTGCCTTCGGCGCGACGCCCCAGGACGTGCCGGCGACGATTCCGGCCACCAGGGTGCCCTGGCCCGCGCAGTCGCCGGTGCCGCGGCCGTCCCGGATGCTGCTGTAGCCGGGATCGAGCCGGCCGGTGAAGGCGGGCTGGGCGGTGTCGATGCCGCTGTCCACGATGTAGGCGGTGACGCCGGCGCCGTCGTGGTGGGTGTGGAACGACCCGTCCAGCGGGAGGGATCGCTGGTTGATCCGGTCGTTCGCCCAGGACAGTGCGGGCACCAGGGGCGGGGGCAGCGGGATCACGGGGTGCAGGTCGAGGTGGCGGATCCGGCCGTCCTGTTCGATCTCGGCGACATCGGGATGCCGGCGTAGCCCGCCCAGCTGCCCGGCCGTCATGAGCGCGGTGAACCCCTTCATGATCTTGCTATAGGTGTAGATCGGTTTCACGCCGAGGCCGGCCGCCACCTTGTCCGGGTTCGCCGCGGGTTGCAGCCGGACGATGTACTGGTCGGGGATGAGCGAGGGGGGCGGTGCCGCGGCGGCGTCACGCGGCGGATGCGGCACGGCGGGATGTCCGGCGATCACCGAGGTCAGGGCGAGCAGCAGGCCGGCCAGTGCGCGCGCCGCACGCCCGGCCCCGCCGCTCACCCCCTGGTCCCGGAAGTAATCATGGCACGTCCCCCGCGTCGTTCCAGTGATCTTTCTATGTTCGATTACCCAGAGTCACGACGATCACGCTTTGTACGCCCACCCGCCGGCGAACGGCCGGCGGGCAGGGGACTCGCTCGTGGCGGCCCGGTGCTCACCGCTCCCAGACGCCGGTGGCCGCGGCCTGCCTGGCGTAGTCGGCGAAGTCGCGAGGCGGCCGGCCGAGCGCGGCACGCACCCCGCCGGCCGGCCGGGCGTTGCGGCCGTCCAGCACCGTGGTGAACAGGTACGTCAGCAGCTCCACGGTCCCCGCCGGGACGCCCTCCGCGCTGAGCGCGTCCGCGTACTCCGCGGCACTCACCTGGACGAACTCCACGCGCCGGCCCGCCGCGGCGGAGATCTCGCCGATCGCCTCGTCGAAGCGCAGCGACCGGGGGCCGGTCAGCTCGTACACCTGACCGGCGTGCCCGTCTCCGGTCAGTGCCGCCACGGCCACATCGGCGATGTCATCGGCGTCCACGAACGGCTCGGGCACGTCCCCGGCGGGCAGCGCGACCAGGCCGGCCCGCACCGCCTCCACCAGGTAGTCCTCGCTGAAGTTCTGGCTGAACCAGCTCGACCGCAGGATCGTCCAGTCCGCCCCGGCGTCCTGGACGAGCTTCTCCGCAGCCTGCGCCTCATCCTCGCCACGGCCGGACAGCAGCACCAGCCGGGAGACCCCGGACGCCACCGCCATCTCCGCGAACGCGCCGACCGTCTCCGGCGCGCCCGGCACCGCGAGGTCGGGATAGTAGGAGATGTACACCGCGCCGGCGTCCCGCAGCACCGGCGCCCAGGTCGCCCGGTCCGTCCAGTCGAAGGGGATCGCGGCGGAGCGGGAACCCACCCGGACGGGCGCGCCGGCCGCGCGCAGCCGGTCCACGACGCGGCGGCCGGTCTTGCCCGTGCCGCCGAGGACCAGGATCGTCTGCTGCTCTCGTTGGTTCGTCATACCGATCAGTGAAACGCAGCGGCGTGAGACGGGACATGGCCACGAGTCGCGATAACGTGTTCAATCGTCTCATGGACGCCATCGTCAGCCTGCTGGACGGCCCTCGGGCGCAGGGCGCCTTCCTGCTCCGCTCGATCCTCGCCCCGCCCTGGTCGATGGCGATCAGGGACCGCGCGCCGCTCACCCTGGTGGCCGCGGTCCGCGGCGACGCCTGGATCGTCTCGGACCAGGCCGCGGCCGTGCGGCTGGGCCCCGGCGACGTGGCGATCGCCCGCGGCCCCGACGCCTACACCGTCGCCGACGACCCGGCCACCGCGCCGCAGGTCGTCATCCACCCGGGCCAGCGCTGCACCGACCCCGCGGGGCGGGAGCTGTACGAGATGGCGCAGCTGGGGGTGCGGACCTGGGGCAACTGCCCGGCCGGCCCGACGGTGCTGCTCACCGGCACCTACCCGATGCCCGGCGAGCTCAGCCGGCGGCTGCTGGAGGCGCTGCCGCCGCTGCTGGTCGTGCCGGGCGACTCCTGGGACTCCCCGCTGGTGCCGTTGCTCGCCACCGAGATCGTCAAGGACGACCCCGGGCAGCCGGCCGTGCTGGACCGGCTGCTCGACCTGCTGCTCATCGCGGTGCTGCGCGAGTGGTTCACCCGTCCCGGCGCGCGGCCGCCCGGCTGGTACCAGGCGCACGGCGACCCGGTCGTGGGCCAGGCCCTGCGGCTGATCCACCACGACCCCGCCCGGCCATGGACGGTGGCCTCGCTGGCCGCCACCGCCGGGACGTCCCGGGCGACGCTGGCCCGCCGTTTCACCGCGCTGGTCGGCGAGCCGCCCATGTCGTACCTCACCGGGTGGCGGCTGGCCCTGGCCGCCGACCTGCTCCGCGAGCCCGGCGCCACCGTCGGCGCGGTCGCCCGCCAGGTGGGGTACGGCAGCTCCTTCGCGCTGAGCACCGCCTTCAAACGCCACCACGGCCGCACCCCCCGCGACCACCGGACCGCCTCCCGAAGCTGACGGCCCGGCAGATCACGAACTCCGGCGGCACGCCGGTCGGCACCCGGCCGATGCCAGGCCGGCGCGGCTCAGGACAGGCCGACTGACCGGCCCCGCCAGAAGGGGCGACGCAGGAGATCGGCCGCCGATCGGGCGATGACCTCGTCTTTCTCCCGTTCCACCTCCGGCAGCAGATCGAACGGCCACTTCTGGTCGAGCGGCGCCCATTGCCCGTTGCGGTCGTACCAGCCGGCCCGCACATCTTTGGCGATCCCTCGGACGGTGTCGTACTCCTCCAGATCCAGCCCGTGCTCCTTGGCCCGGATCGCCCCGCTGACCGCGTCTATGGCCGAGGCCCGGTTCTCCTGCTGCCAGTCCGCGGGCAGGTCGCGATACTTCGTGTTGGCGATGTCCACCTGATCGGTGCCGTGGGCGCGGATCCACGCCTGATCGGTGGTGCGCTTGGGCCGCGGATCGTACGTACCGTCCGGGAGCCGGCGCCCCGCACGCCACCGGTCGTGCGCCTGCGCGGCCACGGCTTCCACTCGCGCTTCGAAGCGCGCCTTCCTGAGCCGGGCCGGCGGCCGGGTGACCTGGCGGAGCAGTCCGGTGAACAGCTTCTCGACCGCGGCACGGAACCTGGCGAGGACACGGCCGATCTCCAGTCGCGCGCGAGCGATGATGCCGGCCAGTGACAGCCCGCCGTTGGTGGCCGCCACCGCCGCGGCCACGCCCACCGCCGCGGCCGCCAGCCCGATGGCACTCCACACCAACGTGCTGAGTCCTTTGAAGACCCGCAGCGCGATGGCGGTCCGGTGGCAGTCGCCGGCCAGTTCCCGGCAGGCGGCCAGCGGTCCGTCCGGCGCGGTGAGCGCGACCCGGCTCGCCTCGACGGCCGTGCTGTCGTTCGCGGCCAGCATCGCCTGTAACGCGTCGCCGGCGGCGGCCTGGATCTTCTCGGTGGCGGTACCGGCCGCCTCCCACTCCCTGATGTGCTCGTCGAAGGCGGACGGGAACGGCGGCGGTGGCGTGATCCCCAGGATGTCCAGGCCGAGGCGGACCACGGGGGAATCGAGTACCGCGGTCGCGGTCATACGATGTCCTGCCCGGCCCGGCGAGCCTCCGCCGCGGCGGCCTCCTCGGTGGCGGTCACCGCGCGCCCCACGGCCGTGTACCGGGCGCCCACGTCGCCCAGCCGGTCGGCCAATCCGGCCCCTCTGCCCAGGAGATGCGCCATGATCTGGGCGTAGAGGGATGCGGCGGTCGTCGCCTCCTGATCGGGCCAGGGGAAGCCCGCCCCGTCCAGCCGCTCGCGAAGCTCCGCGACGTACCTTCCGTAATCGGCCTCCGCACCCTGGAACCGGGCCCCGGTCCGCGCCAGGCTGGTGGCGTCGACGTCGATGTACTCACGCATTCCCGTGCACCTTTCCCCGTCACGGCGCCTCGCGGCCCCCGCCGCGTCCATGCCGCCGCACCCGTCCTTGTCCAAGGCCGCCGCCGGCCGCCCGGCCCTTCGCATGCGCGGGGCCGCCACCACCAGCCCCCTCCGGTCGCCCGTGCAGGTGACGGACGTACCGATAGTCATGATCATGGCGATCGTAACCGTCCACCCCTGCCGTCACCAGGCATTCATGCCACCGTCTCGCGTTCCGGACGGCTCGGTCGGCCGGTCGCGCCGCGGGTCACCGGCGTTCCCTGGTTAGCCGGCCCTCCCCTAGGGGCAGGGACACCGTTCGCCGCGCGTGGTCATCGGCGACACCGTCCCTCTGATGGACGCCCGCCACCAGGCCGAAGGCGGCGCGCCGTAGCGGCGGCGCGTGGCGGTCTCCGCGAGGCCGCCGATCGGGGATAGGAGCTTCGCGATCGAGCTGCGCTACCCGGCGTGTCGGCGCGAGCATCGTGGGTGATCGAGACTGGTGGGGCGGTGGTGAAGCCGGGGCCGGTGGGTTGCCGGTGCGGGCCTGGAGGGAGTCGCGGTGGGCGAGGAGACTATCGATCCGCACGCTTCGGTGGAGCGGCTGTTCGGCGCGGTGCTGCGGCACTTCCGGCAGAGCCGGGCGAACATGGCGCTGCGGCGGGCCGGCGAGCTGGCGTTCACCGACTTCTCCAACATCGGCCGCTTCGAGCGCGGCGAGCGCATGCCGGCGGCGGACCTGGTCGCCCGGCTGGACCAGATCTACGGCGCCGGCGGGATGCTGAGCGCGCTGCACGCGGTGCTGCTCCGGCTGCAGGCCGCCGAGTCGGCCCGGCCCCATCCGGGTAGACATGGAGAAAACTCCACACTCGGCATGGGAGACGACGAGATGGAACGTCGGACCGCCCTGCACCTCCTCGCCGGCCTGGGCTCCCTCGGCACCTTCGGCATCGCCACCGAACCGCTCCGGCGACTGCTCGACACCGACTTCGAGCACCCCGGCCGCGACCTGGCCGGCTGGGAACAGGCCTGCGCCGACCACCTGTACGCCCTGCGCACCCGGCCACCCGCGCAGGTGGCCGCCGACCTGGTCATCGACCTGGCCGCCGTCCGGCAGCAGGCCCAGGCCGCGCCCCCGGCCCTGGCCACCGAACTGCACCGCATCACCGCACTGCTGGCCGCCCTGCAAGCCAACGCTCTCACCCGGCTGGCCGACCACGGCGCCGCCATCCGCTGGATGGAGACCGCCCGCCAGGCCGCCGACACCTCCGGCGATCTCTCCATCCGCCTCCTGGTCCGCGCCGAGGCGGCCGGTCACGGCCTGTACGGCCAGCGTGATCCCAGAACGGTCTTGGACATGGTGCGCAGCGCGCAGCAGCTCAGCAGCAAGCCGTTCCTCCAACTGCTGGCCACCGAGGCCAAGGCGTTGTCGATGCTCGGCAGACATGACGAAGCGATCGCCGCTCTGGCCGCCCTGCATCGGGCCACCGATCAAGGTGACATCGACCGGTACGACATATGGACGCCCAACCAGATCTACTTCGCGGAGAGTTGGGTGTACGCCGCAGCAGGTAACGAGTCCGCCGGCGCTCCGGCCCAGGACAAGGTACGCAAGACCACGCGCGATTACCACTACCGCATCAACGTCCAGCTGCACGGCGCGATGTGCACGGTCGCCCAGGGCGGCATCGACGAGGGCACACGCCAAGCAGCGACAATGATCGACACGCCGGCACCGGCCTATCGCAGCAACCACATCATGGAGACCGCCAACCTGGTGCTGCGCGCCGTCCCCGCCGACCAGCGTGGCCGCGCCTCCGTCACCGAGTTCCGCAAGCTGCTGACCACCCCGCCGCCGCAGAGCGCCTACGTGTGAGCCCCGTCGGACGATCGACGCGGTGATCGACTCCGCACGCGCCGCCGAGCGACTGAGGAACTCGCGGCCGTCGCCTGGTCCACCCCGCAGGAACGGACCAGGCGACCGGCTCCCACCTGCCGCGCCGCGTGGATGTCCGCATGTAGGCCGTCGAGGAGGACCGCACCGTCTGCCGGCGATACGGCCGGCCGCTGCCTTGATCGCAGCGAACCGCTCACGGCGCTCACCCAAGGTGGCGGGCCGGTCCACCGACGATCACGGGGTACTGGCCGGGGGTTCGATGTGGGGTTTCATCGGTTGCCAGGGCGCGGCGTCGAAGATCAGCCGGATGGACACGATCTTGCCGTCGGCCAGGCGGAAGTGCTCGGCGGTCCGCTGGACGCCGGCCGGTGTGGCGGTGTGCACGTCGTAGACCAGTGTCGCCTCGTCCTCTCCGTACAGCTCGCTGATCAGCTCGACCTTCGTCACGATCGACACGAACCCCGGCAACGTCTCCAGATGGCCCAGCCGGTCGCGGGAGTCGATGAACGGGCTCTGGAAGCGGAACGGCTCCCCGACGTGCACCGCGGCGGCGGCCGCGTCCCCCCGGAAGCGGGCCTGATGGTAGCCGCGGACGGCATCGCGGGTCCGGTTCTGTGTCGTCGTCATGAGTCAGATGATCCGATCCGGTCGAGTTCGGTGGCGAGACGTTGCTGGTTGGCGGCCAGCCTCAGGCACATATCACGGAAGGCGGCGAGTTCTTCGGCGCTGAACCCGTGGAAAATCGCCCTCATGGCACGCCGGGACGGTTCTCGGAACGCCTCCACCCACCCGCGACCGCCGGGGGTGATCTCCACCAGAACCGAACGCCGGTCCTTCCGGTCCGGGACGCGGCGGACCAGCCCGCCTCGTTCCAGGGTGTCCACCAGCCCGGTCACGTTGCGGGAACTGACCCCGGCCGCGCGGGCCAGCTCGCCGACGCTGATCCCGTGCTCGCCGTCCAGCCGGATCAGCAGGTCGAGCGCTCCGGTGCTGATTCCCCGGCCCTGCGAGCCGTGGGCCCGCATGCGCTCGATGGCGTGGTAGGCGCTACGCACGGCGGCCGCCGCCTCAAGTGGCGGCAACGCGACGCCGTCGCCGGCGAACCGCGCCATCATCGCCCGCACGCGAGGGTCATAGCGGAGACCCGTCGCGTCGACCTCATAAGTAGGTACGTTATTCATAATAGATGGACAGATTAGTACCTACTTCCAGATATGTCGATCTACTCGCCGACATGCCGGTCCACCGCACGCTTCGATCCGGTTCGGGCGGTAGCGGGTACCGGCCCATCGGGTGTCTGGCCGCCCCGATCACCCGCAGGTGGCCGGGTGACCGAACCGGCCGATGACGCCGCTCACGGTCGAAAATCCAGAGGCGGCCGGGCAGGGCATGTCAATAGGGTGGCCGGATGCTGTCGCCTGCCTATCCGATCGAGACGCCGCGCCTGTCGCTCCGCCCGTTCACCATGGACGACCTGGACGGGTTGCACTCCTTCCACTCCCGCGCCGACGTCGCGCGGTACCTGTACTGGGACGCGCGCACCCTGGACGAGACCAGGACGGCTCTGGCCAAGAAGACGGAGATGGCCGAGCTGCGCAAGGGCGGCGAGGATCTGAACCTCGCGGTCGAGCTGCGCGAGACCGGTGAGCTGATCGGCGACCTGTACCTGTTCTGGCGCAGCGCCGAGCATCGGCAGGGCGAGATCGGCTTCATCTTCCACCCCGACCACCACGGGCGCGGCCTGGCCGGCGAGGCGTCCCGGGAGATCCTGCGGCTGGGGTTCGAGGACCTCGGCCTGCACCGCATCTACGGACGGTGCGACGGGCGCAACACCGCCTCGGCCAGGCTGATGGAGCGGCTGGGCATGCGGCGCGAGGCGCACCTGGTGGAGAACGAGCTGTTCAAGGGCGAGTGGTCCGACGAGCTGGTCTACGCGATGCTCCGCCGGGAGTGGCCGCCGCAGGGCTGACCGTCCTCATGCCCGGCGGCCGCCCCGCGTGACCGGGCTCGTACCCGGCGGATCGGCCAGTCGATGCGCGGCCGGTCAGCTGATGCCGGCGCGGCGGGCGCGCTCCACCACCGGGGCGATCACCTCGGCCAGCCGGGCGACGTCATCGGCCGTCGAGGTGTGGCCGAGGGAGAAGCGCAGCGAGCCCCGGGCGCGCAGCGCGTCGGCACTCATGGCCAGCAGCACGTGGGACGGCTGGGAGACCCCGGCCGAGCAGGCCGAGCCGGTCGAGCACTCCACGCCTTGGGCGTCCAGCAGCATGAGCAGCGCGTCGCCCTCGCAGCCGGGGAAGGAGAAGTGGGCGTTGCCCGGCAGCCGGTCCACCGGGTGGCCGTTGAGGACGACGTCCGGCACCGCCTCGCGGACGCGGGCGACCAGCTCGTCGCGCAGCGCGGCCAGCCGGGCGGCCTCGGCGTCCCGGCCGGCGACCGCCGAGCCGACGGCCGCGGCGAACCCGGCGATCGCCGGGGCGTCCAGGGTGCCGGAGCGCACGTCGCGTTCCTGGCCGCCGCCGTGCAGCACCGGGACCGGGTCGACGCCGCGGGCCAGCAGCAGCGCGCCGACGCCCACCGGGCCGCCGACCTTGTGCCCGGTCACCGTCATCGCGGACACCCCGGACTCGGCGAACGACACCGGGAGCTGGCCGATCGCCTGGACGGCGTCGGTGTGGAACGGGATACCGTGCTCGCGGGCGACGGCGGCCAGCTCGGCGATCGGCTGGACGGTGCCGACCTCGTTGTTGGCCCACATCACGCTGACCAGCGCCACCCGGGCCGGGTCGCGGTCGATGGCGGCGCGCAGCGTCTCCGGGCGCACCCGGCCGTGCTCGTCCACCGCGAGCAGCTCGACCGAGGCGCCCTCGCGCTCGGCCAGCCAGGCCGCCGGGTCGAGGACGGCGTGGTGCTCGATCGCGCTGACCAGGACGCGGTCGGCCCCGGTGGCGGCGCGCCGGGCCCAATAGAGGCCCTTGACGGCGAGGTTGTCGGCCTCGGTGCCGCCGGAGGTGAACACCACCTCGCTGGGCCGGGCGCCGAGCGCGCCGGCGATGGTCTCGCGCGACTCCTCGACGAGACGGCGGGTGCGGCGGCCCGCCGCGTGCAGGGACGAGGCGTTGCCGACCCGCGCGAGCTGCGCGGTCATCGCCTCGATCGCCTCGGGCAGCATCGGCGTGGTCGCCGCGTGGTCCAGGTATGTCATGGCGATCCAAGCGTACCGAGTGCGCGCGGTGTACCGTCCGGACGGTATAGTGGATGGCATGCGGAGAGACGAGCTGTTGAACGCGGCGGAGGACCTGCTCGCCGAGCAGGGCGCGCCGTGCCTGACGCTGGCGGCGGTCGCCGAGCGCGCCGGGGTCAGCAAGGGCGGCCTCCTCTACCATTTCGGCACCAAGGAAGCCCTGGTCAGCGGCATGATCGAGCGACTGATCAGCGACTTCGACGAGCTGGTGGCCGCCGGCCCGCCCGGCTCCTACAGCCGGGCCTACCTGGACGCCACCTTCACCGCGATCCGCAGCGGACGGCTGCGGCGCTGGGCGGTGGTCACCGGCGCGGCCGGTGACCCGCACTTACTGACCCCGCTGCGCGAGGCGATGGCCCGCTGGCACCGCACCGGCCTGGCCGACGAGCCCGACCCGATGGCGGCTCGCATTGTCCGCCTCGCCTGCGAAGGGCTGTGGGACGTGGTCACCCACGATCCCGAGTCCTACGACGAGCCGGCCCTGGACGCGCTGCGCGCCCGGCTGCTCGCCCTGCTCCCCGCCACCTGATCCACCCTCGCTCTCCACGCGCCCGGATGGCCGGCCAGGCCTGCCGGGCGCGACCGCGTGCCCGGGGGCCGCGGCACGACAACGCACAGATATAGAAAGGAACATCCGATGATCCGCCGTTTGAGGACCGCCCGGGGGCGGGCGGTCCTCGTCTTCGTCCTCGCGGGGCTGGTGTGCGGCACCTTCACCGTGCGCCTGCCCGCGCTGGCCGACCGGCTCGGCATGGCCGAGTCCGAGGTCAGCGCGGTGCTGCTGGCCTGGGGGCTCGGTGCGCTGCTGGCCATGCAGGCCATGCGCGGCCTGCTCGCACGGGCCGGTAGCGCCGCCGTGCTGCGGGTGGCCGGCCCGCTGAGCGCGGTGGCGCTGCTCGGGGTGGCGTTCGCCCCGGCGCCCGGCTGGGCGGTCGGCGCGGCGGCGGTCTTCGGCATGCTCTTCGGCGCGGTGGACGTGGCGATGAACGCCCAGGGCTCGGTGGTCGAGCGCGCCGCCCGCCGCCCGCTGATGAACGGCCTGCACGCCGGCTGGTGTGTCGGCGCCATGGCGGCCGGCCTGCTGGGCGCCGGGCTGATCGCGCTCGGCGTTCCCTATCCCGCGCACCTGGCCATCGTCGCCGCGGGCTCGGTGCCGGCGTTCGTGCTGATCGGCCGCGGCCTGCTGCCGGACCCGGCCACCGACCCGGCCCAGAACGCGGGCCCGGCGCGACGGCGGATGCCGCTGCTGGTGTACCTGCTCGGCGCCATCGCGTTCTGCGCGTTCATGGTGGAAGGTGCGGTGGCCGACTGGAACGGCCTGTTCCTGCGGCGCACCATCGGCGCCCCGGAGGCGGTCGCCGCGCTCGGCTATCCGGTGTTCGAGGCGGGCATGCTCGCCGCCCGGCTCACCGGCGACCGGCTGCGCACCCGGTGGGGCGCCCGGCGGCTGATGATCGCCTCCGGCCTGGGCACCGCGGCCACCTTCACCGTGGTGATCACCTCGTCGTCCGCCGTGGTGGCGGTGACGGGCATGGTCCTGGTCGGCCTGGCGGTGGCCATGGTGTCGCCGATGGCGATGTCGCTGGCCGGAACAGCGACCTCGACCCCGGGGCCGGCGATCGCCCAGACCGGCGCCATGGGGTACGCGGGGCTGCTGCTCGGCCCGGTGGTGATCGGCTTCCTCAGCCACGCCGCCTCGCTGCGGGTCGCGCTGGGGATCGCGGTGGTGCTCGGCGTGGTCATCGCGCTGGCCGCCCGGCTGCTGCCGGTCACCGCGAGCCCGCTGGACCACCCGCCGCTCCCCCGCCCGATCCGCCCGGTCGGCGGCCCGCGGCCGCGCCGCCGCGGCGCCCCCGCCCGGCCCGCCGGCCGCGCCGGGGACACTCGCCGCCTTCCGGCCGGCGCGCGGATCCGCCGGGCGGCGCGCATCGCCCGTCCGGCCGGCACCGACTCGCGCGGGTCGTGACGCCGGCCGGCGGCCGGCCCGCTCCGGATGCCGGGACGTGGCCGACGAACCCGGAGTAAGGCCCTGATCTCGCATTCCGCCGCAAGTGGGACGGTCCGCCAATCCGGGGCATTCTTGGGTGACGACGTGGCACTTCACATCAAGGGGGACATCGCTATGACGACCGTCGCGGTACTGGGCACCGGGATCATGGGTGCGCCGATGGCTCGCAACCTGCTCAAGCAGGGCCACCAGGTGCGGGTGTGGAACCGGACGACCAGCCGGGCAGAACCCTTGCGGGACGCCGGGGGGATCGTCGCCGGCACGCCCGCGGAGGCGGTCGAGTCCGCCGACGTGATCATCACGATCCTCACCGATGGCGAGGCCGTGCGCGAGACGATGACCGGCGCGGCGGCGGGCCTGCGCCCCGGGCAGATCTGGGCGCAGATGAGCACGGTCGGGCCGGCCGCGCTGGCCCCGCTGGCCGAGCTCGCCGGCGAGCACGGCCTGGTCTTCGTGGACGCGCCGGTCCAGGGCACCAAGCAGCCCGCCGAGAGCGGGCAGCTGATCATCCTGGCCGCCGGGCCGGCGGACGCCCGGCCGGTCCTGCAGCCGCTCTTCGACGCGATGGGCCGGCGCACCGAGTGGCTGGGGGAGGACGGCGCGAGCGGCGCCGGCACCCGGCTCAAGCTGGCCGGGGTGAACTACGCGATCGCCCTCACCGCCGTGCTGGGCGAGTCGCTGGCCCTCGCCAAGGGGCTGGGGACGGACCCGAAGCTGTTCGTCGACCTGATCACCGGCGGCCCGCTGGACAGCGCGTACTTCCAGGCCAAGACCAAGGCGCTGCTGGAGGGCGACCTGTCCCCCAGTTTCACGCTCGCCAACGCCGAGAAGGACCTCCGGCTGGTCAGCCAGGCCGCCGCCGCGCACGGCGTCCGCCTCGACCTCACCCCGGCGGCCGTCGAGCGGTTCCGCCGCGCCATCGACCAAGGTCACGGCGACCAGGACATGGCCGCCGCCTACCTGGCGAGCTTCGACCCCCACCGGTAGACCCGAGCGCACCCGGCCGGGAAACGACGGCGACCCTCGCCCGTCCCCCGGCAAGGGGACAGGCGAGGGTCGCCGTCGTGCGCGGGCGTTACTTCCGCTTTTCTACTTCTTCGCTGAGCTGGGGGACGATCTGGTGCAGGTCGCCCACGACGCCGAAGTCGGCCAGCTCGAAGATCGGGGCCTCCGGGTCCTTGTTGATCGCCAGGATGGTCTTGGCGGTCTGCATGCCGGCCCGGTGCTGGATGGCGCCGGAGATGCCCGCCGCGATGTAGAGCTGCGGCGAGACGGTCTTGCCGGTCTGCCCGACCTGGAACTGGTGGGGGTACCAGCCGGCGTCGGTCGCGGCGCGCGAGGCGCCGACCGCGGCGCCCAGCGCGTCGGCCAGCCGCTCGATCACCGCGAAGTTCTCCGCCGAGCCGACGCCGCGGCCGCCGGAGACGACGATCGCCGCCTCGGTGAGCTCGGGCCGGGCCCCCTTCTCCTCGTGCACGCGCTCGACCACCTTGGCCGCCTGGGCCGCGTCGGACAGGGTGACCGACACCTGCTCCTCGGCACCGGCACCGGCCGCGGGCTCGGGGTTGGCCGCGTTGGGCCGGACCGCGACGATCGGGGTGCCCTTGGCCACCCGGGACTTCACGTCCACGCCGCCGCCGAAGATGGACTGCTCGGCGAGCACGCCCTCGCCGAGGCCCACCGCGTCGGTGATGACGCCCGAGTCGGTCTTGATCGCCAGGCGGGCGGCGATCTCCTTGCCCTCGGCGTTCGCGGCCACCAGGACCGCGGCCGGGGCGGCGGCGGACACCAGCTGGGCCAGCAGCTCGGCCTTGGGCGCCACCACGTAGTCGTCGATCTCCGCCGCGCCGGCGACGTAGATCTTGTCGGCACCGTACTCGGCGAGCTGGGCCTTGGCGTCGGGGGAGTAGCCGGCCCCGGCCCAGACCGCGGACGGCGAGCCCAGCGAGCGGGCCAGCGTCAGCAGCTCCAGGGTGACCTTCTTGACCGCACCGTCGACGTGCTCGACGAGAACCAGAATCTCAGCCATCGGTGGGCCCTCTCAGATGAACTTCTTCGACGCGAGGAACTCGGCGGCCTTGCCGCCCCCGTCGCCCTCGTCCTTGACGATGGTGCCGGTGACCCGGGGCGGGGTGACGGCGAACTCCGCCACCTGGCTCCAGGCCGCGGTCAGGCCGACCAGGGCGGCGTCGATGTCGGCGTCGGCGATGCCGAGGGTCTGCACCGGCTTCTTCTTGGCCGCCATGATGCCCTTGAAGGACGGGTAACGCGGCTCGTTGATCTTCTCCACCACCGAGACGACGGCGGGCAGCGTGGCCTCGACCTTGTCGAAGCCGTAGTCGGTGACCCGCTGGACGGTGATGGCCGACCCGTCGATGTCGACCTTCTTGGCGAAGGTGAGCTGCGGGACGCCGAGCCGCTCGGCCAGCATGGCGGGCAGCACGCCCATCCGCGCGTCGGTGGACTCCGAGCCGAGGACGACCAGGTCGAAGCCGATCTTCTTCAGCGTCTGGGCCAGGGCGTAGGAGGTGGACAGCGCGTCCGAGCCGTGCAGCGCGTCGTCCACCAGGTGGACGGCCTTGTCGCAGCCCATGGCCAGGGCCTTGCGGATGGTGTCGGTGGCCTTGGTCGGGCCCATGGTGAGGACCGTCACCTCGCCGCCGTGCGCCTCCTTGATCTTGAGGGCCTCTTCGACGGCGTATTCGCACAGCTCATTGATGACGCCGTCCGCGGCGTCGCGGTCGAGAGTGTTGTCATCGGACCGGAGCTTGCGCTCGGTCGCGGTGTCGGGGACCTGCTTCACGCAGACGACGATGTTCATGGCCGGTGGCCGTCCTCCCGTTCCACGAGGCGCCACCGCGTGCTGGGCTGGCGCCGATTCCTCGGCACGTGCGCGCGGGGTACGCGCACGTCGTGCGGGGCGACCCGGTGCCGGGGCACCGGGGGCCGCCTCAACCTTGTCATGCCCCCGCCGGGCCGGGACCGCTGGGTCCCGGACGAGGCCGGGGCGGGTGCCGGTGCGACCCTCGCCCTTTCCCTTCCCATTATGTTACCCGCTAGTAGCTTGCTGCCAAACCGGCTGCCCCCACCGTACCGAACTAAGTTCCGGTGAGTGCGATCACCCGGCCAGCAGGATCATCATCAGCACGACCAGCACCGTCCCGGCCGCGAGCAGCAGGGTGAACGGGCTGAACACCGCGACCAGCAGCGCGTACAGCCCGGCCGCGCCCAGCCCGCCCGCCACGTCGAACGTGATCCGCCCCCGGGCCCGGGCCGCCAGCGCAAACCCCGCGTCGATCAGCACCCCGGTGCCGTAGGCGGCCAGCACCAGTACCGACAGCTCCGGGAGATAGTCGCGGACCGCGGCGGCGGTCAGCCCGGCCACCACCCCGGTCGCCACCACCCAGCGGCGGTGCACCCGCTCCCGGTGCCGCGCGTAGGTCTCGGCCGGCCCCGGCGCGCGGCGGTCCGGCCGCATGTGCTCGGTGGGCGGCTCCTCCCCCCGGTCCACCGCCGGCCGCCGCACCGGTGCCGCCACCGGCCCCGGCGGCGGCACCGCGGCGCCCACCCGCTCGCACAGCTCGGCCGCCGGCGGCCGGACCGCCGGGTCGGTGCTCATGCACTGCTCCAGCAGCGGAGCCAGCCAGGCCGGCGCGTCCGTCAGGTCCGGGCCGTGGTGGACCACCCGGTAGGCCACCGCCGGCGCCGGCCCGGTGCCGTACGGCGGGCGCCCGGTCGCCGCGTAGGCCACCGTGGCGGCGAAGGAGAACACGTCCGCCGGCGGCCCGGCGTCCCGGCCCTCCAGCACCTCCGGCGCCAGGTAGCCCGGGGTGCCGAGCACCGCGCCGGACGCGGTCACCGACGCCGAGTCCAGGGCGTAGGCGATGCCGAAGTCGATCACGTGCGGCTCGCCGTCGGCCAGGATGACGTTCGCCGGTTTCAGGTCGCGGTGCACGATGCCCGCCGCGTGGATCGCCGCCAGCGCCTCGGCCAGCCCGCGCACCAGCCGGGTCAGCTCCTCGCCGCGCAGCGGGTCGCCGGTGGCCACCAGCGCGGCCAGCGACCGGCCCTGCACGTACCTGGTCACGATGTACGGCCGGGCGCCGGTCAGCTCGGCGTCCAGCACCTCGGCCACGTGCGGCCCGCGTACCCGGCGCATCGTGTCCACCTCGCGGGCCAGCCGGGCCAGCGCCACCTCGTCCGCCGCCACGTGCGGGTGCAGCACCTTCACCGCCACGGTGCGCCCCTCGGGGTCCAGCGCGAGGTGGACCTCCCCGAACCCGCCCGCGCCCAGCCGGGACAGCAGGCGGTAGGGGCCGAGCCGCCCCGCCGTCGGCACGCCCATGCGACTCCTTCCGGATCACCGCTCCGCGCGCCGAGGACGCGCACGTCACCCGCCGCCGGCGTGGACCGCCATCACGGCGCTGCGGCGCGCCGGCGGCTCGCCGCCAGGTGCGCCGGTCCCGCGGCCCGGCCGAAGGCTCTCGGCTGAGCTTTTTCCACGCGCGCGGCCTTGGGAAACGGTGTCCGGGCCGTCGTCACCTGCCCCAGAAGGCCAGGAAGCCGAGACCCAGGTCCTTCAGCAGGTCCTGGATCAGGCCGCCGATGATGCCCATCGCGCTGCTGCGCGCCTGGGCGCCGAGGTCGCTGATCGCCTGGGAGGGCGGCTCCCAGGGCGTCCAGGACGGCACGGCGGTGAGCGCGCTGATCACCGCGAAGAAGGCCAGCGTGCCCACGATCAGCACGACGACCATGCCCGCGCCCGGGCTGCGGATGGCCGCGCTGAGCCCGCGGGCCACCGCCCGGCGCGGCTTCTTGCCGCCGGGCAGCAGGAACAGGCCGCCGACGAACGCGGCGGCGCCCCAGGCGGCCGCGGTGTCGGTCGTCATGCCGCCGGCGAATCGCAGCGCGCCCCACACGCACATGCCGAGCATCAGGGCCAGCGGGGTCGCGACCAGCGTCACCAGCGCGGCCCTGATCAGCGCCCACGGCGTGCCGAGCACGGCCATCAACGGGTCGCCGGCACTGCTGCCCCGCACCGAGCGGCGCTCGGCCAGGTCGCCGAACAGGTACTCGCCGACGCGCAGGCACAGCACCACGACCACCATCAGCACGCTGAACAGCACCGGCAGCATCCGGGCGCCGGCCACCGCGATGGCCAGCAGCCCGGCGGACACCAGCGGGTGGCTCCCCCGGTACCGGGGACGGTCCGGGCGCGGCTCCGGCTCGGGCCGCCGCTCCGGCCGGTACGGCGCGGGCGGCGGGGCCTTGGGCACCGGCTCGCGGTAGGCGGGCGGGGGCTCGCGGTAGGCAGGCGGGGGCTCGCGGTAGGCGGGCGGCGGCGGCCCGGCGACCCGCTGGTCGGCGTACGGCATGCCCGCGTGCGGGCGGGGCGGCGGGTAGGGCGCCGGGCCCTGCCCGGGGGCCGGCGGCGGCGCGGCGTACCCGGCGGGCGCGGCCGGCGGGGCGGGCGGCGGGGCCTCCTGCCGGGCCCGCCGGCGCTCCGGCTCGGCGTAGTTCACCGGCGGCAGCAGGTCGGAGTAGCTGTCCTCGCGGGCCGGCGCGGTGCGCCTGGTCGGCGCCGGCTCGTCGAGCATCGCGGTGCCGTCGGGCACCGCGCCGCCCAGCACGTGGGTGCGGCCCGGGTCGGCGTCCAGCACCCGGGTGCCCGGGTCCAGCCGGCGGGTGCGGCCGTCCGCGGCCGTCTCCCGCAGCACCGTCACGTTCGGGTCCAGGGTCTTGGCCATGGACAGCAGCCGCCGGGCGTCCGGCCGGGCCGCGGCGTCGACGTCGAACGCGGCGCGCAGCCAGCCGCGCAGCCACGCCGGCGCCTGGTCGATGTTGGCCCGGCCCTCCATGATGTTGTAGCAGACCGACTCGAAGGTGCCGGTGCCGAACGGCGGCTTGCCGGTGGCGCCGAAGAACACCGTGGCGGCCAGGGCGTGCACGTCGGCCTGCTGGGTGATCTCCTCGTCCCGGATGATCTCGGGCGCCAGGTAGCCCGGGGTGCCGACGAACATGCCGGTCTGGGTCAGCCGGGTAGCGTTCACCAGATGGGCGATGCCGAAGTCGATCACCAGCGGCTCGCCGTTCACCAGCATCACGTTGGCCGGCTTGAAGTCGCGGTGGATCACGTCCGCGGCGTGGATGGCGACCAGCGCCTCCGCCAGCCCGCGGGCGAGCTTCACCACCTCCTGGTCCGGCAGCGGGCCGTCCGACAGGACGGTCTCCTCCAGCGTGCGGCCCGGCACGAACCTGGTCACGATGTAGGGCGCCGACCCGGTGAGCCTGGCGTCCAGCACTTCGGCGACCCGCGGGCTGCGCACCCGGCGCATGGTCTCCACCTCACGGGTGAGGCGGTCGCGGGCCTTGAGATCGGCCGCCACGTGCGGGTGCAGCACCTTGACCGCGACCTCGCGGCCCTGCTCGTCCAGGCCGAGATGGACCACGCCCATCCCGCCCTCGCCGAGCCGGCGCAGCAGCCGGTACGGCCCGAGCCTGTCCAGCGTCTCCGGCATCGTCTCTCCCGCCTTCACCGCGGCCTCCGCACGCCGAGATGTCTGAGCTGATCCAGCCAGCCGTCTACGTTCATCGGACTCCAGACTGCCTCACCGAACGCCCCGGCGAGCATCGCCACCACCAGCACCAGCACCAGGGCGGCCAGCACGCCGAGCCCGCCGGCGAGCGCGGTGGCCGTGCTCCGGGACGGGAACGCGGCGGCGAGCATCAACGTGAGCTGGCGGCGCGGCCCGGTCACCCCCGGCCCGGTGGCCGCCACCCACAGCACGACGGCGACCCCCAGGCCCAGCACGGTGGGCAGCGACGCGGGCAGCAGGGACGCCGCCATCATCACCGGCACGGCGAGGAACAGCGACACCGGCACCAGCGCGAGCGTCACCCCGAGCGACTTCACCAGCGCGGCCGGGTGGCCGAGCACCCGCACCACGTCGCCCGCGGCCGCGCCGGCCGGCCGGACGGCCGCCAGCTCCGGCTGGGCGAGGTGCGCAGCGCGGAGCAGCACCACGACCAGCAGGACCACCACCCCGACCAGCACCGGCGCCATCACCGCGGCGAACGCGACGGTGGACAGCGCCAGCCAGGCCGCCAGGCCGTACACCGGCGGGCGGCGCAGCAGCGCGGCGGCGCCCAGCGGGGTCGCCTCCGGCGGCAGGTGGACGGTCGACGCCTGGCCGAGGGCCGCCTGCCCCGGCGGCAGGTGGACGGTGGGCGCGTGCTCGAGCGGTTCGCGCTCCGCCGGCTCGGCGTGCCGCACGTGCGGCGTCCGCTCGAAGACGTCGAGGGCCTGCTCGAACAGCGCCTGATGGTAGGGCCGTGCCTCCGCCTCGTCGGGCCGGGCCCGCCCCGGCTCCGGCGCCCGGGACGAACCGGCCGGGGGCGCATCGCGGGCACCACCCGCCGCGGACCCACCGGAGGCACCGGCCGGGGACCTACCGTGCGGACCACCCGCCGGGGACGTGCCTCGCGCACCACCCGCCGGCGACGTGCCCGAACGGCCGCCGGCCGCCGGGCGGGCCCGCCTGGTCTCCGGCTCCTCGTCGCCATCGGCGGGCGCGGGCGCCACCCCCGCCACGCCACCCGACGGCCCGGTCGCCGGCGACTTCGGCGTGCCGGGGCCGGCGACGCCACCGGGCGTGCGTGCCCCGGACGGCCCGCCCGCCGCGCCGGCACGCGGCGTGCCGGACGTGGCGGGCCGGCCCGGCGTACCCGGCGTGGCGCCGCCGCCCGGCGTGCCCGGCCCGGCCGGGCCGGTGGTCCCGGGTTGCGGCGTGACACCCGGCGCGGGGTGGCCCGCCTTGAGCCGGGCGGCCAGCTCGTCCAGTTCCCCGGAGCGCACCCGGCGGGTCGGCACCTCGCCCTGGTCCTGCGGCCCGGGGTCGGCCGGCCACGGCCGGGACGCCCCGGGCGGCGCGTTCCAGGTGGGCACGTCACCCTCGGTGTCGCCCGCCCTGGACCCGCCCGGCGGCGCGCCACCGGACCGGGCCGGGCCGGGCGCGGCGCCCTTCTCGCCGGTGGCCGGACCGGAACCGGCCCGGCCGGCCGGGCGGGCGGATCCGGAGGAACCCGGCGGACCGGCCGGGCCGGTGCGACCGGGGGGAACGGGCGGGCCGGCCAGGTCGCGGGGGATGCCCGCGCGGCGCAGCTCGTCACCGGTCACCCGGACGGTGGGGAACGGATCGCCGCCGGGGGCGGGCGGCCCGTCGAGCAGGGAGACGAACTCGCCGGCCGCGTCACCGGACGCGGCGCCCGGGCCGGCGGCGCCGACACCCGCGGCGGCGCCGGTGGGCGTGCCAGGTCCGGCGCCGGACGGGGCGGCGACCGAGCCCGCGGCGGCGGAACCGGCGACCCCGGCGGCAGGGCCGGACGCGACCCCGGCGGCCGCACCGGCGGCCGGCCCGAAGGCGGCCAGGCCGGCACCGGCCCGGACGGCACCCGGTGGAACGCCCCCGGCCGGGGCACCGCCGGACGATCCGGACGCCGCGCCGTCGGGAACGGCACTGGACGGGCCGCCTCCCGGCGCCGCGGCACCGGAGGCGGCCGGGACGGCGGGCTCGCCAGGGCGCAGCGAGGTGCCGGTGACCGGTGCGCCGGTCACCGCGGAGGTGTCCGGCACCGTGATGATCTCGTCCGGAACCGGCGGCCGGGTCTGGCCCGGCCCGGGCACCATCCGGGCCAGCCGCGCCGCCAGCTCGGCCGCGGTGGGCCGCCGGGCCGGGTCACGCCGGAACGCCTCGCGCAGCACGGGACGCAGCACGGCCGGGGCGGCGTCGACGTTCGCCCGTCCGGCGGTGATGTTGTAGAAGACCATCTCCAGCGTGCCCTTGCCGAACGGCGGGCGGCCGGTGGCGGCGTACAGCATGGTGCCGGCCCAGGCGTGCACGTCCACCTCGGGCCCGGCCTCGTGCCCCTCGATGATCTCCGGGGCCAGGTAGCCGGGCGTCCCGATGAACATGCCGGTCTGGGTGAGCCGGGTGGCGTCCACCGCCTGCGCGATGCCGAAGTCGATGAGCACCGGCTCGCCGTCGAGGATCAGCACGTTGGCCGGTTTGAGGTCGCGGTGGATGACGCCGGCGGCGTGCACGGCGGCGAGCGCCTCGGCCACCCCGTGCGCGACGCGCAGCAGCGAGGGCGTGTCCAGCGGGCCGTCCTGCTTGACGGCGTCGTCCAGCGGCATGCCGGCGACATAGCGGGTGACGATGTAGGGGCGGCTGCCGGTGACGTCGGCGTCGAGCACCTCGGCGATGTGCCTGCTGCGCACCCGCCGCATGGTCTCCACCTCGCGGGCGAGCCTGCGCCGCGCCAGGTCGTCTCCGGCGACCTCCGAGCGCAGGACCTTGACCGCGACCTGGCGGTCGCGCGGGTCGAGCGCGAGATGGACCACACCCATGCCGCCCTCCCCGAGCCGCCGCAGCAGCCGGTAGGGGCCCAATCGGTCGTGCTGATTCATCTGATCTCCGGCGATGCCCCGGGACTGCTGCCCGGAATGCAGCACCATGCTCTAATTGTCACATTTTGCGGACCGTGCACAACGGCCGTCACGGAAAACACCGGCCGCCAAATGATGGCACGCCGCACCGACACGACCGGATGCCCTCCCGGCTGGCGGGCACCCACACCGGCGGGCGCGTGGCCGAGCCCCCCCGGCCGGCCCCGCTCCCCTCCCCGACTCCCGCGACGGCGTTCTCGCTCTCCGGCACGGCCACGGGAGCGCTGGTCGCCCGCTCGCCCGCGGCCGTCGACGGCACGTAGCACCATACCGGCTTAAACCCCGCCCATGAGATGAACCCTGAGGCCACATTCCCGGTTGTACAACGGCCCAACCGGCCCCAAGGGTTTCCCATATCGGGAAAGTCTCTTCCGCACGCCGCCCTTCATTCACCCGGCCGCCGTGGACGGACGGGCGACCCGCCGGACTCCTCCCTGGTCACCACCCCGGCAACCACGGCGCGGGGCCCGGCGGGCCACCGGTCGGACCGCGCGCGATCCCGGACCGGGGCCGGCGGTCACTGCGCCAGGCTCAGCACCTCGGCCGTCTTGAGCCGGGCCAGCGCCGCCCCGGGCAGCGCCAGCTTGGATCCGCGGACCCCGCTACCGATCACCACGTGCGGCCGGGCGGCCACCGCCGCGTCCACCAGCACCGGCCATTCCTCGGGCAGCCCGACCGGGGTGATGCCGCCGTACTCCATGCCCGTCATCGCCACCGCGTCCGCCTGCGGGGCGAAGGACGCCTTCCGGGCGTCCAGCTGCCGGCGGATCACCCCGTTGACGTCGGCGCGCATGGTCGCGAGCACCATGACGGCGGCGTACCGGGTCTCGGCGCCGCGCCGGGCCGCCACGATCACGCAGTTGGCGGAGTCCTCCAGCGCCACGCCGTACCGCTCGCAGAAGGCGGCGGTGTCGGCCAGCGCCGGGTCGATCGCCGCCACGGCGACCTCGCCCGCCGGCTCGCCCAGGCCGCCCAGGGCGCGGGCGACCGGCGCGGCGAGCAGCTCGGGCCGGTCCGCGGCGGGGACCCAGTCGAGGGTGCCGATCCTCATGGGGCATCTCCTTCGGGACTTCGGGACTTCGGGACTGTCGGGCTTCGGGGGTTCGGACCGCTGAGCTTCGGAGGGTCCGGACCACGGGCCTTCGGGGCGTCCGGACCGCCGGGCCTTCGGGACCACCGGCCTTCGGGACCACCGGTGCTTCAGGACCACCGGTGCTTCAGGACTTCAGGACGCGGTGATGGAGGTCGGTCACCACCTTACGGGCGGACTCCAGGGCGCCGGCCTGCCAGGCGATCAGGTGGGTCAGCCAGTCACCGGCGAAGTACACCCGGCCGGCGGGCCGCTGGAGCAGCGACAGCCCGCCGGTGGACGGCCACCGAACCCAGGCGCCCTCGATGTGCGGCTGCCGCCGCCAGGCTATCGAGGTGGCGGCCAGAATGTCCCGCCCGTACTTCGCGCCGTGCACCCGCCGCCCGGCGGCCAGCGCCCGGCGCAGCCGCTCGCGGTGGGCCAGCCCGTCGTACGCCTCGGCCGCCGGGCCGGTGTTGTAGTAGCCGACGACCAGGCCGCGCTCGGCGTGGTAGCCGTAGGACGGGTACCAGATGTGCCCGATGTCCAGGTCGGTCTCGGTGGCCCCGCCGTACACCTGGTCCTCGATCTCCCACCAGCGGCGGCCGTACTCCAGGCCGATCTTGCCGGCCGACATCGGGATCGGCGTGGCCAGCGCCGCCCGTACCCCGGCGTCCAGGTTGCCGGGGATCTTCGCCAGCACGTGCGGCGGCAGCGTCGCCACGCAGTAGTCCGCCCGCACCGGCGCGCCGCCCGCCACGGTCACCTCGACCCCGTCCGGCCGGCCGGTGATCCCGGTGACCTGGACGCCGGTCCGGATCCGATCGGCGCCCACCCGGGCGGCCAGCGCCCGGACGATGGCGTCCATGCCGCCGACCGGCTGGAACATCGGCATCGCCTGCTCGTAGCCGGCGTCCATGGTCAGCATGCGGCCGAGCCCCTGGCTCAGCACCTCGGTCAGCGACGGGACCCGGCCCAGCCCGGTGCCGGCCCCGACCCCCGGATCGACCCGGAAGCCGCGCCGCTCGCCGCCGGTGTAGGCCAGCGACCCGCCGATGTCCCCGAAATGGGTCAGGAAGTCCAGCAGCCGCTCCTTGTCGGCGGCGGTGAGCCGGGCGTCCAGCGCCCCCTCGTCGGTCGCCTTGGCCAGCAGCTCGGAGATGTACCCGTAGGCGTCGGCGCGCGCGGTGCGCACCCGGACCGGCCCCTTCATGCCCTCGGTGAGGACGTACGCCGAGGAGTTGGCGTTGACGAACACCTCCAGCGGCACGCCCAGCTCGCGGCAGTAGTCCAGCGTCACCATCCACTGCGCGATCCGGGCCGGGCCGGCGTTGAAATAGGTGCCCTCCCCGAACGTCACCCGCTGCCGCGCGCCGGCACCGCCGCCCGGCGCCGCGGTCTCCTCGAGCACGTCGCCGCCGCGCAGGGTCAGGCTGCGCCCGCCGACCCGGTCGCGGGCCTCCAGCACCGTGCAGTGGTACCCGGCCTTGCCGAGCTCGTAGGCGACCGCCAGCCCGGCCACGCCGGCGCCGAGCACCAGCACCGACGCCGGGGCGCCGTCGCCGCGCAGCGTGAAGTCCGAGCGCCGGGGCGGCACGAACGGCGTCGGCGCCGCGCCGCTCGCAGGCGGCACCGGCGCGGTCCGCTCGGTCGGGGCCAGCCCGAGCACGCCCATCGCCGCGTACATCGCCCCGGCCCCGCCCGCGGCACCGATTCCGACGAGCAGCGAGCGGCGCGTGAGCGCGCCCGCCGGCCGCGGCGGCCTGTCTGCCTGCATCCGGGTCAGCCGTAGACGCCGCTGCCGCAGGCCACCTGGCCGGCGATCATCGCGTAGATGCCGAGCAGGGCCATGATGTCGCGGTAGTCCTCGCCGGTGAACTCGGTGTGCCGCGGCCCGGCCAGCCGGGTGCCCGGGATGAGCGCGCAGCCGGCCGCGATGGCGGTGGAGTTCCACTCCACCCCGAGGGTGAACGGCGCCGCCAGCTCGTACGGCCGGAAGTCGGCCAGCCGGTTCAGCGCCCGGGCGGCGCCCTCGCGGATGCGGGCCTGCGCGACGGCGGGCGGCAGCAGCTCGGCGGCGAACCGGTCCACGCCGGTCTTCACCGCGACCGTCTCCACGTCGCCGAGCAGCTCGCGCGCCTCCTCGCAGACCGCCTCGTCGCCGGTCACCAGGGCCACCGGCACGCCGAGGGAGCCGGCGCACGCGGCGACCAGCCGGGTCTCCCCGCACACCTCACCGTTCAGGTAGACGTTCTGGATCTCCTTGCCCATCCAGGTGTGGTTGAGCACCCCGTGCCGGACGCCGGCCCGGGCGTGGTAGCCGGCGAAGCAGGCCGCGTCGAACTCCCCGGTCAGGCCCTGGGCCATCCGCATCGGCTTGCCCGGCCCGCGGATCAGGGTGGCCCGCTCGTCCAGCAGATCCACCCGGACGTTCTTGGTGGAGCCGTGCGCGTCGTTGACGGCCACCGCGGTCGCACCGGCCTCGAAGGCACCCGCGACCACCGCGTTGGCGTCCGCGGTCATCAGCTCGCAGCCGCGCTCGTAGCCGCGGCCGCCGGCGTGCATCTCCTCCGGGTCGGTCAGCCCGGTCACGCCCTCCATGTCGATCGACACGTACACCTTCATCGCCGGCCCCAGCTCTCCACCCGCCGCACGTCCTGCTCGTCCATGAACCCGAACTCGTCCGCCATGACCTTCTCGACCGCGGCCCGCCACGGCCGCGGGATCTCCGCGACGGCGGGAGGGTAGCACCGCTCCAGCCAGCGGGTGGACTCCACGGTCGCCTTCAGGTGCCCGGCGGCCACCGCGAACGGGGTGTGCTCGATGCCCGGGACCCGGGCGCAGCCGTACTCGATCATCTCCTGTCCACCGTACGGCGGCGGCTGCTGCCACTTGCGCGCGACGGGCCGGTCGGCGGTGATCGTGGTGTTCAGCGGGCGCCGTTCCACCGCCGCCTGGATGAGCTCCTTGTACAGGCACTTGCCGCACCGGCCGCACGGGCCGGCGCCGTCGCCGCGCAGGCACCAGCGCACCTGGTCGCGCAGCTTGGAGTTCAGCGCCAGCCGCATCGTCATCGCCTCGCTGATGCCACCGGCCGGCAGCACCAGCGGCAGCCCGGCGGCGGCGAACAGCCGTCCCCACCGGCCGTGCGGCGACCACATGGGGTTGTCGGGGGTGAAACGGTGCACGTACCGGCCGCCGCCCAGCCAGCGCGAGCCGATCTCGTACCCGAGCGCCAGCCCGCCCAGGTCCATCCGGCCGGCCAGCAGGACCGCCCCGGCGAGCACCGCATGATGCTCGGGGTAGCCGGGCCGGGGCTCGCGCAGCAGGAACTCCAGGTCCGACTCGACGACGGTGACGTCCCGGCCGGTCTCCCGGGCCAGGCCGGCCAGCACGTCGGACCGGTAGTGCGTCCAGCGGTTCGGCACCCGGGGGTGCGGCACCCGGCGGAAGTGCACCAGCGGCGCGTCCGGCAGGATCGCCGCCACCGCCGCCGAGTCGGCGCCGCCGCTGTAGGAGATCGCCAGGCGGGAGCCGGCCGGGCGCGGATCCTCGCCGACCGGGCCGGCGTCGATGCCCCATCCTTCGCGGAAGGCCTCGGCCAGCGCGGGCGAGATCGGCCGGTCGAACACGATCCGCCCGGCCGTCCACGGCGCCGCGACCGTCCAGGCGGCCAGCGCCCGCAGATCACCATGCGGCTCCGCCGGCTCGGCCGGGGCCGGCCCGGAAGCCGTCACCGGCAGGCCCGCGCCGGAGCCGCCGGCCGCCGCGTCGGGCAGCCGGATATGGCAGGTGTCGGTGGCCAGCACCACCCGCTGCCCGTCGGTGACCGTGCCGGTGAGCCCTTCGGCCGGGTCCAGCCGCAACCGCAGCCGCCACCGCCCGTCCTCGACCGTCCAGCCGACCCTCACGGCGCCGGAACCCCGCCGGCCGGCGTCCCCGCCGCCCGCCCATCGTCCGCCCCTTGCCCCTCGCCGGACCCCGTGACCTGACCAAACCCGGCGGCCTGGTCGCGGACGCCGTCCACGGCCTGCCAGAGGAGCACCTCGGCCTGCAGCAGGTGGTCGACCGCGGCGGCGGTCTCGGTGGCCAGCCGGTGCGCCTCCTCGGCCCTGGCCTTGACCGCCGGATCCGGGCCGGCCGGCGCCGCCCGTTTCACGTCACGCCCGAGCCGCTCCATCTCGCGCCGCAGCGCGGTGAGCTCCCGCTTGAGCGCCTGCACCTCCCACAGCGCGTCCCGCACGTCCTGCCGGTGATCGGCCCGGGTGACGTACCGCGTGTCGAACCGCCCGAGAACGGCGCGCCGGAGCCGGGACGGCGCCAGCACGCGCATGACAAAACGCGCCATAGCCGGCCACCCTAGCGCCAATTCCGGATCTCCCCCGCCCATCCGCCCAGATCGCGATACCCGCGCCCGCCTACCGGACCCGGCGCCGAATCCGCCCGACCGCCCGCCCTGATCAACCTCCCGTCCCGGCGACCTGCGCGCGGTCCCGGCCACACCGGCAGATCGTCGGTCGGCACTTCGGCAGATTGTCAGCCACTCCTTCGGCAGATTGCCGGCTGGCCCTTCGGCAGATTGTCGGTCGGAACCTCGGCAGACTGTCAATGCATGCTACGCTTCGCTGGTGCGAGCGGCCACGGATTACGTACCTCGGCGGGCGGCTGAGCTGGTCGTCGAAGCGCTGGCGGACACCCGGGTGGTTGTGATCAACGGGGCTCGCCAGGTCGGGAAGAGCACGCTCGCGGAGGTCGTGCTGCGCCAGGGACAGAACGGCGTCGCCAGGTTTCTCGACGACCCCGTCACGCGGACCGCGGCCGGGGAGGATCCCATCCGCTTCGTCCGCCATGACGGGCTGATGCTCATCGACGAGGTGCAGCGCGTGCCGGACCTGTGGCTGGCGGTCAAGCATCTCGTCGATCGCGATCCGCGTCCTGGGCGATTTCTGCTCACCGGATCGGCGAGGTTCCTCGCCCTGAACAGCCTTCCCGACACGCTGCCGGGTCGATCCGAGACCGTCGAGCTGTGGCCGCTGTCCCAAGGTGAGATCGACGGCACTCCGGACGGCTTCGTGGACGCCGCGTTCGCCGCCGGCGCCGACCTGCGCGGCGAACCATGGACGCTGCGACGCAAGGACTACCTCGCCAGGGCCACCCGCGGCGGCTATCCGGAAGCGTTGCGCCGCGCGACGCCGCGGCGGCGGCAGCGCTTCTACGAGGCGTACGTCGCCGACCTGCTCAGCAGGGACGTCAAGCAGGTCGCCGACATCACCAAGGCCGGCGACATGCGGCGGCTGGTCTCATTGCTCGCGGCCCAGACCGGCGGGCTGCTCAGCGTCAACCGGCTGGCCGGCGAGCTGGGCATCCCTGCCAGCACCACCCGGCACTACGTGGAGATCCTGGAAACGATTTACCTGATTCGCCGCATACCGGGCTGGTCGTCGAACCTGACGACCCGGGCGGTGGCCACTCCGAAGGTCATCTTCGTCGACTCCGGGCTCGCGGACCACCTGACCGGCGAGGCGACCTCTGATACCGCGCTCGGCGGGCTGCTGGAGAACTTCGTGCTCGGCGAGCTCGCCCGGCAGCTCACCTGGTCTCGAACCTCGGCACGGCTCTACCACTACCGAGATCGCGATCAGTACGAGGTGGACGGGCTTCTGGAGGACAACGCCGGTCGGATAATCGGCATCGAGGTCAAGGCGGCCGAGACCGTACGTGCGGACGATTTTCGCGGCCTGAAACTCCTGCAACGACGCCTCGGACCTCGGTTCCGCGCGGGCTTCGTCCTGTACTGCGGCGAGGAGTCGCTGAGCTTCGGTGATGGCCTGACCTGCCTGCCCATCTCCACGCTGTGGACGACAGCGCCGGAAGCCGGCGAAGACCCGCGCTAGCCGCAGCGGCGCGCGACGACCGTGTGCTTGCCGAGCGGGAGGTGCACCACGATGTGCTTGCCTCCCTCGAGGGTCGGCTCGACCGTGTGCCGGCCGCCGGCATCCTCGGCCAGCAGCATGACCATGCGCAGCCCCCGGCCGCCGTCGCCGTAGGGGACGGTCAACGCTCGAGGCAGGCGCGGGCTGGCATCGTGCACCGACACGGTCAGCCACCAGTCGTCCGCGGCGAGCAGAACCGTCGCGGCCGGTGACGCATCGGCGGCATGCTCGGCCACGTTGGCCACCAGCTCGGTGACGATCAGGGCGGCCGTGTACGCGAGATCGCCACCGACACCCCAGGAGGCGAGCACCCGCCGCGCCGCACGCCGGGCGACCGGCACCTGGTCCACGGTGGACGCCACGGTGAAGGCATGAGTCATACGCGGGCCGGACGGCATCGAACCCCTCCTCAGGTAACCGCTTCTTCGACGGCTTTCAGCATCCAGCCGGGGAGCTTCCGCCGAAACGCCCGAACGTCATCGATCGATCACAAGGAGTGATGCCAGACTGGCATCGCCCGCCCGCAGGCGCCGTCCGTAGGGTGACGCGCCCGGCGGCGGGGGTGGAGGAGAGATCGGGTGAGTGCTGACCGGCTGTGCCCTGGGTGCCGAGCGACTCGGCTGAGCCGATACAACCACGATCCGGTGTGCGCGCCCTGCCTGCGGGCGGCCCGTGGAGAGCACCCGGCCGCCCCGTCATGGTCGTGGGACAGTATGCCGGTGCGCCAGGCGCTCGCCGCCGGCGATCTGGCCGGATTCACCGCCCTGGTCCGCACCGCCATGGGCCTCAGCCAGCTCCAGTTCGCGAGTCTGGTCGGCTGGTCACAGAGCACCGTCAACCGCGTCGAGAACGGCACCCGGCACACCCTGTACGACATCCGCGAGTTGCTCCGGTTCGCCGACGCCATCGACATGCCCCGCCACGCCCTGACCCCGCTGCTGCTGGGCTCACCCCTGGCGGTCAAGGACATCGAGGGCGTATATGGGGATATGGAGATGGACCGCCGTCACTTCGCCGCCGTCCTGGCCGGTGGTCTCGCCACCGGAGTGTCCTGGGGCTCTTCGAGCATCCCCCGCCGCATCACCCCGGTCCAGTTGCGGCAGCTCGATGCCGTCGTCCGGCGGCTGTACGCCGATGACCAACGAATGGGGGGACGCCTGCTGCTACCGCTCGCGCTGCACCAGGTGACCCGGGTGCGCCGCATGCTGGACGAGGCCGACTACACCGAGGCGATCGGCCGCCGGTTGGTGTCGGCGGCCGGGGCCCTCCACCTATGTGCGGGCTGGCTCGCCTACGACTCCGGCGACCACGAGCTTGCCCGGCGGCTGTACGGCGAGGCCGCGATGTACGCCGAGCAGGCCGGCGACGACGAACTCCGGGTCAACGTCGCCTCCTATCGGGCGATGCACGCGGTCCGGCTGGCCCGTTCACGCCCCGGCCGGGCCCGGGAGGCGCTGCGGGCGGTCTTGATAGGCAGGGAGGCCGCGCGCCGCTGGGCGACGCCCCGGGTGCACGCTGTGCTCGCGGTACGCGAGGCCACCGCGCACGCCGTTCTCGGCGACCGGACCGCCTGCCGGGCCGCCCTTGCCGCCGCCTGGCGTGAGGTGGAACGCGGTCCGCACGATGACGACCCGGATTGGACCGCGTTCATCACCGAGCCGACGCTCACCTACTTCGAGGGTCTGACCACGATGACCCTCGGCAGCCCCGTGCGCGCCGCCGACCGCTTCCAGCGCCTGCTCGGAGAGCCGGCCATCGGCCCGCGCAACCGGACGTACTACCACGCCTGCCTGGCGACCGCCCTGCTGGCGAGCGGCGCCAAGAGCGAAGCCCTGACCGAGGGCCTGGCCCTGCTGCCGCACATCGGCGGCTCCCGCCGGACCCTCCAAGAGCTGGCACCACTCCGCCAAGCCGCCGGCGCCTCATCCGAATTCGGCCACCTCTACGATCGCCACCTCACCGACCCGATTCCCTGATCTGTGTCGCCAAGGTCACGTCCCCGAGAACACGATGCTGTTGCCGTCCGGGTCGGTCACGGTGAGCACCCGCCCGGCGGTGACCTGCTGGACGCCGGAATGATCGATGCCGTCACCGGTCAACCTGGCGGCGAGGTCGTCCAGTCGGACTCGTCCACGACCATCGTGGAGCGGCCGGCGCGTTCGGCGTCCGCCCACACCTGGAAGCCGAAGGTGGGCGCCAGATGCCACTCGGCCAGGCCGTCCATGGGCCGGGCGTCGGGATCCCGGCCGAACAGCGTCGCGTACCACTTGATGGCCGGTTCGAGGTCGGCGATCGTCATCTGCGCGAGCAACCGTGTCATCGCCATACCGCACCGGCTACCCGATCACCGGTGACTCACGCACGAGGCCGGGCAAGCGGAGCCGGGTGCCCCGCACAGGGCCGGGCCGGAGCCGCCGGTCGCACCCGGCCGGGGCGCACCGAGATGTCAGGCGTCCTGCCCGGTGCGGGACAGGTGGTCGGCCTGGCGGATGGGTTCGGGGAGGCGGTAGGCGGGAGTGAGCCGGAGGACGTGGCGGCAGGCGTTGTCCAGGCCGACGCGGTGTCCCTGGGAGACGAACACCGGTTTGACATCGGACCGGGTTCGCAGGCTTCGGCCGACGACCTCGTCGCCGTCCATGATGGGCGACCAGGAGCCCCGCTCGGGCGCGGGCGTCTGGTAGGTGCCGATGAACGCGGTCTTCGCCACGCCGATCGTGGGCAGGCCGGCCAGGACGCCCAGGTGGCAGGCCAGGCCGAACCGGCGCGGGTGGGCCAGCCCGTATCCGTCGCAGATCAGCAGTTCCGGCGTCGTGCTCAGCTTCTCCAGTGCTTCGACCAGCGCCGGGAGCTCGCGGAAGGCGAACAGGCCGGGCACGTACGGGAACCGCACCGGCCGGGAGACGACCACCCGCTCCACGACCTCCAGCGCCGGAACGCGCAGCACGACCACCGCGGCGGTGACCCGCTCGTCCCCCGCCGAGTACGCCACGTCCAGGCCCGCGACCAGTTCGACCTGGTCCGGCCCCGGCTCGTCCAGCTCGACGAGCGGCCGGAATCGCTGCTGGATCGCCTCCGCCTCGGCGACGGTGGCGGGCCAGTCATGGAGCCGTCGGACCTGCATTCCCTCCCCTTTCCAGTGATCTCAGGGCATCTCACGATTTCCGGCGACGAGTCCGGAACGACACGACCGCCAGGTGATCATGGTGGCCGACGCCGGTCACGAGCCGGTGTAGAGCCGATCGAGGTCCACCAGCTGGACCCGGCCGTCGCTCCGGGCCGCCGCCTCCCGCAGGGCCGGCATGAACCCCGTACCGCTGAACAGCAGCAGCCGCCCCGGCGCCTCGCCCTTCGCCAAGAGCAGCGCCGCCACCCGCTCCAGGCGCGCCAGGTGCCCGAGCCCGACGACGTCCCCCCACTTGGCCTCGCCGATGGCCAGCAACGCGCCGCCCGCCCCCCGGACCGCGACGTCCACCTCGTGACCGGTACGGGTGGCGGGGTCGTGCACGACGCCGGACTCCACGCTTCCCGGCATATCACCCAGCGTCTCCTCGGCGGCGAAGTCCGCGCACCACACCCGGCACATCCGCTCGTACACCGGTCCGGCCACGTTGCTCAGGAAGCGCGGCCGGGCGGTCCGCCAGATTCGCTCGGCACGTCCCGGCCGTACCCGTTCCAGCTGCGCCCAGTGTGGGCGCATGATCGTGTGATAGAAGCGGACCAGCGGCTCGGTGATCCGGTATTCCGGACGGTTCCGGCGGAAGGCGTCCGGGTCGGCCACCAGCAGCCCGGCGTCCTCCAGGACGGTCAGGTGGTGGGAGATGTCGACGGCCCTGCGCTCGATCCGGCTCGCGATGCCGCTGCGGGTCGCGTTGCCCTCGGCGACCGCGGCCAGGACGGTGTGATACAGCCCGGTGTCGCGCAGCGCCGGATCCTCCGCCAGCAGGAACCGCACCTCGCGAAAGAGCGGGCTGGCCGGATTGAGCACGTGCTCCACCACCCAGGGGTCGAAGCCGGCCAGGCTCGCCGGGGTCGCCCCGGCGAGATATTCGGTGCGATAGGCGGGCGTGCCACCGACGACGAAGTAGACCAGCGCGGCCAGCCGGGGCTCGGCGGCCAGCCCCCAGAAGTCGGCGGCCAGCCGGAAGTCGAAGGTGGGCACGACCAGTTCCAGCCCCGCCCGCCCGCGCAGCGGCGCCTGGCCCGAGAGCAGGCCGCCCATGAAGGAGATCGACGACCCGCACAGCAGCAGCCGCGACCGGGACGCCGTGCGCTGCTCGCGACGTGGTGACAGCGCCTTCTGGATGACCGACGGCAGGTCCTTGGCGTCGCGGACCAGGTAGGGGAACTCGTCCAGCACCACCGGGACGGCCCGCTCGGCTCCGAGGGAGAGCAGGCCGTCGATCGCCTCCGCCCAGCTCGCGAACCTCACCTGGCCCGGGGTCCCGGTGAAGGCCGAGACGGCCTCCCCCAGTTGGCGTAGCGCCTCGGCCCGGGGCACGGCCTCGGTGGCGGCGTAGTAGAAGCCGCCGGTCGCCTCGCAGACGGCTTCCATCAGGAACGTCTTGCCCTGCCGGCGCCGCCCGGAGACCACGCCGAGCGTGGCGCCCGGGGAGTCGTTGGTGACGAACCGCGCCAGCTGCCCCCACTCCCAGTCGCGGTCGAACATGTCCGGCGGCCGTGGCAGCGACATTTCACCCTCAGTTTATAGGAGTACAGTTCTAATAACTGTACTCCTATAAGTGCTCACCCTCAGGCGACCGACATCGACCCTGGTGGGCGGCGGGACGGCAGGCCTCGCGGGTGTCCCCGGTGTCATGGGAGCGGGCGGCGGCGCGGAGGGCCGGGGTGATGCGAGGAGGAACGGTCACTCCCCGCCACTATCAAGCTATAGCGGACGGGGGGGCTTGCCACAAGACCCCCGTCATGCCGCAGAATCGCCGCTCGACATCGGAACGGACGCAAGACGGGGGACGTGGAATGCGCGTTGTGCTGGTGACCTACGGGTCGCGCGGGGACGTCGAGCCGGTGACCGGGCTGGCGACGCGGCTGCAGGCGCACGGCGCCGACGTACGGGTGTGCGCGCCGCCGGACTTCGCGGAATCGCTGGACGCCATCGGCGTGCCGCTGATACCGCTCGGCTGGCCGATCCGCGCGCTGGCGACCGGGACGGTCGCCGGCAAGGAGCGTGCCGGCCTGGCCGGCATCGCGGCCGAGCTGACCTCGATGGCCTACGAGGCGGTGACCGGGGCGGGCGACGGGTGCGCCGCGGTGGTGGCCACCGGATCCTTCCCGGCCGCGGCCGGGGCCCGCGGGGCGGCGGAGAAGCTCGGGGTGCCGTACGTCTTCACCTCGTTCTCGCCGAGCTACCTGCCCTCGCCGCACCAGGCGCCCCGGCCGTGGCCAGGCCAGCAGGTGCCCGCCGGGGTGACCGGCAACCGGGCACTGTGGGACCTCAACGCCGAGCACATGAACGCGATGTTCGGCGAGACGATCAACACCCACCGGGAATCGGTGGGCCTGCCGCCGGTGGACCGCCTCCGCGACCATGTCTTCACCGGCCACCCCTTCCTGGCGGCCGACCCGGTCCTCGGCCCGTGGCAGGAGACGTCCGATCTGGCGGTGGCCCAGACCGGCGCGTGGATCCGCCCCGACGGGCGCCCGCTCCCCGCCGAGTTGCAGGCGTTCCTGGCCGCCGGAGCGGAGCCGGTGTACGTGGGGTTCGGCAGCATGCCCATGCGGGGCGCGAGCGCACCGGAGATCTCCCGCGCCGTCGTCGAAGCGGTCCGGTCGCACGGACACCGCGTCGTGCTCGGCAGCGGCTGGGCCGACCTGACCATGATCGACGACCGGGACGACTGCCTGGTGGTCGGTGACGTCAACCACCAGGAGCTGTTTCGCCGGGTGGCCGCGGTGGTGCACCACGGCGGCGCGGGCACCACCACGACGGCGGCCCGGGCCGGGGCGCCGCAGGTCATCGTCCCCCAGGTCGCCGACCAGCCGTACTGGGCGGACCGGGTCGCCGAGCTGGGCATCGGAACCGGCCACGACGGCCCGACGCCCACCGCCGAATCCCTGGCGTCCGCCCTCAAGGTCGCCCTGGACCCCGGCACCCGCACCCGCGCGGCCGAGGTCGCCGGCAAGGTCCGCACCGACGGGGCCGAGGTGGCCACCCATCTCCTCCTCGACCTGATCGCCCGCACCGGGACCGCCGGCTGATCCGTGGAACGCCCTCCCTTATTCGCTCGGCAGCCGAGCCGCGTACAAGGGTGACAGGTGGGCATGCGGCATCAGTCGTTCCCGCCCGGTGACGCGCGCCGATCCGCAGCCGGCGGACTCGGACGCGCTCTCCTCTCATTCCCAGGTTTCGCAAGTTATCATCAGGAATGTGGGAACGTCAGCGCCTGACCTCATGCCGATCTTCCGGTCCCGGCTGCAGGCCGACCTGCTCGCCCGCCTGTACCTGGTGCCCGAAGAGGAGTTCTCGATCAGCGAACTGGCCGCGATGTGCGGGCATCCGGTGAGTTCGGCGCAGCGCGAGGTCGATCGACTGATCGGGGCCGGGCTGCTACGAGAACGCAAGGTCGGGCGCGCCCGGCTGATCCGGGCCGAAACCGAAACCGCCGCCTTCCGCCCGCTCGCCGGCCTGCTGGCCGTTGCGTTCGGTGCACCAGCGATCATCGCCGAGGAGTTCGCCGGAGTTCGGGACGTCCACCAGATCATGATCTTCGGTTCCTGGGCCGCCCGCCACCACGGGGAGCCGGGCCCGCAACCGAACGACATCGATCTGCTGGTCCTGGGCTCTCCACGGCGCGGAGACGTCTATGACGCCGCGGGTCGCGCCGAACAGCGCCTAGGGATTTCAGTGAATGCAGTGATACGCAGCGTTACGGTGTGGGAGTCTGGCGCGGACGGGCTGATCCGCCAGATCAAGGGATCGCCGGTCGTCGAGATCGAACATCCCCGGCACTAGAGGAGCAGCGTGCGGTGGACACTCGGTGAGGAGGTCGTTTCCCGGCTCATCTCGGAGCGCGAGATCCAACGTGTGCCACAGGCCGGCGACCTGGCCACATCGATGTTGGAGGCGGCCCGCAGCCACCTGGCATCGGTCACGAAGATCCAGGACGAGGATCCCGAGGGGGCCTACGCGCTGTGCTACGACGCCGCCCGCAAGGCGTGTGCCGCCCTCCTGCAGGCGCAAGGGTTACGTGCTACCTCACGCGGCGGCCACATAGCCTTGAGAGACGCGGTGATCGCGCAGTTCGGCGGTGCTCCAGAGGGACGCGCGCTGCGCAGGCTCGACCACCTGCGCAGGCGGAGAAACGTGCTTGAGTACGGAGGCCAGCCGGGTGAGACGGTGACGCTGGACGAGTTGGATGAGGCACTCACCTGGACCACCGCCATCGTCGAGTTCAGCAGCCGGGTGATGCCACGGTTGGACACCTTCTGAGCGTTTCGTCGGCGCGGCACCACCCCGTCATTCGACGAGGGGCTCTCACGCGATTGCGGGGATGTGTACTTTCGGGCGGTCCCTGGCGGCGGGCGGTCTCGTACGATGTTCGCGTGCCCGGCTTACTGCGCTCCGTGTGGGACGAGCCGCGCCCGGCCGGCGCGCCGTCGCGGGTGTGGCGGGACCGGGTCCTCGCCGGGGTGCTGATCGCCCTGGCGCTGCTCGAAGGGGTGCTGCGACCGGATCTGCCGGGGCGGGTCGTCTCGCTGATCGTGACCGTCGGGCTGGTGCCGGCGCTGCTGTGGCGCCGGACCAGGCCGCTGCGGATGATCGCGATCGCCTTCGCCACCACCAGCGCGGCTCCGCTGCTGACCGGTGGCGAGCGGGTGCAGACGTACACGATGGCGTACGTGCTGATCCTGGTGTACGCCCTGGCCCGCTGGGGATCCGGCCGCGAGGTGGTGCTGGGGCTGGCGATCATGCTGGCGGCGGTCGGGCTCTCCATGGCCTTCTACGACCTGGTCCTCCCGGACGCCGTCGCCGCGTTCACCGTCACGTTCGCGGCGGTCGCGCTGGGCGTGGCGTTCCGGTACCGGGCCGGGGCGCGGATGCGCGAGCTGGACCAGGTCAAGCTGCTCGAACGCGAACAGCTCGCCCGAGACCTGCACGACACGGTCGCCCATCACGTCTCGGCGATGGCGATCCGGGCGCAGGCGGGCCTGGCCACCTCGGCGTCGCGGCCGGACGCCGCGGCCGAGGCGCTCCAGCTGATCGAAGCCGAGGCGTCCCGGGCCCTGGCCGAGATGCGGGCCATGGTCCGGGTGCTGCGCCGGAACGAACCGGCGGAGCTGGCGCCCGGCCGGGACATCACCGACCTGGCGAAGCTGGCCGGCCGCGGCCGGTCCGGGCCGGCCGTCGAGGTGGAGATCACCGGCGAGGTGGCGGACGTACCGCCGCGGGTCGGTGCCGCGATCTACCGCATCGCCCAGGAGTCGATCACGAACGCGCTCCGGCACGCCCGGCACGCCACCCGGGTCGAGGTCCACGTCGCCATCGACGACGCGGCGGTCCGGCTACGGGTGGGCGACGACGGCGACGGCGGCCTGATCCGCCCGGCCGGCTCGCCCGGGTACGGTCTGATCGGAATGATCGAACGCGCCGAACTGCTCGGCGGCCGTTGCCAGGCCGGTCCCGGCCCCGACGGCGGCTGGACGGTGACCGCCGTGCTGCCACGGACCGGAGCCGGGACATGAACATCCAGGTGATCGTCGCCGACGACCAGGAGATCGCCCGCACCGGCCTGCGGATGATCCTGGACGCCCAGCCGGGCATCGAGGTCATCGGCGAGGCCGGCGACGGGCGGCGGGCCGTCGAGCTCGCCCGGCGGCTGCGCCCCGACGTGTGCCTGTTCGACATCCGGATGCCCGGCCTGGACGGCATCGCGGCCACCCGGGCCGTCGCCGGGCCGGATGTGCCGGACCCGCTGGCCGTGGTGGTCATCACCACGTTCGATCTCGACGAGTACGTGCACGCCGCGCTGCGGGCCGGCGCCCGCGGCTTCCTGCTGAAGGACGCCGGGCCCGACCTGCTCGCCCAGGCCGTCCGGGCCGCCGCCGCGGGTGACGCCCTCATCGCGCCGAGCGTCACCGCGCGGCTGCTGGCGACCTTCGCCGGCGCCGGGCGCGGCTCACCGCCGGCGCAGCCCGTCGAGGCGCTCACCGGCCGGGAGGAGGAGATCCTCCTCGCCGTGGCCCGCGGGCGCACCAACAGCGAGATCGCCGGCGATCTGCACATCTCGCTCAGCACCGTCAAGAGCCACATCGCCCGGCTGATGACCAAGCTCGGCGTCCGCAACCGGGTGGAGATCGCGATGTGGGCCTACGAGACCGGCCGCCTCCGGCAGTGACCGCGCCGCGGCGGCGCGGCGGCGGGCCGGACGCCGGCGGATGATCCATTCGGCCACGGCCAGGTTGATCACCCAGCCGGCGGCCACCAGCAGCGCCCTGGTGAGCTCGTCGAGGTCGGCCAGGCCGCTGCCGTTGCCGGGGAGCAGGAACCACAACGCGTGGGTCAGCGCCTGGGTGCCCGCGCCGAGGCCGATGGCGTACCCGCGGATCATCCAGGACCGGTGCCGGGCGATGTCGCGGCGCCGGACCGCCGCCAGGCCGAGGACGATGGACAGCAGCATGGCCGCCCCGAAGGCGAGCCGGAAGCCGGCCAGCAGCTCGCCGTCCCCCGCGGGACGCGGGTAGTACAGGGTCATCCACAGCCCGGTGAGCGCCGCGGCGAGCCCGCACGGGATCAGCAGCCACCCGAGGGCGCGGTGCCGGCCGAGCCGGCGGCGGCGGAGGCCGGGGGCGAACTGGAAGGCGCCCGCGATGGTGTACACGGTGGCGGTGAGGATGTGCAGCACCACCGGCAGCGGCATCGCGAAGAACCGGGCGTTGCCCGGCGTGATCTCGGCGCCGGCGGTCAGCTCGGTCAGCCGGGCGGCGCCGGCGATCACCGGTACGGCGCCGAGCAGGATCAGCCCCGTGATCGGCAGCCGTTCCCGCCAGGTGGTGACGGACCGGTCGCGCCCGGGCCGGTGGGTGTCGCGGGAACGGCGTCCCGTCGTCGTGCTCTCGTCGCTCATGACCCGATCGTGACGGCCGGGACCTGGCCGTTCATCGGCACAACGGTCCGATCCGGGGCGGCCGATCGGCCACCGGCACGTTCGTACTTTCGGCCGTAGAGCCACCGGGCGGGTCCGCGCACACTGATGCCACGGCACGGGAACGCGCCGCACCGGCCGCGACCGGTGACCCCGGTGAACCGCGCCACCGCGCACCCGAGGAACGCGCACCGGCCACCCGCCCCCTGAGGAGAACGCGATGAAGGCCTTCGTCCTGCGCTCGTACGGCGCCCCCGACATGCTGGAACTCACCGACGTGGACCGGCCGGCGCCCGCCGACCACGAGGTGCTGGTCCGGGTGCGCGCCACCTCGGTGCAGCCCTTCGACTGGCATCTCATGCGCGGCGAGCCCCGCGTCGCCCGGCTGATGCCCGGCGGCCTCGGCCTGCGCCGGCCGAAGGTCGCCATCCTCGGCGCCGACGTGGCCGGCGAGGTCGAGGCGGTCGGCAGGGCGGTGACGGCGTTCCGCCCCGGCGACGAGGTGTACGGGATGCCCAAGGGCGGCGGCTTCGCCGAGTACGTGTGCGTCCCGGAAGGCGAGCTGGCGCCCAAGCCGCCGAGCCTGTCGTTCGAGCAGGCGGCGGCGGTCCCGCTGGCGGCCGGCACCGCGCTGCTGGGCCTGCGCGACCAGGCGGACGTCCGGCCCGGCCAGCAGGTCCTGGTCAACGGGGCCTCCGGCGGGGTGGGCACGTTCGCCGTGCAGATCGCCCGGGCGCTCGGCGCGCGGGTCACCGCGGTGTGCGGGCCGCGCAACGTCGACCTGGTGCGCTCGATCGGCGCGGACGAGGTCGTCGACTACAGCGTGCAGGACTTCACCCGGGCCGGGCGGCACTACGACGTCCTGCTGGACGTGGCGGGCGGCCGCCCGGTGTCGGCGGGCCGGCGGGTGCTGGCCCGCCGGGGGACCTACGTCGCGGTCGGCGGGCCGGCCGGCCGGTGGCTGCAGCCGGCCGGACACGTCTTCGCGGCGCTCGCCATGTCGCCGTTCGTCTCCCAGAAGATGACCTCGGTGGATGTGATCAACTCCCCGGACACCCGGCGCACCCTGCTCGCTCTGACCGAGTTCATCGAGGCCGGCCAGGTGACCCCGGTGATCGGCCGGAGCTACTGCTTCGCCGAGATCCCGGCGGCGATCGCCTACCAGGAGCAGGGCCACGCCCCCGGCAAGGTCGTCATCACCGTCTGAGACCGGCTCCGGCCGGCCCGGCGCGGGCTCTCAGTCGAGGTGCCGCAGGGCCGGCCACAGGCGTGCCCAGTCGCCGCGCGGGCCCCGGCAGGTGAAGATCGCGGCGTTCTCGTCGACCTCCTGGGTGATGATCCCGCCGGGCAGGGTGATGGACGCCACCGGCCGGACGTCCGACCAGAACCGGCGGAGGTATTCGGCGCTCCACTGGCCCACGCAGAGCACCGGATCCGGCGTTCCCGGCGGCGGGCCCCACAGGCCGTAGGCGTTGTGCGCGCTGACCACCGGCGACCGCAGGCCCGCGTCCGGGCCGAGGAGGGTCAGCGCGCCGGCCTCGCCGTAGTTGGCGGTGAAGATGGGCGTGCCGGCCGGCAGGGACCGGGCCGCCGCCGCGACCTGGCCGACGAACTCGGGCCAGCCGTAGGTCTCCACCGGTTCGGGATTCACCGGCCGCAGCGCGGTGGCCGCGCCCACCGGCAGCACCGGCAGTCCGGTCAGCACGGCGATCAGCCCGGAGGTGGCCAGCAGGACCGGCCAGGTCCAGCGGGACCGGCCCGGGCGGGCGGCGGCACCGGCCCGGGCGGCCCGGTCCTCCACCAGCACCGCCCCCGCCGCGAACAGCGCGAGCAGGCCGGGTGCCGGATAGTAGAGCTTGCCGCCGCCGGCCGTGAACACCACCAGCGCGGTGGCCGCCGCGACCAGGGCCCACCGGTGGCCGCGACCGGCCGCGGAGGCCAGCCGGCGCACGCCGAACACCCAGAGCATCACCAGCGGCAGGCCGGCGATCAGCACCAGCAGCGGCAGGTTCGCCAGCGAGCCCAGCGGGCCGCCCTGGTCGGCCGACAGCACGCCGGCCATGCGCAGCTGCGGCCAGCCGTGGCGCACGTTCCACAGCACGTTGGGCAGGGCGAGCAGCAACGCCAGCGCCCCCGCCAGCCAGGGACCGGGCGTGCGCAGCACCGGCCGGTGGAAGAGCACCAGCCCGGCGGTGACGCCGAGCAGCAGCACCCCGATGGTGTGCTTGTTCTCCAGCCCGAGCCCGGCCACCGCCCCGGCCGCCAGCCACGACCGCACCGTGCCGGACCGCAGCGCCGCGGCCACCGTGACGAACACCGCGGCCCAGGCCAGCTGGTCGGTCACCGTGGTGCTGAACATCATCGCGCCGCCGACGAACGCCGGGCAGGCCGCGATGGCCGCCGCCGCGATGGTCTGGGCGCGGGCCCGGCCGCCGAACTCGGCGGCCAGCCGGGCGGCCAGCAGGACGCAGCCCAGCTGGGCGGCGATCGCGAGCAGCCGCAGCGGCAGCAGCCCGCCGGGCAGGCCGTCGACCAGGCGGGCGAGCAGCGGGGTCACCGGCGGCTGGTCCGGGAACCCCCAGTCCAGGTGCCGGCCGGTGGTGACCTGGTAGAACTCGTCCCGGTGCCAGCCGAACCGGGTGGCCACCGCCAGGTGCACCACCCCGGCGGCCAGCGCGACGGCCAGTACCGGCCGCCACGCCATCGGCGCGATCAGGCGCGGGCTCGGGTCTCTGCTGGCGGCCGTCCCGTCTAATGCGGGTTTCGCACTGTCGTGCATGGCTCGCGGCTCCTGTTCCGGTGAGGTGAACGCCTGCCGGGCAGGCAGGCGGCAGCCGGTGCGCGGCGCCGCGGCGTTCCTGCTCCCCACCGGTCACCCCGGCACGCGATCTCGCACCTCGCCGGATTGTCCGGCCGACCGGGCCGGCCGGTCAAGATCCGGACGGATTCCCGGGCCGGCGACAGACCGGAACTCAGCGGCCGGTGAAGGTGGGCTTGGTCTTGTCGGTGAAGGCGCGCAGCCCGGTCCGGGCGTCCTCGGTGGCGAACAGGCCGGAGAAGTGCAGGCGCTCGATCTCAAGGCCGGTGGCCAGGTCGGTGGACAGGCCCTGGTCGACGGCCTGCTTGGCGGCGCGCAGCGCGACCGCCGGGCCGGCGGCGAACCGCTCGGCGTAGGTGACCGCCGCCGGGTACACCTCGGTGTCCGGGACGACCTGGTCGACCAGGCCGATGGCCAGCGCCTCGGCGGCGTCCACGTGCCGGCCGGTGAAGATCAGGTCCTTGGCGCGGGCCGGCCCGACCAGGCGGGGCAGCCGCTGGGTGCCGCCGGCCCCCGGGATGATGCCGAGCGCGATCTCCGGCTGGCCCAGCCTGGCGCCCTCCCCGGCGATCCGCAGGTCGGCGCACAGGGCCAGCTCGCAGCCGCCGCCCAGGGCGTACCCGGTGACCGCGGCCACCACCGGCTTGCCGATCTCGGCGACGGCGGTGAAGCAGTCCTGCAGGGCCGCCGAGTGGCTCGCCATGTCGGCGTACGACATGCCGGCCATCTCCTTGACGTCCACCCCGGCGGCGAAGACCCGCTCGCCGCCGTACAGGACCACGGCCCGCACGCCGGGGTCGGCGTCCACCTCGCGCGCCGCCGCGGCCAGCTCGCGCTGGGTCTGGATGTTCAGGGCGTTCATCTTGGGCCGGTCCAGCCGGATCGTCGCGACCCCGCCGGCCACCTCGACGCGCACGAACTCCGCCATGAGATATCTCCCTACGCTGCTCGGCCGCCACGCCGCGGCACGGCCACCCACCCTACGGCCGGGCGGGCCCCGCGGACGCGGGGGCCCGCCCGGCGGGTCAGCCCGCGGTGAGGGCGGCACCCGGGCGGCACCCGGGCGGCACCCGGGCGGCGCGGACCGCCGGGTACAGGCCCGGCGAGCACGCTGACGCCCGCCATGCCTATAGCGGAGTTCGCCTCCTCGCGGCTACGCGGCGCGCTGGAACCAGGTCACCTGCGCCCCGTTATCGAACGACTGCCGCTCGGTGGGGGTGAAGAGCGTGGGGTCGAACCCGCCCCGGAAGGCCGGGACGCCCGCGCCGGCGACCACCGGATACGACTTGATGATCAGTGCGTCGATCTCCGGCAGCAGCGCCCCGGCCAGTTCGCCGCCGCCGGCGAGGTAGACGTCCTTGTCGGAGGACTCGGCCTTGAGCCGGCGGACCAGCCCGACGGGGTCGCTGGGGACGAGTTCGACCGACGGGTCGTCGATCTTCTCCAGCGTCGAGGACACCACGTACTGGCGCAGGTGGGAGTAAGGGCTGGTGACGCCGGCGTCCAGGGCGGGCCGGTAGGTGCCGAGGCCCATCACCACCGTGTCGAACCGCCTGGCGGGCGCGTCGGCCAGTCCGACCTGCGCGCGGATGTGCGTGGCGATCACCTCGGGGTGCCGCTCGTTCATCCACGCGGCCATGTCGTCGCTCACCGGGTAGAAGTCGACCTCGCCGCCGGGGCCGGCGATGTAGCCGTCGATGGAGACTCCGACGTAGTAGACGAGCTTTCGCATACCTGACCACTCCTGTCGTAGTGCTTTACTTGAAGTGGTGCAAACGTAGTACTACACCGCTAGAGTGTCAACATGCGAAAGAACGACCAGCGCAGGAACGCGCTCCTCGACGCGGCCATCGAGGTGCTGGCCGGGGAAGGCGCCCGCGGCCTGACCTTCAGGGCGGTCGACGCCGAGGCGGGCACCCCGACCGGCACGGCCACCAACTACTTCGCCAACCGCGACGACCTGCTCATGCAGATCGCCGATCGGGTCTACCAGCGGTGGATGCCCGACGAGGCCACCTGGGCCGCCGCGGAGACCGGGCCGCGGGACACCGCCAAGGTGACCGAGCTGATGCGGGAGACGGTCGGCCGGGTCGCCGGGTTCCGCAGCGGCTATCTCGCCATGCTGGAGCTGCGGCTGGAGGCGACCCGACGGCCCGCCCTGCGTGTCGTGCTCACCGGGAGGGTGCGCGCGGACATGGACGCGAACGTCTCCTACCACCTGAAGCAGGGCCTGCCCGGTGACGCGACCTCGGTCAGGCTCCTCATGCTGGCGCTCAACTGGCTGATCGTGGAAACGCTGACGCTCCCGGAGCTGTTCGCCCCCGAGGAGGTGGACGAGCTGGTGGTCAAGGCGGTCGAACGCAGCCTCACCGTCACCTGACCCCAGGGAGCGGTCCGAGGTCCAAGGGGAAACACCCTCCTTGACGTCCACCCCGGCGGCGAACACCCGCTCGCCACCGGGATGGACGACAGCCCGCCCGTAGGGGGTCAGCCGGAGGTGAGTGCGACGCTGGGCGGCACCCGGGCGGCGCGGACCGCCGGGTACAGGCCGGCGAGCACGCTGACGGCCAGGGTGGCCGCCAGCGTGCCGCCGAGCACCCAGGGCGGCACCACCGGCGGCCAGTCCCGGGACAGGGCGTAGCCGGTGGTGACCAGCGCGCCGATCAGCAGCCCGGCGCCCGAGCCGGCCGCCGACAGCAGCAGGGACTCGGCGAGGAACTGCAGCCGGATCTGTCCGCGGGTGGCGCCGAGCGACCGGCGCAGCCCGATCTCCCGGCGGCGTTCCAGCACCGAGATCACCATGGTGTTCGCCACGCCGACCCCGCCGACCAGTAGCGCGACCGCGCCCAGGCCGAGCAGCAGGCCGGTGAAGGTGTCGGTGGCGGCCGCCCGGGCGGCCAGCGCGTCGGACGGGCGGGACACGGCGACCTGTTCGGGATGCTCCGGATCGACGGTGCGGGGCAGCAGTGCCCGGACGGCGTCCACCGCATCCTCCGCCGACCGCTCGTAGATCGTCGTCGGATGGCCGTCGAAGCCGAAGTACTTCCGCGCGGCCGGGAAGCCGATGAGCGCGGCGCGTTCGACCTCCGGGGCCAGCGGCATCGGGTCCAGGACCCCGACCACGGTGCACCACCGGTCGCCGATCCAGACCGGGGTGCCGGCCCGGTGGACGCCGAGCCGGCCGGCGGCCACCGAGCCGAGCACCACCGCGGGGCGGCCGGCGATCGCGTCGTTCAGCCAGGTGCCGCTCCGCACCTTCCCGTCCAGGGTGCCGAGCAGGCCGGGCGTGGCCGCCAGCACCGCGAGCCCGCCGGTCTGCTCCTTGGGGATGCGGTCGGTGCGGCGGACCGAGACCTCGACGTCGCCGGTGGCGGCGGCCGAGGTGACCGAGTCGATCCGGCGCACCATTCCGACCGCGGCCGCCGGCAGTTCGACCTTCTCGCCGAGGAAGGAGTCGCCGGGCGTCACCCGTAGCAGGTTGGTGCCGAGCCGGTCCAGCTCCCGCAGCAGCCGCTCCTGCCCCGACGCGGAGATGCCGATCACCGCGACCATGGTGGCGATGCCGAGCGCGATACCGAGGGCGGACAGCACCAGCCGGCCAGGCCGGGCCCGCATGCCGGCGGCACCGACCCGGACGACGTCCTGCGGCCGCAGCCGGGCCGGGGTGAGTTCGCGGGCCGTCACCGCGATCCCGCCCCGGCGGCGCGATCGCTCTTCACCAGGGCGGCCACCGAACGGCGGCCGGTGCCCGGCCCGCCGTCGGACACCACGCGGCCGTCCCGCATGCGCACCCGCCGCGGGCTCCACTCGGCGATCTCCGGGTCGTGGGTGATGACGACGACCGTGGCGCCGCCGGCGTGCAGGTCGCGCAGCAGGGCGAGCACCTCGGTGCCGGCCGCCGAGTCCAGGTTGCCGGTCGGCTCGTCGGCCAGCAGCAGCGCGGGCTCGCCGGCCACCGCGCGGGCGATGGCGACCCGCTGCTGCTCGCCGCCGGACAGCTGGTGCGGCCGGTGCCCCAGCCGGTGGCCGAGGCCGACCCGTTCCAGCGCGGCCCGGGCACGCTCGCGGCGGACCCGGAGCGGCGGGCCGGCGTACAGCAGGCCGTCGGCCACGTTGTCCAGGGCGGGCAGGCCGGGGTCCAGGTGGAACCGCTGGAAGACGAACCCGATGCTCCTGGCGCGCAGCGCCGACAGCCGCCGGTCCGGCAGGCCCGCCACATCGTGGCCGGCGATCTTCACGGTGCCCGACGTGGGCCGGTCGAGGGTGCCGAGCACCTGGAGCAGGGTCGACTTGCCCGACCCGGACGGGCCGGCGATGGCGACCAGCTCACCGGCCTCGACGGCCAGGTCGACGCCGCGCAGCGCGTCCACCTGCCCGTAACGCTTGGTGACCCCGGTGGCATCGATGATCCGCTCGTGCCCGGGCGCGGGGGCGGCCTGCCGGTCGGAGCGCGGACCTGCCTGGTGATCGGCCCGGTGGTCGGACCCGGGGCCGGTCTGGAGGCCGGTCCGCCGGTCGGACCGGGGGGTCTGGTGGTCGGGGGTCATTCGGCGGGCACCTCGACCTTCGTCCCGGCCGCCAGCCCCGGGCCGGCGACCTCCACCCGGCCGCCGCCGTACCCGCCGGTCCGCACGCTCACCGTCCGCCGGGCGCCGCCGGGGTCCACGACCGTCACGCCGTACCCGCCGTCGCGCAGCGCCAGCAGCGCCTCGACCGGCACGCTGAGCACGTCGCGGCGGCGCTCGCTCACCAGCGTCACCGCCACGGGCGCCTGGTCCGGCAGCCCCCGGGCCTTTCCGGCGGGCAGCGAGATCTCCACCTCGACGGTGCTCTTGCCCTCCTGGCCGCCGGCGTCCTCGACCTTCACCGCGCCCCCGATGGCGGTGATCTTCCCCTTGACGGTCTTCCCGCCGGGCAGCTCAACCGTCACCCGGCCGCCCCCGCGCACCAGGTGCCGCCGGGCGACGTCGAGATCGACCCGGGCCACCTGCCGGGTGCCGGTGACGGTCAGTGCCTGCCCGCCGGCCCGCGCGGTGTCGCCGACCGCGGCCCTGGCCTCGGCGACCCGGGCCGGGCCGGGCAGGAAGACCGCTTGGGCGGCGTCCACCTCCCCGGTCCTGGCCATGCCGTGGTGCTTCTGCCAGCGCAGCACGGCCTGCCGGGTGGCCCAGGAGAAGTGCCGGTCCACCGTGACGCCGCGGCCGAACCCCAGGGCCTTCAGCGCCTTCTCCAGCTGCCGGACGTCCGGTCCGTCGGTGACGCCCTGCCGGAGCGTCCGGTACAGCGGGACGGCGCCGTACAGCAGCACGACCGGGCGGCGGTCCAGCCTGATCAGCGCGCCGCCCTGCCTGATCGTCGCGCCGGCCCGGGGCACCCAGGTGACCGTGCCCGAGCCGCCGGTCGCGATCTTCCGCTCGCCGGAGTAGGTCAGCCGCCCGCTCACCGACACGGTGTCGACCAGGTCGCCGCGCTCGACGCCGGCGGTCGGCGCGGGCGGGCGGGCCGGCGCGGCGGACCGCTCCGCGCCGCCGAGCGTGGCCGCGCCGACGGCGCCGGCCCCGGCCAGCACCGCCCCCAGGGTGACCGCGGCCAGGACACCGCGCCTCACTTGTTCAGGCCGGTGAAGTCGCAGGCCTTCAGGGCCGCGGCGAACTTCTCCTTGTTCCCGCCGTCGAAGTCGGGCGGCGGCAGCTCGCCGTTGGGCCCGGGGTCGGGGAAGTCGATGCCCTTCCCGCGCAGGCAGCGGGCCAGCTTGGTCATCCGGTCGAGGTAGGCGGGGTCCTTGGTATCGATCCGCTTGCCCGGGTGGTACTTCTCGCAGGCCTTGAAGGCCTCATCGGAGATCGCCACGCCGCTGCTCGGCACATCGTCCGGATTATCCGGGAAGTCCGGGACGCCGTTCTCGCGCAGGCAGCGGGCCCACTTCACCCGGGCGTCGTCCGGCGCCGCGGCGGAGGTGCCCACCGGGCCGGCGGCGTCGCCCGGGCCGGCCGTCGCGGTGCCGCCGCAGGCGGTCGCCAGCGCCAGCAGCGGCACGGCGAGCAGGAGTCGGCAGGATTTCATGGCAGGTGCTCTCGCTTCCGTGGAGCGCGAAGCGGGCCTTCCGCTTCCCTGCCTTACGTGTCCGGCAGCGGCCGCCGCGTTTCCGCCCCCGGCGGCCGTTTCCGCCCCGGCCGTCCGCCCCGCCGGACGGCGGGGAGGCACGTAGCGGGTCGTCGGCCCCCGACCGGCGCCCCCGGGCGCACGGTTCGCCGGCGCGCCCGGCGGGCGGCGGAGCAGTGGTCGCCCCGCCGCCCGCCAGGTCCGTACCGGCTAGCGGAGGGTGCCGTTGGTCATGCCGGCCGGCTCCTCGGGGAGGGCGACCAGGCCCAGCTCGGCCGCGGAGTCCATCAGCGGGTGGCTGGGCACCACGCGCACGGTGTAACCGAAGGCCCCGGTGCGGTCCAGCGGGACCACCCCGGTGCACACCGCCCGGCAGTCGTCGCCCACCGAGTCGACGGTGAGCGTGGCGTAGGAGGGCCGCAGCAGCTGGTCGTGTACGCCCACCTTGCCGTACGCCACCTGCACCCGCACGTCGTCGGGGGACAGCTCGCCGAGCGCCACCGTGGCGCGCACCTCCATCGACGCGCCCAGCTCGGGGGTGTCGCCGATGCCGGAGGCCTCGATGTGCTCCACCCGCACCCCGGGCCAGGCCCGGGTGACCCGCAGCTTCCAGGAGGCGAACTCGCGGGCCTTGCCGTGGTCGCCCTTGGACAGCTCGCGCGCCGAGCCGGCCGCCGGGGTGTAGAGGTCGACGACGTAGTCGCGCAGCATCCGCCCGGCCAGCACCTTCGGGCCGAGCGAGGTGAGGGTGTGCTTGACCATCTCCAGCCAGCGCCGCGGCATGCCGTCGCCGGGCCGGTCGTAGAAGCGGTCGGCGACCTCCCGCTCGATCAGGTCGTACAGCGCGGTCGCCTCGATGTCGTCCCGCCGGTCGGTGTCGGTGACGCCGTCGGCGGTGGGGATGGCCCAGCCGTTGCCGCCGTCGTACCACTCGTCCCACCAGCCGTCCAGGATGGACAGGTTGAGGCCGCCGTTGAGGGCGGCCTTCATGCCGGAGGTGCCGCACGCCTCCAGCGGGCGCAGCGGGTTGTTCATCCACACGTCGCAGCCCTGGACCATGAGCTGGCCGAGGTTCATGTCGTAGTCCGGCAGGAAGACGATGCGGTGCCGCACGTCCTCCTGGTCGGCGAACTTCACGATCTGCTGGATGAGCCGCTTGCCGCCCTCGTCGGCCGGGTGCGCCTTGCCGGCGATGACGATCTGCACCGGCCGCTCCGGGTCCAGCAGCAGGCGCCGCAGCCGCGCGGGGTCCTTGAGCATGAGGGTGAGCCGCTTGTACGACGGGACGCGGCGGGCGAAGCCGAAGGTGAGCGCGTCCGGGTCCAGCGCCTCGTCGATCCAGCCCAGCTCGGCCGGGGACGCGCCCCGGGCCCGCCAGGAGGCGCGCAGCCGCTCGCGGGCGGCCTCGACCAGCCGGCCGCGCAGCCGGCCGCGGATGGCCCAGATCTCCTCGTCGGAGAGCTTCTGCACGCCCTCCCAGCCCTGGGCCTTCTCGATCAGCGAGGGCAGCTCCTTGCCGGCCAGCTCCATCACCTCGCGGGCCACCCAGGTGGGGGCGTGCACGCCGTTGGTGATCGAGCCGATCGGCACGTCGTCCAGGTCGAAGCCCGGCCACAGCCCCTGGAACATCCCGCGGCTGACGTCGCCGTGCAGCTCGGACACGCCGTTGACCCGCTGGGCCAGCCGCATGCCCATCACGGCCATGTTGAAGACCGGCCCGCCGGCGGCGTCCGGCTCGGCGCCCTCGGGCTCGGCGCCCAGGGCCAGGATGCGGTCGACCGGCACGGTGGGCCAGGCGTTGTCGCCGCCGAACTGCTTCTCGATCATCTCGGCCGGGAAGCGGTCGATGCCGGCGGGCACCGGGGTGTGGGTGGTGAAGACGGTGCCGGCCCGGACGGCCTCCAGGGCCTCGTCGAAGGTGAGCCGGTGCTCGGTGAGCTCGCGGATGCGCTCCAGGCCGAGGAAGCCGGCGTGGCCCTCGTTGGTGTGGAAGACCTCGGGCTCGGCGTGGCCGGTCACCCGGCAGTACGCGCGCAGCGCGCGGACGCCGCCGATGCCGAGCAGCAGCTCCTGCATCAGGCGGTGGTCGGTGCCGCCGCCGTACAGCCGGTCGGTGACGTCGCGGGCGGCGTTGTCGTTGTCGGCCACGTCGGAGTCGAGCAGCAGCAGCGGGACCCGGCCCACCTGGGCGACCCAGATCTGGGCGTGCAGGGCGCGCCCGCCGGGCAGCGGGATGGCGACCCGGCAGGGGGCGCCGTCCGGCTCCTTGAGCAGGGTCAGCGGCAGGCCGCCGGGGTCGAGGCTCGGATAGTGCTCCTGCTGCCAGCCCTCGGCCGACAGCGACTGGGTGAAGTAGCCGTGCCGGTAGAGCAGGCCGACGCCGAGGATGGGCACGCCGAGGTCGCTGGCCGCCTTGAGATGGTCGCCGGCCAGGATGCCGAGGCCGCCGGAGTACTGCGGCAGGGCGGCGGCGATGCCGTACTCGGGCGAGAAGTAGCCGATCGCGGCCGGGGCGTCCGGGAGGGTCTGGTACCACCGGGGGGCGGTCATGTACTCCCGGAGATCGTCGGCGGCGTCGGCCAGCCGGCGCAGGAACCTGCGGTCGCGGGCCAGCTCGGCGAGCCGGTCGGCCTCGACCGCGCCGAGCAGCGCGACCGGGTCGTGCCCGACGCGTTCCCAGGTGGCGGGGTCGACCTCCGCGAACAGGTCCAGGGTCTCGGGGTGCCAGGACCAGCGCAGATTGTGCACCAGCTCGCCCAGGGCGGCCAGCTCCACGGGAAGGACGGTTCGGACGGTGAACCTGCGGATTGCTCTCACGGGGCCAGACCCTAATAACTCAGCGCCACGACGCGCGACCGGAACACTCTTGTGACGTCACCAGATCTCATGCGATTCGCTCTCACCCCTAGCTGACCGGCTCAAACCTCACTAAAGCCAACACGTGACAGTGATCACAACTCGGGTGTGCACGCGACCGAGGGTGGGGGCCGGGGATCTACCGCCTACTTGCCGATGAGAGGCTTGAAGCCGGAGCAAGGGGGCAGTTCCCTGGAAGTACGTCATGCCGTACCCTCCGGTGCCGAGACGGCGATCACCGTCCTCGGCGTTAAATCCATCGTGCCCGCGCATACTTCGGCTCCGTGCCGGAAACACCCGAAAGCAAAGATCACTCCTTGCCCTCACAACTCCCGGCGGCGCCCGGTGCGTCGCCGCTACCTTGAGACGCGATGATCGGACGAATCCCAGTACAGGACATCCAGCCTGTCGTCGACTGCGGGCGGTGGCCCGCCAAGGCGGCGGCGGGCGAGACCTTCGAGATAAGCGCCACCGTGTTCCGGGAAGGACACGACGCGGTGGCGGCCGGTGTCGTGCTCACCGACCCGGCCGGCGCGCGCGGGCGCCTGCTGCCCATGCGCCCGCTGGAGCCGGGCACCGACCGCTTCGGCGTCACGGTGACGCTGCCCAGCGAGGGCACCTGGCACTTCCGGGTGGAGGCGTGGAGCGACCCGGTGGCCACCTGGCTGCACGACGCCGGAATCAAGATCCCCCGGGACATCGACACCGATCTGATGTGCGAGGAGGGCGCGCGGATCTTCGAGCGAGCCGCGAAGGCGGTCCGCCCGAACGGCTGCCCCGGCTGCGCGCACCGGGCCGAGCTGCAGCGCGTCGCCGACCGGCTGCGCGACGAGGAGCTGGACCCGCGGGCCCGGCTGGCGGTGGCCCAGCTCCCGGAGACCGCCGCCGCGCTGGCCGCCCACCCGCTGCGCGAGCTGGTCACCCGGGCGCCGCGCTACCCGGTCCGGGTGCACCGCCGCCGCGCGCTGTTCGGGTCGTGGTACGAGTTCTTCCCCCGCTCGGAGGGCGCGGTCCTGCAGGAGGGCGCGCCGCCGCGGTCCGGCACCTTCCGCACCGCGGCCGAGCGGCTGCCCGCGGTGGCCGGCATGGGCTTCGACATCGTGTACCTGCCGCCGATCCACCCCATCGGCGACACGTTCCGCAAGGGACGCAACAACACCCTGCACCCCGAGCCGGACGACCCGGGCTCGCCCTGGGCGATCGGCTCGGCCGACGGCGGGCACGACGCGATCCACCCCGACCTCGGCACCATCGAGGACTTCGACGCGTTCGTCCGCCGGGCGCGCGAGCTGGGGCTGGAGATCGCGATCGACCTGGCGCTGCAGTGCTCCCCCGACCACCCGTGGGTCAAGGAGCATCCGGAGTGGTTCACCGTGCGGGCGGACGGCACGATCGCCTACGCGGAGAACCCGCCGAAGAAGTACCAGGACATCTACCCGCTGAACTTCGACAAGGACCCCGAGGGCATCCTGGCCGAGGTGGAGCGGGTGGTCCGGCACTGGATGGACCACGGGGTGCGGGTGTTCCGGGTGGACAACCCGCACACCAAGCCGGTGGTGTTCTGGGAGCGGCTGCTCGGCGCGATCCACGCCACCGACCCGGACGTGATCTTCCTGTCCGAGGCGTTCACCCGCCCGGCGATGCTGCGCGGCCTGGCGAAGATCGGGTTCCACCAGTCGTACACCTACTTCACCTGGAAGACCTCCAAGCCGGACCTGGTGGACTTCCTCGGGGAGCTGTCGGCGGAGACCGCGCACTACGTGCGGCCGAACTTCTTCGTGAACACCCCGGACATCCTGCACGAGTACCTCCAGCACGGCGGGCTCCCGGCGTTCAAGATCCGGGCGGTGCTGGCCGCGCTGACCTCGCCCAGCTGGGGGGTCTACGCCGGCTACGAGCTCGGCGAGAACGTCGCGGTCCGCCCGGGCAGCGAGGAGTATCTGAACAGCGAGAAGTACGAGTACCGGCCGCGCGACTGGGCGGCGGCCGAGCAGGAGGGCCGCAGCCTGGCCCCCTTCCTCACTCGTCTCAATTTGTTCAGAAGAGCCCACCCCGCGGTACAGGAACTGCGTAATCTACGGTTCCACGATGTCGACCACCCGGACATGATCTGCTTCTCCAAGCGGCTGCCCGGCGCCTACGATCCGGCCACACGAAGGTCCGGCCCTGGCGATGTGGTCCTGGTCGTCGTCAATCTCGATCCGCACAACACGCACGAGGCGACGGTCCGGCTCGACCTGCCCGCCCTGGGCCTCGACTGGAACGCGGACTTCATCGTGGACGACGAGCTCTCCGGCGAGTCGTACCACTGGCGCCAGGCCAATTACGTCCGTCTCGACCCGCACATCAACCCAGCCCACGTCCTCACACTGCGAGCGACGCCCGGCGGCCGGACCTGACGTCCGGCCGCCCGCGGCGGCAGCGAGCACCAGCACAACGGGGAGTCCACCGGTGAGCTTGACGCCTCAGCCCGTCCCGGACACTTTCACTCACGAGAAGCCGAACGACCCGCGCTGGTACAAGCGCGCCGTCTTCTACGAGGTCCTGATCCGGGGCTTCGCCGACTCCAACGGGGACGGCACCGGAGACATCCGCGGCCTGACGAACCGGCTGGACTACCTCCAGTGGCTCGGCGTCGACTGCCTGTGGCTACTCCCGCTGTACGAGTCGCCGCTCAAGGACGGCGGCTACGACATCTCCGACTTCATGAAGATCCTTCCGGACTTCGGGGATCTCGGGGACTTCATCACCCTGGTCGACGAGGCGCACAAGCGCGGCATGCGGGTGATCGCCGACCTGGTGATGAACCACACCAGCGACCAGCACCCGTGGTTCCAGGCGTCCCGGCACGACCCGGAGGGGCCGTTCGGCGACTTCTACGTCTGGTCCGACGACAGCGAGCAGTACCCGGACGCGCGGATCATCTTCATCGACACCGAGACGTCCAACTGGAGCTACGACCCGGTGCGCCAGCAGTACTACTGGCACCGGTTCTTCCACCACCAGCCGGACCTCAACTACGAGAACCCGGATGTGCAGGACGCCATGCTGGAGGTACTGCGGTTCTGGCTGGACCTCGGCATCGACGGCTTCCGGCTGGACGCGGTGCCCTATCTCTTCGAGCAGGAGGGCACCAACTGCGAGAACCTGCCGCAGACGCACGCCTACCTCAAGCGGGTGCGCAAGGAGGTCGACCGCCTCTACCCCGACCGGGTGCTGCTGGCGGAGGCCAACCAGTGGCCGGCCGACGTGGTCGAGTACTTCGGCGACGCGGTCACCGGCGGCGACGAGTGCCACATGGCGTTCCACTTCCCGCTCATGCCGCGCATCTTCATGGCGGTGCGCCGGGAGACCCGCTACCCGATCTCCGAGATCATGGCCCAGACGCCGAAGATCCCGGAGAACTGCCAGTGGGGCATCTTCCTGCGCAACCACGACGAGCTGACGCTCGAGATGGTGACCGACGAAGAGCGCGACTACATGTACACCGAGTACGCCAAGGATCCGCGGATGCGGGCCAACGTCGGCATCCGGCGCCGGCTGGCGCCGCTGCTGGAGAACGACCGCAACCAGATCGAGCTGTTCACCGCCCTGCTGATGAGCCTGCCGGGCAGCCCGGTGCTGTACTACGGCGACGAGATCGGCATGGGCGACAACATCTGGCTGGGCGACCGGGACGGCGTCCGCACGCCCATGCAGTGGACGCCGGACCGCAACGCGGGCTTCTCCGACTGCGACCCCGGCCGCCTCTACCTGCCGACGATCATGGACCCGATCTACGGGTACCAGGCGCTCAACGTCGAGTCCCAGCAGAAGAACCCGGGCTCGCTGCTGCACTTCACCCGAAAGATGATCGAGATCCGCAAGCGGCACCCGGTCTTCGGCCTGGGTGAGTTCACCGAGCTGAACTCCTCCAACCCCAGCGTGCTCGCGTTCGTCCGCGAGCTCGGGGACGACCGTGTCCTGTGCGTCAACAACCTCTCCCGGTTCCCGCAGCCGGTGGAGCTGGACCTGCGGCGGTTCGAGAGCGTCACGCCCGTGGAGTGCACGGGCGGCGTGCCATTTCCTCCGATTGGCGAACTTCCGTATCTTTTGACGCTCCCGGGGCATGGGTTCTACTGGTTCACCCTTCCGCCCACGAGCGCCGCCACCGAGGAGACGTGACACAGCATCTCGAAGAGCTGCTTGCCGGCTGGATCACCCATCAGCGGTGGTTCGCCGGCAAGGGCCGCGCGATCACCGAACTGGCCGTCGAGTCCGCCACGCCGCTGCCGCTTCGTGGTCCGGCAGAATCCTTCCACCAACAGGTGGCGGGGTCCTGCGGGGCCACGGACGCCGAGGTGCGCCATCTCATCATCACCGTCCGCCAGGACGGGCGCACCGACCGCTATCAGATGCTCGTCGGGTTCCGCCGCGAGCTGCCGCACCGGCTGCGGCACGTCCAGATCGGCGAGACCCCCGAGGGGTTCGCCTACGACGCGGCGCACGACCAGGAGGTCACCGGGGTGCTGCTGGCGGCCATCGCCGCCGGCGCCGACGTGGGCCCGTTGCGCTTCCGGCACATGCCGGGGGTGGAGATCGACACCTCGCCGCGCAGCCTGGTGCTCGGCGCCGAGCAGTCCAACACCTCGCTGGTCTTCGGCGACGCCTACATCTGCAAGCTGTTCCGCAAAATCGTCCCCGGGGTGAACCCGGAGCTGGAGGTGGTGTCGGCGCTGGCCGAGCGGGGCGCGCCGAACATCGCCCGCCCGTACGGCTGGATGGAGGCCGACGTCGCCGGAGAGAACACCACGCTCGCCTTCACCCAGGAGTTCCTGGCCACCGCCAGCGACGGCTGGGCGCTGGCGCTGACCAGCGTCCGCGACCTGTACGGCTCGCTGCCCGGCACCCCGGCCTCCGACGTGGGCGGCGACTTCGCCGCCGAGGCGCACCGGCTGGGCGCCGCCACCGCCCGGCTGCACCAGGAGATGGCGGCGGCCTTCCCCACCGCCACGATCGACCCGCACGAGGTCAAGCGGATGGTCGAGGGGTTCCGCCGCCGGCTGGACTCGGCCATCTCCGAGGTGCCGGAGCTGGGCGGGCACGCGGCCGCGGCGCACGCGGCGTTCGACCGGCTGGCCGCCCTGGACCGGCCGGTGACCGTCCAGCGGGTGCACGGCGACTACCACCTGGGCCAGGTCATGCGCACGCCCAGCGAGTGGGTGGTGCTCGACTTCGAGGGCGAGCCCGGCCAGCCGCTGAACGAGCGGCGCGCGCTGGACTCGCCGCTGCGGGACGTGGCGGGCATGCTGCGGTCGTTCGACTACGCGGCCCGGCACCTGCTGGCCGGGCACCCGGAGGCCGGGACGCTGGCGCCGCGCGCCGCCGAGTGGGCCGAGCGCAACCGGGCCGCGTTCATCGCCGGCTACTCGGCGGGCGGCGGGCGGATCCACGGCGACGACGCGGTGCTGCTGCGCGCGCTGGAGCTGAGCAAGGCCGCCTACGAAGTCGTCTACGAGGCCCGCAACCGGCCGAACTGGCTGCCCATCCCGCTCGCCGCGTTCCAGGACGAGCCCGCGGAACCCGGGCCGGCCGGCTGACCGTCCCGGCAGCGGATCATCTACCGGTCCGGAACGGCCGTCCGGAGTTCCGGGTCCGGCCGCGCCCCGCCGGCCTGCGCGGCCCGGCGGCGCGGGTCACGGGCTGACGGCGAGGAACAGGAAGCAGGCCAGCAGCGCCAGGTGCACCCCGCCCTGCAGCGAGGTCGCCCGGCCGTGGACCACGGTCAGACCGGCGACGACCACCGTCAGCGCGAGCAGCACCATGTGGGTGGCGCCGAGGCCGAGCGACAGCGGGCCGGTCAGCCAGATCGACGCCACCGCGAGGGTCGGGATGGTCAGCCCGATGCTCGCCATGGCCGAGCCGAGCGCCAGGTTGAGGCTGGTCTGCATCCGCTCGCGGCGCGCGGCGCGCACGGCGGCCAGCGTCTCCGGCGCAAGCACCAGCAGCGCGATCACCACGCCGACCACCGACTGGGGCAGCCCCGCGCCGCGCACCGCCTCCTCGATCGCCGGCGATTCGACCTTGGCCAGGCCGACCACCGCGACCAGCGCGACCAGCAGCAGGGCCAGGCTGCCCGCGGCGCGCCGGCCGGTGGGCGGGTTGGCGTGCTCCTCCTCGGGCAGGACCTTGCCCTCCGCGGTCACCGGGAGGAAGTAGTCGCGGTGCCGGATCGTCTGGGTGACGACGAACAGCGCGTAGAGCGCCAGCGACGCCACCGCGGCGAAGACGAGCTGCGCCGGGGTGAAGGCGGGCCCGGAGCGGCTGGTGGTGAAGGTGGGCAGCACCAGGCTCAGGGTCGCGAGGGTGGCCACGGTGGCCAGCATGCCGCCGGCCCCCTCGGCGTTGAAGGCGGTCACCCGGCCCCGGGACGTGCCGACCAGTAGCGACAGGCCGATGATGCCGTTCAGCGTGATCATGATGGCCGCGAACACGGTGTCGCGGGCCAGGGTGGCGGTCTCCGGGCCGCCGGAGATCATCAGGCTGACGATCAGCGCGACCTCGATGACGGTCACCGCCACCGCCAGCACCAGCGAGCCGAACGGCTCGCCGACCCGGTGGGCGACCACCTCGGCGTGGTGCACGGCCGCCAGCACCGCGCCGCCGAGAAACGCCGCCACGATCATCACCATGGCGAGCGGCAGGCCGCCGCGGCCCCAGGTGATCGCGAGCAACACGATGGCGAGCACCGGAAGAATGGCGCTCCAGTGCGGCGCCGTCAATCGTCGCATGCCCCTATGCTGCCTTACCGGTCCGGGTGTTTTTAGCACCCACAAGGCTATTCGCCGGAGATGCCGGGTTTTTGCGACCGTTGGCGCAGCTCAAGAAGTTTGTGAGATATACCGCGCCGACCGGAAGTTTGCCGTCCACCCTGGCTTGGTAGTTCACTATTTTCGGCATTCACCACGACGCGCCCGCCCGGCGCTTCGCCGGCCCGGCTCGACTACCATGAGCAGCGACACTGTCACGATGAGTGAGGCGGCGAGCGGTGCTGCGGCGACCCATGGCGGTCATGCCGGCAGTGGCGGCGACCATGGCGGTCGCGGCCGGCGGCGTGCTGATCGCGGTGCTGCTCCGGCCGGGCGGGCCGGCCGGCCCGGTGGCCGGCGACCGCCCGGCCGCGCCCCCGGCCGCACCCCCGGCCCTGGCCGCCACGCCCGGCGTGGCCACCGCCGCCGGCGCCGTCCCGGCCACCGCACCGCCGCCGCTCCCGCCGGCCGGCCCGGCGCGCTCGGCGATGGCCCGGCCCGCCCCGTCCCGGGACGAGGAGGCCCGGGCCACCCGGCTGCTGCTCGCCGACCCGCGCCTCGGGCCGATCGTGCGCGCGATGTACGAAGGCGCCACCGGGCACCCGCCCGGCTCCGCCCGCGAGCTGCGGGTACACGCCCTGATCTTCCGGCGGCACGGCTGCGAGGTGCGCCGCTGCCTGCAGCTGTTCGTCCGCTTCCCCGGCGGCGCCTGGCTGGACGTCGGCCGGGTGATCGTCGACCTGACCGGCGGCACGGTACGCGTGCTGCCCTGGTGAGCGCCGGCCGCCGGCCGGCCAACCGCACATTCTTCGCTTTCCACATGTGATCCGGGCAACAACATGGGTTGCCGCCCCGATCTGGGGCAGGGTTAGCACGGCAGAAATCATCACGGTGCCGAGGAGCGGTGAGCGACCAGATGAACGCGGACCTGGATCTGAACCGGCTGGCCGGCGGCGCGCATCATGATCCGCACTCGATCCTGGGTACCCATCCGTCACCGGAGGGCCTGGTGGTGCGGGCCCTGAAGCCGCTGGCGGAGCGGGTCGAGCTGGTGCTGGAGGACGGCACCGCGCACGAGATGACCCACGAGGCCTACGGCGTGTTCTCGGTGACCCTGCCGGCGGTGGACAAGGCGCCGCCCTACCGGCTGCGCGCCGGCTACGCCGGCGGTGGCGTGCACGAGGCCGGCGACCCCTACCGGCACTGGCCCACCCTGGGCGAGGTCGACCTGCACCTGATCGGCGAGGGCCGCCACGAGCGCCTGTGGGAGGTGCTCGGCGCCCGGGTGATCCGGCACGACGACGAGGACGGCACCGCGTTCGCCGTCTGGGCGCCGAACGCGCGCGGCGTCCGGGTGGAGGGCGCGTTCAACCACTGGAACGGCTCGGCGCATCCGATGCGCTCGCTCGGCCGGTCCGGGGTGTGGGAGCTGTTCGTCCCCGGCGTGGGCGCCGGCGAGGCCTACAAGTTCTCCATCCTCGGCGCCGACTCGATCTGGCGGTCCAAGGCCGACCCGATGGCCCGCCGCACCGAGCAGCCCCCGGCCACCGCGTCCATCGTGGACGACTCCGCCTACACCTGGAACGACGAGGCCTGGCTGGCCGCCCGGGCCGGGCGTGACGCCCTGGCGTCGCCGATGAGCGCCTACGAGGTGCACCTGGGCTCCTGGCGTCCCGGCCTGTCCTACCGCGAGCTGGCCGACCAGCTGGTCGAGTACGTGCTGGAGATGGGCTTCACCCACGTGGAGCTGCTGCCGGTGGCCGAGCACCCGTTCGGCGGCTCCTGGGGCTACCAGGTCACCTCCTACTACGCCCCCACCTCCCGGTTCGGCACCCCCGACGAGTTCCGCCACCTGGTCGACCGGCTGCACGAGGCGGGCATCGGCGTGCTGCTGGACTGGGTGCCCGCGCACTTCCCGATGGACGAGTGGGCGCTCGGCCGCTTCGACGGCACCCCGCTGTACGAGCACGCCGACCCCAGCCGCGGCACCCACCCCGAGTGGGGCACCTACATCTTCGACTTCGGCCGGCGCGAGGTCCGCAACTTCCTGGTGGCCAACGCGCTGTACTGGCTCAAGGAGTTCCACATCGACGGGCTGCGGGTGGACGCGGTCGCCTCGATGCTCTACCTCGACTACTCCCGGCGGGCCGGCGAGTGGACGCCCAACGAGTACGGCGGCCGGGAGAACCTGGACGCGGTGGAGTTCCTCAAGGAGATGAACGCGGTGGTCTACCGGGAGGCGCCCGGCATCGTCACCATCGCCGAGGAGTCCACCGCCTGGCCGGGGGTCTCCCGCCCGGTGCACCTGGGCGGGCTCGGCTTCGGCTTCAAGTGGAACATGGGCTGGATGCACGACACGCTGGCCTACCTCGCCCACGAGCCGGTCTTCCGGCAGTACCACCACCACCAGATGACGTTCTCGCTGATGTACGCCTACTCGGAGAACTTCGTGCTGCCGCTGTCGCACGACGAGGTGGTGCACGGCAAGGGGTCGCTGCTCGGCAAGATGCCGGGCGACGAGTGGCAGCGCTTCTCCAACCTGCGGGCGCTGTTCGCGTTCATGTGGGCGCACCCGGGCAAGCAGCTGCTGTTCATGGGCTCGGAGTTCGGCCAGGGCTCGGAGTGGTCGGAGGAGCGCGGCCTGGACTGGTGGGTGCTGGACTTCGAGCCGCACCGCGGCGTGCAGCGGCTGGTCCGCGACCTCAACCGCGTCTACACCGAGACCCGGGCGCTGTTCTCACAGGACCACGCCCCGCAGGGCTTCCAGTGGATCGACGCCGACGACGCCCAGGGCAACGTCTTCTCCTTCGCCCGGCACGGCGACGACGGCTCGATGGTGGCCTGCGTGGCGAACTTCTCCGGCGCCCCGCACGACGACTACATGATCGGCCTGCCGGCCGGCGGCCGGTGGGACGAGGTGATCAACACCGACGCCTACGAGTACCAGGGCAGCGGGGTGGGCAACTTCGGCGGGGTGGACGCCACCCCCGACCCCTGGCACGGCCAGCCGTTCTCCGCCCGGCTGCGGGTGCCGCCGCTCGGCGCGCTGTGGCTGCGCCGTGTCCCCGACCCGGAAGAGGAGCCGGCGACCACCGGCGTCGTCGCCACCTCCGGCGCGGCGCAGGACTCACCGGCGGAGGAGATCCGCACCGACGCGCCGGCCGTGGCCGCCGAGTCCGCCGCACCGCGCGTCGGCCCGGCCCCGACCGGTGCCCCCCGTTCCGGCGACGCCACCCCGGACGCCGGCGGTCCGGACGGTGATCGTGGCCGGCCGTCGCCGGCGGCCGGCGGACCGGCCGCCCCCTGACAGCACGGCCCGGGGACACCACCCCGGGCCGCGCGTCGCCTAGGGTAACGGCATGGACGCGACAAAGCCGATCTTGGAAACGGTGGACCGGCTCCGGCAGCGGCGCACGGCTCCCCTGGTGCTCGAACTCGACCTCACCGAAGGGCTCACCGAAGGGCCGCCGTCCGACCCGCTGAGCGCGCTGCTCTCCATGCGCCGGCCGCGGCTGTCGGACGTGCTGGAGGGCCTGCGCCGCGCGCGCAAGGACGCCCGGGTCAAGGCGCTGATCGTCAAGATCGGCGGCCGGCCGCTGGGGTTCGCGGTGGTGCAGGAGCTGCGGGCGGCCGTCGGCGAGCTGCGCGCCGCGGGCAAGCTGACGGTCGCGTTCTCCGAGACCTTCGGCGAGTTCGGCGCCGGCACCGTCCCCTACTACCTGGCCAGCGCCTTCGACCGGATCTACCTGCAACCGTCGGGGGACGTGGGGCTGACCGGCATCTCGCTGGAGCAGCGCTTCCTGAAGAACGCGCTCGGCAAGCTCGGCGTCGAGTACCAGATCGGCCAGCGGCACGAGTACAAGACCGCGGCCAACACCTTCACCAAGGACCACATGACCGATCCGCACCGCGAGTCGATGGCGCGGATCGCCGAGTCGATCATCGAGCAGGTCGTGGCGGGCGTCGCCGAGGGGCGCAAGCTGGCGCCGGAGCGGGTGCGCGAGCTCATCGACCAGGGCCCGTTCATCGGCCCCGAGGCGGTGGAGGCGGGCCTGGTCGACCGGCTGGCCTACCGCGACGAGGTGTACGACGAGATCCGCGGCGAGGGTGATCTGCTGCTGTTCGTCGGGCGGTACGCCAAGGGCGCGATGGTGAAGAAGCTGCCGCGGCCCGGCGAGCGGGTCGTCGCGCTCGTGCACGGCCAGGGCGCCATCCGGCTGGGCCGCAGCGGGCGCGGCCCGCTCGGCGGCGGCGGGGCGATGGGCTCGGACACCATCTGCGCCGCGTTCCGCGCCGCCCGGCGCGACGACTCGGTCAAGGCGGTCGTCTTCCGGGTGAACAGCCCCGGCGGCTCCTACGTCGCCTCCGACGCGGTCTGGCGGGAGGTCGTGCTGACCCGCCGGGCCGGCAAGCCGGTCATCATCTCGATGGGCGACCTGGCCGCCTCCGGCGGGTACTTCGTCGCGATGGCCGCCGACGTGATCGTGGCCCAGCCGGGCACGCTGACCGGTTCGATCGGCGTGTTCGGCGGCAAGCCGGCGATCGGCGAGCTGCTCGACCGGGTGGGCATCAACTCCGAGTCGATCGACGTGGGCGCCAACTCCGGCATGTTCTCGACCAGCCGCACCTACTCCGAGCAGCAGTGGGCCCGGGTGAACGCCTGGCTGGACCGGGTGTACGACGACTTCGTGACCAAGGTCGCCGAGGGCCGGCGGCTGGACCGCGACCGGGCGCACGAGCTGGCCCGCGGCCGGGTGTGGACCGGCGCGGACGCCCGGGACGGCGGCCTGGTGGACGAGCTGGGCGGCCTGGAGGACGCGCTGGCGCTGGCCCGGGACCGCGCCGGGCTGCCCGCCGAGGCCCACATCCGGACATATCCGCGGATGCACCCGCTGGACCGGCTGCGCCCGCCGGAGTCCAGCGAGGACAAGGCCGCGTCGCTGAGCCAGGTCCGGCTGGAGGCCTGGGGCCCGCTGAACCGGCTCACCGCCGAGCTCGGCCTACCGGCCCACGGCCCGCTCATGCTCCCCGGCTGGTGGGCCATCCGCTGAGCCGGCCTACCGGCGGGCGGTCAGGCGGTCCAGGCGGGCAGCAGCCGGCCGCCGTCCGCCGGGAGTGCGCAGTCGGGAGACACCTTCAGCGCGGGGTCGGCGGGGTAGGCGTGCCCGCCGGCCGGCGCGGCGACCACTGCGGCCAGGTCCGCCCCGTTGCCGGAGGTGATCCGGCGGTACACGCCCGCGGGCATGACGACGGTGTCGCCCGGCCCGACGGCGAGCTCCTCCCCGCCCAGCTCGACGGTCGCCTGGCCGGCGAGGATCGTCCACACCTGCTCGGTGTCGAACGCGTGCGGCGGGCCGGACCGGCCGGCGGGCATGTCCACCCGCCACACCGACAGGCCGGAGCCGCCCTGGGTGGGCGAGGCGAAGGTGGTCATGACGGCGTTCGGGGTCTCGGTGCGGCGGCTCTCGGCATGGCGGATGACCGGCATGGCGGCATCTCCTAAGATAGACAACGTGGTTGTCGAAATGGTGAACCAGGTTGTCCATCGTGTCAACTGACCCGCCCGGATTCGAGCTGCCGCTGCGGCTGCTGATGGGCTTCCGCGTGATCATCGAGGAGCTGCACGCCGAGCTGGCCCGCCAGGGCCATCCCGGGCTGCGCCCGATGCACGGCTTCGTCATGCAGGCCGTCGGCACCCGGGGCACCACCGCGGCCGAGCTGGGCCGGCGGCTCGGCGTGTCCAAGCAGGCGGCCGGCAAGACCATCGACACCCTGATGAAGGCCGGCTACCTGGAACGCGGCACCGACCCCGCCGACGCCCGGCGCAAGGTCGTCCAGCTGACCGCGCGCGGCTCCGACGCGCTGGTCCGGTCGGCCCGCATCTTCGACGAGCTGCGTGCCCGCTGGGCCGAGACCCTCGGCGCCGACCGGCTGCGCGCCCTGGAGGACGACCTGCGCCGGGTCACCCCGCCCGACCCCTTCCGCCTCGACGTCCCCGGCTGGCTCGGCACCCCCTGACCCCGGCCGGCGAGGGCCGGCCGGGTGATCACCGGACGGGGGTCAGGTGGTGGCGCGGGGGCGGTAGTGGCCGGCGGGGGTGCGGTTGGCGACGTTGATCCGGTTCCAGCTGTTGATCTGCGCGATGGCCACCAGCAGCACCGCCAGCGCCTCGTCGTCGTAGTGCTCGCTCACCTCGGCCCACAGCTTGTCGGACACGCCGTCCCCGTCGGCGAGCCGGGTGACCGCCTCGGTCAGCGCCAGCGCGGCCCGCTCGGCCGGCGTGTAGTACGGCGCCTCCCGCCAGCCGGCCACCGTGAACAGCCGCTCGTCGGTCTCCCCGGCCGCCCGGGCGTCCTTGGCGTGCATGTCGAGGCAGAATCCGCAGCCGTTGATCTGGCTGGCCCGGATCTTCACCAGCTCCAGGGTGGGCTTCGGCACCGGCCCCTGGCGGACGAACGCCTCGACGCCCAGCATCGCCTGGTAGCCACCCTGAGCGACCTTGGGGAAGTTCGCGATACGCGGTTCCATGGTGCTTCTCCTTCACGTTTCCGTACCGGCCGGCCGGCCGGTGGCGGTGTTCCCATCTCCCCCGCCGGTCGGCGGGGCGGTCTGCAGGTAACTGGATGTTGAATGTCCAGATTCGGTCGCCGCGCGGGCGCGAGTCGCCACCATCACCCGGTCAGCCGTCCTGGCCGTACCAGCGGCGCACCCCGCGACCCAGGTCCGGCGCCTGGCGCTCGGCGGCGGCCTGAATCTCGGCGAGGGTCTGGGCGGCGAGCGCGCGTCGCCAGGCCAGCTCGGCCCGGCGCATCGCGGTCGACACCGCGCACGGCGCGCGGTACCTTCCCTCCGGCGCGCCGGCCCCCATCCCGCGCCGGCGGATCTCCTGGCACTGGAAGGCGTCCTCCGGCCCTTCGACCGCGGCCACCACGTCCATCAGGGTGATCTTCTCCAGTGGCCGGGCCAGCCGGAAGCCGCCCTTGGCCCCGGCGACGGACTCCAGGACGCCGGCCCGCACCAGGGCCTGGAGCTGCTTGTTGAGGTAGGCCGTGGGCAGCTCGTAACCCGCCGCCAGCCGCGCGGCCGGCACCGGCCGCTCGTCCCCCAGCCACGCCAGGGTCAGGCAGCAGTGGACCGCCCACTCGACGCCTTCACTCATCCGCACAACCTGGATATTACACGTCCAGGTTGCCCGGCGAAAGCGACCCCATCGAAGCTGCCCGGATCACGCTCACTAGAGCGGCACTTCATGCTAGTAAGGTCGGGACATGGCCACCTCGAAACCGGCGGCGGGCGTGCGGGCCGCGAAGGCCGCCGCCACCCGCGCCCGCATGCTCGACGCCGCCAAGGCTCTCTTCCTGGAACGCGGCTACGCCGCCACCGCCATGCAGGCCATCGCCGCCCGGGCCGGCGTCGCGGTGCAGACCCTCTACTTCACCTTCACCACCAAGCGGGCGATCCTCAAGGAACTGCTCGACGTGGAGGTCGCGGGCGACACCACGCCGATGGCCAGCCTGGACCGCCCCTGGGTCGGCGAGGCCTTCGCCGCGGCGCCCGCCGCGCAGCTCCGCCTGATGGCCCGGCGATCGGCGGAGATCTACGGCCGGGTCGGCCCGCTGCTGGAGGTGGTGCGCTCGGCGGCCGCCGCCGACCCGGAGATCGCCGAGCTCTGGCGGACCAACCAGGAGCAGCGGCACACGGTGTTCACCGTCATGACCGGCGCGCTGGCCGCCAAGACGCCGCTACGGGAGGGGTTCAACGCCGCCCGCGCGGCCGACACCGTCCTGGCCGTACTCGCGCCGGAGAGCTATCACCTGCTCGTCCACGAACGCGGCTGGCCGGCCGGCGACTGGGAGGAGTGGGCCGCCGACGCGCTGATCCGGCAGCTCCTTCCCGATCCGGCGGAAAGCAGTTGACTAAAGCATCACTACAGTGATTCGCTGATGACATGCTTCAGCATTCTGTCGGCGTGTCCGATGTCCTGGCGATCGGCGGCTACGGCGCCGTCGGCACCCCGCTCACCTCGTCCCTCGCCCGCCGGTTCCCCGGCCGCGTCATCCCGGCCGGCCGCGACCCCGACCGGGCCCGGCGGCTGGCCCGCACGCTCGGCTCCGACCGGGCCGCCCGGGTCGACGTCACCGACCTGCCCGGGTTCGAGCGGGTGCTGGACGAGCACCGTCCCGCGGTGGTCGTGCTGTGCGTCGAGCCGCCGGACGCCGGGATCGCGCGGGCCTGCCTGGCGCGCGGCGTGCACCTGGTGGACGTCGGCGCCTCCCACCACCTGCTCGCCCAGGTCGAGGCGCTGGCCGGCGTCGCGGTGGCGGCGGGCGCGACGGCCGCGCTCAGCGTCGGGGTGGCGCCGGGCCTGACCAACCTGCTGGCGCTGCGCGCGCACGAGGCGGTCGGCGGCGCCGAGCGGGTGGACCTGACGGTGATGATCGGCGGCGGCGAGCGGCACGGCGCCGACGGGGTCCGCTGGGTGGTCGAGCAACTGGCCCGCCCCGCCGCTCCGGACGGCCCGCCCGCCGGACCCAGGGCCGCCTACCTGCCCGGACATGGCACCCGCACCGCGCGGCCGTTCCCGTTCTCCGACCAGCACACCCTGCGCCGCACGCTCGGCGTGCCGGAGGTGACCACCCGGCTGTGCCTGGACTCCGCGGCGCTCACCACGTTCCTGTTCGGCCTGCGCCGGGCCGTCCGCCGGCCGGCGCTGCGGCGGCTGGTGACGGCGTCGCTGACCCGGGTGCACATCGGCGGGGACGCCTTCGCGGTGCGCGCCGACGCGGTCAACGGCCGGCGGCACGCCGCCTTCGCGCTCACCGGCCACGGCCAGAGCCGCGCCACCGCGCTGGTCGCCGCGCACGTCACCGCCGCCCTGCTGGAGGGGACCGCCCCGCCCGGCGTGCACCACATCGAGCGGCTGCCCGGCATGGCCGACCTCCCTGAGTCCCTCGCCCCCTACGGCATCACCTTCTGGCCGCCGGACACCCTGGCTGCCCGAGCCGAACAGAAATGATCCATTCGACACCGGCTACGCTGGTTCGGCCACCTGTCAGATCGGATGGACGTCACCCGGAGTCGCCACCAGGGCCCTGCGGCTCGATAAGCTGAGGTCGCAGGCGGAACCGGAATAAGAGGTAAGGCTTCTTCATGACCGTCCAGCGGCACGACAGCTCCTATTCGCAGATAGAGCGGACCTTCACCGCCGTACGCGCAGCCCTGCCCTCGGCTAATGTCGCCGCGTTCGATGCCGAACTTGAAAAGATCACCCACTCACCTGTCGTCGACCTGGCGGCACTCGACGACTTCCTCTCCGCGTGGTGGCGTATCGCGACGCGGGCCACCACTGATCCGGCAGACTGGCAGCGGATGCATCGAGAGGCTGATCAGTTGCAGTCCGGTGTACGCAAGGCAGGTCCGACGCTGGCTGAAGTGCTGGCCCGCCGCGGAGTCCAGCGGTAGGTGTACACCATCCGAATGGGCAGTGATATCGCCGAAAGCCAGATCGACGACTTGTCCGGCTCCGAGATCAACGTCCTATTGGATCTCTACGACATCCTCCAACTGACGCCGGGCAACGGGCGCAAGTTGCGCCGTGCCGGCAACATGTACGTCTGGGACTACAAGGGCCTATCGGTGACCTATATCGTGCTCGACCCACAAAACGAGGTCGCGGTGCTGCGGGTGGACCGCTTCCCCGGCTGAACGGCCCCGTGGCCGTGTCCGGGATCCCCGGCGGGTCAGGGGAGGGGGCGGTAGCGGGCGCGGAGGCGGATCAGGGGCGGGCGGGTGGGGTCGACGTAGGCGACGGCGAGGACCCGGGCGAGGAAGAGGGTGTGGTCGCCGGCCGGCACGACCTGGGTGGTCTCGGCCTCCAGCGCCGCCACGCCGCCGTCGAGCACCAGGGCGCCGGTGTGCTCGCCGCGGTGGTGCGGGGTGCCGGCCACCAGCAGCCGAGCACTCGGCCGGCCCGGGGTGGCGAACCGGCTGGCCACCACCGACTGGGCGCCGGACAGCAGGGTGGCCGCCCACCGGTCCCGGCGTAGCAACACCTCGCCCAGGTAGCCGCCCGACGCCAGGCTGAGCAGCACCATCGGCGGGTCGGCCGACAGCGAGGCGAAGGTGGTCACCGTCGTGCCGATGTCGTCGCGCCCGTCCTGGACGGTGACGACGGCCACTCCCCCGGCGAGCTGCCCCATCGCCTCGGTGAACTGATCCATGACCCCCACTCCTACCACCGGCCGCACCTCCCGCGCGCAAGCGGCCCGGCGCGGGGGCGTCGCCAGGCGCCGGGCGCGTATCACGACGCCCGGGTGGGGTGACGCGATGGACGGGCCGGGTCCGGTCGCCCCCGGCCGGAGAACGGCATGAACCGGAAAGCGGGCGTCTTCGCTCGCCATGAAGTCGAACCGGGGATGCGACGGACTAATGGTGTACCTGGAAGAAAGGACACCATGCGGATGACCGCTCCCCCCGATTCGCCGGGGAGACTTGACGACGCCGTACTCATCGAGCAGTCGCGACACCGGCCCGAGTCCTTCGCCACGCTGTACGACCGCCACTTCGGTGCCATCTACCGCTACATCGCCGCGCGGATCGGCCCGCAGGCCGCCGACGATCTGGCCGCGGAGACCTTCCTGGTCGCGTTCCGTAAGCGCGACGGCTTCGACCCGGCTCGGGGCGAGGTACGCCGGTGGCTGTACGGGATCGCCACCAACCTGCTCGCCGGCCATCGCCGCAGCGAGACCCGGCGGCTGGAGGCCCTGGCCAGGGTGCCGGTCGAGCATCCCGCCGAGGGCGAGCACGCCGACCGGGTGGTGGCACGGGTCACCGCGGCGGCCACGAAGCGGCGGCTCGCCACCGAGCTCGGCCGGCTGGCCGACGGCGACCGGGACGTGCTGCTGCTCGTCGCGTACGGCGATCTGGGCTACGAGGAGATCGCGCAGGCTCTGGACATCCCCACCGGCACCGTGGGCTCGCGACTCAACCGGGTGCGCCGGAAGCTGCGCGCCGCGCTGGACGACATCACCGCTGAATCCGGAGGATCCGATGGATGAATCGCATGACGACCGGGACCTCCGTCACTCGGTCGAGCCTGGGCACCTGACCGCGGTGCGCGACCTGCTCGGGTCTCACGAACCCTCACCCGATACGGTCGCGGCGGGCCGCGCCCGGCTGCTCGCCGAAGCGGCCGCGCCCGCCACGGTGCGCGACCTGGCACCTGCCGGCCGGAAGCGGCGGCATCGGCGGATCGGGGCCGGGTTGAGCCTCGCCGCGGCGGCCGCGGCGGCCGTCCTCGTGCCCACGGTCATGTCCGGCGGGACGCCGCCCATCGCGGCCCGGCCCGGCACGTCGATCGCCACGACGGCCGGGCCGACCGCCCGGCAGATCCTGCTGGCCGCCGCCACCACCGTGGAGCGGGCCCGCACGACCGGCGACTACTGGCGGGTCGGCACAGTGCACCAGTCGATGATGCTCGATCCCAGCCGCGGCTATGTGATCGCGCAGAAGAGCTCGACCGAGCTGTGGCTGGCGGAGAGACCCGAGTTGCAGAACTGGCGCATCCGCCGGTACCTCGGTGCGAAACCCGCGTCCCCGGAGGACGAGGCGGCCTGGCGGGCGGCGGGCGCGCCCGCCAGCTGGCGCTATCCCGAGGACTTCGACACCGATGAGCTCTACTCCGTCCCGTACCGGCGGCCGCTGAAGGCGGCGGCCGGCGAGCCCAGCGTGGAGCGGTTGCACGGCCACTGGAACGGCGCGGCCGGCGACCTGACCCAGGAGCTGGTGACCTGGCGGCAAGTGCGCGCGATCCCGAGCGATCCTGACAAGCTCCGGGCGTACCTGAAGCAGCGCGTCATCCGGCAACTGGCGTCACCGGACATGGCCGAGCTGACCGGTGCGGAGCGGGAGAAGGAGATCGTGCACGGGCTTCGGGCGGACTGCCTGGCGATCATCAGCTCTCTGCCAGTGGCCCCCGAGGTCCGGGCGTCGGCCTACCGCGTCCTGGCGTCACTGCCCGGCATCCGAGCCGAGGGGGAGACCACTGACCCGCTGGGCCGGCGCGGGCAGGCGGTCGGCTACCAGGTGGAGTTCGAGCCGGGCCGGTTCACCGATGTCCGGTTCCTGGTCGATCCCGGCACCGGCCTGCCGCTCGCCGAGGTGTGGACGAACACCGGCAGGCTGGCGGACGGCCGCCCGGTGGAGCTGCGCAACACCACCTCCTACCAGGCGATCGGCTGGACCGACGAGCGGCCGGAGGTGCCCGAGCGCCGGAACTGAGGCACGCCTTGGAGAAAGGAACGGACCGCGCCGGTGGGCGCGGTCCGTTCTTCGGGTGATGCCGGTGCGGCGTCCGGTGACGTTCACCGGGTCGGCGAGCGACCGATGCCGAGGCCGGCGCATCCCGGGCGACCCGGCGAAGGTATGCGGACGCCGCACCAGGTCAGAGCAGGCCGTTCTGGGTCAGCCAGTCCTTGGCGACCATGGGCGGGTCGTCCTTGTCGACGGCCACCCGCTTCATCATGTCCACCAGGCCTTCGGTGGTGAGCTTGGCGGAGATGCCGTTGAGGGTGGTGCGCACGTCGTCGGTCACCCCGGCCTTGTTCACCAGCGGCGTGACGTTCTGGGCGCTGAAGACGTGCTTGGGGTCCTGCAGCGGCACCAGGCCGTTGATCAGGATCTTGGGATCGGTGGTGAAGACGTTGCCGACCTGGACGGCGTCGCTCTTGATGGCGTCCGCCGTGGTGTCACCGGTCGGCTTCCACTCCTTGAAGGTCAGGCCGTAGACGTCCTTGAACTGGGCCTCCCGGCGCTTCTTGAACTCCGGCGGGCCGCCGACGACGAAGTCCTTGGCGACCTTGGCCAGGTCCTCGATGGTGGCGAGCTTGTACTTGTCGGCGGTCGCCTTGGAGACGGTCAGCGAGTCGTTGTCCTCGGCCGCCGCCGAGTCGAGCAACTCCAGCTCGGCCGGCAGCTTGGACTTGAGCTCGCCGTCGACCTCCTCCTTGCTCGCCGCGGTGCTCTTGGGGTCGAGGAAGCTGAGCAGGCCGCCGTTGTACTCCGGCAGCACGGTCAGCGCGCCGCTCTTGATCTGGTCGTAGAGGACCTCGCGGCTGCCGATGTTGAACTTCTCCTCCACCTGGACGCCCTTGGCGGACAGCGCCTGGGAGTAGATGGAGGCCAGCAGCACGTTCTCCGGGAAGTTGGCCGAGCCGACCACGACCTTCCCGGCGCCGCCCGCCGAGCCGGACGCGCTGGGCGCCACGCTCGCGCTGTCGTTCAGCGGATCGCCGCCGCCGCCACACGCCCCAAGAGTGAACACCGCGACGACGGTCGCCGCCGCGGTGCTGAAGATTCGCCGCATCGTGCTATCCCTTTCTGGTTTCCACATCTGTGATCAGGGGTTCGAAGATCTTGGTCAGCGGGACTTGACGCGCCGGCTCACCCCTGGGGAGACGACGGCGCGCTGCAGCACGGCGAAACCGAGCTGGACGAGCAGCGCGAGCGCCACCACCAGCACGGCCCCGCCCAGCGTGCTGGGGAAGTCCTTGGTCGCCAGGCCGTCGATGATGTAGCGGCCCAGCCCGCCGAGGCCGACGTACGCGGCGACGGTCGCCGTCGCCACCACCTGGATGGCCGCGATGCGCAGCCCGAGCAGGATGAGCGGCAGCGCCACCGGCACCAGCACCTTGAGCAGCACCTGGCCGCCGCGCAGCCCCATCCCGTACGCGGCGTCGCGCAGGTCCCGCTCCACGCCGCGGATGCCCTCGTAGGTGTTCACCAGGATCGGCGGCACCGCCAGCGCGATCAGCGGGGCGAGCACCGGCCAGGTCGAACCCACGCCGACCAGCAGCACGATGAGCACCACCAGGCCGAGGGTGGGCAGCGCGCGCGCGGCGTTCGCGGCCACCACGACCACCACGCCGCCGCGCCCGGTGTGCCCGATGAACAGGCCGAGCGGGATCGCGATGATCATGGAAAGCAGCAGGGCGACGGCGGAGAACTCGACGTGTTCCAGCAGCCGGGCCGGGATGCCGGACGGCCCGGACCAGTTCGCCGCGGTGCCGAAGAACTCGATCAGCCAGTTCACGACGTCCTCCTGGCCCTGGCCCAGGGCGTGAGCAGGCGCTGGGCGAGGATGAGCACCCCGTCGGCCAGCACGGCGAGGACCATGACGAGCACGATGCCGACGATGATGGGCGTGTAGAACTGCCGCTGCCAGCCGTCGATGAAGTAGTAGCCGAGGCCGCCGCGGCCGATCAGCGCGCCGACGCTGACCAGGCTGATGCTGGACACCGTGGCGACCCGCAATCCGGCCAGCACGACGGGAACCGCGATCGGCATGTCCACGCGCAGCAGCCGGCGGGTGGGGCCGAATCCCATCGCGACGGCGGACTGGCGGACGTGGTCCGGCACCGACTCAAGGCCGTCCACCACCGCGGGCACCAGCACGGCCAGCGTGTAGAAGGTGAGCGGGATGATCACAGTGGTCCGCTCGGCCAGCCCGGTGACCGGAATGAGCACGATGAAGACCGCCAGCGAGGGCAGCGAGTAGACGATGTTCATCACGCCGACCGTGGGCTGGTAGAGCCCTCGCCAGCGCGCGCTGGCCAGGCCGAGCGGCAGCGCGATCAGCAGGCCGAGCAGCACCGGGACCAACGCCATGATCACGTGGTCCAGCAGGCGCTCGGTGATGTCGGGGATGTGGCGGCCGATCCAGTCCCAGCGGACCAGCGGCTCGGTGTCGTTCATCCGGCCGCCTGCCCCGCGTCCGGATCGCCGCCGGCGGCGGGCCGCGCGTGGGCCGCGCTCCGCGCCGGGTCGAGGGCCTCGCCGGACGCGCGGCCGAGCGCCTCGTCCAGGGTCTCGCGGGTGACGACGCCGGCGAACCGGCCGCCCGGGTCCACCGCGATCGCGCAGCCGGACGGCGCGAGCAGCGCCGCGTCCAGCGCGGCCCGCAGCGAATCCTGCGCGGGGTCGAACACCCCGAACGGCCGCAGCGGGCCGTCTCCGTCACCGGACGCCCGCCAGCCGATCGGCCGGTCGTCCTCGTCCAGCGCCACCGACCAGCCGGGCACCTCGCGCCCGGTGCTCAGCCGCAGCTTGCTCGCGGGGATGAACGACAGGCGGCGGATGCCGCGGTCCTTGCCGAGGAAGCCCGCCACGAAGTCGTCGGCCGGCTCGGCGAGCAGGGTCGCCGGGTCGGCGATCTGTGCCAGGTGACCGCCGACCCGGAGCACCGCGACCGTGTCGCCGAGCTTGATCGCCTCGTCGATGTCGTGGGTGACGAACACGATGGTCTTCTGCAGCTCGGCCTGCAGCCGCAGCAGCTCTTCCTGCAGGCTGGCCCGGACGACCGGGTCGACGGCGCTGAACGGCTCGTCCATCAGCAGCACCGGCGGGTCGGCGGCCAGGGCACGTGCCACGCCGACGCGCTGCTGCTGGCCGCCGGAGAGCTGGAAGGGGTAGCGACCGGCGAGCGCCGGGTCGAGGCCGACGCGCTCCAGGAGCTCCATCGCCCGGGCGCGGGCCTTCTTCTTGTCCCAGCCGAGCAGGTACGGCACGGTGGCGACGTTGTCCACGATCTTGCGGTGCGGGAAGAGCCCGGACTGCTGGATCACGTAGCCGATGCCCCGGCGCAGCGTCGGCGGGTCGATGGCCCGCACGTCGCGGTCGTCCAGCAGGATACGGCCCTCGCTGGGGTCGATCATCCTGTTGATCATGCGCAGCGACGTGGTCTTCCCGCAGCCGGACGGGCCCACGAAGACGGTGACCGCTCCGGTGGGCACCTGCAGGCTCAGATTGTCGACGGCGACGGTCCCGTCCCCGTAGCGCTTGGTGACACCCTCAAATGTGATCACGCACGACCTCGTGCTTCTCGGCCGGACCTGCTGGCCCGGATCGCCGGCTTTCGGCTGCGCGGCCGACCCCCCCGCCCGGCAGCCCTCCACGGTAGGTGACGGCCCGACCGCGGGTCCAATCAAATTCCCTACACACCTTATGGGGATCTATCGGGTCTGGTGCAACCCCGAATCCCAGGTGCCCGCTGCGGGCGCAGGCTCACGCGTTCCCGGCGACCGGCCGGGATGAATATCCCGTTATTTGCCGAAGTAGCAGCGATCGGTGGCGACCGTTGCGCGATCGTTGGCATGATTGACCTCACTATCCCCATCAGTCACGCCAAAACCCGCCAAGCCGCCCAAGAATTCCGAGGAACCGGCCGTGACCCCACCGCTCATCGATCGGCGTCCGCGGAACGAGCTGATCGCCGAGCTCTACGACCGTCACGCCGCCGGGCTGTTCGCGTACTGCCACGACCAGCTCGGCGACACCGCCGCGGCGGCCGACGCCCTGGCGTCCGCCCTCGCCGGCGCGCCGGCCCAGGACGCTCCGCGAGCCACGCTCTACGCGCTCGCCCGCCGGGAGATCTACCGGCGCGACGTCGCCTATGCCCCGCCCGCCGCCGACCCCGCCGACCCGGTGACCGCGCTCATCGAGCGGATCGCCCGCGAGATGCGCCCGCACCAGCGTGAAGTGCTGCTGCTCACCACGGTGTGCGGGCTGGACACCGGTGAACTGGCCACGGTGCTCGACGTCGCGGCCGACACCGCCGAGCAGCTCCTGATCATCGCGCGCGACCGGTTCGCGCGCTCGCTGGCCGCGGCCGCCGGCGTGACCGGCGGCTCCGGTACCCCCGTCGTCACGTCGGTGCAACACGGGTACCGGGCGCTCGCCGCGATGTCGCCGGCCGAGGCACTGGCCCGCCTGCCGTGGCGGGCCCCGCCCGGCGCGTTGCGGGCCCGGGTCCTCGCCGCGGTCCCCGCGGCGCCACCGTCCCCCCGCCCGACCGCCGGCCCGGGCGAAAGCCCGACCGCCGACCCTGCCACTGGGCCGACCACTGGGCCGACCACGGGGCCGGCCTTCGGGCCGACGACGAGGTCGGCCGAGCCCGCCGAGAGCCGCCGGCCCACCACGCCGCGCCGGCCGCTGCCGCTCACCGAGCCCGATCCGGTGACCGGCACCGGCACGTTCCCGGCCACGGAGGCCGCCGCGCCGCGGCCGACCGGCCGGCGCCGCTCGCGGCACGAGACCAGTACCGAGCCGATGCCGCAGGTCGGAAAGCCGGACGGCCCCCGGTCCGCCCTGGGCGGGCTCTTCCGCCGCCGTCCCGGCGATGCGGGCTCGGACGGGAATCCGCCCGCCGGTCATTCCGGACCGTACGGGCCGCCCGCCGGCGCCGGCACGCCCGCGTTCCCCGGACCCGGCCCGTCCGGCTTCCCGCCTCCTGGCAGTTCCGCGTTCGACCCGCCGGGCGCGTCCGCCTTCCCGCCCTCCGCTTTCGCCCCGGGCATACCCGGCTCGTCCGGCTTCCCGCCCTCCGGCACTCCCGCCTTCGATCGGCCAGGCGTGCCCGGCGCCGGCGCCTTCGCGCCCGGCACGCCCGACCCCTCGGCCTTCCACGCCCCCGGCCGGCCCGCGCACGATCGACCGGCCCACCAGCCCTCCGCTTTCGACCCGGCCGGCGCACCCGGTCCGTCCGGCTTCGACCCGCCCGGCCGGCCATCCCCCGGCGCCCCGATGTTCGGCCTGCCGCCCGGCCCGGCCCACCGGTCCGGCACGGACCTCGGTTTTCCCGACCCGTTCGGCGGGCGCACCGACCACGAGCGGCCCGCCGCCCCGGCGGGGCCCTGGAACCCGTTCGCCGCGGAGACCGACTCGCCGCGTACGTCCGGCGAGCCCGCCTTCCCCGACGCCGCCCGAGGACCGGCGGGCACGCCGGTACCGGGGTCGGCCGATCCGCTGCGCACCACGGGGTTCCCCGGCTCGCTCCGCCCCCCGGAGCCGGACGCGTTCACGTCCGGTGGTGCCGCCAGCGGCTGGGACGCCTTCGCGGCACACGGCCACGATCCGGCGCACCCGTTCGGCCCCGGCCGGACTTCGGATTCCGGCGGCCGGGCCGGTGACCCCGGCGTGGCGGCCGGACCCGAGCCGGAACCGGGCGGAGAGTCGCTTTTCATCCGCGCTAAATCGTCCGGGCCTTGGTCGGCGCTGCGCCGCCGCCTCGGCCATACCCGGCAGGCGGGAGATGCGGCCGGACCCGAGTCCGCACCGCCGGCCCTCGACCCGCCCGCTCCGGAGCCGGCCGCGCCGTTCATCCCGGGCTTCGACCGGCCGGCACCGCCCGACGCGTTCACCGGGCCGCCCACGCCGCCGTCCGCGTTCGGGACACCGGCCCCGTACGACAAGTCGTCCCGTTTCGGGACGCCGGCCCCGTTCGAGACGCCGGGCCCGTTCAACACACCGGCCCCCTACGTGACGCCCTCCACGTCCGAGAACCCATCCGCATTCGACACGCCGGCCCCGTACGGGACGCCGGCCCCCTACGTGACGTCCACCGCGTCGGAGGCCGCATCCCCGCTCGGGACGCCGGCCCCGTACGACACGCCGGCCCCCTACGGGACGCCCTCCACGTCGGAGACCCCATCCGCATTCGACACACCGGGCCGGTATGACACACCGGGCCCGTCCGGGTCGCCGGGCCCGTACGAGACGCCGGCCGCGCCGCAGCCCGCCGCGGACGGAACGGCGGACCGGTCCGCCGGCGCGGCCCCGGTGCCGCCGGCCGGGCCGCGCGGGACGGCCGAGCCCGACTGGCGCGACCTGCCCGAGAAGACGACCCACTACGTCGCGAAGCGGCGGTCGCGCCCGCGCCACGAAACCTCGGACGCCGCCGGGGCGGTTCAGGGCGTCCGGCATCAGGCGCCGGCCGGACCGGACGCGCCGCCCCCGGTGGCCGGGACGGAACGGGAGGCGCCCGCGACGGCCGGTGAACTCCCGGAGAAGATCAGACCGCTCCGCGAGGTGTTCTCGGCGGCGAAGGCAGCGCTGACCCGCCGCGGCGGATCGCCCGCGTCACCGGGGGCGCCCGCGTCAACGGAGACGTCCGCGTCGACGGCTGGAGCGCCCGATCTCGCCGCCGGCCGGCCGGACAGGGCCTGGGGCGCGGACTCGGGCGCGGTGCCCGAGCCGGAACCGGGCCGGACCTTCCCCGGCGGGCCGCGAGCGGGATCCGCGCCCGGCGCCGACCGCCCCGCGCCCGGCGTGGATGCCGGCCGGCCCGCACCCGGCGTGTTCGACACCGACGGGTTCGGCCGGCCCACCGGCGGCGGGACCGATCTCTCCTCGCTGAGCCGGCCCGCATGGGTCGACGGCACGCCGACCGACCCGACCGCCCTGGAACCGGACCCGTTCCCGCCCGGTGCGCCGGCCTGGGACGACGTCGCGGCGGCCGGCCGGCCGGGCCCGGACCCGGCCGGGCGGACCGCCCGGGCCGAACTGCCGGACGATGATCCCGGGGCGGATGCGGCCGGGACGCGTGCGGATCTCGGACCGGACACCGGCCGGACGGGTGGTGATCTCGGCCCGGCCCGGTCCGAGGAGCGTCCCGGCCAGGACACCCCAGGCTTCGGCGAGTTCCGGGACGCGGACCCGCCCCAGATCGACGCAGGCCAGGACGCGCCCGCGGAGCCGGTCCACCACGACGAGCACGACGGCCCGGCCCAGGGCGACGCTCGCGGCGAGCCGGCCGGCCGGGGTGACACCGGCCCGAAGGCCCCGACGTGGAACGACCCGCCGGGCACCCCGGACGCGTCGGACCGGAACGACAGCCCTGGCGGGCGGACCGGCAGGGACGGCGTCGACGCGGACGGCCGAGCCTGGAACGACGCCTCGGGCTATCCGGGCTGGGAGGACGCGCCGGGCGAGCGGACCGGTCCGCTGGCCCCGGTGCCGGCCCTGGCCGCGCCAAAGCCGGCCAGAAGGCCCGTCCCCCAGGACGCCGCACCGGCCGAACCCAGCCGGCCCCGGCGGTCGCGTCCCTTCCGGGGCGGCGAGCGCCACTACGACTGGCTCTGGGAGGTCGGCGGGTTCCTGCTGTGCGTGGTGATCGCGCTGCTGGTCTTCTTCGCGGTGCCCACCCTGGTCACCCCGTGACGGTCCGGCGGCCCGACCATCCGGGCCGCCGCGACCGGTTCACCGCCTCGGTGGCCTGACCGCCCGCGCCGGACCACCGCCGGGAGCCGCGCAGCGGCAGCGGTGACGGGTTCCGCCGCCGGAACCACCACCCGCGCCGGACCATCGCCGTGCCGCCCGCTCCACCGCGGCCCGGCGCGCCCTGTTCAGGGGGTGGACAGCACCAGGGCGCTGGTGGGGACACCGGTGCCGGCGGTGACCAGGACGTTGTGCACGCCGGTCACCTGGTTGGCGGCGGTGCCGCGGATCTGGCGCACCGCCTCGGCGATGCCGTTCATGCCGTGGATGTAGGCCTCGCCGAGCTGGCCGCCGTGCGGGTTGACCGGGAGGCCGCCGTCAAGCTCGATGCCCCCACCGGCGACCAGGTCCCTGGCCTCGCCACGGGCGCAGAAACCCAGCTCCTCCAGCTGCAGTAGAACGAACGGGGTGAAGTGGTCGTACAGGATGGCGGTCTGCACGTCGGCGGGCGCCAGGCCGGACATCTCCCACAGGCCCCGCGCGACCACCCCCATCTCCGGCAGCCCGGTCATGTCGCCGCGGTAGAAGCCGGTCATCATCATCTGCCCGGCTCCCGAGCCCTGCACGGCGCCGGTGACGACCGCCGGCCGGTGCCGCAGGTCGCGGGCGCGCTCGGCGGAGGTGACGACCAGCGCGACCGCCCCGTCGCTCTCCTGGCAGCAGTCCAGCAGGTGCAGCGGTTCCACGATCCACCGGGATCGCTGGTGCTCCTCCAGCGTGATCGGCCGGCCGTGGAACCAGGCGGCCGGGTTGGTGGCGGCGTGCCGGCGCATGGCCACCGCGACGCGCCCGAAATCCTCGGAGGTGGCGCCGTAGGCGTGCATGTACCGCCGGGCGACCATGGCGACCCAGGCGGCCGGCGTCACCAGGCCGTGCGGCACGTGCCAGCTCATCTCGGCGCCCAGTGACGACGGCTCGGCGCCCAGCCCGGTGCTCGGCCGGCCGAACCGGCTGCCGGACCGCTCGTTGAAGGCCCGGTAGCAGACCACGGTGGAGGCGGCACCGGTCGCGACCGCCATGGCCGCCTGCAGCACGGTGCCGCACGCGGCTCCGCCACCGTAGGGCACCCGGGAGAAGAAGGTCAGCTCGCCGATGCCGGTCTCCCGGGCCACGGCGATCTCGTCGTTGGCGTCCTGGGTGAAGGTGACCAGGCCGTCCACCTCGGCCGGCGCGACGCCGGCGTCGTCCAGGGCGGCGAACACCGCGTCGGCGGCGAGCCGCAGCTCCGAGCGGCCGGAGTCCTTGGAGAACTCGGTGGCGCCGATGCCCGCGATGGCGGTGCGGCCGGAGAGCGAGTACACGTGACGGGCCTTTCTCTGGCGATGGGAACGCGGGCGGTCAGGGAGTGCTCGGACGGCCGGGGGACTCTGCGGCGGTCGGGGAACGCTGGGGCGGTCGGAGGAGTTGCGGTGGTCGGAGGGACGCTGGGGCGGTCGGGGAACGCTCGGGCGCTCGCGTAATCGGGGACGGCGGTCGGTTGGGAGACGGGCGGCCGGGAGGCGGGCCGGTGATCAGCCGGGCATCGTGAGGCGGACGGTGCCGGTGGCGTGGTCGCCGATGCTCACCGCACCGTGCACCGCCACGGTCACCTCCCCGCCGTCGCGGGCGGTGACGGTGCCGCGCAGCACCAGGGTGTCGCCGGCGTAGGCGGGCACGCCGAGCCGCACGTCGATGCCGCGGATCCGCGCCCGCGGCCCGGCCCAGTCGGTGACGTACCGCTCGACCAGCCCCATGGTGGTAAGGATGTTCAGGAAGATCTCCGGGGCGCCCTGCGCGCGCGCCGCGGCGGGGTCGTGGTGCACCGGGGTGAAGTCCATGGTGGCGAGCGCGGTGGACACCACCGTGGTGGGGGTCAGCTCGATCCGCAGCTCGGGCAACTCCGCCTGCGCGGGCCGGGTGGGCGGTACGGCACCGGAGCCGGCGGCACCGGGCGGCGTGCCCATCAGGACTCCGCCGGCGACCACACCGGCAGCACGAACTCGTCGTCCATCTCGCGGAAGGTCACCCGTACCGGCATGCCGATCTCCACCTTCGCTGGCTCGCACTCCACAACGTTCCCGACAATTCGCACACCCTCCGGCAACTGGACCACGGCCACCACGAACGGCGTCGCCAGCCCGGGCACCGGCGGGGCGTGGTGCACCACGTAGCTGAAGACCTCGCCGCGCCCGCTCGCCACGACGTGCGCCCGCTCCGTCGAGCGGCAGGACGGGCAGACCGGCCCCGGCGGATGCCGGAGCGTGCCGCAGCCGGCGCATTTCTGGATCCGCAGCTCGCCCTGCCGGACGCCTTCCCAGAAGAACGCCGTGTCCCGGCCGACGGCGGGCCGCAGCGGGTAGGGGTCTCGTGCCGCGGCGGCGGGCCCGCGCTCCGGGGGGCGGAACTTCAGCACCCGGAACATCATCTCGGCGACCGGCTCGTCCGCCACGTACCAGGTGATCACCCAGGTGACGAAGTACCCGAGGCCCAGCGCGGTGGTCTTCGGGCCGGTCATGCCGCTCAACCGGGTGCCGGGCACCGGCCGCTCCCCAAGCCGCAGGTAGCGGTGGTAGGTCTGCCGGCAGTCGGTGGCGACCACGCCGGTGAAACCGGCCTCGTCCAGCGCCGCCAGCACGTCGTCGATCGGGGTCGGCGCGGGCCGGCCGCCACCGCGGCCGGGCATCGTCCACACCTGGATCATGGCCGGCGGCGCGACGATCTCGCCGTGCGGCCCGGCCGCGGCGAACTCCTCGTCGGTGTAGGCCGGGTTGGTGTCGCCCATCGCCTCGGCCCAGTGGCGGATCATCGGCAGGTTCACCGGGTCGGCGGCGGGCAACCCGCGCGTCTCGCCCAGCTCGATCCGCCGCTCGGCCAGCTCGGCCAGCCGCCGGTGCACCGCGGGTTCGACCGTCGTCACCGTCTCTCCTCCATGGTCCGCCCTCCGCCGTACCCCGCCGAAATCCATGATCCGCCGCGCGCCGTGCCGCCGGTCACCGGGGCGGGCGCGGCAGGCTCAGCCCGAGCATCGCGATCAGCTCGCGCTGCACCTCGTTCACCCCGCCGCCGAAGGTCAGCACCACCGCGCCCTTGACGCCGCGGTCGAGCTGCTCGGCGAACTCGGCCGTCTCCGGGTCGGTCAGGTCGCCGTACCTGGCCACCGTCTCGGTCACCAGGCGGCCGACCTCCTGCATCCGCTCGGAGCCGTAGATCTTCGTCGCCGAGGCGTCCGGCGCGCCCAGCCAGCCGAGGTCCATGTTCGCGGCGACCTGCCAGTTCAGCAGCTCGTTGGTGCGCAGGCAGGCCAGGACCCGGCCGAGCGCCCGCCGCACGGCCGGCTCCTCGATCGCGCCGGTGCGCCGGGCCCAGGCCAGGAACCGGTCGTAGGTACGCGCGATGTTGCCGGCCGGGCCCAGGGTGACCCGCTCGTGGTTGAGCTGGTCGACGATCAGGTCCCAGCCCTTGTTCTCCTCGCCGACCAGCATGCCGGCCGGCACCCGGACGTCCGAGTAGTAGGTGGAGTTGGTGTGGTGCCGGCCGTCCATGGTCACGATCGGCGTCCAGGAGAACCCCGGATCGGCGGTGTCGACGATCAGCATCGAGATACCGCGGTGCTTGCGGGCCGCCGGGTCGGTGCGGGCGGCCAGCCAGATGTACCCGGCGTGGTGCGCGCCCGAGGTGAAGATCTTCTGGCCGTTGACGATGTAGTGGTCGCCGTCCCGCACCGCCGTCGTGCGCAGCGCGGCGAGGTCGGTGCCCGCCTCCGGCTCGCTGTAGCCGATGGCGAAATGGCACTCGCCGGCCAGGATCTTCGGCAGGAAGAGATCCTTCTGCTCGGCGGTGCCGTACTTCATGAGCGTCGGTCCCACCGTCTGCAGGGTGATGATCGGGTACGGCACCTCGGCGCGGGCGATCTCGTTGGCGAAGATCTGCTGCTCCAGCGGTCCGAGGCCGGCCCCGCCGTACTCCTTGGGCCAGCCCAGGCCGAGCCGGCCGTCCCGGCCGAGCCGCCGGCAGTGCTCCATGTACGCGGCGCCGAACGGGTCCTCGGCGATCTCGGCCCGCTGCCCGGCGGTCAGGCAGCCGGCGAAGTACTCGCGCAGCTCGTCGCGCAGACGACGCTGCTCGGGGGTGAGGTCGATGAACATCAGACGAGCGCTCCGATCGCGTCGAGCCGGGTCTGCGCGCCGCCCAGGAGATTGGCCCGGTGCTTGAACCAGGCGAAGTAGCGGTGCAGCGGGTAGGTGACGTCCAGGCCGAGGCCGCCGTGCAGGTGCTGGCAGGTGTGCACGGCGGTCAGCCCGCCGTCGGCCACCGCGTGCCCGGCGACGGCGAGGTCGAGCGCGGCCTGGTCGTGCAGCCCTTGCGCCAGCCGCCAGGCGCCCGACCAGACCGCCACGTCCAGGGCGCGCCCGGCGATGTATACGTCGGCGATCTGCATGGTCACCGCCTGGAACTCGGCCAGGGCGCGGCCGAACTGCCGGCGGTTCCGCAGGTGCCCGGTGGTGAGCTCCAGCGCGCCCGCCAGCACCCCGGACGCGGTGGCGGTCAGCGCCAGCAGCGACAGCAGCCCGAAGTCGGCGAACGCCGGGCCACCCGGCTCGCCCACCGGGCGGCCCGGCGTGGCGTCCAGCACCAGCGCGGCGGCCGGCCCGCCCGCGGCGGTGGGCACCGGCCGCGGCGCGGCGTCCTCGGGACGGACCAGGAACAGGCCGGGGCCGCGCCCGGTGGCCGCGGGCACCAGGATCGCCGCGGCCTGCGCGGCGTGGCCGACCGGGGCCGCGCGGCCGGTCAGCAGCCACTCACCGCCCCGCACCGCCCCGCCGGCCGCCGCCGCGGCGTAGCCCGCATCCCCATGCGCGTCCCTATGCGCGTCCCCGTGCCCGTCCCCGTCTGCGTGCCCGTCCCCGTCCCCGGCCGCGGCCCGGTGCGCGTCCGCGGCCCGGTGCGCGTCCGCGGCTCCGCCCTCGGCCGGGTGGGCCCTGGTCACCGGGACCGCGCCGAGCTCGCCGCCCGGCTCCAGCGGCGCGGTCGCCAGCACGATCTCGCCCTCGGCGAGCGGGGCCAGCGCGGCCCGCTGCCCGGCGGTACCGTGGCGGGCGATCACCATGGCGGCGACCAGCGAGTCCTGGAGCGGTATCGGCGCGACGTGCGCCCCCGCCTCGCGGAGGATCACCGCCATCTCCACCGGGCCCAGCCCGGCACCGCCCGCCTCCTCCGGCAGGCACGCGCCGATCAGCCCCGCCCGGGCCGCCGCGCGCCACAGCCCGGCGTCGTACGGCCCGCCGGCCGCCTCGTGCGCGGCCAGCCGCTCCGGGGCGGCCTCCCGGCGGAACAGCCCGGCGGCCAGGTCCCTCAGTTCGGCCTGCGTCTCGTCCAGGCTGAAGTCCATCAGCGCGCTCCCATGATCATGCCGGCGCCGCCCGGCGAGCCGGGGGAAGGCGGCCCGGCGCCTCCCCGATGCCGTCAGCGCGAAACTAGAACAGCTTCTAATCTCTGTCCAGCTTCACCCCGGATCCGGCGTCGCGAAACATCGGCGTAACGCGAAACGGCAGGCGAGACCGGCCCTATATGTGACCTGCCGGTAACAAGGCTTACCTGCGAGTAGTCCGGTAACGTGTTCTCATGAGCACCTCGCAGGCCGACGCGGCGACCGTCCCGGCCGCCGGCGGCCCGGCCCGGCCGGCGTCCGCCACCGGCGCCCGCACCCGCGGGCAGCACCAGCGGCGTAAGCGCATCGTGCAGGCCGCCGCGGCGCTCGCCTCGCGCGGCGGGGTCGAGGCGATGCAGATGCGCACGGTCGCCGAGCGCGCCGGCGTCGCCCTCGGCACGCTGTACCGCTACTTCCCCTCCAAGATGGATCTCGTGGTGGCGGTGGTGGGCGAGGAGATCGACCTGCTGGAGGGCAGCATCGACCGCCGGCCCCCCACCGCGGCCACCCCGGCCGGCCGGGCGGTCGACGTGCTCATGCGGGCCACCCGCGGGCTGATGCGCGAGCCGGAGCTGGCCGACGCGCTGATCCGCTCCCTGATCATGGCCCAGGTGGAGACCCCGTTCGGCGACCGGATGGGCGGCATCGTGCTGCGCGTCGCCGGCCGCGGCCGCACCGTCGAGACGGCGGGCGAGGAGCAGATCGCCCTGGCCGGCGCGCTGGCCGGGGTGTGGGTGCACGAGCTGCTGGAGATGCTGCGCGGCCGCCGCACCTACGAGCAGATCCAGCGGCGCATCGAGATCGCCGCCGACCGGCTGCTGGCCGGCTTCCCCGGCTGACCCGCGACCGCGCGGCCTTCCCCGCCGAACTAGAACGCGTTACATTCACCGGCAAGGTCCGTCCCCTCAGGCGAGGAGGCCCCATGGGCACGCCGGTGATCGTCGAGGCGGTGCGCACCCCGATCGGCAGGCGGAACGGGGCGCTGGCCGGCATCAAGCCGCAGGCACTGCTCGCCGCCGCGCTGCGCGGCGTGCTCGACCGGTCCGGCGTCGATCCCGCGGCGATCGAGCAGGTGTTCGCCGGCTGCGTCACCCAGGCCGGCGAGCAGGGCGGCCACATCGGCCGGCACGCCTGGCTGTACGCCGGGCTGCCCCACCAGGCCGGCGTCACCACCGTGGACGCCCAGTGCGGCTCGGCCCAGCAGGCCGTCCACCTGGTCGCCGCGCTGATCCAGGCAGGCGTGATCAAGGCGGGCATCGCCTGCGGCGTGGAGATGATGAGCCGGCAGCCGCTCGGCAGCAACGTGCTGCCCGCGAACCCCCGGCCGGACGACTGGTCCCTCGACCTGCCGGACCAGTTCACCGCCGCCGAGCGCATCGCCCACCGGCGCGGGCTGACCCGGGAGCGGCTGGACGCCTTCGGGGTGCGCTCGCAGCGGCTCGCCGCCGAGGCCTGGGCGGCGGGCCGGTTCGACCGCGAGGTGCTGCCGGTCACCGCGCCGGTGCTCGGCACGGACGGCACGCCCACCGGGGAGACCCGGGTGGTCCGCCGGGACGAAGGGCTGCGCGAGACCACCGCGGGCGGGCTGGCCCGGCTGCGGCCGGTCCTCGGCCCGGACGGGCTGCACACCGCCGGGACCTCCTCGCAGATCTCCGACGGAGCGGCGGCGGTGCTGCTGATGAGCGCCGCAGCCGCCGCCCGGCACGGGGTGCGGCCGCGCGCCCGCGTGCTGGCCCAGGCGCTGGTCGGCGCCGAGCCGTACTACCACCTGGACGGCCCGGTGGAGGCCACCGCCAAGGTGCTGGCCGCCTCCGGCTGCGCCACGCGGGACATCGACCGGTTCGAGGTGAACGAGGCGTTCGCCGCCGTCACGCTGTCCTGGGCCTCGGTGCACCGGCCCGACCTGGCCGGCGTCAACGTGAACGGCGGGGCCATCGCGCTCGGCCATCCGGTCGGCGCCACCGGGGCGCGCCTGGTCACCACGGCGCTGCACGAGCTGGAGCGGTGCGGCGGGGCCACCGCGCTGGTGACCATGTGCGCCGGCGGCGCGCTGGCCACCGCCACCATCCTCGAACGCCTCTGAGCCGTCCGGCCGCCGCCCGCCGGCCGTCGGGCGGTCACAGGGTGGCGGCGTGAGCGCACAGGGCCGAAAGCAGCGGCGTGGGACCGCTGCCGCGCCGCACCGCGGCGTACAGCAGACGGACCGGGACCCGGGGGCCGGTCAGCGGGCGGACGGTCACCCCGGCGGTCCCGGCGCTGCCGATCAGCCGGGGTATCAGGGTGACGCCCAGCCCGCACGCGACCAGCGCCAGCGCGGCGCTGAAGTCGGTCGCGCCGTGCATGATGCGCGGCTGGAACCCGGCCTGGCGGCAGCCGGCCTCCAGCACCTCGCGGCAGGCGGTCCCCGGCAGCGGGGCCACCCAGTCCTCGCCCGCCAGCGCGGCCAGGTCCACCTGTTCCTCGCCGGCCAGCCGGTGCCCGGCGGGCAGCGCCGCGTCCTGCGGATCGACCATGAGCTCGACGAGCCGGATCCGCGGATCGTCGGCGGCCGGAAGCTTCGCCGACGACATGACCACCACGATGTCGAGCTCGCCCCGGACGAGCATCGGCAGCGCCACCTCGGTCTCCACCTCGGAGATCTCCACCCGGCGGTCGGGGTGCGTCCGGCGCAGCGCGGCGGCGGCCGGGGCCAGCAGCAGCACGATGGCGGAGGGGAAGCCACCGGCCCGCTCCACGCCCAGCCGGCCGTCGGCGTAGGCGGCCAGATCCGAGCGCGCCGTCTCCAGCTGGGCGGCGACGGCGTCGGCGTGCTTCAGCAACACCTGCCCGGCGGCGGTGAGCCGGAGCCGCCGCCCGTGCCGCTCCAGCAGCGGCACGCCCGCCTCCCGGCCGAGCACGGCGAGCTGCTGGGAGACCGCCGACGGGGTCAGGTGCAGGGCCCGGGCCGCGCCGGCCACCGTCCCCTCGGCGTGCAGCTCTTGCAGGATGCGCAGGCGTCGCAGCTCCATCATGTAGAAAATCTATCGACGGATGCCAAGAAGAACCAGCTGGACTGCACGATCGGCCCGGCTGGAGACTCGGTCCGTGCGTCCCCGTCACTTCGCCCTCGCCGTCACCGTCGCGGTCATCTGGGGGGTCAACTTCGCGGTCATCGAGATCGGCCTGCGGCACTTCCCCCCGCTGCTCTTCGCCGCCCTCCGCTTCACCCTGGTGGCCCTGCCCGCGATCTTCCTCGTCCCCCGCCCCGCGGTGCCGGTCCGGTGGATCGTCGCGGTGGGCCTGTTCCTCGGAGCCGGCCAGTTCGGCCTGCTGTTCACCGCCATGCACCTCGGGCTGCCCGCCGGGCTCGCCTCGCTGGTCATGCAGTCGCAGGTCATCTTCACCCTCGGCCTGGCGGCGGCGGCGCTCGGCGAGCGCCCCGGCGGGCACCGGATCGCCGGCGTCGTGGTCGCCTCGGCCGGGATCCTGGTGATCGCCCTGGGCCGCGGCGCGCACGCCCCGCTGCTGCCGCTGCTGCTCGCGCTGGGCGGCGCGGCATCGTGGGGGGCGGCCAATGTGTGCATCCGCAAGGCCGAGGCACCGGCCGGCCTCGGCCTGCTGGTCTGGTCCAGCCTGGTGCCGCCGCTGCCGCTGCTCGCGCTGTCGGTGCTGGTCGAGGGCGGCGACCGGATCGGCGCCGCGTTCAGCCTCGCGGCGGTGCCCGGCCCCACCATGGCCGGCTCGCTGGCCGCGCTGGCGTACGTCGTCGTGCTGTCGACGTTCGTCGGCTTCGGCGCCTGGAACGCGCTGCTGCGGCGCTACCCGGCCGGCACGGTGGCGCCGTTCACCATGCTGGTGCCGGTGGTGGGCATGGCCACCGCCTGGCTGTGGCTGGGCGAGCGGCTGAACACCGTGGAGCTGCTCGGCGGCCTGCTGGTGCTCGCCGGCCTGGCCGTGACCCGCCCGCGGCGGCCGGCGCCGGCGGCCCCGGAGCGCGCGGCCCCCGCGACATCGCGGCCCTGACCCGCCGGCGGCCCGCCGGCGACCGGTAGCGCGCCCTGCGGGGGCGCGGCGGGCGGGGCGGACGCGGGCAGGAGGATGCGGGCCGCCGGCGGGGACGGCCGGGCGGTCAGCGAGGGGCGGGTACCCGGTTGACGTGACCGGAGTAGGCCGGAGCGGTGGCGTCCGCGCGCGTCACGCTCAGTGCCAGCCGGTCGCCGGCCGGCGCGGCGAGTTCGAGCCGCCCGGGGTAGCACTCCGCACCCCGGACCTGGTCCAGCCGGAACACCGTGTCGGACGCGCGGTCGCCGAGCCGGGTCAGCCGGCCGGAGCAACGCAGATCCGCGCCCCAGCGCATGCCGCCGCCGGGCGGGTCCCCCTTCAGGCTCAACTCCACCGGGAACACCCGCCCGGCGGCCGGATGCTCGGCGACGCCGGTCCAGCGACCCGCGTACGGCGAACCCTCGCGGCCGGTGGACGGGGAGGCCTCGCGGCCGGACGGCGAAGAGTCGCGGCCGGACGGCGAAACCTGGCGGCCGTCCGACGCCGCCCAAAGGCCCACGCCGGCCGCGCCCACCGCCAGCGCCGCCACCCCGGCCGCCAAGATCCGCGGGTTCACCCACCGGCCACCGGCGCGGGCCGCCGGCCGGCCGGGATCATCCGGGGTTCCCCGGCCACGGCGCAGACCGTCCAGCGTCACCGGACGCCTGGGCGAGACCGTCGCGTCCGGGTCCGGATCGCTGTCGTCCAGCGTCACCGGGCCGCCGGCCGGGTCGTACCCGTCCGGCTCCGGCCCGCCGGCCGGAGCCGGGGCGAACTCGTCCAGCGTCACCGGACCACGAACCGGGTCGTCTCCATCCGGCGTCACCGGACCAAGGACCGGATCGACGTCGTCCAGCGTCACCGGCCCTCGGATCGGGTCGTACTCATCCCGCGTCACCGGGCCATGGACCGGGCCGTACCCGTCCAGCGTCCCGAGGCCAGGCGCCGGAGCCGGGTCGCGCTCACCCGGCGATCGCGGGCCGTCGCGGCCCGGCCGGTCCCCGGTCACCTGACCGATCATGGCGTGCAGGTCGGCCGGCCGGAACGGCAGGGTGGCCGGTCCGCCGGACGCCGCGGCGATGCCGGTGCCCGCCTTCAGCGCCGCGGCCACCGGCCGCTCGCCGCCCAGGGCCGCCGGCCACCCGTCCCCGTCCCGGCCCGCCGGATCACCGGGACCGCCCCGGTCCGCCGGGCCGCCGGGCGCGGCGGTGCCGATCAGCCGGCGCAGCACCTCCTCGGCGGCCGGCCGGTCCGCCGGATCCTCCGCCAGGCAGGCGACCACGATCTCCCGCAGCCGGCCGGACAGCGGGTCGAGATCGGCCGCGCCGAACAGGATGCGGCCGAGGATCGCCTCGAACGACTCCGCCGCGTAGGCGTGCCGGCCGCTGGCGGCGAAGGCGATGGTCAGCGCCCAGCCGAACATGTCGGCGGCCGGACCGGCCCGCTCGCCCTTGAGCTGCTCGGGTGACAGGTAGGCGGGCGTTCCCACCGGCATCCGCCCGCTGGTCGTCGTGGTCCCCGCCGTCCGGGAGATGCCGAAGTCGATGACGCGCGGCCCGTCCGGGCCGAGCAGCACGTTGGCCGGCTTGAAATCGCGGTGCACCACCCCGGCGCCGTGCACCGCCACCAGCGCCGTGGCGGTCCCGACGGCGATACGGTCCAGGGATCCGCCGCTCAGCGGGCCGTTGCCGGCGATGTGCTCCTGCAGCGAGATCCCCTCGACGTACTCGCTGACGATGTAGGGCCGGTCGCCGTCCAGGTCGGCGTCCAGCACCTGGGCGGTGCAGAACGGCGCGACCCGGCGTACCGCCGCCACCTCGGCGGCGAACCGGCGGCGGGCCCGCTCCTCGTCCAGCCGCGAGTGCATCAGCTTGACCGCCACCCGGGTCCCGGTGGCGGAATCCGCCAGGTAGACCACCCCCTGGCCGCCGCGGCCGAGCCGCCCGAGCAGGCGGTAACCACCGATGTGCTCGGGGTCGTCGGCCTGCAGCGGCGCCGGGACGGACATGTGCATATGCCTACCATGACGACGATCACCACGTCCGCGCCTCGGCCGGGACGGCCGTTCCACCAGGCCGGGGGGCGGGCGGCCGCCGCCGCCCGCCCCCGGGCGGTCAGAGGTTCACGTCGACGCAGGCGACCCGAGGGCCGGCCATGCCGGCGTGGCCGGGGGCGGTGCTGGTGCGCTGCGCGTGCACCACTACCGAGCGCCGGGAGTCGCCGCGCACCCGCCACGGCACCTGGGCGCGGGCCTGGCCGTCGCCGCGGCGGTCGGTGGTGAAGTCCAGCCAGATCTCGTTGCGCGGGTTGGCGTAGGCGGGGTCGACGGACGGCTGCCGGGGGTCGGGGACGTTCTGGTAGTGCGGACCGGCGTGCTCGCCGGTGGGCCCGCACGGCCGGACGTGCACGTGCGCGCCGTAGGTGTGTCCCGGGCGCAGGCCCTGCACCCGCAACTGGACGATGGTGCGCCCGTCCTCGCCGGGGGCGGCCGCCAGCGCGACCAGCGTGCCGGGCGGCACCAGCCGGCGGTCGTAGGTGACCGCCGGCCGGCCCGGCCCGTACGGCTCGAACCGCCCGAGGGCCAGGAAGGGCTCGGGACGCGGCGCGGGCGGCCGGGGCGGCGCCGGGCGGGCGCCGGGACCGGGCGGCACCGGCGGGGATCCGGGCGCCGCCGGTCCGGCGACGGGCGGGCCCGGCGTCGCCGGGCGGGCGGCCGGCGTGGCGGCACCGGAGGTGGTGAATGTGGTGAGGGCAGCGAAAGCGGTCAGTGGCGCCAGCACCGCCGGCAGGGCGGCACGCATTTCCATCATGGATTCTCCTCGCTTTTCCAGGTCGTCCGGCCGGCGGTATCCGCGGCCGGTGCCGTCGGCGCCGCGCACCGAAACGGCCGGTCCGGCCGGATCGCCGGCAGCGGCATCGGAGCAGGGTGCGCGGCTGTACCTGCCGCCCATCATTTCCCGTCCGGTAGCACCGGAGTGGCCTTTTAGGAAAACGTCGCCATTATCCGGCCGATCACCTCAGTCGCCATTCCTGAATTCTCGCCACACACACTAATAAGTCAGCCGATCCGGGAAATACCGAAATATCGGTGATTCGTGGGTCAAGCGGCGAGCCCCCGGCCAGGGCGGCGTCCGGCGGTGTCCGGCGGCGGACCGGACGGCCGGAACCGGGACCGACCGGACCCGCGCCGGACGTAGACTCACGGCTCCGGGCGGATCGGCTCCCGCCGGCGGCCGGCCGCCTTGACGGACCCGGCGGGCCGTAATAGAACACGTTGCAGATATCCTTTTCGACCAAGCGCTTGCGCAACCACAGGTGGCCATATGGAGATCGACCTCGTCGACCAGGACCGGTACGCGCGCGACGGCGCCCCGTACGACCAGCTGGCCTGGCTGCGGGCGCACGATCCGGTCCACTGGCACGAGGGGGACGCCGCCCGGGGCTGGCCCGGGTTCTGGGCGGTCACCAGGCACCGGGACGTCGTGCACGTCTCCCGGCACCCGGAGCTCTTCTCCTCCCACCGCCGGCTCGCGCTGTTCAACGAGGTGCCGCCCGAGCAGCTGGAACTGCAACGGCTCATGATGCTCAACCAGGACCCGCCAGAGCACACCCGCACCCGCTCGCTGGTCAACCGGGGCTTCACCCCGCGGCAGATCGGCGCGCTGGAGGAGCACATCCGGGAGATCTGCGCGGACCTGGTCGAGCAGGCGGCGGCCAAGGGCCGGGTGGACTTCGTCACCGACGTGGCGGCCCCGCTGCCGCTGTACGTGATCTGCGAGCTGCTCGGCGCGCCGGTCGAGGATCGCGAAATGATCTTCGAATGGTCCAACCGGATGATCGGCTCGGAGGACCCCGACTACGCCGGCGACCCCGCCGAGGGCCGGGACGCCGCGATGGAGGTCTACGCGTACGCCAACGAACTCGCCGAACGGCGCCGGGCCGACCCGCGGCCGGACATCGTCACCAAGCTGCTGCAGTCCGGCGAGGACGGCCAGGAGCTGTCGGTCCAGGAGTTCGACCTGTTCGTCCTGCTGCTGCTGGTGGCCGGCAACGAGACCACCCGCAACGCCGCCTCCGGCGGCATGGTCGCGCTGTTCGAGCATCCTGAGCAGTGGGACCGGCTGGTGGCCGACCCGTCGCTGGCCCGGACCGCCGCCGACGAGATCGTCCGCTGGGTGTCGCCGGTGAACCTGTTCCGCCGGACGGCGACCCGTGACACCGTCCTCGGCGGCCGGGAAATCCGGGAGGGCGACAAGGTCGTGGTGTTCTACTCCTCGGCCAACCGCGACGAGGACGTCTTCGACTCCCCCGGCACGTTCGACATCGGCCGCGACCCCAACCCGCACATCGGGTTCGGCGGCGGCGGCGCCCACTTCTGCCTGGGCAACCACCTGGCCAAGCTGGAGCTTCGCGTGCTGCTGGAGACGCTGGCCCGGCGGCTGCCCAGGCTGCGCCCGGTCGGGCCGGCCCGGCGGCTGCGGTCGAACTTCATCAACGGCGTCAAGACGCTGCCCGTCGAGGTCTGATCCGGCACTCCCCCGGGAGACCGGCGTACTCCCGCCGTGGTAGCCGGCGCCCGCGCGGCGCGTCCGGCGGGGTAGCCGGAAAGCATCTGCCGGGCGGACGATCGGGCGGCGCCGATCCGCGACGATCCAGGGACTTCCCGAACCTCTAAGAGGAGGTCCCCGTGCGCAAGGTCTACACCGCCCTGGCCGGACTCACGCTGCTCGCCCTGGTCGTGCAGTTCTACTTCGCGGGGGTCGGCGCGTTCGACCGGCCGCTGGACGACGGCTCGTTCGCGTTGCACTCCATCACCGGCATGGCGGTCATCCCGCTGCTGTCGATCCTCGCCACCATCGCCGCCGCGCTGGCCCGGGCGCCCGGCCGGCTGATCGGCCTGACCATCGCCCCCCTCGGCCTGGTGATCGTGCAGGCGCTGATCGTCATGGTGGGCAAGGTGCTGTCCGACGACACCGGCGCCACCACCCCGGTGAGCCTGGCCGTGCTCGGCCTGCACGCGCTGAACGGCATGGCGACCATGGGTGTGGCCGCCACCGCGTTCCGCCGGGCCCGGCTGTTCATGGCCGAGGGCGCGGCGACGGCGGCACCGGCCGGCGCCATGCCCGCCCGATGAGCGTCACGGGCCTGACCGTCCTGGACCTGGTGGCCGCGGTGGCCGCCACCGTGGCCCTGCTGGGGGCGGCCACGGCCGCGGTGACCGGGCGGGCCCGGGCGGCGGCGGCCGCGCTGGCCGCCGGGCTGGCGTTCACCCTGGCCAGGCTGGGCGTCGTGGCGGCGCTCTGGCCGGCCGGGTGGTGGTTCGTCCAGGACAAGGTGACGCTCACCCTGCCGCTCGCCGCCGCCACCGCGGCGGCCGCGGTGGTGATGTCGCTGCCCCGGCTGCTGCCCGCCGCCCGCACCGGCCGGCCGGCCGGCGGCGCGGCCGTGGTGGTGCCGCTGTTCGCCGCCGGGTACGCCGCGGCGGCCGGGCCGGTGGTCACGCTGGTGGGCGGCTACCCGGTGTCATGGACCGCCGCGCTGCTCGCGGTGGCGGTGACCGGTGCCGCGACCCTGCTGACCTGGCGGGCGGCCCGCCCGCCGGTGCCCCGGGCGGGGTGGCTCGCGGCCGGGACGGCCGCGCTCGCGGTGGCGGCCGCCGGGACGGCGCTGGTCCCGGCCGCACCGGTCGACGCCGGCGGCGGCCCGGCCGCCGGGCACGTCCACCAGGCCCGCCCGGTGGCGGAGCTGCGCGGCCCGCGCGAGCCCGCGCCCGGCGGCACGGTCCGCCGTTACACGCTGACCGCGCGCACCGCGACCGTCACCCTGGCGTCCGGGCGGCGGGTCGCCGCCTGGACGTTCGACGGCCGAGTCCCGGGACCGGCGCTCACCGCCACCGAGGGCGACCTGGTGGAGGTGACGCTGCGCAACGCCGACATCGCCGCCGGGGTGACGCTGCACTGGCACGGCTACGACGTGCCGGCCGGCGAGGACGGCGTGCCCGGCCTCACGCAGGAGGCGGTGCGGCCGGGCGGCACCTTCGAGTACCGGTTCCGCGCCGACCAGGCGGGCACGTACTGGTACCACACGCACGAGGTGTCCGACCTGGGCGTCCGGATGGGCCTGTACGGCATGCTGGTGGTCGCGCCGCGGCGCGCCGGGCCCGCCGGGGAGGAGAACATCACCCTGGCGGCGCACACCCTGGGCGGGGCGCTCGTGCTCGGCGACCGGGACGGGCCGTTCGACCGGCGGACGGCGGCGGGCACGCCGGTCCGGCTGCGGCTGGTCAACACCGACAGCACCCCGCACCGGTTCACGCTGGCCGGCACCCGGTTCCGGGTGGCCGCGATCGACGGGCGGGATCTGGCCGGGCCGGGCGAGCTGGAACGGGTGGCGCTGCGCCTGCCGGCCGGCGGCCGGTACGACGTGGTCTTCCCGATGCCGGCGGGCGGCGCCGTGCTCGGGGTGGACGGCCGGCCGTCCTTCCTGCGGCTGGTCGCCGGCGCGGCGCCGGGACCGCCGGAGGGCACCGCCGGCTGGCCGGAGTTCGACCCGCTGGCCTACGGGACGCCGGCGCCGGCGCCGCTCCCCGCGGCGGGCCCCTTCGACCGGCGGTTCACCATGGTGCTGGACCGGGGGTTCGCGGTGTCCGGCGGCCGCCCGATGTACGCGCACACGGTGAACGGCCGGGCCTATCCCGACGTCCCCGCCCAGCTGGTCGGGGAGGGCGACCTGGTCCGGGTCACCGTGGTGAACCGGAGCCTGGAGACGCATCCCTGGCACCTGCACGGGCACACCGTCCAGGTGCTCGCCCGGGACGGCCGCGCGCCGTCGGGCACCCCGCTGCTGCTGGACACCTTCGACGTACGGCCGGGGGAGGTGTGGGAGGTCGCGTTCGAGGCGGGCAACCCGGGTCTGTGGATGAACCACTGCCACAACCTGGCGCACGCCGACCTCGGCATGATGCTGCATCTGGTGTACGCGGGGGTCTCCGGGTCGTTCCACGGCACGCACGGCGGCTGAGCCCGCCGTCCGGCGCCATGAAACTTTCGCGCCGGGCGGCGGCGGGCGGCGCGGCCGGCGGGCGGCGGGCGGCGTCGCCGCAGGTCAGCAGGGTGGCGCCGGCCAGCGCGGCACCGGGCCACTCATTCTCGCTTGTCATGATTCATCGGGATATATGAAGTTGTCCGGTGTGATGGAACGGACGCCAGCCCGCGACCCCCTGCCGGCCGCCCCCGACGCGGAGACCCGCGGCGCCGTCGGCACCACCGACGCGCCGGCACCGCCGGCCGATCGGCCCGCGCCCGAGCCGGCGGAGCCCGCACCGGACTCCCGGCGCTCCCCGGACTCCCCGGACTCGCCGGACTCCCCGGACTCCCCGGACTCGCCGGACTCCGCGGACTCCCCGAGTTCGGCGGGCTCGCCGGGCGACCCGGCTCCCGGCGACCCCGCGGCGGAGGCCTCCGCGCCGTCCGGCGAGCGGCCGGCGACGGACGCCGGACCGCGGGGCTGGACGCCGCCGCGCTGGGTGACCGACCGGACCGACCGGGCGGCGCTGCTGATCTGGCTCTGCTCGCACGCCGGGTTCCTGATCTACACCTACCTCGCCGGACCGGGACGGACCACCGACCCCTTCCTCAACCGGCTGACCCGCTGGGACGCGGAGAACTTCATCGCCATCGCCGAGTGGGGCTACGACGGGCCGCCCGGCATGCAGGACAGCGGCAAGCTGCCGGCCTTCTTTCCCGGCATGGCCCTGATCATCCGGCTGCTGCGGCCGATCGTGTCCGACGGCCGGCTGATCACCGTGCTGATCTCGCTGGTCGCGAGCGCGGTGGCCGCCGTCGCGCTGTCCCGGCTGGCCGAGCACACGCTGCGGGGCAGCGGGCCGTACGCGGTGGCCGCGCTGTTCCTCAGCCCGTTCGCCGCCTTCCTGTTCACCGGGTACTCCGAGGCGCTGTTCCTGGCGCTGGCCTTCCCCGCCTGGCTGCTCGCCCGCAAGGGCCGGTGGAGCGACGCGGCGCTGTGCACGGCCGCCGCCGCCACGGTGCGCATCAGCGGGATCTTCCTGGCCGCCGGCCTGGTGATCATGTACCTGGTCGCCGAGAACGGCCGCCGCTCGCCCGAGCACCGGCGCGCCTGGCCCTGGCTCGCGCTGCCCGCCGTCCCGGTCGCGCTGTACAGCCTGTACCAGTGGACGCGGACCGGCGACTGGCTGGCCTACAACAGCGTCCAGGCCCAGTACTGGGGCCGGCACGCCGTGTGGCCGTGGGAGGCGTTCCTCAACACCTGGAACATGTCCGACGACGTCCCAACGCTCACCGTCTCCTACTACGAGGAGATCATCGCCGCGGCGGTGCTGCTGGCCCTGACGATCTGGATGGCCGTACGCCGCCGCTGGCCGGAGCTGGCGTACCTGACCCCGCAGGTGCTGTCCTTCCTCACCCTGTCGTCGTTCTACCTGTCGATCGGGCGGGCGTCGCTGACCTGGTTCCCGCTCTGGCTGGCCCTCGGGTACGCCGGGGTGCGCCGGCCGTGGGTGTTCTGGACGGCGATGGCGATCATGTTGCCGGTCATGGCGATCAACGTCGGCAACTTCACCACCGGCGCGTGGATCGGCTGACCCGGCCCGCGGCCCGGTCCACGACCAGGCTCACGGCCAGGCTCACGGCCAGGAGGAGTCCTGGCCGGGGTCGCCGCCGTCGGACAGCAGCCGCAGGTCGGCCTCCACCATCATCGCCACCAGCTCCTCGAACGGCACCGAGGGCTCCCAGCCGAGCTGCGTCCGGGCCTTCTTGGGGTCGGCGCACAGCAGGTCCACCTCGGCCGGCCGGTGCAGGGCCTGGTCGTCGACCACGTACCGCTCCCAGTCCAGGCCGGCCGCCTGGAAGGCGGCGATCACCAGCTCGCGCACCGAGTGGGTGCGCCCGGTGCCGATGACGAAGTCCTCCGGGCCGGGTGCCTGGAGCATCAGGCGCATCGCCCGCACGTAGTCGCCGGCGTACCCCCAGTCGCGGCGGGCCGACAGGTTGCCCAGGCGCAGCTCGCCGGCCAGGCCGAGCTTGATCCGGGCGGCGCCCAGGGTGACCTTCCGGGTGACGAACTCCGCGCCACGCCGCGGCGACTCGTGGTTGAACAGGATGCCGGACACCGCGAACATGCCGTACGACTCGCGGTAGTTCTGGGTGAGGAAGTGCCCGTAGGCCTTGGCCACCCCGTACGGCGAGCGGGGGTGGAACGGGGTGCGCTCGTTCTGCGGCGTCTCGCGGACCTGGCCGAACATCTCCGAGGAGGAGGCCTGGTAGAAGCGGATCTGCCCCGAGCCCGCCCCGCGCGAGGAGGTGATGCCGGAGCAGACCCGGATCGCCTCCAGCATGCGCAGCACGCCCATGCCGGTCACCTCGGCGGTCAGCTCGGCCTGCTCCCACGACATGGGGACGAACGAGATGGCGCCGAGGTTGTAGACCTCGTCGGGCCGCACCTTCTCCACCGCGGAGATCAGTGAGCCCTGGTCGAGCAGGTCGCCGCGGACCAGCCGCACGTCCTGCAGCAGCCGGCGGACCCGGGACACCCGGGGGTTGGCCTGGCCGCGGACCAGGCCCCACACCTCGTAGCCCTGCTCCAGCAGGTGTTCGGCCAGGTAGGAGCCGTCCTGCCCGGTGATGCCGGTGATCAGCGCACGCCTGGCCAACGAGCCTCCTTGGTCTTCGGGCCGGGCGCGCCGGGGGCCTTGCCCGAACTTAGAGCTGTAAGACGCGAATGTACCGTCCTGCCCGGCGAGCGGCGCCAGCGGCCGTCCGTCCGCGGTCCGGTCGCCATTTGTAGAACACGTTCTACCGAGCGTCGCTCGGTGTGCCTAACAGGCCAGGTCAGGGCGTGTGAGAGTGACATGAGGCACAATTTCAGATTGGTAATCGGCACCTCCAGGGATGGTAAGGTCGCGGCTAAGATCCGCTCTCGCGGTACGCGTCCCCCCGACGGGCGGGTCACCGAGCACCGCGCGCGAAAGGGGTGCCCGTGGAGGTTCCAGACGACGCCGGAGAACGCGCCACGGCCCGGCCGCTGCGCGTCGCGCTCCTGTCCTACCGGAGCAAGCCGACCTGCGGCGGCCAGGGCGTCTACCTCCGCCACCTGAGCCGCGAGCTGGTCGCGCTCGGGCATCACGTCGAGGTCTTCTCCGGCCAGCCCTACCCCGAGCTGGACGACGGCGTCGTGCTCAACAAGGTGCCCAGCCTGGACCTCTACCGCGACGAGGACCCGTTCCGCACTCCCGCCCTCGCCGAGTACCGCGACTGGATCGACCTGCTCGAGGTCGGCACCATGTGGACCGCCGGCTTCCCCGAGCCGCTCACCTTCAGCCTGCGCGCGCTGCGCGAGCTGAAGGCCCGGCCAGGCGACTTCGACGTGGTTCAGGACAACCAGACCCTCGGCTACGGCCTGCTCGGCATCCAGAAGCTGTTCCCGGTCGTCGGCACCATCCACCACCCCATCAGCGTGGACCGCCGCATCGAGCTGGCGGCCGCCTCGCGGCGCAAGCGGCTGTCCCTGCGCCGCTGGTACGGCTTCGTCCGCATGCAGAGCATCGTGGCACCGCGGCTGCGCCCGATCCTCACCGTCAGCGAGTCCAGCCTCGCCGACATCCATCGCGACTTCAACGTGCCGCAGAGCAGCATGCGGCTCATCCCGCTCGGCGTCGACACCCGCCACTTCCACCCGCGCCCGCACCTGCCCCGGCGCAAGGGGGCGATCGTCGCGGTGGCCAGCGCCGACTCCCCGATGAAGGGCGTGGCGACGCTGCTGCGCGCCGTCGCCAAGCTCGCCACCGAGCGCGACGTCAACCTCACCGTGGTCAGCCGGCCGACCCCCGGCGGCCCCACCGAGCGGCTGGTGCGCGAGCTGGCCCTCGGCGACCGGGTGCGGTTCGTGCACGGCATCTCCGACGACGAGCTGGGCGAGCTCATCGCCACCTCGGAGATCTCGGTGGTGCCGTCGCTGTACGAGGGCTTCTCGCTGCCCGCCGTCGAGCACATGGCCTGCGCGACCCCGCTGGTCGCCAGCCGCACCGGCGCGCTGCCCGAGGTCGTCGGCGACGCGGCGGTCCAGGTCGCCCCCGGTGACCCCGAGGAGCTGGCCGCCGTGCTGCGCCGGCTGCACGACTCCCCGCAGGAGCGGGAGCGGATCGGCCGGGCCGGCTACGACCGGGTCATGGAGCGCTACACCTGGCGCGTCGTCGCCATGCGCACCGTCGAGGCGTACCGCGAGGCCATCGAGGCCCGGCAGAAAGGGGAGCGCTAAGTGCTGACCGTCGACTTCGGGAGGCTCCCGGTCGGCCCGGGCCACCGCGTGCTGGACCTCGGCTGCGGCGGCGGCCGCCACGCCTTCGAGGTGCTGCGCCGGGGCGCCGACGTCGTCGCGTTCGACCAGGACGCGGCGGAGCTGGAGGGCGTCGCCGCCATGTTCACCGCGATGGACAAGGCCGGCGAGGTGCCGGACGGCGCGACGTCGGAGGTGGTGACCGGCGACGCGCTCGCCATGCCCTTCCCGGACGGCTCGTTCGACCGGGTGATCGCCGCCGAGGTGCTGGAGCATATCCCGGACGACATGGCCGCGATGCGGGAGATCCACCGGGTGCTCAAGCCGGGCGGCCTGGCCGCGTTCACCGTGCCGAGCTTCCTGCCCGAGCGGGTGTGCTGGGCCCTGTCGGAGGACTACCACACCACCCCCGGCGGCCACGTGCGCATCTACACGCTGGCCGAGCTGTCGGCCAAGCTGAAGGCGACCGGGCTGCGCGTCGGCCCGCACCACCACGCGCACGGCCTGCACACCCCGTACTGGTGGATCAAGTGCGCGGTCGGCGTGCGGAACGACGACCACCCGCTGGCCAAGGCCTACCACCGGTTGCTGGTGTGGGACATCATGGAGCGTCCCGCGCTCACCCGGGCCGCCGAGGCGGTGCTCAACCCGCTGATCGGCAAGAGCGTGGTGCTCTACGCCCGGAAGCCCGGATGACGGCACCCGACCGCGCCGCGCTGCCCGCCCCGCCGGCCGCGCCGCGGCATCCGGTGCCGGCGGTGCCGGGCGCCATCACCGCCGAGCAGGTGGTGGCCACCGCGCGGAGCATCGCCGCCGTCCAGCAGGCCGACGGCGGGGTGCCGTGGCCGCAGGGCCACGTGGACGCCTGGAACCACGTCGAGTGCCTGATGGCGATGACCACGGCCGGCCTGGTCGCCGAGGCCCGGCACGGGTACGCCTGGCTGGTCCGCCACCAGCGCCCGGACGGCTCCTGGCCGATGAAGCTGGTGGACGGCGCGGTGGCCGAGCCGGACGGCGAGAGCAACCACGCCGCCTACGTCGCGGTCGGGGTCTGGCACGACCTGCTGGTCACCGGGGACACCCGGTTCGCCGCCGCCATGTGGCCGGTCGTCCGCCGCGCCCTCGACTTCGCGGTCGGCCTGCAGACCGCGCGCGGCGAGATCCGCTGGCGGCGCTCGGCCGCCGGCGAGCCCGCCGGATTCGCCCTGCTCACCGGCTGCTCGTCCATCTACCAGGGCCTGCGCTGCGGGGTGTCGCTTGGCGAGCGCCTGGGCGAGCCGCAGCCGGACTGGGAGCTGGCCGCCGACCGGCTGGGCCACGTGATCGCCGCGCACCCCGAGGCGTTCGCCGACAAGAGCCGGTTCTCGATGGACTGGTACTACCCGGTGCTGGGCGGCGCGGTGCGCGGACCGGCGGCCCTGCGGCGGCTGGACGAGCAGTGGGACACCTTCGTGGTGCCCGGCCTCGGCGCCCGCTGCGTCTCCGACCAGCCCTGGGTCACCGGCGCGGAATCCTGCGAGCTGGTGATGGCGCTCGACGCGGCCGGCGACCGCGAGCGCGCGCTCACGATCTTCGGCGACATGCAGCGGCTGCGGCATGAGGACGGCTCCTACTGGACCGGCTGGCAGTTCGCCAACCGGGCCTGGTTCCCCCACGAGCAGTCGGCGTACACGGCCGCCGCGGTGGTGCTGGCCGCCGATGCGCTGGCCGGCGCCACTCCGGCGGCGGCGCTGTTCCGCGACGCCGGCCGCCATTCGGTCCCGGCCGGCGACCCCGCCGCCTGCGGCTGCTCCCCCACCCCCACCCGCGCCTGACCTCCGCGCCCCGGCCCGGGCGGCCCCGGACCGGGGCGACGAAGAGCCGGCACGCCACGGGGGAAGCGCCGCCACCGGACCGCACCGGCCGGCAGGCGGCACCCAGGCGTTCAGCGACCCGCCGGTGGTGCTTCCCGCATGGCGGGTCCAGACCGGTCAGCCCTCTCCCGGACGCACATCGCGGGCGCCGCAGGCCAGGTGCGGCGGGTCGATGCCCCAGCTGATCACCCGGCGCGGGCGGATGCGGATGATCGCGCCGGGCGCCCGGGCGGCGCTGTCGTCCGGTGCCTCGATCGCCTCGGCGGTGCCGCGGATCTCCAGGCAGCGGATGGTCTCCATGCCGCCCGGCATGTCGTCCACCACCACCGCCACCCGGGGGTTCGCCCGCACGTTGCGGAACTTGCGGCTCGCCGCCATGGCGTGCCCGCCGATGTCGATCGTGCCGGTGGCCGGGTTGTAGTAGCAGGACACCGGGTTGACCTGTGGCGCCCCGTCCGGCGCGACGGTCGCCAGCCGGCCGAGCCGCCGCGCGCCGAGGTAGGCGATCTCCCCCGCGGTGAGCGCCGGGACGCCCGGCACCGTGCGGCCGGAACCGGCGGGCTCCCGCGTGGTAGGCGCCCGGACGTCCGGCGCGGCGCGCCCGGTGGCGGCGGGCGTCTCATCGGGCCCGGCGGCCGGCGACACGTCCGGCGCGGCGCGCCCGGTGGCGGCGGGCGTCCCGGCGGGCCGGGCGGCGGCCGGTGGCCGGTGGCCGGTCACGGCGCCACCAGCACGATCTTGCCGCGGGTGTGCCCGGTCTCGATCGCCCGGTGCGCGGCCGGCGCCTGGTCCAGCGGGAAGGTGGCGGTGACCGGCACCTGAAGGGTGCCCTTCTCGTAGTGCGCGAGCAGCCTGGCCAGCCGGGCGGCGGACCGGCCGGTGCCGACCCGGCGGACGCCCACCCGCCGCCCGGCGTCCCAGTCGGCCAGCGTGACCGCCCGGTCCGGCGAGCCCAGCAGCTCGACCGACACCTCGTTGGCCTGGCCGCCGACGCAGTCCAGCGCCGCGGTGATCCCGCCCGGGGCGAGGGCCCGGACGCGTTCGGCGAGCCCCGGGCCGTAGGTCACCGGGATCGCCCCGAAGGCGCGCAGGTACTCGTGGTTGCGCTCGCTCGCCGTGCCGATCACCGTGGCGCCGCGGGCGACCGCGAGCTGGACGGCGAACGAGCCGACGCCGCCGGCCGCCGCGTGGACCAGCAGGGTGTCCCCGGCGGTCACCCCCAGCTCGTCCAGCGCGGTGTCGGCGGTCTGCCCGCTCGCCGACAGCGCGCCCGCCTCCGGCCACGGCATCCCGGGCGGCCGGTGGACGGCGGACGTGGCCGGCGCGACCACCGTGTCGGCGTACCCCACGGCGTCGACGAACGCGATCACCTCGTCGCCCGGGGCGAACCCGGTGGCGTCCTGGCCGGCCGCGTCCACCACGCCGGCCACCTCGTTGCCCAGCCGGGCTGGGAATGTGGCCGGCCGGTAGCGGGCGAAGTCGCCGCGCCGGTAGAAGGCGTCGAAAGGCTGCACGCCCGCCGCGCGCACCCGCACCCGGATCTGCCCCGCCGCCGGGCGCGGGTCGGCCGTCTCGATGACCCGCAGCACCTCCGGCCCGCCGTACTCCTCGAACACCACGATCCGTGCCATGCCTCACCCTTCTCCGGTCGCCTGCGCCAGCCGAGTATCAATCGTTCGATTGAAATTTGTCAATCAAACGATTGACTGATGTACTGCCGGAGTGACGAGCGAGCGAGACCCCGGCGGCGGCGGGAGCGGGACGGGGAGAGCCCCTAGGGACGGCCAGGCGCGCGGCCCTGGGGACGGCTCCGCGAGCGGCCCTGGGGACGCCGCGAGCGGCCCGGGAAGGCCGCGGCCGCCGCGCCGGCACCGCGGCGGCGGCGAGCGCGACATGGCGGCCGAGCGCACCCGGGGCAAGATCCTGGACGCGGCGGTGGCCGAGTTCGGCGCCAAGGGGTACGCCGGCGCCCGCACCGCGGGCATCGCCGCCCGGGCCGGCGTGAACCAGCAACTGATCGCCTACTATTTCGGCGGCAAGCAGGGTCTGCTGGACGAGCTGCGGCGCCGCTGGGCGGCCGGGCAGGACGCGGTCGCGCCGGCCGACGGCACCTTCGCCGCGTCGGTGGCGGCCTACCTGGACATGACGCTGGACGCGCCCGACTGGGCCCGGCTGGTGGTGTGGCAGGCCCTCGGCGACGGCCCGGCCCACGGGACACAGGAGGCCGCCGCCGCCCAGCGCGACCGGCTGGCCGAGGGCGTGCGGCGGGTGCGCGAGCGCCAGCGGGCCGGCGAGCTGACCGGGGCGGTCTCCGCGGAGTTCGTGATGTTCCTGGCGCATCTGGTGGCGTTCGCGCCGATCGCGCTGCCGCAGCTCACCGGCGACCTGCTCGGCGTGCCACCCGGCTCTCCGGAGTACCGCCGGCGCTGCCTGGACCAGCTGATGACCCTGCTCACGCCGCCGGAACCCGCCGGGCAATGACCCCGCCCCGCCGACGGCCGAGCGGCCGGCCGCGCCCCGCCGGAGAGACGTCCGGAGCGGCTCAGGAGGCGGTGCGCTCCAGCACCCGCAGCGAGCCGTGCGCCCGCACCTCGGTGTACTCGCCGGTGTCCAGCGCCCGGCGGTAGACGCCGAGCGGCGCCTGGCCGCCGGCGGCCGGGTCGGGGTAGATGTCGTGGAAGACCAGCGCGCCGCCGGGCATCACGTGCGGTGCCCAGCCCTCGTAGTCGTCGGTGACCGGCTGCTCCGCATGCCCGCCGTCGATGAAGAGCATGGCCAGCGGGGTGTTCCAGTACCGCGCGACCGTGGCCGAGGCGCCGACGATCGCGATCACCTGGTCCTCCAGCCCGGCGTAGGCGATGGCGGCGCGGAAGTACGGCAGCGAGTCCATCTTGCCGAACCGGTGGTCCATCAGGGCGGGGTCGTGGTGCGCCCAGCCCGGCTGGATCTCCTCCGAGCCGCGATGATGGTCCACGGTGAACACCACCGAGCCGGTCTCCCGGGCGGCGGCGCCGAGGTAGATGGCCGACTTGCCGCAGTAGCTGCCGATCTCCACGATCGGGCCGCGCTCGCCGTAGGCGCGGGCGGTCTCGTACAGCGCCATGCCCTCGTCCGGCGGCATGAAGCCCTTGGCCCGCTCCGCGGCGATCCGCAGCGCGGCCGGCAACCCATCAGTCATGAAATATCCCCCGTGTCCGGCGCCTCCGGCACACTACCCGGCCATCGCCCATCACCATCCCGAGTTCTTGATCCAGGGCGTCCCGAACAATGTTCGCCCTGGTCTTGCCGCACCTTATGGAACGTGTTCTACTTTGTCGGTGAACCAGCGCGCCCGGGTGACGATGACGGACGGCGAGGTGGCGAGCCTGCTGCGCGACTCGCGCAAGCTGCAGCTCGGCACGATCAATCCGGACGGCACCCCGCACCTGGTGACCATGTTCTACGGTTTGGTGGACGGCCGGATCGCGTTCTGGACGTACGCCAAGGCGCAGAAGGCGCGCAACATCGAACGCGACCCCAGGGTGTCCTGCCTGATCGAGACCGGCGACGACTACGCCGAGCTGCGCGGCGCGCTGGTCTACGGCACCGCCCGCCCGGTGCCCGAACCCGGCGCCGTGCTCGGCATCGGCCTGGAGATCACCCGGCGGATGACCGGGCTGCCGGAGTCCGGAGTCACCGAGGAGCTTCGCGGCTACGTCGCGCACACCGGGCGCAAGCGGATCGCCTACCTGGTCGAGCCGACACGCGTCGTCTCCTGGGACCACCGCAAGCTGACCGCCCCGGCCGCGCCTTAGGCTCTCTGCCGTACGTCACGCGAGGAGGGCTCTGATGAGAATCAAGGTCGACTACGACGCCTGCGAGGCCAACGCCGTCTGCATGGGTCTCGCCCCCGACGTCTTCGAGGTGGACGAGGAGGACAACCTGCACGTCCTGCTGCCCGAGCCCCCGCCGGAGATGCTCGACCGCGTGCGCCACGCGGTCCGGTCCTGCCCCAAAGCCGCCCTCTCCCTCGAAGAGTAGAAACGCTCCCTAGGAGGTCTCCCGTTATGCGAGCCGCGCTGCTGCACGCCGTCGGCGATGACAAGCTGGACATCCGCGACGACTTCACCCTCACCCCGGTCGGCCCCACCGACGTCCGGGTGAAGATCAGAGCGACCGGCGTCTGCCATTCGGACCTGTCGGTGCTGTCCGGCGTGCTGCCCATGCCCCTGCCGGTGATCCCGGGACACGAGGGCGCGGGCGAGGTCGTGGAGGTGGGCGACCACGTCACCTCGGTGCGGCCGGGAGACCACGTGATCATCAACTGGACACCGGCCTGCGGGAGCTGCCCCAACTGCATCGTGGGCCAGCCGTACCTGTGCATGACCTACGTCATGGAGAGCTTCTCGCTGGCCCGGTTCCGGTTCGGCGGCGACACCCCGGCCTTCGGCATGGCCGGCTGCGGCACCTGGGCCGAGGAGATCGTGGTGCCGTGGCAGGGCGCCGTCAAGGTGGACCCGGACGTGCCGTTCGAGGTGGCGGCGCTGATCGGCTGCGGCATCACCACCGGCGTCGGCGCCGCGATCAACACCGCCCAGGTGCGGCCCGGCTCCACCGTGGTGGTGATCGGCTGCGGCGGCGTCGGGCTGTCGGTCATCCAGGGCGCCCGCATCTCCGGCGCCACCACCATCCTGGCGGTGGACCCGGTGGCCGCCAAGCATGAGCTGGCCCGCAAGGTCGGCGCCACCGACGCCTGCACCCCCGAAGGACTGCCGGAGGCGATGGGCGCCCTCACCGGCGGGCTGGGCTTCGACTACGGCTTCGAGGTGGTCGGCAGGTCGGCGACCATCATGTCCGCCTGGCAGGCCACCCGCCGCGGCGGCGACGTCGTGGTGGTCGGCGCGGGCGCGATGGACGACACCGTCCAGCTGTCGGCCTTCAGCCTGCTCTTCGAGGGCAAGCGCCTGCTCAGCTCGATGTACGGCGGCAGCGACGTCCGCCGCGACTTCCCGTTCTTCGCCCGGCTGTGGAAGGCCGGCAAGCTGGACCTGGACAGCATGATCAGCTCCCGCATCCGGCTGGCCGACCTCAACGACGCCGTCGCCGCGCTGCGCACCGGCGAGGTCCTGCGCCAGGTGGTCCTGTTCGACTGACCCGCATGCACCGGCCCGCGCGCCGAGCACGGCACGGCCGCGGGCCGGCGGTCAGGACGTGGCGAAGGCCAGGCGCTCCGGCTCCTGCGGCGTGCCGTCGGTCCACATGCCGCCGAAGCTCAGCCGCCGCAGCGGCCCGGCGGCGTCGCAGAGCCGGAACCAGCCCTTCGCCACCCGCCGCAGCCGCCGATCACCGGAGATCATGAAATCGGTGAGCAGGGCGGCCTTCCGGACGGCCTGGAACCCGTACCGGCGCATCCGCTCCTCGTACTCCCCGATGGCGGTGACCAGGTCCGCCTCGCCCCGGTGCACCGCCGCCAGCCGGCTGGACAGCAGCGCCGCGTCGCGCAGCGCCACGTTGGCCCCCAGACCGAGCGCGGGCGTCATGCTGTGGACGGCGTCGCCGAGCACGGTCACCGGACCGGGACGCCAGCGGCGAACCGGGGTGGAGGTGACGAACGGCATCAGCCGGACGGTGCCCGGATCGGCGGCGGCGAGCATCCGGCGCAACTCCGGATGCCAGCCTTCTGTCCGCCGGCCGACCAGGTCCAGCAGTTCCGGCCCGTCCAGCCCGGCGGCGTCCGGCGGATAGCTCCCCCGATGCGCGATATACGCGAACAGCACGTAGTCCGCCATCTCATCGGCCAGCGAGCCCAGATCCAGGCCGTAAGGCGTGAGATCCACGTCCAGCCCCAGGTTCGCCGCCGCGTGCCGCCGGCCGGTGAAGGACGCGGTGAACAGCGCGCACCCGCTGCCGGGCAGCACCAGGTTCAACCCGTCGCCGAACCCGGCCGGCAGCAGGTCCTGCGTCTCAGGGGTCAGCGGCACCCGGCCGCCGATCGCGGTGGCCTCGGTGCGCACCCGCGCCGCGGCCGGCAGGTACTGCGCGCGTACCCGCGAGTTCACCCCGTCCGCCCCGACCAGCACGTCCCCGGTCTCGCTGGTGCCGTCCGCGAAGTGCGCGGTGACCCGGCCGTCCGGCCGCGTCTCGTACCGCTCGAAGGTGCGGCCGAACCGGACGACGTCCGACATCCCGGCCAGCAGCAGGCGGCGCAGCACCGCACGGCTCGCCGCGTACTGCATGTCGGGCGGCTCGGTCGCCCGCCCGCACATCACCTCCTCTTCGACGAACAGCAGGTGGTCCAGGGTCTCGGTCCGGAACCGGAAGCCGGGCCCGGGACGGCCCGCGGTGGCGGTGAACGCCTCCCACAGCGGGCCGGGCAGGCACTGCCGCAGCGACCGCGCGCCCATCTGGTTGACGTGGATGCGGTAACCGCTGACCCACGCGTCCGGGGCGTCGCCGCGCTCGAACACCCGGACGTCGACCCCGGCCCGGGTCAGGGCCTGCGCCAGCGCCAGGCCGCCGATGCCCCCACCGGCGACCAACACCACCGGAGAGTCCCCCATCTCAGGCCTCCTTTCCGCCGCCGGCCCCACCGGCGGCTTCTCCGGCATCCGGAATGGCTGCGAGCACCCGCTCGTGCCAGGCGACCTCGGTCTCCAGGCGCATGAGGGTGTGCTCGAAGCCGAGTGACTCCAGCGTGCTCAGATGCGGGGCGGCGGTGCCGTGCAGCCGCCGCCACCGCTCCAGCTCCAGCCCGAGCGCCGCCAGCCGGTCGGCGACGGCCGCCCGCAGCTCCCCGGCGGGCAGCTCCTCGCTCAGCTGCAACGCCAGGTCCACCGGATCGGTGGCCAGCCGGGTGGCCCGCAGCGTGGCCTCGCGCAGCTGCCCCAGTTCCAGCCGGCCGTCCTCGGTGATGGCGTAGACGGTGCGGGCCGGCAGGTTGCCCTCCTGCTCGGTGCGCACCTCCTCGATGACGCCCTCGGCCGCCATCCGGTGCAGCGCGCCGTACAGCGAGCCGACCTTGATGTCGGTCCACAGCTCGGTGCGGTCCTGCTGCGCGTTCTGCCGGATCTGATGCCCGTGCATGGGCCCGCGCCGCGCCAGCGCCCCCAGAATGAACAATCGTGTACTACTCACGCGAGTACTCAAACACGAGTACTCGCATAAAGCAACCCCCGTCCCCCGACCGCCCATTCGACCGGCGCGCCTTGACAGGCAGCTTTTCGGCTGCCTAAATTATTGGCAGCCAAACGGCTGCATATTGATGGACGGCAACGAGGAGCGGCATGGACGAGGTGTTCAAGGCGCTGGCCGACTCCAGCCGGCGTGCGCTGCTCGACTCGCTCAACGCCCGCAACGGGCAGACGCTGCGCGAGCTGTGCGCCGGGCTGGACATGGCCCGGCAGTCCGTCAGCAAGCACCTGGCGGTGTTAGAGGAGGCCGGGCTCGTCACCACCGTGCGGCGGGGCCGCGAGAAGCTGCACTACCTCAACGCCGCACCCGTGCACGAGATCGCCCACCGATGGATCAGCCGCTACGACCAGGCCAGGGTCCAAGCCCTGGCGGACCTGAAACTCGCCCTGGAGGACACCCCGATGGACACCAAGACCGACGCGCCGACCTTCGTCTACACCACCTACATCCGCACCACGCCGCAGAAGCTCTGGCAGGCGCTGACCGACCCCGCCTTCACCCGCCGCTACTGGGCGACCGAGTTCCAGACGGACTGGACCCCCGGCTCACCGATGACCTGGGACAACCACGGCGTGATGATCAGCGACCCCGAGCAGGTCGTGCTGGAGGCCGATCCCTACCGCCGGCTCTCCTACACCTGGCACGCCATGACCCCCGAACTCGCCGAGCGCTTCGGCTGGGACGACGACACGCTCGCCCGGCTGTCCGCCGAACCCCGCTCCAAGGTCACCTTCACCATGGAGGAGGAGGCCCAGATCGTGAAGCTCACCGTCGTGCACGACGGCTTCGAACCCGGCTCGACCCTCGTCGAGATGCTGAGCCAGGGCTGGCCGAACGTGCTCTCCAGCCTGAAGACCTTCCTGGAGACCGGCGCCCCCCTCCCCGAAGACGCCTGACCGAACGATCACCACCGCCCCACGGAGCGGGCGATCAACCTCGTGCCCGCCCCAAGGTGCCCGACCGCTCCCCACCCCGACGTCCGGGCGTCCTTCACCCGCCGTCCGGCGGATCGTCCTGGTCAACTCCACCATTGGCCTGCCCGCCGAGCAGCCCGGCGGTCAGGCCGGGTGGTAGCAGGTCAGTACGATCCCAGAGCGGAAACGCCTGGTCTCCACCAGCTCGAGCCTGGGTAGGGCGTAGCCGTCCGGGAAGAGCCGGCGACCGCCGCCTTGGACGGCGGGGTAGGTGAACAGACGGTACTCGTCGACGAGTCCGGACGGCACCAGTGCGTGCACCAGCGAGATGCTTCCGGTGCAGACGATGTCCTGTCCCTGAGACTCCTTGAGTGCGCGCACCTCCTGGATCGGGTCGCCGGTCAGCACGACCGTGCCCTGCCACTGCGGGTCCTTCAGCGTCGAGCTGACGACGTACTTCGTGACGCGGTTGAGGGTATCGGTGACCCCGGTCCGGTCGTCGGTCTGCCCGGGCCAGTAGCCGCGCATGTCCTCGAAGGTCTGGCGGCCCCACAGGACGGCGTCGTTGGTCGCGTCCTGGCGGGCCATCTCCTCGACCAGGTCGTCCTGGTCGTTCTCGGCCTCGGGCGAGAACCACGGGCCGAGCATCTCGATCGATCCGTCCAATGTGACGTTCTGGGTGATGACGAGCTTGCGCACGCGTTCCTCCTCTCGGTCGGCCAACGCCTCACCCACCCCCTCATGCCTCACCGCTGGATGGACAAACCTGCGATCAACCCCACGCCCGCCCGCCCACAGAGCATGACGGGTCACCCCGCCGCTCCACCACCCCCGCGGGGCGAGCGATCAAGCCCACGTCCGCCCACCCCGCGGAGCCCGAGGTCACTCCACCGCTCGACCACCCCGGCGTTCGGGCGCGCCGGTGTTGTGAGGAGGAGGGAGTAAGCCTGAGGAACGAAGGCTTGCGAGCGACGCTCGAAGAACGCCGGCTGAAGGCGCCCGAACGCAGCGCGCGCGAAGCGCGCGCCAAGAAACACAGTCACGAAGAGAATGCCGCGTCGAACGAGGCGCTGGGCGGGGTGATGGCGTTGAGGCCGCGGATGTAGGCGAGGGCCTCGGGGGCGCCGTGCAGGCGGTCCATGCCGGCGTCCTCCCACTCGATGGAGATGGGGCCGTCGTAGCCGATGTGGTTGAGAGCGCGGAAGCAGTCCTCCCAGGGGACGTCGCCCCGGCCGGTGGACACGAAGTCCCAGCCGCGGCGCGGGTCGGCCCAGCCCAGGTGGGAGGAGAGCCGGCCGCGGCGGCCGTCGCCGGTGCGGACCTTTGCGTCCTTGCAGTCGACGTGGTAGATCCGGTCGGCGAAGTCGAGGATGAAGCCGGCCGGGTCCAGCTCCTGCCACACCATGTGCGAGGGGTCCCAGTTCAGCCCGAACGCGGGCCGGTGGCCGATGGCCTCCAGGGTGCGGACGGTGGTGTGGTAGTCGTAGGCGATCTCGCTCGGGTGCACCTCGTGGGCGAAGCGCACCCCGACCTCGTCGAACACGTCGAGGATGGGGTTCCACCGGTCCGCGAAGTCCTGGTAGCCGGCGTCCAGCATCGCGGGCGGCACTGGCGGGAACATGGCCAGGGTGTGCCAGATGGACGAGCCGGTGAAGCCGACCACGGTGTTGACGCCGAGCTTGGCGGCGGCGCGGGCGGTGTCCTTGATGTCTTCGGCGGCGCGCTGCCGGACGCCTTCGGGCTCGCCGTCGCCCCAGATGCGGGGTGGCAGGATGCCCTGGTGGCGCTCGTCGATGGGGTGGTCGCACACGGCCTGGCCGACCAGGTGGCTGGAGATGGTCCACACCTTCAGGCCGTACTTGTCCAGCATCTCCAGCTTGCGGGGGATGTAGGAGTCGTCGGCCAGCGCCTTGTCCACCTCGAAGTGGTCGCCCCAGCAGGCGATCTCCAGGCCGTCGTAGCCCCACTCACCGGCCAGCCGGCACACCTCCTCGAACGGGAGGTCGGCCCACTGCCCGGTGAACAGCGTGATCGGTCGGGTCATGTCGCTATCCTTCCTCGCCGCGGGCCGCCGGGCCCGCGTTCGCTTCGCTGCCTGCCGCGCCGCCGGGCGGGCCGGTCGTCCCGGCCCGCCCGGCGCCGGGTCATCCGGTGATCGCCGTCCAGCGGCTGTCGTTCGCCGCGCTCTCCTCGACCGCCCGCAGCACCCGCTGCACCCGCAGCCCGTCGGCGAACGACGGCGTCGGGTCGGTGCCCGCGGCGAGGGCCTCCAGGAAGTCCTTCACCTCGTGGGTGAAGGTGTGCTCGTAGCCCAGGCCGTGGCCGGGCGGCCACCAGGCCGCGGCGTACGGGTGGTCGGACTCGGTGACCAGGATGCGCCGGAACCCGGCGTCGCCGGCCGGGAGGGTGTGGTCGTGGAACCACAGCTCGTTCATCGCCTCGAAGTCGAAGGCGAGGCTGCCGAGCGAGCCGTTGATCTCCAGGCGCAGCGCGTTCTTGCGCCCGGCGGCGAACCGGGTGGCCTCGAACGAGGCGAGGCCGCCGCCGGACAGCCGGCCGATGAACAGCGCGGCGTCGTCCACGGTGACCTCGCCGCGGCCGGTGCCGTCCGCGCCGGCGGCCAGGCCGGCCGAGTCGCCGGCCAGCGGGCGCTCGCGGATGAACGTCTCGGTCAGCGCGGACACCCCGGTGAGATTCTGCCCGGTGACGAACTGGGCGGTGTCCACGATGTGCGAGCCGATGTCGCCGAGCGCCCCGGAGCCGGCCTTGTCCTTCTGCAGCCGCCAGACCAGCGGGAACTCCGGGTCGGTGATCCAGTCCTGCAGGTACTGGGCGCGGACGTGCCGGATCTCGCCGAGCCGCCCGTCGGCCACCATCTGCCGGGCCAGCGCGACGGCGGGCACCCGGCGGTAGTTGAAGGCGACCATGCTGCGCACGCCGCGGGCGGCGGCCTGCCCGGCCGCCGCCACCATGGCCTCGGCCTCGGCGACCGTGTTGGCCAGCGGCTTCTCGCACAGCACGTGCTTGCCGGCCTCCAGCGCGGCCACGGCGATCTCGGCGTGCGAGTCGCCGGGCGTGCAGATGTCGACGATGTGCACGTCTTCCCGGCGGATGAGCTCCTTCCAGTCGTTCTCCACGGCGGCCCAGCCGAGGGTCGCCGCGGCGTCGGCCGTGCGGGCGGACCGGCCGGACAGCACGGCCATGACCGGGGTGACCGGCAGGTCGAAGAACGCGCCGACGCTGCGCCACGCCTGGGAGTGGACCCGCCCCATGAACGCGTATCCGACCATGCCGACCCCGAGCGCGGGCCTGCTGGAACTCATGTCATTCACTCCTGGATCTCTAGGACTCGAAGCCGAGCGGCAGGTACTTCTCCGCGTTCTCCTTGGTGATCGTCTCCGACGCCAGGGTGATGGACTGCGGGACCTGGTTCTCCACCAGGTCGCTCAGGCCCTTGCCCTGCGCGATCAGCCGGGCGATCTTGATGGCCGAGGAGGCCATCGTGGGGCTGTAGGTGACGGTCGCCTCCAGCACCCCGCTGCCGGCCTGGATGTCGCGCATGGCGTTGGCCGAGCCGGCCCCGCCGACCATGAAGAACTCGTTGCGGTTCGCCTCCTTGATGGCGGCGAGCACCCCGATGCCCTGGTCGTCGTCGTGGTTCCAGATGGCGTCGATCTTCTTGTGCGCCTGCAGCAGGTTGCTGGCCACCTGGGTGCCGGACTCGACGGTGAACTTGGCGTCCTGCTGGGCGGTGACGCTGAAACCGTAGGTCTTCAGCGCGTCGGCGAAGCCCTTGCTGCGGTCCTGGGTGAGCGGCAGAGTGGCGATGCCCTGGATCTCCAGGATGACCGGGTTGGCCACCCCCTTGTCCTTGAGCTTCTTGCCGATGTAGTGGCCGGCGGCCACGCCCATGCCGTAGTTGTCGCCGCCGATCCAGGTCCGGTAGGACAGCTTGTCGGGGAACACACGGTCCAGGTTGATCACCGGGATGCCGGCGTCCATCGCCTTGCGGGCGACCTGGTTGAGCTGCTCACCGTCGTTGGGCAGGATGACCAGCGCGCTCACCTTGGCCTGGATCAGCGACTCGACGGCCGAGATCTGCTGGTTGATGTCGTTGGTCGGCTCCACCGGCTTGAAGGTCACGTCGGAGTACTGCTTGGCCTGCGCCTCGGCGTTCTTGGCGATGGCGGCGATCCAGCCGTGGTCGGCGGCGGGCGCCGAGAAGCCGATGGTGACCGCGGTGCCCGGCTTGTCATTGTCGGTACCGGCCGCGGCGGCCTGCGGGGCGGCCGAGGACGGCGCGGCGGCGGGCTCGTTGCTGGTGCACGCGGAGACCAGGGCCCCGACGCCGACGGCTGCTCCGCTGGCGAGGAACCCTCGCCGGGCGACGCGCTTGTTCATGTGACGTTCTCCTTCTTTACCTGGGGCGATATGGGGGCGCCGCCCCCGACGCGGGACGCTCCACGAGTGGTGATCCTCCGCCGCGGTCCGGCGGGGTGGCCGGTGCCGCTATGGCACCTGAGATCGCAGCCCGCGCCGCTGCAGCAGCACGGCGATCACGATGATCAGGCCCTTGGCGATGAGCTGGTCGCTGGTGTTCAGCCCGTTGAGGATGAACAGGTTGGTGATGAGGGTGAAGATCAGCAGGCCCAGGATGGAGCCGATGATCGTGCCGCGGCCGCCGGTGAGCAGCGTGCCTCCGATGATCACGGCGGCGATCGCGTCCAGCTCGTACAGGTCGCCGTGGGTGGAGGAGCCGGTGGTCGTCCGCGCCATGATCAGGATGGCCGCGATGCCGCAGCACAGCCCGGACAGCGCGTAAAGGATCAGGGTGTGGCGCCGCACGTCGATGCCGGCCAGCCGGGCCGCCTCGGGGTTGCCGCCCACCGCGTAGGTGCGCCGGCCGAAGGTGGTGCGGTTGAGCACCAGCCAGCCGATCGCGATCACCAGCACGAAGATGTAGACCAGCAGCGGCAGGCCGAGCACCCGGGTGGTCGACAGCTCCACCAGGGCGTTGTTGTCCGGCCGCACCAGCTGGGTGCGGCGGTCCGACATGCGCTGGGCCAAGCCGCGCGCGGCCACCAGCATGGCCAGGGTGGCGATGAACGGCACCATCCGCCCATAGGCGATGAGCAGGCCGTTGACCAGTCCGGCGCCGGTGCCGACCAGCAGCGCGCAGATCGCCATGACCACCGGGCCGTAGGCCTGGGTGGCCAGCGTGGTGGCCCACACCGAGGCCAGTGCCATGATCGCCCCGACCGACAGGTCGATGCCGCCGCCGATGATGACGAAGGTCATCCCGACGGTGATCACGCCGATCGTCGCGGCCAGCGCCAGGATGCTGACCAGGTTGGACGACGTGGCGAAGGTGCCCGGCGCGGTCACCAGGCCCACGATGGCGAGCAGCACCAGCGCGACGGCCAGGCCGAGGTGGTGCGCCTGGCCCACCCGCCCGAGCAGGCCGGTCCGCCGCGGGGCCGCGGCCCGCGCCTGGTGTTCCACCCGGTCGTGCTCGTCCGCGGGTGGCGCGTCCTTCGGCAGGTCCTTCGGCGTGCCGGCGCCGCGTGCGTTCGTCACCGCTCGCCCCCTTCCATGATCATGTCCAGCACCCGTGACTCGTCGAGGTCACGCGCGTCCGACTCGTGGATGACCCGGCCCTCCCGCAGCACCAGGACCCGGTCGGCCAGGCCGAGGACCTCGGGCACCTCGCTGGAGACCAGCAGCACCCCGACGCCCTCGTCCGCCAGCCGGCGGATCACCGCGTACAGCTCGGCCCGGGCGCCGACGTCGACGCCGCGGGTCGGCTCGTCCAGCAGGAGCAGCCGGCGGCCCTGGACCAGCCAGCGGGCCAGCACCGCCTTCTGCTGGTTGCCGCCGGACAGCGTGCGGACCGGGCGGGAGGGGTCGGGCGGGCGGATGCCGAGCGTGCGCACCAGCCGGTCGGCCGCCTCCTGCTCGGCGCGCCGGTCCACCCAGCCGTGGCGGGAGTAGGTGGACAGGCCGGCGATGGTGATGTTCCGGCCGACGGTCTCGTTCATCAGCAGGGCCTGCGACTTGCGCTCCTCGGGGGCCAGCCCCATGCCGCGCCGCACCGCCCGGGTGGTGGATCCGGCGGGCACCGGCTCGCCCGACAGCAGCACCCGCCCGGCGGTGGGCCGCCGGGCGCCGTAGACCGTCTCCACGATCTCCGAGCGGCCGGAGCCGACCAGCCCGGCCAGGCCGACGATCTCGCCGGCCCGGACGGTCAGCGACACGTCGGCGAACCGGCCGGGCAGGGTCAGACCCTCCACCCGCAGCACCTCGGGCCGGTCGTCGTGCGCGCCGGGCTCGGGGCGGGGCGGGAAGACGTACTCCACGTCCCGGCCGGTCATCAGCGACACGATCTCCGGGGTGGGCGTGTCGCGGGCGGGCAGGCCGACCGCGACCGTCCGGCCGTCCTTGAGCACGGTGACCCGGTCGCCGATCTCGCGGATCTCCTCCAGCCGGTGGGAGATGTAGACCACCGCGACGCCCTGGGCGGTCAGGTCGCGGATGATGCGGAAGAGGTTCATCACCTCGTCGTGCGCCAGCGCGGCCGACGGCTCGTCCATGATGATCAGCCGGACGTCGTGGGACAGCGCCCGGGCCATGCTGACCACCTGCTTGCCGGCGGCGGGCAGCCGGCCCACCTCCGTCGTCGGGCGCATCTCCCGGTGGCCGAGCCGGGCGAGCAGCTCGGCCGCGGCCCGGTTCATCTCCGCCCGGCGGGTGAAGCCGAGCGAGGCCCGCTCGTGACCGAGGAAGATGTTCTCGGCGACCGACAGGCCGTCCACCAGGTCGAGCTCCTGGTAGATGGTGGCGATGCCCGACCGGATGGCGGCCACCGGCCCGGCGAACCGCGCCTCCGCGCCGCCGAAGGTGATGGTGCCCTCGTCCGGGCGGTGCGCGCCGGCCAGGATCTTGATCAGCGTGGACTTGCCGGCGCCGTTCTGCCCGAGCAGGCAGTGCACCTCGCCGGCCCGGACGTCCAGGTCGACGCCGTCCAGCGCCCGCACGCCGGGGAACTGTTTGACGATCCCTCGCATGATCAGCAGGTCGCTCACGGGGCCTCCGGGGGGAGCGGGAGAAAAGGGGCGGGACGGTCGTGGGGCGGTGGGACGGTCAGCCCGCCGAGAAGACGTGGTCACTGATCAACCGGGTGCCGCCGATCACTCCGGCGGTGTCGCCGAGCTCGGAGAGCACGATGGGCAGGTTGCCGGTCGCCAGTGGCAGCGATCTTCGGTAGACGACGCTGCGCAGCTCGGCGAGCAGCACGTGCCCGAGCCGGGCCACGCCGCCGGCGATGATCATCAGGCTCGGGTTGAAGAAGCTGACCAGGCCGGCCAGCACCTGGCCGGTGTGGCGCCCGCCGTCCCGGATGAGCCGCACCGCCACCGGGTCGCCGAGGTCGGCGGCGGCGCCGACGTCCTGCGCGGTGAGCCGGCCGCCATCGGCCAGCCGCTGCGCCAGGTACGGCGAGCGCGGCGCGGCGCGGGTCGCCTCCCGGGCGAGCGCGGCACCGCCGAAGTAGGCCTCCAGGCAGCCGGTGTTACCGCACGTGCAGGTCGGTCCCTGATCGTCGACCCGGATGTGCCCGATGTCCCCGGCGCTGCCGGAGGCGCCCCGGTAGATCTTGCCGTCCACCACGATGCCACAGCCGATGCCGGTGCCGATCTTGATGAGCAGGAAGTCGTCGACCTGCCGGGCCAGCCCGGCGTGCAGCTCGCCGAGGGCGAGTAAATTGACGTCGTTGTCGACCATGGCCGGGCAGCGCAGCTCCTGGCTGACGATCTCCTTGACCGGGAACCGGTTCCAGCCGGGCATGATCGGCGGGGCCACCGGGACGCCCTCGCGGAAGCTGACCGGGCCGGGGACGCCGATGCCGGCGCCGTGCAGCTGGGTGAACAGCCCCTGGTCGCGCAGCTTGCCGAGCAGGTCCAGCGCCCGGTCCAGCACCGCGACCGGGCCGTCGCGCACGTCGCACGGCTCGCCGGCGTGGCCGAGCACCTGCAGCTCGCCGTCGGTGACCGCGACGTCCACCGAGGTGGCGCCGATGTCGATGCCGGCGAACCGCAGGTGCGGGGACAGCCGCACCATCCCGGACCGCCGGCCGCCGCGGGACGCGGCGAGCCCGGCCGGCTGGACCAGGCTCATCGCGATGAGCGCGTCCAGCTCCTGGGTGAGCTTGGCCCGGGACAGCTCGACGACGTCACCGAGCTCCGCCCGCGACCGGCCGCCGTCCCGCAGCAACCGCAACAGGGTCGCCTGGTGGGCGTTCGCCGGTCGGACGGGCGTGCGTTTCACCGGACCTCCGAAGTCGGGGTTATGTGACGCCGAAGGTAGTTGAGTTCCGGCTCGGAGGGAAGAAGTTATGTAGATGTTTCGGTAACTTTCGTCGTTATCAACGAAAGTAGTGATGAGGCGCCGATGCCGTGGTCAGAGCATGGCCTTCATCGAGGCGGTCGCCTGCTCACCGATGGTGGTCGGCCGCAGGTAGGGCTCCTCGGCCAGCACGGCGTCCCAGTTGTCGCGGATCGCCTCGACGGTCGGCTCGTCGGCCCGCCAGCCCGGGCCCTCGGCCACGAACACCCTGGCCACCCGGCCGGCGCCGACGCTGAACACTTCGCCGCTGGTGGGGCAGCTCTCGTGCGCCAGGAACGCCACCAGCGGGCTCACCCGCTCCGGGGTGAACCGCTGCTCGAACTCGGCCGGAAGCAGGGTTTCGGTCATCCGGGTCCAGGCGATCGGCGCGATCGCGTTCGCCGCGATGCCCGCCCGGGCGCCCTCGATGGCGAGCGTCTTGGTCAGCCCGACCAGCCCCATCTTGGCGGTCGAGTAGTTGGCCTGGCCGAAGTTGCCGAACAGCCCGGCCGGCGAGGAGGTGTTGACGATCCGGCCGTACCGCTGCTCCTTCATGTGGCCGAACGCCGCCCGGCTGACCAGGAACGAGCCGCGCACGTGCACCGCGAGCACCGCGTCGAACTCCTCCACCGCCATCTTGCCGATCGACCGGTCGCGCAGGATGCCGGCGTTGTTGACCACGATGTCGAGCCGGCCGAACGCGTCGATCGCCGCGCCCACGATTCCCTCGGCGCCGTCGGGGACCGAAACGTCGTGGTCGTCGGCCACCGCCTCGCCGCCGGTCGCCCTGATCTCCTCGGCCACCCGGGCGGCCGGGCCGGCGGAGGCGCCGCTGCCGTCCAGGGCGCCGCCGCGATCGTTGACCACGACCCGCGCGCCGCGCGCGGCGAGCAGCAGCGCGTGCGAGCGGCCGAGGCCATGCCCCGCCCCGGTGACCACCGCGACCTTCCCATCGAACCTGAGTTCCGACATGCGCCCGCCTCTCCAGGAGAACAAGATTCCGGCGGTGCCACCATAACCGGCGGCCTCCGGCCGGCCGCGCCGCTCCCCGCGCGCGCCCCCGCGGCGCCGCCGGCGGGCGGCCGGCGTCAGGACAGGTGGCGGACGATCTCGGTGACCAGGGCGCGCTGCGCGGTCCCGGCGGCGCCGGCCCGCGCCACGGTCGCCCGGTCCTTGCCCTCGGCCCGCGCCTTGTCCGCCAGCCGCACCCCGTAGGTGTAGTGCCGGGCCAGCGTGGTGAGCCACAACCGGTCGAACTCCGCGCCGGACCGCTTGCGCAGCATCAGCAGCTGGGCCGGCGACAGCATGCCGTCCATGTTGTGCTTGGGCGGTTCCTTCAGGTCGGGCACCTGGAAGCTCCAGGCGCGCAGCGTGCCGGCCAGCGCGTCGATCTTCGGCCGCTCGTCCCGGGTGATCCGGCCGGCGACCTCGCGCACGTAGGCGGAGCCGCCACGGCCCGGCACCAGCTCCGCCAGGATGACCGCCTGCTGGTAGTGCAGGATCATCTCGCGGGTGAAGAGCACGTCGGTCAGGTTGTAGGGCAGGTCGTCGGCGGTCGCGGCGACCGGGGCGACCCGCGGCGCGGAGGCCGCGGCGCAACCGGCCAGTCCCAGGGCGGCCGGCAGCAGGACGATCCCCGCCACCGACGCCGCGACGGCCCCGCGCATGCCCGCACCTCCCGCACCCGGCTGGTGGGCGGGACGCCCCGCGTCCCGCCCACCCTGGATACGCGCGCGCCGGGCGCGGAGTTCAATCTCGATCCGGCCGGCGTCAGCGGGTGGCCGGATGCCACAGGTCGGGCGCGCCCGGGCCGCCGGGGACCCGGCGCAGCCGGCCCCGCGTCTCCAGGTGCACCAGATGCGCCAGGGTCTCGTTGCCGGCCGCCCGGCGCATGTACGCCGGGATGCGCTCCCAGGCCCGCGACCAGGTCAGCCGGGTGGTGACGTCCCAGCAGGTCACGCCGTCCGCACCGGCCACCGCCGCCTCGACCTCGGCCAGCCGCCGCTCGTGGTGCGTCATGACGTAGTCGACCCGGTCGGCCAGCTCCAGGAAGCGGTACTCATGCGCGGGCAGCACCTCGTCCACCTCGGCGTCCCGGATCGCCGCCAGCGAGCCGAGGTACTCGGCGAGCGGATCGTGGCCGGACTGCGCGTGCACCGCCACGTTGGGCGTGATCCTGGCCAGCACGTGGTCGCCGGAGAACAGCAGCCGCCGCTCGGGTGAGGCGAAGCACAGATGGCCGGGCGAGTGGCCGGGCGTCCAGATCGCCCGCAGGTCCCAGCCGGCCAGCCCCAGCGCGTCGCCGTCCTCGATCAGCCGGTCCGGCGCGGCCATCATCACGAACTGCTTGATCATCACCGAGGCGCCGCTCAGCTCGTCCAGCTCGGCGGCCGGGACGCCGGACCGCACCATCATCTCGCGCTGCCGCTCGACCAGGCGCTCGATCTCGGAGTCGGCGTACCGGTCGTGCAGCAGCGCCGCGTCGGCGGGATGCAGGCCGATCCACGCGCCGGACGCCTCGCGGACCCGCCCGGCCAGCCCGTAGTGGTCGGGGTGCATGTGCGTCACCAGCACCGCCCGCACGTCGGTCATCCGGTACCCCGCCACCGCCAGGCCCGCGTCCAGCGCGGCGTACGCCTCCTCGGTGTTCCAGCCGGCGTCGATGATCGCGACACCGTCCGGGAGCTCCAGGGCGTAGACCAGCACGTACCGCAGCGGGTTGATCGGGATCGGCACCGGGATCGACCACAGACCCGGCCGTACCCGCTCCACCGCGGGCAGCGCGCCGCCCAGCCACGCCGCCCGCTGCTCCTCGCTGGCCGGGGTGACCCGGCGTCCCCGCTCCCCGGCCGCCGGTGCCCCGTCCGTGGTCGCCGCCGCCTGCTCGCCCATGCCCCGCTCCCTTCGGCTCCCCCGATTGTGCCGTCCCGAGCGAATTTTGTTCTACTCGGGGTCCGCGGCCGGGGGCAGCCGCAGGTACAGCAGCACCGACGGCAGGACCAGCCCGGCGGCCACCGCCCAGGCCGGCGCCGGACCGGACCGGGCGGCCAGCGCGCCGAGACCGAGCCCGGCGGCCATCCCGCCGAACTGCAGCTGCAGCGAGTCGACCGACATCAGCGTGGCCCGCCGCCCCGGGCCGACCCGCCGGTGCATCATCTCCACCCGCATGACCTCCGCCACCCCCAGCGCGGCGAACATCGCGACGTAGGCCGCGCCCGCCGCCACGATGCCGGCCGTCCCGGACAGCGCCACCGAGGCGGCCAGCCCGGCCAGCGCGGCCGCCGCCGCCACGCCGCCGGTCACCGCCGCGCGGACCGGCCCGCCGAGCAGCCGCGCCGCCCGGGGCGCGGCCCAGGACCCGGCGCCGCTCGCGGCGAACCCGGCCGCGATCACCAGGGCGTACGCCGAGCTCCCCGACTCCAGCCGGCCGGTGAGCTGGGCCAGCCGCCCGGGAGTGAGCAGCTCGATCGACGACAGGGCCACCCCGGCGGCGAAGGCGACCAGCAGCAGCCGGTTCAGCCCGCGGTCGCGCACCGCCAGCCGCAGCCCGGCGCCGATGGTCGGCGGCACGTCCCGCAGCACGCCGCCGAGAGTGGGCCGGGGCCGCGGCGGCTCGGGCAGCGCGACCAGCACGACCGCGAACAGCACGCCCGCCGCGACCGCCGCGGCGATCATCGGGGCCACCAGGCCGCCGGGCAGCAGCAGCGGCAGGCAGCCGCCGATCAGGGTCGCCGCGCACAGTGAGATCGAGGCGGTGGCCTCGCCGCGCGACAGGCCCGGCTTGAGGTCGGCGCCCGGCCCTTCGGCCGCGTGCAGGGTGTCGACGTACCAGGCCTGGGCCGGCCCGCTGGAAAGCGCCCGGGCCACGCCCTTGAGCACCGAGGCGGCGGCGAACATCCACCAGCTGGTGGCCAGCGCGAGGGTGGTCAGCGCGGCCACGCTGACCAGCGCGGAGGCGGCCAGCACCACCCGCCGCCCCAGCACGTCGGCCAGCCCGCCGGTGGGCAGCTCCAGCACGACCACCACCGCGGCGAAGATCGCCGATGCCGCGCCCACCTGGCCGAGGTCCAGGCCGCGGGCGGCCATCAGCAGCACCATCGACGACATCATCAGCCCCGGCGGGAACCAGGTCAGCCCGGTCACCAGCGCGTACCGCCGCAGCGCCGCCCGCGCCGAAAGCACCGGGCCGCCGGGGCGCGCCGAGGGCGGGACCTTCGCCGAGGCCGGCATCCCCGTCTCCACCGCGCGCCCGGGCCGGTCCTCCGCCACCGCCGGCGGGCCGGTCCCGGCGGCGGTGGACCGGCGCGGACCGGCCGCCGGCCCGTTCCCGGAGGTCATCGGACGTACCCGCGGCTCGGGAAGGCGGCCAGGTGGACGGCCACCCGCGCCGTCCGCGGATCGCCGGCGTCGGCCGCCGCCAGCTCGCGGACCAGGGCGCTCGTCCGTTCCATCAGCAGGCGCACCGAGTCAGGGGTCAGCCGGGCGACGTCGTCGGACATGCCGGCCGCGTCCGACCAGTCCGGCCCCCATTCCTCGCGGTGGCTCTCGAAGTCGGCCCGGTCCTTCAGCAGCACCTCGACCTGCCGGTCGCGCATGAACCCGGCCGCCGCGCGCCCCTCGGGGCTGCCGGCCAGCTCGCGGTCGCTCCACGCGGTGTACCGGTGCACCGAGCGCCAGCGCCGCTCGCGGGCGTCCCGCTGATCGGGGTCCTGCTCGACGAAGCCGTACTTGGCGAGCTGCCGCAGGTGGTAGCTGGTGGACGCGGAGCTCTCGCCGAACCTGGCGGCGAGCTCGGTGGCCGTCGCCGGCCCGTCCAGGCGCAGCGCGCCGAGCAGCCGCACCCGCAGCGGGTGGGCCACCGCCTTGAGCGTGCGCGGATCGCGCACCCGGTACACATCTGGCGAGTCGTCCATACGCCAAAGGTAGCTTTGCAAAATTCCATTTGCAAAGCTTTGTTGGGGATATTCGATGGCCGGCCACTGAAACTTTCATCGGGCCACCGGCCCCGCGCCCGCCGTACCGGCCCGATCCTGGCCGCCGGAACGCGGCGTTCACACACCTCGCCACCGGTCGGGCACGCACCGCACCCCCGGCCCGGGCCGGGCGTACGGCCCCGGTGCCGTTGACGCCGCCGGGCGGCGGCGGCGAGCATGCGGGGACCGTGGCCCGGCGCGCTCTTGGGAGCGCTCCCACGACTCCCGACCTCGACCCCCTGGGGACATCGCGTGATCAGACCATCCCGGCGGTGGGCGGCCTCGCTCGCTCTCACCGCGGCGGCCGCGCTGGCCGCGTCCGCACTGTCCGGCCCCGCGGCCCGCGCGGCCGACGACGCGCCCGAGCAGATCCGCAACGGCACCTTCGACGACGGCAGCACCCCCTGGTGGGGCAGCGGCAACCTCACGCTGGACACCACCGGCGGCCGGCTGTGCACCGACATCCCGGCCGGCACGGTCAACCCGTGGGACGCCATCATCGGCCAGAACGACATCCCGCTGGTCAAGGGCGAGACCTACGCGTTCAGCTTCTGGGGGTCCGGGGACCCGGCCAAGGTGGGCAAGGCCCTGGTCCAGATGCCCACCGACCCCTACACCGCCTACGTCACCGCCAACCCCCAGCTCGGCCCGGACGGCGAGACCTTCTCCTACACCTTCACCTCGCCGGTCGACCTGCCCAACGCGCAGGTCGTCTTCCAGATGGGCGGCAGCTCGACGGCCTGGCGCTTCTGCATGGACAACGTCTCGCTCAAGGGCGGCGCCCCGCCGGACGTCTACGTCCCCGACACCGGGCCGCGGGTCCGGGTCAACCAGGTCGCCTACCTGCCCAAGGGCCCGAAGAACGCCACCGTGGTGACCGAGGAGACCGCGGCGCTGCCCTGGAAGCTCGCCAAGGCGGACGGCACCGTGGTCGCCACCGGGCAGACCGCGCCGCGCGGCGTGGACCCCTCCTCCGGCCAGAACGTGCACTCCATCGACTTCGGCTCCTACACCAAGGCGGGCACCGGGTACACGCTGACCGCCGACGGTGAGACCAGCCGGCCGTTCGACATCGGCGGCGCCGCCTACGCGGGCCTGCGCTCCGACGCGCTGAAGTTCTTCTACCCGCAGCGCAGCGGCATCGAGATCCTCGACAGCCTGCGTCCCGGCTACGGCCGGCCGGCCGGCCACGTGGGCGTCGCGCCCAACCAGGGCGACACGAACGTCCCCTGCCAGCCGGGGGTGTGCGAGTACTCCCTGGACGTCGCCGGCGGCTGGTACGACGCCGGTGACCACGGCAAGTACGTCGTGAACGGCGGCATCTCCGTCGCCCAGGTGATGGGCGAGTTCGAGCGCACCAAGAACGCCGCGACGTCCCAGCCGTTCACCGACGGCATGCTCGACACCCCCGAGAGCGGCAACGGCGTCCCCGACATCCTGGACGAAGCCCGCTGGGAGCAGGACTTCCTGCTGAAGATGCAGGTACCGGACGGCAAGCCGCTCGCCGGGATGGCGCACCACAAGATCCACGACGAGAACTGGACCGGCCTGCCGCTGCTGCCGCACCTGGACCCGCAGAAGCGCGAGCTGCACCCGGTGTCCACCGCCGCCACGCTGAACCTGGCGGCCACCGCCGCCCAGGCCGCCCGGCTGTTCGCCCCGTACGACGCGGCGTTCGCCGCCCGCAACCTCACCGCGGCGCGCAAGGCCTGGGCGGCCGCCAAGGCCAACCCCGCCCGGTACGCCCTGGACTCCGACGGCACCGGCGGCGGCGCCTACGGCGACCAGAACGTCACCGACGAGTTCTACTGGGCCGCGGCCGAGCTCTACATCACCACCGGCGAGAAGGAGTTCCAGGACTACGTGCTGGCCTCGCCGCTGCACGCCACCGACATCTTCGACCCCAAGGGCTTCAACTGGGGCAGTGTCGCGGCGCTCGGCCGGCTGGACCTGGCCACCGTGCCGAACGCGCTGCCCGGCCGGGCCGCGGTGCGCGACTCGGTGGTGGCCGGCGCCGACAAGTATCTCGCCGCGATCAACGGTCACGCCTACGGCCTGCCCTACGACACCACGCGCTACGAGTGGGGCTCCAACAGCGGCATCCTGAACAACGTGCAGGTGCTGGCGACCGCGTACGACATCACCGGCGCGGTCAAGTACCGCGACGGCGCGCTGCGCGGCATCGACTACATCTTCGGCCGTAACGCGCTGAACCAGTCGTACGTCACCGGCTACGGCGAGGTGGCCTCGCGCAACCAGCACAGCCGGTGGTACGCCCACCAGCTGAACCCCGACCTGCCGAACCCGCCCAAGGGCACTCTGGCCGGCGGCGCCAACTCCGGCATCGAGGACCCGCTGGCCGCCGACAAGCTCAAGGGCTGCGTCGGGCAGTTCTGCTACATCGACGACATCAACTCCTGGGCGACCAACGAGCTGACGATCAACTGGAACGCCCCGCTGGCGTGGGTGGCCGCGTTCGTGGCCGCCCAGGGCGACGGCACGGTCAAGGCCCCGGCCAAGTGCAAGGTCACCTACACCACGCACGGCGCCTGGCCGGCCGGGTTCACCACCCAGGTCACCCTGAAGAACACCGGCACCAAGGCGATCGACGGCTGGTCGCTGGCCTGGTCGTTCCTCGGCGGGCAGCAGGCCGGGCACGCCTGGAGCGCCGACCTGACGCAGCAGGGCGCCACGGTGACCGCGAAAAACCTGCCGTGGAACGCGAAGATCGCCCCCGGGGCGTCGATCACCTTCGGGTTCAACGGCACCTCCTCCCCCGGCGCCAACCCGGCGCCCGACCTGTTCACCCTCAACGGCTCTCCCTGCGCGTAGCCGCCGGGCCCCGTAATGCGGGCCGCCGCCCGATCCAGGGCGGCGGCCCGTCCGCGTGCCGGCCCGCTAGGGTGAACGCCGTGATCACTTCCATCCGAGTGGACGAGGCGGTGACCCGGCTGCGGCCGGACTTCGCGGTGCTGGCGGTCGCCGCGTACGGTCTCACCGGCGGACCGTCCGACGAGCGCTCGCGCCGCTGGCTGTCGGAGGCGGCCGCGGCCGCCGTCCCGCCGGGGGACGAGAAGATCACCGCCTGGCACGACGCCTACCGGGCCTTCGGCGCCAAGCCGCAGCGCACCCGGCCGTCGGTGGACGCCCTGATCCGCCGCACCCCGCCCCCGGAGATCAACCTGGTGGTGGACGCCTACACCGCGGTGAGCATCCGGCGGGCGCTGCCCATCGGCGGCGAGGACCTGGCGCACTACGCCGGCCCGGCCCGGCTGGTGCGGGCCGGCGGCGACGAGCCGTTCGACGTGGTGGACCGCGGCGAGGCGGTCGTCGACCACCCGGAGATCGGCGAGGTCGTCTGGCGCGACGACCTCGGGGTGACCTGCCGGCGGTGGAACTGGCGGCAGTGCGTGCGCACCCGGATCACCGAGGAGACCACCGACGCGCTGTTCCTGCTGGAGCGGCTCGCCCCGCTGTCCCTCGCCGAACTCGCCGCCGCCGGGGAGGAACTGGCCGCCCTGCTGCGGGAGATCACCCCCACCGTGCGGATCGAAACCCGGCTGGTCGGCGCCGGGAGCGCCCAGGAAAGTCCGAGCTGACGGCGGGACGCACTAAGGTGTAGGTGAGCATGCCCTCACCCCCCGGGCGGGCTACCCGCGCGTGACCAGTTCGAACGGTCCTGGGATGATCGGGCGGTGAGCCGGTCCGAGAGGGCGCACGCCGGGCTTCCGGGCGAGTAGCCTTGGACAGGATCTCTTATCATCAACGCCGATCTGCGGAAGAGGGCGATTTCCGCCGTGTCGTCTGAGTCGTCGCGGACAAACCCACTGGCCAACTTCGGACAGAACGAGTGGCTTGTCGACGAGCTGTACCAGAAGTACCTCGAGGATCCCGAGTCGGTCGACCGGGCCTGGTGGAACTTCTTCGCTGACTACAACCCCGATGCCGGAACGAGCCGGTCGCCGGCGCCCGCCGGTGCCAACGGCGCGACGGCCGACGCCGCTCCCGCGACCTCCACCCCACCCGCGACGACCTCCGCACCATCCGAGGGCAAGGCTCCGGCCGAGGGCAAGGCTCCGGCCGAGGGCAAGGCTCCGGCCGAGGGCAAGGCTCCGGCCGCCGGGAAAGCCAAGGCGGCCAAGACCGACGGCGCACCGACCGGCAAGGCCAAGCCCGCCGCCACCGCGCCGGCCGCCTCCGCGGGCGCCGAGGAGGTCCGGCTGCGCGGCGCCGCCGCGCGCACCGCGGCGAACATGGACCTGAGCCTGGCGGTGCCGACGGCCACCAGCGTGCGCGTCGTCCCGGCCAAGCTGCTGATCGACAACCGCATCGTGATCAACAACCACCTGTCCCGCGGGCGCGGCGGCAAGGTGTCCTTCACCCACCTGATCGGGTTCGCGATCGTCAAGGCGCTGGCCGCGATGCCCGACATGAACTTCTCCTACGCCGAGGTCGACGGCAAGCCGACGCTGGTCAAGCCCGAGCATGTCAACCTGGGCCTGGCCATCGACGTGAAGAAGAGCGACGGCTCGCGCCAGCTGCTGGTCCCGTCGATCAAGAACGCCGAGACGCTGGACTTCCGGCAGTTCTGGATGGCCTACGAGGAGATCGTCCGCAAGTCCCGGGCCGGCAAGCTCGGCGTCGACGACTTCGCGGGCACCACGATCAGCCTGACCAACCCCGGCACGATCGGCACGGTCCACTCGGTGCCGCGGCTGATGCCCGGCCAGGGCACCATCATCGGTGTCGGCGCGATGGAGTACCCCGCCGAGTTCCAGGGCGCCTCCCCCGAGACGCTGAACCGGCTGGCGGTGAGCAAGACCATGACGCTCACCAGCACCTACGACCACCGCATCATCCAGGGCGCCCAGTCCGGCGACTTCCTGCGCCGCATCCACCAGCTGCTGCTCGGCGAGGACGGCTTCTACGACGAGGTCTTCCAGGCGCTGCGCATCCCGTACGAGCCGGTGCGCTGGGAGCACGACATCTCGGCCTCGCACGACGACGACGTGGCGAAGTCGGCCCGGGTCATCGAGCTGATCCACGCCTACCGGGTGCGCGGCCACCTGATGGCCGACACCGACCCGCTGGAGTACAACCAGCGCAAGCACCCCGACCTGGACATCAAGTCGCACGGGCTGACCCTGTGGGACCTGGAGCGGGAGTTCGCCACCGGCGGCTTCGGCGGCAAGCCGCTGATGAAGCTGCGAGACATCCTCGGCGTGCTGCGCGACTCCTACTGCCGCACGGTCGGCATCGAGTACATGCACATGCAGAACCCCGAGGAGCGTGCCTGGATCCAGGCACGGGTGGAGAAGCCGCACGCCCGGCCGGACCGCGCCGAGCAGCTGCACATCCTGCGGCGGCTCAACACCTCCGAGGCGTTCGAGACGTTCCTGCAGACCAAGTACGTGGGGCAGAAGCGCTTCTCGCTGGAGGGCGGCGAGTCGCTGATCCCGCTGCTGGACTCGGTGATCTCCGCGGCCGCCGAGGAGCGGCTGGACGAGGTCGTCATCGGCATGGCCCACCGCGGCCGGCTGAACGTGCTGGCCAACATCGTCGGCAAGTCCTACGCCCAGGTGTTCGGCGAGTTCGAGGGCAACCTCGACCCGCGCAGCGCCCACGGCTCCGGCGACGTCAAGTACCACCTCGGCGCGTCCGGCGACTTCACCGCGCCCAACGGCGAGAAGATCGCCGCCTCGGTGGTGGCCAACCCCTCGCACCTGGAGGCCGTCGACCCGGTGCTGGAGGGCGTCGTCCGCGCCAAGCAGGACCTGCTGGAGCGCGGCGAGGAGGGCTTCACCGTGCTGCCCGTGCTGGTGCACGGCGACGCCGCCTTCGCCGGCCAGGGCGTGGTCGCCGAGACGCTGCACCTGTCGCAGCTGCGCGGCTACCGCACCGGCGGCACCGTGCACGTCGTGGTCAACAACCAGGTCGGCTTCACCACCTCGCCGGCCTCCTCGCGGTCCAGCGTCTACGCCACCGACGTGGCGCGGATGATCCAGGCGCCGATCTTCCACGTGAACGGCGACGACCCCGAGGCCGTGGTGCGCGTCGGCCGGCTGGCCTACGAGTACCGCCAGGCGTTCCGCAAGGACGTCGTGATCGACCTCGTCTGCTACCGCCGCCGCGGCCACAACGAGACCGACAACCCGAGCTTCACCCAGCCGCTGATGTACGACCTGATCGACGCCAAGCGGTCGATCCGCAAGCTGTACACCGAGGCGCTGATCGGCCGGGGCGACATCACGGTCGAGGAGGCCGAGCAGGCCCTTCGCGACTACCAGGAGCAGCTGGAGCGCGCCTTCACCGAGACGCGCGAGGCCGGCAAGAAGCCGCTGGAGCCGGGCGCGGTCGTCAAGCCGGCCGCGGGCGAGGTCGTCCCGTGGTCGCATGACGACACGCAGACCGGCATCAGCGAGGAGACGATCAAGCGGGTCGTCGAGACGCAGCTGACCCTGCCGGACGGCTTCACCGTGCACCCGCGGCTGGCGCCGCTGCTGCAGCGCCGCGGCCAGATGATCACCGAGGACGCCATCGACTGGGCCATGGGCGAGACCCTCGCCTTCGGCTCGCTGCTGATCGACGGGCACCCGGTGCGCCTGGTGGGGCAGGACTCGCGCCGCGGCACCTTCGGCCAGCGGCACTCGGTGCTGGTCGATCGGGTCACCGGCGCCGAGCACACCCCGCTGAAGACGTTCAACGAGGGCACCACCAAGTTCTACGTCTACGACTCGCTGCTGTCGGAGTTCGCGGCCATGGGCTTCGAGTACGGCTACAGCGTCGTGCGGCCGGACGCCCTGGTGCTGTGGGAGGCGCAGTTCGGCGACTTCGCCAACGGCGCCCAGTCGATCATCGACGAGTTCATCTCGTCCGGCGAGCAGAAGTGGGGCCAGCGCTCCTCGGTCGTGCTGCTGCTGCCGCACGGCTACGAGGGCCAGGGCCCGGACCACTCCTCGGCCCGCATCGAGCGGTTCCTGCAGATGTGCGCGAAGGACAACATGACGGTGGTGCAGCCGACCACCCCGGCGAACTACTTCCACCTGCTGCGCTGGCAGGTGCTGTCCGGCCGGCACCGGCCGCTGATCGTCTTCACGCCGAAGTCACTGCTGCGGCTGAAGGCGGCGGGGTCGGCGACGGCCGAGTTCACCTCCGGCGCGTTCCGCCCGGTGCTGGGCGACGCCAAGGTCGACCAGGCGGGGGTGCGGCGGGTCGTGCTGTGCTCGGGCCGGGTCTACTACGACCTGGTGGCCGCGCGGGACAAGCAGGAGCGCTTCGACGTGGCGATCGTCCGGATGGAGCGGCTCTACCCGTTCCCGGGCGAGGAGCTGCGCGCCGAGCTGGCCCGCTACAGCTCCTCGGCGGAGCTGCTGTGGGTGCAGGACGAGCCGGTCAACATGGGTCCCTGGCCCTACCTGACCCTCAAGCTCACCGAGGACCCCGACGTCCTCGGCGGCCGGCGGCTGCGCCGGGTCTCCCGGCAGCCGAACTCCTCGCCGGCGGTGGGCTCGCACGCCACGCACGACGCCGAGCTGCACCACATCGTCAGCGAGAGCCTCGCCTAGCGTGGCACGCCGCCGCGCCCGGGTGCCGGGCGCGGCGTGAGGAGTCCCCCACCGGCGGCCGCCGTGGGGGACTTCGCCGTCTGGGACGCGACGTCCGCTTCAGCACTGGAGATCGCATGTACTTCACCGACCGGGGCATCGAGGAACTCGTCGAGCGGCGCGGCGAGGAGGAGGTCGGCATCGGCTGGCTGGCCGAGCGGCTGCGCGAGTTCGTCGACCTCAATCCGGAGTTCGAGACGCCAGTGGAGCGGCTGGCCACCTGGCTCGCCCGGCTGGACGACGACGAGGAGGACTGACCCGCCCTCCCGGCCGAGCAACACGATATATCTTGACTTTTGGATAACGAGATATATCGTGTTGTATGTCAGTTATCGACGCCGTGAAAGGGCGGGACCATGCCCACCTGGATGATCGACAAGCCGGAACGGCTGACGTTCGACTCGGTGAGCGCGCTCAGCGTGCGCATAGTGGCGGGCCGGCTCGCCGTGCTGGCCAGTGACGGGCCGCCCACCCTGGAGGTGAGCGAGATCGACACCCCACCGCTGCTGGTCGAGCACGACGAGGACGGCCGGCTCACCGTGGCGTACCAGGACCTCACCTGGGACGGCCTGCTGGGCTGGCTGCGCCGCGGCCGGCGGGCCGCCACCCTGACCCTCACCGTGCCCAAGGACTGCCCGGTGCAGGCCGGCGTGATCTCCGCCAGCGCGGTGGTCGCCGGCTTCGAGCGGCGGACCAGCGTGAAGAGCGTGTCCGGCGAGATCGTGCTGGACGGGGTCAGCGGCGAGGTGGACGCCGAGACGGTGTCCGGCCCGGTGGAGAGCCGCGGCCTGGCCGGCGACCTCGCCTTCACCAGCGTCGCCGGCGAGCTCACCGTGGCCGGCGGCACGCCGCGGCGGCTGCGCGCCAACACGGTGTCCGGCCGCATCACCGCCGACCTGAGCCTGCCGCCCACCGGCCACATCACCCTGCACAGCGTGTCCGGCGAGATCGTGGTCCGGCTGCCGCACACCGTCGACACCGACGTGGCGCTGCGCACCGCGGCCGGCCGGCTGCGCACCGGCTTCGACGACCTGCGGCAGTCCGGCCGGGTCGGCGCCAAATGGATGTCCGGCCGGCTCGGCGGCGGCATGGCCTCCCTGTCCGCCACCACCGTCTCCGCCGACGTGACCCTGCTGAGGAGAGATCAGTGAGCCCGGTCTTCGCCCACGGACGGCTCCGGCTGTACCTGCTCAAGCTGCTGGAGGAGAGCCCGCGCCACGGGTACGAGGTCATCCGGCTGCTGCAGGACCGCTTCCTCGGCGTCTACTCCCCCTCGCCCGGCACCATCTATCCCCGGCTGGCCCGGCTGGAGGAGGAAGGGCTGGTCACCCACGAGGTGGTGGAGGGCAAGAAGGTCTTCACCATCACCGACAAGGGGCGCGCCGAGCTGGCCGCCCGGGCCGACGAGCTCGCCGAGCTGGAGCAGGAGATCTCCCAGTCGGTGCGCGACATCGCGCGCGAGGTGAAGGAGGACGTCCGCGACACCGTCCGCTCGCTGCGCGAGGAGCTGACGCAGATGGCCCGCGAGGTCCGCCGTCCCCGCGACGACGAGGGCCCGGCGGCCGGGGAGACCCGGACGGCCAAGGACGAGGCCATGGCCGCCGCGGAGGACTACCGGCGTGCCTGGCGCGAGCAGAAGGACGCCTGGCAGGACCAGAAGCGGGAGTTCCAGCGCCAGAAGCAGGCCTGGAAGGAGGAGACCCGGCGCTGGAAGGAGGACTGGGTCCGCGGCATGTGGGGCGACTCGTGGGCGGGCCACGGGTCGCGGGACCGCGACGCCGAGCTGGGCCGGCTGCTCGCCGAGTTCGTCGCCGACATCCGCGGCGCCGCCTCCGGGGCCGCGGTCACCGACGAGGCGCTGGCCACCGCGCAGGACGCCCTGTACGAGGCGGCCACCCGGATCCGCGCCGCGCTGCGCTGACCCTGCACCGCGCCGCGGCGCGCTGCGTCGGGCATGCACCGCGCCGCGCCGCCGAGGAGGATCGAGAACGCCTCTCGCCGGCCGGTCCGGCCGGTCAGGGCAGGGTGAACACCACCTTGCCGAAGACCTCGCCGCGCTCCAGGGCGGCGAAACCCTCGTCCGCCCGGTCGAGCGGCAGCACCCGGTCGACCCGCGGGCGCACCCCGGTCTGCTCCAGGAAGGTGGCGAGCCGGGCGAGCTGGTCGCGGGTGCCCATGGTGGTGCCGACCACCGACAGCTGCAGGAAGAAGACCCGGTTCAGGTCGGCCGGCGGCACCGCGCCGCTGGTGGCGCCGCTGACGACGATCCGGCCGCCCGGGCGCAGCGACTTCAGCGAGTGGTCCCAGGTGGCCTGCCCGACGGTCTCCATCACCGCGTCCACCCGTTCGGGCAGCCGGGCCCTGGACGGGAACGCCTGGTCGGCGCCGAGTTCGACCGCCCGGGCGCGCTTGTCCGCCGACCGGGACGTCACCCATATCCGGTAACCGCCGGCCCGTCCCAGGGCGATCAGCGCGGTGGCCACCCCGCCGCCCGCGCCCTGCACCAGTACCGTCGACCCCGGCTGCAGCCCGGCCTTGTCGAACAGCATGCGGTAGGCGGTCAGCCAGGCGGTGGGCAGGCAGGCGGCCTCCTCGAACGACAGCGCCGCCGGCTTGGGCACCAGATTGCCGCGCGGCACCGCCACCCGCTCGGCGAAGGTGCCGTCGTGCACCTCCGACAGCAGCGAGCGCCGCGGGTCCAGGGTCTCGTCCCCGTGCACCGGTGAGCCGACCACCGCGTGCACGATGACCTCGTTGCCGTCCTCGTCCACCCCGGCGGCATCACAGCCCAGCACGATCGGCAGCCGATCCGGCCGGATGCCGACGCCGCGCAGCGTCCACAGGTCGTGATGGTTGAGCGCGGCGGCGCGGACGCGCACCGTGGTCCAGCCGTCCGGGATCTCGGGCTCGTGGCGGTCACCGAGCGTGAGACCGGCGAGCGGGTTGTCGGGGTCGGCGGCTGTGCAGGTCACGGCGAACATGCCGGAACCCTATCCCTGAGGCCGGCGGGTGTTCCGGCGGGGCGCGCGGCCGGCCCGCCTCCCCCGCCGAGGCGGGATATCCGCGGCCGGGCCCGGATATCCGTGGCCACGGTGGGCGGAAGCCGGCCCCCGGGCCGGGCCCTTCTCGCACTCTATTCGACCCCGGACGCCGCCCGGCGACTTTTCCAGCCACCTGCACAAAAGCCGCGAAAGCCACTGGACTGCGCCGGCGACCCGCCGGGACGGATGTGAATGCCGGCCAAAATCACGCCGCACCGCCACGTGTCGTCCGATCGGCGGTTCTCCCTGCGCCATCGGGCTTTTCACCGGACATCACCGCAGGTAGTTGGCCCGACTTATCGCAATAAACCAAGGAATGGACACCTTCTATTTTTTGCAATTAACTCCCCTGGCAGCGCGAATCTCCCGCATGTCGGACAACGGTATCGACGTCGAGCATGAGTAGGGTCGGACATGCAGGCGCGCCAGCATCGAGGTGCTCCTTTACTTCGAACTGCAGAAAGAAAAGGACCGCTTTATGATAGACGTCGGTCACACTCGGTCTTCACAACGTAATGTCGGTCGGTCATGGCTGACGGCAGGTCTCACGGGCGCTCTCTCGCTGGGCGTTCTCGTCGCGACACCAGGAATGGCCGGCGCGGGCCAGGCATCCGCGGCAGCGTCCCTGCCCGCCGGTGCGCCCGTGACGGCTTCCTTCGCGGTCACCGTGCGTCAGCCCTTCGTCACCACCACGACGCTGACCTCGTCACGCAACCCGAGCAAGGTAGGGGAGCCGGTGACGTTCACCGCCACCGTGGCGGCGACCGGTACCGCTCTCCTGCCCACCGGGAACGTGGTGTTCTCGGAAGGCACGACCACCCTGGCCACGGTCCCGCTCACCGGGGCCGCCCAGGCGACCTTCACCACGTCCAGCCTGACCGCGGGCTCGCACATCATCACCGCCACCTACCAGGGCAACGCCTCGTTCAACTCCAGCGCCACGAGCCTCACTCAGGTCGAGACCGCGCTGCCGAAGCCGAAGCCGGTCGTCGCCGATGAAGACGACGAGGCGGAGGAGGACACGAGCCGGAGCGATCTCGCCCGGATCTGCCGTCCCTACCTTCGCAGCTTCATCGGCCTCGGCGACCCGGTCGCGACCGACGGGGACGGGGACGGCGACCGGTGGAACCGGCGGCGCCGGCTGCGCGAGATCTGCGCGCAGTGGTTCCGGCACAACAACGACCTGGTCACGGTCATCGACCGTGGGCACCGTCGAGCCATCGAGGGTTACTTCGACCGGGGCGGCGGCCACCGGGAGTTCTGGGACCAGCGCAAGCAACGCTGGGTCCCGATGCACCACCACAAGGTGCACAAGCACTACGCACCGCCGCCACCGCCGAAGCGGCCCATGCCGCACTTCGCCGTCACCGGTTGATCCACCGGTCGGCGTATCCAAAGGGCCCGTCCGATCCGTTGGACGGGCCCTCCGGGCGTTTCCGCCCCTTGATCCGACCGGCCGCCTGACCAGCGGCGACCACGACTCCCGGGGGTCTTCGTCCCATGTTCCAACGCCGCCCCGCCACCCGCACCCTGGTCATCGTGGCCGCGGCCGTGGCCGCCGCCGTCGCCGGGCTGGCGCTGCTGCTGTACCTCATCAACCGCAAGGTCGACCGCGAGCTGACCCCGCGCACCCCGGTGGCCAGGCCGGAGGTCCCGGTCCCGGTCGGGCGCAAGCAGCTCGCGGCGCTGCCCCGGGCCACCACCTGGACCACCGTCGGCAAGGCCGGCCGCGATCCCGCACCACTGGCCGCCACCGACGGGCTCATCCTCCACCCGCGCCGGTCCACCGTCGTCTACGCCTCGCCCGGCGGCCCGCCGATCGCCGTCGTGCCGCCCACCCAGCTCGACCAGCCCACCTGGCTCCCGGTGGTCGAGCGGCGCCCGGCGTGGATGCGCGTGCTGCTGCCCAGCCGGCCGAACGGCTCCACCGGCTGGATCCACACCGGCGACGGCGCCGCCAAGATCGGGCACACCCCCTACGAGGTGCGCATCGACCTGTCCGATCGGCGGCTCGTCTTGCGCAAGAACGGGCGTCCGGCCGGCTCGTGGCGGGTCGGGATCGGCACCCGCCGGACGCCCACCCCGGTCGGCCGCACCTTCCTGCTCGCCGCGCTGGCCCCCTCCGGCGTCGACTACAGCCCGGTGATCCTCCCGCTCGGCATGCACTCGGAGAAGCTGAGGACCTACGACGGTGGCCCCGGCACCATCGGCCTGCACGGCTGGCCGGACGGCAGCGTCTTCGGCCAGGCGATCTCGCACGGCTGCGTCCGGCTGCCCGCCGCCGCGCTGGACGCCGTCCGCCACATCCCGCTGGGCAGCATGATCTTCATCCAGGCCTGACCGTGACCGATGATCCCCGGCATCCTGCCACCGCGCCGCCGTTGACACCGTCCCGCCCGCTACGTTCGCCGGGGACCCGCCACGTTCATCGAGGCGCCCGCCGTCCCGGAGGCCGGGGTCGTCAGCCCGTCACCGTTCATCTTGCCCACCACGTTCGGCGGGGGCACCACGTTCGGCGCGGCCCCCGCCGTTCCGCCGGCCGGGGCCGTCAATGCGACGTCCCAACGCCTGCCGCCCGGCGGTAGGCGCCGGGAGTGACCCCGTAGCAGCGGGTGAACCACCGGGTCAGGTGGCTCTGGTCGGCGAACCCGGCCTCGGCCGCGGCCTGTGCCGGCGACCGGCCCGCGGCCAGCAGCCCGCGAGCGGCGCGTAGCCGCAACTGCCGCTGGTAGTCGCTGGGCGCCATCCCGTAGACCGCGTGGAACGACCGGTAGACGGCGAACCGGCTGCGCCCGGCCGCCGCCGCCAGCTCCGCCGCGGTGATCTCGCCCTGGTCGCGGTCGTGCAGCACCTCCCGGGCGATCCGCGCCGTTCGTGCCATCTCCGGCGCCGAGCCCGCGGCCCGCGGCTCGACCGGCCGGCCGCCGGCCCGCCGGGCCAGGCCCGCCACCACCGTGTCGAGCAGCTCGTCCCGCCGCAGCGGCGGCGCGCCGTCCAGCAGCGCCCGATGCAGCCGGCGCACCGCCCGAGCCGCGCCCGCGTCCCGCACCACCGGCTCGGCGAACAGCGGCGGCCCGACCGGCCGGCCGGCCGCCGCCGCGAGCACGTCGGCGACCAGGTCCGGCCCGACGTGCAGCATCCGGTAGGTGAACCCCTGCTCGGTGGCGGCGTGCCCGTCGTGCGGGTCGTCCGGGTTGAAGACCATCAGCATGCCGGCCACGCTGGTGCGCGACGCGCCCCGGCAGGTGAAGCTCTGCGCGCCCGCCTCGGTGACGCCGAACGAATACGTCTCGTGGCTGTGCCGGTGATAGACGTGCCGCTCGAAGTGCGCGTGCATCGCCTCCAGCGGCCGGTCACCCGCCCGCCAGTACCGCGACCAATCCGTTGAGTGATTCTCAGTAGTTCTCACCGAGTCTCTTCCTGCTTCCTCGACCGCAGCCAACTCCGGAGAGTGAGGTCCTACGTGGTCTCCACGAGGCGTTTCTCCTCTCCGGGCAACTTCCCGGCGAGGGTTCCGATGTCAAGCGTTGGTGTCGGCGAGCATCGCGGCCAGGAGGTTGCCTGCCGCGTTGTCATCTCGATCATGCAGGGTGCCGCAGCCGGTACAGACCCATACGCGGTCGGCGAGGGCCAGGGCGCGGTTGATCTGCTCGCAGTGCCCGCAGGTCTTGGAGCTGGGGAACCAGCGGTCGGCCTTCCAGATGCGGGAGCCGTACCAGTCGGCCTTGTAGCCGAGCTGGCGGATGAACTCGCCGAATCCGGCGTCGGAGATGGCGCGGGACAGCCTGCGGTTCTTGACCATGCCCTTGACGTGCAGGGTCTCCACGGCGATGGCGGACTTGGTTCTCGTCAGCCGGGTCGTGGTCTTGTGCAGGAAGTCTCCTCGCCGGTCGGCCACCCGAAGGTGGAGCTGTCCGACGCGCTTGCGGGCTTTGGCCCGGTTCCTGGAGTCCTCAGCCGAGCGGGCCAGCTTGCGGTTGGCCCGCTTCAACTGCCGCAGGGCCGCCTTGAGCGGCTTGGGCGCGTGTATCTCCTCACGCGTGCCGTCGCTGTCGCGGATGACGGCGAACGTCTTCAGGCCGAGGTCGATGCCACACGCGGGTGCGTCGTCGTCGACCTGGTGGCGCTTGTTGATGTCGTCGCGATCCACCTCGACCTGGAAGGAGATCCACCAGCGTCCGGCCTGCTCGCGGATGGTCGCGCCGAGTATGCGGGCGTTGCCGGTGGCCATGCGGTCGGTGAGCCAGGACATGTCCTCACGGGTCGCCACCTCGCCGATCGCCGGGAGGCGAACGGCGTGGGCGCCCAGGGGCTTGGCGCGGTCGGCGTCGTAGCGGAAGCGGGAACCGTGCTTGCGCTTGCGCCACTTCGGCCAGCCAAGCTTGGCGCCCTTGCGGTTGCCGGTTTTCGAGTCGAAGAAGTTCTTGATGCCGGCCGCCCGGACCCGGCACGCCTCCTTCGGCACGCGGGAGGACAGCTTGCCGTCGGCGAACCACGGGTAGCGCTCGGGGTGGGCTGCCCGCCACTCCCGCTCCAGCGCCGGGGCGGACCAGGGGACCTTGGTCAACTCGTCGCCGGTGATGCCATAGGTCTTCTCCGCTTCCTGCTGGGCCTTCTTCTTCTGCACGGTCTCCAGGCAGAAGTTCTCCACGACCCGCGACAGGCCGCAGTGACGGCCCATAAGGATCGCCTGCTCCTCGGTGGGGGCCAGTTCGACCCGGAAGCCCTGCTTGTGACTCATCCGGCGTCCTCCGCCGCTGCGGCGAGCGCCTTCTCGGCCCGGTCGCGGGCAGCGCGACGGCCGTACAGGCGGGCGCAGAACCAGGTGAGGACATCGGTCATGTCCCGCACCAGATCGTCTTCCACCTCGCCGTCATCCACCACGCGCACCATACGGCCCTGCGCTGACAACGCGGCCTCGATGTACTCCACACCGAAGCGGGCGAGCCGGTCGCGGTGCTCGACCACGATCACCGACACGCCCGGATCGGCGAGCAGCCGCTTGAGCAGTCGCATGTGACTGTTAATACCAGAGAGAAACCAGGAAACACTGATGAATCCTCCAGCAGAAGTTAGCCCCGTCGCGTAGGGCCTTCACGGGGCGACGCCCGGCGGGCGGCATGAAGGCCCGGCACGGCGGCCGGGCCTTCGCTATGCGGATGGTGTCGGGCCGGTGGTCCACCGGCCCGACACGGCTCAGAACTGGAAGACCACTCCGGTGTAGGCGCGCAACATGCAGGGGTTGCCGAAGGTGCGCTGCAACCGGTACTGCCGGCCGTCCCAGATGCCGACCGCGGTCACGGTGACCGGGTCGTAGATGCGGGTGCAGTTGGCGGACGGCGACACGTTGAGCGACGCGACGTTCCCGCGGACCGTCGCCAGCGTGCGGCAGGCGGCCGCCGCGCGCGGGTGGGTGCCGCCCACCGGCATGCAGCGCAGGGTGACCACCCGATCGGCCGGGAAGGGCCGGGTGCCGCGGTGCCGGCTGAGGATGAACACCCGCGCGGTGCGGTCGATCGCGTTCTCCTCGTTGATCTGCCCCCAGCCGGTGTCCGCCTGCTCCGGCTCCGGCCCGCCCGGCTTGCCAGGAAGCCCCGGCTTGCCCGACTCGACCGGCTGACCAGGCTTACCCGGCTCGGCGGGCTTGCCGGGAAGCCCGGGCTTGCCCACCTCGATCGGCTGACCAGGAAGACCAGGCTTGCCCGGCTCGGCCGGCCTGCCAGGAAGGCCGGGCTTGCCGATCTCGCCGGGCTTCCCGGGAAGGCCGGGCTTGCCCACTTCGACCGGCTGCCCGGGCAGGGCGGGCGCGATGGCGGGCGGCAGGGCCGGCTGCTGGCCCACCGGCTGCGGCGGCGGCGGGCCGGCCGAGGCGGCCTGCGCGGCGGGCGCGCCGGCCACCCCGATGATCAGGACGGCGGAGCCGAGCCCGGTGAAGAATCGTCGCATGGTGAATCCCCCGATTGACCTGAGTCGTGACTCTGGGCGACCGTAAGCCTCCCGTGCGCGACCGCCCAGCGCAACGACCTCCCCGGGCCTCGTCCGCCTTGTCCGGAAACACCCCGCCCACCGCCGGGCGGGATCACCGTCTCACCCGGCCGTCCGCACCGGATCGGCGCGGACCGCCGGGACGCGCCGATCATGACGGGATCCGGCGGCAATGTGCTGGAATGCCGCCGATCTGGCGCCGCACCGGCGTACAAGACGGCGGGCGTTCCGGTCACCAGGCTGGTCCGCATGCGTTTCGACACGAAGATCGGCATCGTGGTCCGCGAGGACCTGGCCGCTTGGCAGAAGCTGAACGTCACCGCGTTCCTCGCGAGCGCGGTGGCCGGCGGCGCCGAAGGGATCATCGGGGAGCCGTACCAGGACGGTTCCGGCAACCTCTACCTGGCGATGTTCCGCCAGCCGGTGCTCGTCTACGCCACCGATGCCGAAGGGCTCGCCCGCACGCACGCCCGCGCCCTGAGCCGCGAGCTGGCCATCGCGGTGTACATCGAGGACATGTTCAAGACCGGCCACGACGAGGCCAACCGCGCCACCGTCCGCGCCGTCCCCGCCGACGCCCTCCCCCTGGTCGGCCTGGCCGTCCACGGCCCGCGGAACGCCCTCGACAAGACGCTCAAGGGCCTCACCCTCCACCCCTGAGCCGGCCCGCCCTTCCATACCGGGCCCCGCGCCGCGGCGCCCCGCCGACTCCCGCCGCCCCTCGTCCAGCAGCGGACGGGGGGCCGCCGTCGTCCCATGCGACGCGACCCGTACTTGGAGGTGCCGATCATTCCGTCCGGCTGAGCCGATCACCGCCATCGACGCCGGGAGGACCTGGTCACCGGCGGGTAGGACCAGGACCAGGGCTCCGCAGCCGGGCCCGGATCCGCAGGGAGGGCCGGCCGTGGACTTCGTCTCGGTGGTGGAGGGCGCCGGGAAGGCGGTGGATCTCGCCGGGGTGGCGGTGATCGCGCTGGGGGCGCTGCTCGCCACCACCCATTACCTGCGGCAGTCGTTCCGCGGCCGGCCGGCCCAGGAGGCCTACCACGGCTATCGGCAGAGTCTCGGCCGGGCGGTGCTGCTCGGCCTGGAGTTCCTGGTCGCCGGGGACATCATCCGTACGGTCGCGGTCTCCCCCAGCTTCCAGAGCGTCGGCATCCTGGCCGGGATCGTGGCGATCCGTACCTTCCTCAGCTTCTCCCTGGAGGTGGAGTTGGAACGCCGCCTCCCCTGGCTCCCCCGCTCCGCGACCGACACCACCGCCGGCCCTCGCCGCTGACCGGCGGGCGGGCCGGGGCAAGGACGCCGTCTCGGTGGGCGGAATTGGACGCACCATCCGGCGTTCCGGCTCCGTGGTTCCGGTAACGGAACCCTAACGTCGCAGGGCGTTTGTCCCATTTATGGCGACCTGAGAGTGATAGTCGGAGTAGGATCCCGGCTGTTCCCGCTCATCCGACGGGGACGTTCCGAGCGCGGCACGCCGTCCCTCTGTCGATCGGCGGGCTTACGGCGACCTGACGTCCGGCCCGGCAAGGTGGAAGATCGGCCCCCGTCCGACCCCGTCCCCTCGTCCGCCACCATCCATGACGCCACGGCCCGCATCGGCGATAACGAAGCAGTCCCAGGTCGACCGACCCGCTACCTTCCGTAGCAAGATCTGGAAAAATCGCCCTCGCCTGCTGTCCGCCGACTTCTGATCACGGAAGGGTAGAAATGCCAGCCCCAGCGAAGCGGATCGCGCTGTTGTTCTGCGCCGCCCTCGCGGCCGCGAACGCGCTCGTGTCCGTGACGCCCGGGCCGGCGGCCGCGGCCAAAGCGCCACCCGCCGGGGTCTCCCGATTTCCGCTCGCGCAGAACGACGAGGACCGGCAGAAGGTCATCGACTGGTGGACGCCGGACCGGCTCAAGAAGGCCAGTAGCTTCACGCCCAAGGCGGGCGACGGTCCGCAGCGGAGCTCGGCCAGCGCCAGCGCCACCAGCACCCCATCCGCGTCTCCGAGCGTGACGGCCCGCGCGACACCGACGGCGACGGCGAGCGGCTCGGCGGCGGACTCCGCCCGCGGCACGTCGGTCGCCGGCTCGGTTCCGCCTAAGGCGGCCATGGGCCGGCCGGCCCTGAAGAACCCCGCGCTGCCACCCACGGTGGGGAAGGTCTTCTTCCGGATCGGGCAGGCGGAGTACTGGTGCTCGGCCACGGCGCTGCGCTCCAAGAACCACGGCAACCTGGTGGCGACCGCCGGGCACTGCGCCTACGACGTCGGCGGGCACGCCGCCGTCCAGTACTGGGTGTTCATTCCCGGCTACCGCGATGACGGCTCCACGCCCTTCGGCATCTACGTCGGCCACACGCTGTACATGCACGACGGGTTCGTCGGCAGCGGCAGGTACGACTACGACTACGACTACGCCTTCGTGACGGTGTACCGCGGCTACCGCTGGGACACCGACAAGAACACCGACGGCACGGTGAAGCGGAACGCCCAGGGCCAGCCCGTCTACAAGCGGGTGGACGTCGGCCGGCTGGAGGACACCGTCGGCGCCCAGGGCTTCGCCTGGAACCGCGGGGTGAAGGTCGCGGCCTACGCGTTCGGCTATCCGGCCGGCACCCATCCGAACGGCAGCCGCCCCTACGACGGCCGGACGCTGCTGTGGTGCCTCAGCCGGGCCACCACCAAGATCTCCACACCCAAGTACGGCCTGGCGCAGGGCGTCCTGATCAAGTCGTGCGCGTTCACCGCCGGAGCGAGCGGCGGTCCGTGGCTGACCAAGTACCGCAGTTCCACCAGGATCGGCTACCTCACCGGGGTAAACAGTCTGACCTGGGACCTGGACGGCGACGGCCGCTACGACGGCATCTCCTCGCCTTACTTCAACACCGCGACCTACAGGGTCTACGCGTTCGCCACCCAGCAGAAGACCGACTGAGCGCGCGACACCGTCATCGGGCCGGGCATCCCCCGGCCCTTTTTCATGCGTCCGCCCGGGCGTCCCGCTGTGGATCGTCCGCCCCCTTGACGATCATCGAGCGAGATTAGACGCGGCCGACCCCGAATCGGCTCCATCTGACCAATGTGATCTGCATCACATATCAAGATCTTTTTGCCCAGTATGTTCACCTTCGTCACACGCGTCCCAATGATCGAGGCGGCGCGGTGATCTGCGAAGACCTGCGACCGTCGCGATCAACGACCGGCGCCCGGCAAACATCACGGAATGGTCACGGGTCGACGGGGCGCGGAAACCTGCCCGATTCGGGTTACCAACCGGAAGATCGACTCTGTATGTTCCTGGTTATCCCTTTTCTGACGTCTGGGGCGAAAGATGCGTTCCACGACAGCCCAAGGAGTTTTC